>CAZKMR010000004.1:47224-119558 GCA_964553795.1 uncultured Bifidobacterium sp. | reverse complement strand
CCACTCGTGCTTCAAAGATAGGCGCGAGTTTCCAATTGCGATTCCAATCATCAATTGCCGCAACGATGGGTTTCAGTTCACGTGGGAGCTTGCCAATGTTCACGGCGCGCGTGCCCTTGGTGATTTGCGTCCATTGCCAATCGCAATGTGCTTCGGTAGGAAAACCGGCGAGCGCCGGATGATTAGTATCGCACCACAGACCGAGCATACGGCCCCACTGCGGATTCATCAGGCGATTCCAGAACACGGGCAGGTTATCCAGCGGCGGACTGGACCAATCGAGATCCGCATTGGTCGGCAGAAAGAGAACTTTGCCGCCGCGCGCGAGTGTGGTTTCCGCCGCGCGCCAGGAACTGGTGACGAGAACGGCTTGGTCCGGTTCGGCGGAAACCTGCGCTGGGTAGAGCCAGAAGTTCCACACGTTGCTTGACGCGCCCACCTTCGCGATCAACTGGTATTCCGCGGGCGCAACGAGTTTGGCCAAATCCACATTTACTCTGCCCCAGGCGGGATTTCTTCCGAGCGCGAGTGTGCGCGGAGCAAATTTGGCCTGAGCGACCGTTTCGCCGCGCGAATTGACGACGCGCCACGAGACTTGCGCATTGGTCAACGGGGCTTTGCCATAATGAGTAACTTCAAGTTCCGGCTCGAATTTTTCGGCAGTTGTGAACACGCGTTTTGTCAAGCGCGCCAGCGGCACGGTCTCGGAACAGAACTGTCGCCACTCGTCCGCTTTCACGTAGCCTTTTTCTTCCCAAAACGGATCGAGCACGCCAACGAGCGCCGTGCCTTGGCCGGTGTAATCGTGCAGGTCGAGCAATTGAAATCCGCCGAGACCGGGTGAGCGGAAGATCGCTTCGAGTTCTTCTTTGTAGCACGCGAGTTGAAAGCGGCCGGAGGCATGGGCGTAATCCTTATTGGTAGGGCGCGTCACTCCGTGCGCGCCGTCGGGAGAATTTGTAGCGGCGGCGGGCAGAGGACTGCCCGCCCTACCAAACAACCCATTCGCCTCCGCCGACGCGCGGAAGATTTCATAATTCCCAGGCCGAATGAAACCAGTGAATTTTTCGATCACATCAAAGTCGGGATACGCGCACCATTGACCATTTTCATGAACGATGTTCGGCACGTCCACGCCGTGCATCGAGCGCGAGTAATCGCGACCGAACCAACCGCGGTCACCGCGCATCATGTTCAGCCCGATGCGATGGACGGCGAGATAATCCGCGCGATCACTCACCGGACCGGGTTCATCAATCAGCGACCAACCCGTGTCCGGCGTGTAGAGCCGGCGCGGATCGCGTTCGCGGAAATGTTGCACCCATTTCGAGCACGCTTCCTTCCAGCGACCTTTGGCTTCGTTGCTCGCGGACATGAGCGCGAACGACGGATGGTTGCCGTAATATTTAATCATGCGTTCGGTTTCTTCATAGAGCATGGCTTCCATGGGCGTGCCGGGGCTGATTTCGTTCCACATGCCGGGTTCGGGCTGAAGGTAAATGCCAATTTCATCTGCCGCGATGAACGCCGCCTCTGGCGGACAGAACGAATGGAAGCGAACGTGGTTCAAGCCCCATTCCTTGCAAGTCTTGAAAAGGTTGCGCCAGTAATCCACGTCGCAAGGCGGATAACCGGTGAGCGGGAAATCGCCGCCGTGATGGGTGCCCCGCATCATCGTGGGCCGACCGTTGACGATGAATTCTTGACCGGAGGTTTGGATGTCGCGCAGTGGAATGGGGACGCGTTTCAATGTGTCTTGCCACTGAGCGGGGACTCCCAACGCGCCAGCCAGAACCATACGATTCGTCGGATTGAACGCATCCCAAAAATGCAGCGGCTTCAACGGCCGGATTTCAGTCGTGAAATCCTGAGTGCCCGCTGGGACCGTAAGCTTGACGATACGATCCATTACGATTGCTGCCTCATCAGGCTCGCGAAGCAATCCGAGAACTAAAGTAGCGTTTTGAGATTCGCTCGTGGCGTTGCCGATCCTGCCTCGAATGGTGACCGAATTTTGCGCAACATCTGGAAAAGCTTGAAGTTCCTCAATCCACACCGGCGGCGTGCTGCGCAGTTCGATCTTGCCGACGATGCCATTCCAGGTGCTGCCGAGCGAATCGGAGACCGCGTGCGCGTCCGGGCGATAGTTCATCAACATCCGATTGTCCACGCGCACGGTGAGACGATGTTTGCCCGGCGTCACGATACCGAAATCGAATTCATGCGGCGTGCAAAGGGAGCGATTCGTGCCGACGAGTTTGTCATCGAGCCACGCGCGCGTTTCCCAGCGCGTGCGTTCCAGAAACAACACCACGCGCCGACCTTCCCATTCCTTGGGGATTTCGATGTCGCGTTGATACCAAGCCGCGCCGAGGTAATGTCGCTCGGGCTGACTCACAAACGGCACGCGCACGTTGCCGGGCTGCGTGTGAGACTGGTAATCCTCGCGCTCGAACCAGAGCTTGTCGTAGAGCGACAGTACCCACGGCGCATTCGTGGTGATTTCGTTTCCGTAACCTTGCGCCTGAAGAATGCCGGGCAACGTGATCGTGCCCTCGAGATCGCGTGCGAAGTATTTATCCTCCAGACCCAGATCGCGCGGGTCAGGTTGGAAACGCCACGAACCAGCGAGGGATTGGGTGAACGGTTCGGCCATCGTGAGACGACAGCAAAAAAGGAGGCACACGGAGAGCCCGAGAAGAATGAGTTTGGCGCGCGCGGTGATCATCGGATTTGACCAAATGCTAACCGATTGACCGATAGACGGCCAATCCCGGTCGCACCGCCATTTCTGGTGATCTGGACCGTGAGCCGTCCCAGCAGCCACATCGTCTGCTCGAAGCCCTCGCGAAGTGCTACCCACGTCTGTTCGGGTAATCATGCTGCGGACGGAGACCTTTGGGCGCATTTCGGCACTGCCCTCGACTTTTGGCTGCCAAGCAGCTGAACATGAATAGCCGTGGGTGCAAACCCACGGTGAGCAGGAGAATGATGCGACCCCTGCGGGGTCGAATGTGCTTTGTGCCTATTCCGTGGGCTATCGCCCACGGTTATTCAGGTTTTGTCCCTCCGGGACAATCGCGGACCAGTGGCACGCGCCCAAGACCGTCGGGTGTGATTAAAAGTGGGTAGAACTTGCCGCGCTGCGGCAAGTCGCACCGCGTTCAGCGGCACGGTTCGGAAACGCTCGCGCCATCCCTGAATTCCGCCCGCTGCTACGCGGGCGGAATGGTCGCAGCGCGACCATTTCCACCAGGGTTCTTCACCCGCTTTTGATCACACTCGAGATCGTCCGCACTCCTGAACCACACTTGACGGCGGTTGGGTTCAGTTTAGCCTTCACGGTTCTGCGCCGTCATTTCGCGGCGCAAAGACAACCGATGTCGAATCAATCCGTGAACGGAAAGAAAACTGATCGCGCTGAACTGGCCGCGCAATTGCGTGCTGCCGCTGAATTGCTTGAACGCGCGGCGTCGGACCGCGCCGTTCTGGCCGAACTTTCCCAGGAAGAACGCACGCGCCTGCTCAAGGCCGCGGGCGATGTTTATTGTCCCGACGTTCGCGCACGGCGCCGGTTGGTGAAGGAAACTTCCAAGCAGCGCAAACAGCAGAAGGTGCAGCGCGACCAATCGCAGCTTAATGAAACGGGAATCCGAAAACTTCGCGCGAAGCCCGTTTTCACCACCCCGAATCTACCGCCGCCACCGGACCTTGAACCGCAGGAAGTAGAGAGCGATCCGGAGTTTCGCGAGGTCGTCGAGCCGCAGAACTGTTACATCTGCAAAAAGGACTACACGACGATTCATCATTTCTACGATCAGCTTTGTCCGAAGTGTGCCGAGTTAAATTTCCGCAAGCGCACGGAACTCGCGGATTTGCGGGGCAGGGTGGCGCTGCTCACGGGCGGGCGCGTGAAGATCGGTTATCAAGCTGGGATAAAGTTGCTACGTGCCGGCGCACAGGTCGTGGTGACAACGCGTTTCCCGCGCGACTCCGCAACGCGTTACGCGCAAGAGCCGGATTTCAAGGAGTGGGGACATCGACTGGAAATCTTTGGACTCGATTTGCGGCACACGCCGAGTGTCGAAGCGTTTTGCCAGCACATGATGAAGAAGTATTCGCGGCTGGATTTCATCATCAACAACGCATGTCAGACCGTGCGGCGACCGCCGGATTTCTATGCGCACATGATGGAGCGGGAGAACGGCGCGTTGCATGACTTGCCGGAGGACGCGCGGAAGCTCCTCGGAGCGTATGAAGGACTACGCGGTTATCATATGTTGCCGGAGGGGGGTAGGGCCGACCTGCTGGTCGGCTTGGACGCGCGGCAGCGCGTCCCTACCAAATCAAACGAAGCTTCACTCGCGGGCCTCACTCACGCCGCCGCGCTGTCGCAAGTGCCGTTGTTGCCTGAGGAACTTGCCGCGCAACAGGCGTTGTTTCCGCAGGGCCAGCTTGACCAGGATTTGCAGCAGGTGGATTTGCGCGAACACAATTCCTGGCGCATGCGCATGCACGAAGTTCCCGCCGTGGAACTGCTCGAAGTGCAACTCGTCAACGCCGTCGCGCCGTTCATTCTCAATGCGCGCTTGAAGCCGCTGATGATGACCACGCCGTCACGCGACAAACACATCGTCAATGTCTCCGCCGTGGAAGGGCAGTTTTACCGCAAGTTCAAGACGACGCGCCACCCGCATACGAACATGGCGAAAGCCGCGTTGAACATGATGACGCGCACGGCGGCGGCGGATTATCACGCGGACGGCATTCACATGAACGCGGTGGACACCGGTTGGGTGACCGACGAAGATCCGGTGCATATCGCGACACGCAAGACGGCGGAGCATCGCTTTCATCCGCCGTTGGACATTGTGGACGGCGCGGCGCGGATTGTGGATCCGATCATCGCCGGCTTTAACTCTGGCGAACACTTCTGGGGCAAGTTTTTGAAGGACTACGTGCCGACGGATTGGTAACATCTGCGCGCTGGATATCGTATTGGCGAACAGTAAGATTTCGGATTCGGCTTTTCTATCGGCTAGTTCTCACGGTCATGTTCACAAAGTCTGACACCAGTGCAACTGAGCTCTCGGTGTCCGGCATTAGTTTCGAGCCTCAATTTGCTCCATCTGTCTTCTGAACCAATGATGAAGGCATCCAAAATCGTAGGGCATCCTTGAAACGGTCCCTCAAAAGTTTGATAACCATGAACATCCTCGAAAACGAGAAAACGCTTCTCGAAGACGTTGCGCTTCCAATCCACTGGATAATCAACCTCCATCGTCAGTGTGTCAGCGAGGCAATCCTCAACGACGCGGAGAATCTGCGTATCGTGAAAGTGAATTGAGGAAATGTCCATGTGCGTTGCGTGGTCTAACACATCAGTGACCGCAACCGTTGCGGGCCTTCTCGTTTCATGCGCAGACTGTATTTCTGTGGTAATTCGCTGTCCAGCGGTGTTTTGAACGGACAGCATCAGAAAGAGGTTTAGTTCGCTTTCTCGGTCAAAGCCGCGATTTTCTGGCGGATGATAACTTCATTGGGGTAGGTTGGATTTTCTTCCAGCAATCGTTCGTAATTGGCGCGCGCTTCCGCCGTGCGGCCAGCGGTCGTGAGTTTTTCGCCCAGCGTTAAGCGCAAGCGAATCCGTTGTTGCGGCGTGGGGTCGAGGTTGAGCGCACGTTGATACGTGGCGATGGTGGACGCGGGTTTGCCTTGGGCGTCGTAGAGTTCGGCGAGTTTCTCGGTCAAGACAGCGCTGGTACGGGTCAGGGGAGTTTCTTCGAGCGCGGTGGCCAATTCCACCGGGCTGGCGTTGTTGAGGCGACTGAGGTTGACGATGCGTTGGAGCGACCATTCGGCGAGAGCATTGGTGGCGGAAAGAAAAGCGAGGTGTTGCTCGGACAAGTTTTTCCCGAACGGGCGATAGAGCGGATCGCCCACGACCGTGATTTGCCAGGAGAGCAGCGGTTGCGCCGCGTAGGCGGCCTCGCCGAAGGTGAAGGCGAGATACATCCAGCGACTGGCAAAGACCGCGAGTTCGGGCGTGCCGCTAAGATAAGGTTCAGCGACTGCGCCCATAGTGCAGGTGACGCCTTGCGCCACGAAGGGGCCAACCCAATGCCGATTCGTGCTGCGCAGGGTGTTGGCGCTGAAGCTGTGCAAATGATAGGCAAACGCGCCTGGCCTGAATTCAACTTGCGGCAGAGTGAACGGGCCGCTGACGTGTTCGCGATACCAACCCATGTAGAGGGCGATTTGGCTCATGGGAAAGCTGGCCGGGAAGGTATCGCTGTTTTCGTCCACCACGGTGTCGAACCCCATTTTCGTGGCGAGCATGGCGGCGTTGCGAATCCAGTCGTCGCCGGGTTTGTAACCGGGGTCAGGAATATTGCGCACATCAAAGTAAGCGCGGCCCCACAGTCCATTGGTCTCGGCTTGCAAAGCTTGGTCCACGAGACGACGAGCCATTTCGGGAGTCGGACCGTCGAGTCGCGCCACGAGGAGCACGCCGTTGGTGGGATGAAGTTCCAACGCGTTGGTCGTGGCGTAGAGCGGATTGAGATGCGGGCCGGTGAGCGGATAACCATGGGCGCGCAACGGCAGACAGGCGAGTTCGCTGTCCACGGCGGCTTCATTGCGGCGCAGTTCGGGGCGCATTTTCTCGGCCGCCGGTTCGGAGAGACCGGGATCATTTTGAATGATCGGCGGGACGCCGTAACAGAGAACGGCGTAGCGGATTTTCGATTCGACAACTTTGCGATTGGAGCGGAAGTGAACCTGATTCGTCCCGGGCAAATCACCTTTGCCGAGCCGCCAGAGTTTGAGCGATTCGAGTTTGCGCGCGAGTGGGTGTTGCAGGCGACGATTGAATTCGCTGCGGGAGATGATTTCGCCGTCGGGCAAATCAAACCCGATGACTTGTGTTGGCGGTACCTCGCGTTGACGGGCGTAGTAGTAGGCGAGGGATTTAGACTCCGGCAAATTGGAGTTGAAGATGACGACCACCTCCGAACCGTTGCCGCTGGCGGATAGCAAGCCGAAGAAAAAAAATGCGACGAAGAAAATTGAACTACGAGTTTGGGCGATGGTCATGTCGGCGTCCGTGCCTGCGAATCATTTGGGTTGGTCGGCAGTATCCACTCTCAAGCCGTCCCAGGCAAACCAGATGCCCGGCGGCAATTCCGCCTGCGCTTGGTCGTGGTCGTAATCGTGCGTCAGATGGGTGAGATACGTGCGCGCGGCGCCGATGCGTCGCGCCGTGGTGAGCGCTTCATCGAGGCACATGTGCGTGGGATGCGGGGCGTGCCGCAGCGCATCGAGCACGGCGATTTCCGCGCCCCGCACGAGTTCCAGCGCCGGTTCAGGGACTTCTTTGCAATCGTTCAGATAGGCGAGGCGTTTCTGGCCGTTCTGTGTGAAAAGATAACCGGTGGAATCCAAGCGGCCGTGCGGCAGGGTGAGCGGCGTGATTTCGAGATCGCCCAGAGTGAACGGTCCGGTGACGACGCGTTCCTCGGGCATGAAATAACCTTTGGGCCACGGGCCGCGATGAAAGGCGTATTTGAAGACGCGGCGCAAGTCGTCCATGGTTTGCGGGCTGCCGTAAATGGGGAGCGTTGTTCCGCCGCGCAAATCGCAAAAGCGCCGGCAATCGTCTAGGCCCATGATGTGGTCGGCGTGTCCGTGGGTGAACAGCACCGCATCCACCTGGCGAATGTTTTCGCGCAAGCATTGCAGGCGTAATTCCGGCGAAGTATCAATCAGAAAGCTGACGGCGTCAGTGCGGACGTAGATGGACGAGCGGGTGCGCCAGTTTTTGGGGTTGGCCAAAAATTCCGGCGGATAATCCTTGCCGATGACGGGCACGCCCAGGGAAGTGCCGCTGCCGAGAAATGTGAATGAGAATGCCATGACGCGAATCCGTGCCGCGCACGTTACACGGCGTTGCGGAGCGTCGCGAACATTTTCAATTGCGGCGGCGCGGAAGTTTCCCACACTGGCAGGCGCAATGCGGGAGCGAACTTCATCATTTCTGACCATCAGCTTGTTGCTGCTGGGAGGATTTCTGCCTTTGTGCAATCGCGCGGCGGAAATCCCGGGATTGTTTTACGCCTGGGGCGTGGCCAACGAGATCACGACGAATTCCGCGGCCGCGATCGGGCCGATCACGCAAATTTCGGTGGGCGGATTTCACGGTCTCGCGTTACGGATGGACGGAACGGTGGTTTCCTGGGGAAACAATACGCACGGGCAAATTACCAATCAGCCGCCGGGTTTAAGCAATGTGGTCGCCATCAGTGCCGGCGCGCAACACAGTGTGGCGTTGCGGAACGATGGGACGGTGGTGGCCTGGGGGCGTCATGCGTTAGGCCAAACGAATGTGCCGCCGACGTTGAATGACGCGATGGCGATTGCAGCGGGTGCGGATCACAGCGTGGCGCTTCGCAGCAACGGCACGGTGGTGGCGTGGGGCACGGCTTCGCTCACCAGCGTGCCGGCGACCGCGACCAATGTGACCGCGATTGCCGCGGGCTCGTCGGGAACAATTGCACTACGCGCTGACGGGACGGTGATCGCCTGGGGCACGGCGATTAACGGTTTGACCAATTTGCCGGCGGGCCTCACGAATGTGATGGCGATTTCGGCGAGCTTCACCCACGCGCTGGCGTTGCGCTCCAACGGCGTGGTGGTCGGTTGGGGCGACAACGCTTTTGGGCAATCGACCACACCGTTGCAACTGACCAACGCCGTCGCCATCTCGGCGGGGTGGTTGCACAGCCTGGCCAAGCGCAGTGACGGAACCTTTCTGGGTTGGGGATTGTCCACATCCGGCCAAGCGGCCAACCCCACCAATGCTGCGAACCTCACGGATTTTGACGCGGGCAATCAGATTAATCTCGCGGTGGACCTCGCGCCGCGATTCGTCACCGTACCGCCGACCAATATCACCTTGCCGCCGAGCGCCAACTACACCATCAATGCCACGGTTTTGTCCGGGAGCGAATACACGATGCAATGGTGGTTTAATGGCACGCCTTTGGTGGGGGAAACCAATGCCAGTCTCACCGTTACCAACTTCACATTCAGTCGCGCGGGAGCTTATGCGTTGGTCGTTACCAACCTAGTGCGAAGTGCCAGCTTGAGTACCACACTGCGGTTGAGCAATGCGCCGAGTGTTTTGGTGAATGGCGCGAGCATCGGTGGCGGGCCGGTGGTGCGGACAAATGCGGCGACGATTACTTTGCTCGCGACCACGAACGCTTATCCACGCTTGCACTATACGTTGGACGGCAGCACGCCGGATTTTACGTCGCCGCAGTATGCCGCGCCGTTCGTGGTTTCAAACAGTGTGACGCTTCGGGCGGTGGCGTACAACACATTGGTCACCGACAAAGCCGAAGCGGCGACGGTGAATGTGCAAGTAATCCCGACGTATTCGCTGCTCGTGCAAGCACCCGGCGGAACGGTGACGCGGATGCCGGCGGCGGATCTCAGCACCAACAGTTACCTGAGCAATACGGTGGTGACGTTGACCGCAACGCCGAGTGAAGGTTGGGTTTTCATGCATTGGACTGGCGCGGCCAGCGGCACGAACGCGGAAACTTCGGTGGTCATGAATCAATCCAATTTCGTGCAAGCGGTGTTTGGCACGACGCTCAATCTCAACACCAATTATTCGCAGGGCAGCGTGGAAACCGACCCGATTGCAACACCGTTCCCGTATGGGTCAGTGGTCACCCTTACCGCGCGACCCGATCCAGGCAGTTACTTTTTCGGTTGGGCGGGTTTACTCACCAGTTTCAATAATCCGGTGACGCTCACGGTCACCAATGCTTCCGGGTTGACGGCTTTGTTTGCCAGCTTGAACAGCAATCAGGTGTCGCTCGTGGCACTGCCGGTGAATGGCGGCAGCATTCAGGCGAATCCCGCACTGAACGTTTACACGAATGACGCCGTCGTTACGTTGACCGCATGGAACACGTCGAATCGCGTGTTCTCGCACTGGAGCGGCGACGCGAGTGGCACGACCAATCCGCTGCCGCTGACGATGAACGGCAGCAAGCTCGTTTATGCGAACTTTGTGCCGGGTGTGCCCGTGAGTCAGTTGCCTATCTTTACCGAAATACCGCGTGGCAGCAGTTTGAGCTTGGGAAATAATGCGGCTTTGAGTGCGTTGACGACGGGCATCGGTCCCATTCGCTATCAATGGCGCTTGAACTCCACCGTAATAGCGGGCGCGACCAACCCGCAATTGCTCGTGACCAATCTGACGCTGGCCCGGGTGGGACTTTACGACGTGCTCGCCAGTAATGCGTTTGGAATCGTGACCAGTCCCGCGGCGCCGGTCGCCATCTTTCAACTGGAGTTTGCGCCGAGCGTTTTCGGGCCGTTGCCGTTGCTGGTCATTGATTGTGCGCCAGGTGCGACTTTCTCGCTCCAACACGCGAGCGATTTGCGGCTCACGAATTGGAATTTGCTGGCGCCGCTCACCACGCCGGCGGCGCGCTCGTATTTCGTGGATTTTGCGGCGACGAATGCGCAACGGTTTTACCGGCTCGTGCCGCAATAACCGCGCACTAAAGATTTACTGTGTTCCGTTCCGCGGATAGTTTGCTGTGACGATGAAGCGATTTTTTTGGTCCGGAGCTACTGTTCTAATTCTTTCAATCGCGGGCGATGTCAATTCCCTGGCGGCGCTGGCCGCGAAAACTCCCGTGGATTATGCCAATCCGCTGGTCGGTACGGCATCGTTGGATGACGCGAAGTTGCGCGGCAACGCCCCGCCGCCCGGCGAAGAAGCTTACACCGGCTTCACCCATCCCGGTCCGGGATTGCCGCATCGCCACGTGTCGGTTGGACCGATCAACAAGGATTTGACCGAGGCTGCCGGAAATCACGGCATCATCTTTCCCTACATTCATCAGCGGCGCACGATGCTCGGCTTTTCGTCGCACATGCCCGGCTTGACGATTATGCCCGTAGTCGGCGATTGGACCGTGCCGCCAGATCGCACGTATGCGTCGCCGTACGACAAAGCCTCGGAGAAAGCGTCGCCGGGTTACTATTCCGTATTCTTTCCGGATACAGGCATTCGCACGGAACTTACGACGACCGAGCGCACGGGCTTTTATCGCTTCACATTTCCGAAAACGGAGCGCGGCGTGGTTTTGATTGATCTCGGCGCGGGGAATAACAATGTCGAAATCGTCGGTGATCGCATCGTGCGCGGCCGCAGTGGTCGCGAGCGTGGGGGGCGTTCGTTCGTCGCGGAATTTTCCAAGCCGTTCAAATCCTTCGGAGTCTTCCGCCAACACCAACCGCGCCTCGAAGGCGCGCGCTTGCGCCGCGATGACGACATCCGCACCAGCGAACGGAACATCAGCGGCAGCTACGCCGGCGCTTATCTGGAGTTCTCAACTACTGCCGGCGAACAGATTCTCGTGCGTATCACGGCGGATCGAAGTTACGACGGCGCGGCGGAACAACTCGCCAGCGAGCCGAAGGATTTCGCTGCCGTGCAACGGGCCGCGCGTGACGCCTGGGCTGAGAAACTGAACCTGATTCAAATCAAAGGCGGCACGGAAAAACAGCGCACGTTGTTTTATTCCACGCTTTATCATTCGCTACTTACGCCGCGATTGGTGGCCAAGCAGGGCACGCCATGGCGCGGGCGCGGCGGTGACGAAGATCGGGTGCTCGATTACGATCGTTATACGCCGATCGCGTTGTGGGACACGGGCCGCAATCAAATCATCCTCCTCACCCTGCTCGAACCCGACGTGAAAACGAACATCCTGCGCACGCATCTGGAAATGGCGCGCGAATCCGGGTTCATGCACACGTCGTTTCATGGTGACAACGCGGTGTTGATGTATCTCGGCGATTGGGTGCGCGGTTTGCCGTTCGATTACGCGGCGGCGTACGAATTTCTGCGTAAGAACGCCACCGATCCCGCCGGGCCGCGCGGCAAACTCGCCGAATATCTGGAACGTGGCTGGGTGCATGACGACTTTCAGGCGAACGGCAGTCCGCCCCGCGCCGACGGCGATGCGGGTGTTGCCAAGACGCTCGAATACGCGTGGAGCGATTACGCGTTGGCGCAATACGCGAAGAAGCTCGGCAAGGAACAGGATTATCAAATGTTCCTCGCGCGCGCCTACAATTACACGAACGTGTTTGATCCCACGACGGGTTTCATGCGCGGTCGCACGGCGGACGGTTCGTGGATTGATCCCTTCGACCCGTACGAGCCGTATTACAATTACATGTTCAAGGAAGCGTCGGCGTGGCAAACCGTCTGGCTCGTGCCGCACGACGTGCAGGGCTTGATCAACTTGATGGGCGGGCGCGACAAGTTTAATCGCAATCTCGATTACTTTTTCACCACGCCGTACAACCCGAAGGGCATCGCGCGCGATGTCACCGGCATGATCGGTTTGTATTGCCAGGGCAATCAGCCGGATCAACAAGTGCCGTATTACTACGCTTACTCCGGTCAACCGTGGAAGACGCAGGAACTCGTGCGGAAAATTCTCGCGTTGATGTATGGCAGTGACAAATACGGTCTGGCGTTCCCTGGCATGGATGATCAAGGCGCAACTTCATCATGGTATGTGATGAGCGCGCTCGGATTTTACACCGTTGATCCGTCCAGTCCGAACTATGTGCTTGGCTCACCGCTCTTCGACGAAGCCGTCGTGCGCTTGGCCAACGGGAAACAGCTAATCATTCAGGCGAAGAATAATTCGGAAAAAAATCTCTATATCCAATCGGCCACCTGGAACGGACAACCGTGGAACAAGCCGTGGTTCAGTCATGCGGACATTGCCAACGGCGGGACGCTGATGTTCCGCATGGGGGCGAAGCCGAATCCGAATTGGGGCAGTGCGCCGGAGGCCGCGCCCCCATCGCTGAGCCGATGAATGGGTGAAGCACCGGTGATTTTCCCGAACGGCTCCAGGCAAAACCCTGTGTCGCCGGCTCGGGTCAAATCCTTAAAGTTATTTTCCACTGGGTCGCAGGCAAATAGCACTTGAAGCCGCGGCGTGCGAGTGGAAGCATGCGCCGCGATGAATCCTTCTGTTGTGCGCCGGACATGGGTTGCGGTCTTCACGGCGGGTTGTTTTTCGTTCGCATCGGCGCAGGTTTATCTGAATGAATTTGTGGCGGCGCCGTCCAGTCGCATGCTGACCCGGGACGCGGGCGCGTATCCGCGGGCCGGGATTACGACGCCGTGGCAGGCGCCGGACTATGACGATTCCCAATGGCTGACCGGCCCGGCGCCGTTTGGATTTGGGGCGTTCAGTGGCGTGACATTGGCCACGGATGTTTCCGGCCCGCTGCAAAATCGCGGCGCGTCACTCTATTTGCGGAAGACCTTCACGGTGACGCCGGCCCAGGCCGCCAGCGGCGCGCTGTTGCAATTGGTGACCCGCTACAACGACGGCTTCATCGCTTTCATCAACGGCGTGGAAGTGGCGCGGCGTCACATGGGCAATCCGGGAATGTTTGCATTTCACGATCAAACGGCGTTCAACCCGAACAGCGCCAATCTCGAAACGGTCAATCTGGGCGTGGCCAATACGCGATTGGTGGCCGGCGAAAATGTGATTTGCATTCAAGTTCACAATCAGTCGCTGGTCGGCAGTGCGGGAGCAAACTTCCTTTTTCTCGGTACGTTGCAGATTTCGGGCGGAGCGGTGTTGGTGGCGGCGGATGCGCCGTGGCGGTATTTTCCCGGCTTGAGCGAGCCTTCGGGCGGCGTGCTGGATTACGGATTGTATTATCAATTTCTGGAACAGAACGCCGTGGTCACCTGGGCGACGCGCGAGTTCAATGACGCGGCGTGGCCGGTCGGACCGGGCCCGGTCGGAGTGGAAAGCGCGAATCCGCCCGACTACATTTTGGGCGTCAACCTCTACGCGCAGACTTACAACATTACGCCGACGATTTATACCCGGCGGATTTTTTCGGTTTCCGCCGGCGAAGCGGCCTCTGCACAAGCGATGCGACTGACATTGGATTATGACGATGGCGTGATCGTGTATTTGAACGGCAAAGAATTGGTGCGGCGCAATGTCGGCACGGCAGGCGTCCCGGCATCGCACGATGTTTTCGCGACGACGGGGCACAATGCCAATGGCGACAACGGCGGATCGGTGAGCGGGCAGGAAGAAGTGTTATTGATTGGCGCGCCAAGTGGGTTATTGACCGCGGGCGACAACGTCCTGGCCGTGCAAATGCATCGTTCGAGCCTGACCAGTTCCGATTCCATCGCACGGATTACTTTGGAGACCACCGGCGTTGGGGCGCGCGTGCTGGTGCAACCCAGTGATTCGGTGCGTTATTTCGTCGGGCTGCAAGAGCCAGTGCTCGAAGGCGAACAGGACGATGTTGGACCACTGGAAGAAGCGCCGGATTCGGAGAGTGATTGGGTGGAATTGTACAACGCCGGCACCAGCGCGGTCAGTCTGGCGGGTTGGTCACTCACCGATAACGCCGGCAACCTCGCGAAATGGACGTTTCCGACGAACGCCACGATTCCTGCGGGTGGTTATCTCGTCATCCTGGCGAGCGGCGAAGAAATACTGCCGGAAGACAACGCCACTTATTTGCACGCCAATTTCAGTCTCGCGGTGGAAGGCGAGTATCTTGCGTTGGTCAATGCGCAAGGGCAGGTCGTGAGCGAACTCGCCCCGGGCTATCCGCCGCAAAGTTATCAACACTCGTACGGTCGTGATGCGCTGGGGAACTGGGGTTTCTTTGCGATGGCAACTCCCGGCCAAACGAATTCTGCCATGCCGCTTGATCCGGCGCCGGCAGCGCCCGTTTTCAGCGTGCCTGGAGGTTTTCATGATGCGGCGTTTTCATTGACCCTGAGCACGCCGACACCTGGGGCTTCAATCTACTACACGGTGGATGGCAGCGAACCCAATCCAGGCCAAATTTACGCCGCGCCAATCAGCATCCCGGTGGATCGCGTGATTCGCGCCCGGGCGGTTTTGTCCGGAGCCATGCCGTCGCCCACAGTTACCCACACCTATTTAATGCAGGAAAGCGCGGCGAAAAAATCGCTGCCGGCACTGTGCCTCAGCGGCAGTGCAACGCTGTCATTCTTTGGGCCCAATGCCAGTGGCGGGCCGGCGACGGGAGAAGGCATTTTGGCCATCAAAGGGGGAACGTATTCCGGCGACGTCTGGACGGCGAACGGCGATCCGATGGCCTTTCATTATCCGCTCCTCCGGGGTCGGGCCGCGGAAAAGCCTGCCGCACTGGAGTATTTTCCGTTGAGCGGTCCGGAGTTGCGAACGGAAATGGGGCTGCGTGTTTCCGGCAGTCCGTGGTCGCGGCCGCGATATCGCCTGACTGATTCGCCCTTCAACCGATTCAATCCGCACGATCCGACGATGAAACCTTCGTTCAACTTGTTCTTCCGGTCCGAATGGGGCGAGCGACCGCTGGAGTATCCGTTTTTCCCCGAGTCGGCGGTGACGCGATTCAAGGATGTGCGCGTGCGAGCCGGCAAGAACGACATCAACAATCCCTACATCAAGGACGAACTCGTGCGCCGTTTGTTTCTCAGCATGGGACACAAAGGCAGCGTCGGCGTTTTTAACACTGTTTACCTCAATGGCGTTTTCAAAGGCTACTACAACTTGTGCGAACGCCTGCGTGAGGGCTTCATGCAGGAACATTACAACAGTTCCGAAGCGTGGGACGTGCAGCAGGTGAACGAGTTTTCCAGCGGCGATCCGATTCATTGGAACAAAATGATCGCCTCCATCCGTTCGGCCAATCTTGCTTCCGTGGCGGCGTATCAAGAAGTGCACGACTATCTCGACGTGGATAATTTCATCGATTACCTCCTGCTCAACGCGTATGCCGGCATGTGGGATTGGCCGAACAACAACTGGGTGGCCGCGCGCGAGCGCAGTGCCGCCGGTCGCTGGAGATTCTACGTGTGGGATGCCGAGGGCGCATTTGGCGCGCAAGGCCGAAACACGGGTTACAACACCTTCACCAGTGATTTGATTATTGGCGACGCGCAGACCACGTCCAGTCGCTATATCCCGGCGCTCTATACGTTGTTGCGCGTGTCGCCGGAATTTCGCCTCCGGTTTGCCGACCGGGCGCAAAAGCATTTCTTCAACGATGGCGGCCTCGTGAAAACCAATCAGCAGGCGATTCACATCGCCTTGCGCAACAGCATCAACCCGATCATGGTGGAAACCATCGGGGCGGTGGTGAACGAATCATTTTACAACACGTGGATCGTCAGTGATACGCGGCGCAACACCTTCTTTACCCAACTCACGGATCAAGGACTTTGGCCTGCAACCCAAGCACCGATATTCAGTCACAACGGCGGCGTGGTGACGAACGGGTTCGCTTTAACCATGACCAACCCCAACGGCAGTGGCGTTCTTTATTTCACCACCAACGGCGTTGATCCGCGGGCGGCGGGAGGCAGCATCGCCGGACAGATTTATTCCGGGGCATTGACCTTTTCACAAAGCACGACAGTCAAAGCGCGCGTGCGCAGCACGACTGGCGTGTGGAGTCCCTTGCGCGAAACGGCGTTCATCATTCCGCCGGCTGTGCCGCAGTTTTTGCCCGCCGGAAGTGGTGATTGGACGGCGGACGAAAATTGGTCCAGCGCGCCGTTGCCATATCCCAACGGCGGCGGGCGAATCGTGACCATTCCCGCACCCGCGAGCGCGGATCGGAACGTCAATCTGCGCGCCCCGGTGGCGGTGGGAGAAATCCGCTTTCCCCAGGCGAATTCCACTTCGCGCAATCGCGTGCGCGACCAGGACAGCGGCAATACCCTGACATTTCAGAACACCAACGGCCCGGCGCGAATTGAAGTGGGCGGCACCGCGGAGGGTTACGTCGAGTTGGAAGTGCAGGCAGGCGTCGCTTTGCAATCCAACCTGCGTTTGCACGTCACGAATATTGTCGGCCACTTCGAACACGGTGCGCTGCGTTTACGGGAATCCTGGTCCGGACCGGGTGGTTTGATCAAATCCGGCCCGGGCGTCGCTTCCCTCACCGGTGATGGTAAGACTTACACGGGAGCAACTGTCATTGAAGAAGGCGTGCTGTTCGTAACGCAACCGGCCACGCCCACCGCGACCGCGGGCATCACCGTTCATTCCGGCGGACAACTCCGCTTGATCTCCGCCAATGACGCGAACGGGCCGCGGCTTTACACCTTCGGCGGCCCGTTGCAACTGGCCGGATCGGGCCGCGGTGCGGAGATTCCCGAGCAACAGGCGCTCGGCAAACTCGGCGCGTTGCGTTATGACCCCGGCGGCAGCGGCAACCACGCCATCGTCGCGAATCCGATTTTGTTCACCGCGCCGACCGATCTGCACGTGGACGGAGCGCGCAATGAGCTGGAATTGGCCGGATCGCTTTCCGGTTCGCATCCCATTGCCAAAACTGGTGGCGGCAATCTCAAACTCTCCGCCGACAACTCGGCTTATACGCAACCCATGCAGGCGAGCAATGGCGTGATCATTCTGGCCGGAGCGCTGGGTTCGTCCCTCACTGTCGCCCCGCTCGCCGTTGTTACCGGCACGGGCAGTGTGGGCGCGCTCAGCGGCGCGGGCACGTTGCAATTGAATCAATTGTTAAATGCCAGTGCGCTGACCGGCCTGACGCAACAATTCGTATTTCACAAAACGGGCTCACCCAATTACGCGTCAGCGAGTGCGGCCAGCAACGGGGTCGTGGTTCTGCCCGCCGCGCCGACCGCGCCGTTGGCTGTGGACATTTATCTCGCCGCGCTGCCGGTTACTGGCGACCACTTGCGCGGCGGTTACTTTGTTCCTTTCGGCGCAGATTTGGCCGCCACACTTGTGACGGTTCCCAAGCGAGTCTTTGTGCCGGATGCAGGCGGGGGACACTTGTTCGAGAATCAAACCTGGTCGCAGTCGTCTGTCGCACAAATCACCACGGTGGCCGAGACCGCGAATCTGGAATCCGGCTCTGTGTCGGGCAGAACGTTGGAAGTGCGCTTTGGGGGCGCGCCTGCGACGTTTGCGGCCTGGCAAATGACGGCGTTCCCGAATCCCGCCGACCGTGCCAACCCGGCCATCTCCGGTCCGGCCGCCGATCCCAATGGCAGCGGGGTGGCGAATTTATTGCGCTATGCCCTGGGACTGGGGTTGACTGATGATCCGGCGCTGGGAGCATTGCAGTTTGAGGGCCCCGCGGAAGCGCCGGCGTTGCGGTTTCCGTTTGATTCGGGACGCAACGACATTGCGTATGTGTTGGAAACCACGAGCGAACCAGGCGAGTGGGACGGGGCGACGGTGTTGTTTGATTCGCGCCTGAACTTTCCGCCGCCGCCGGACGCCGGTTGGATTACCATCAACGATCCCGCGCCAGCCACGGCGCAGCGATACTATCGCCTTCGCATCATTCCCTTGACGGGGCTTTGACATTTGTGGCGCGGGAGCGCTCGCGCCACTCCATTTTCCGATTGCCCAAAGCAATTGGCCTCCGCAAATTCTTCGCGCCCGCAAATCATGCTGACGACTTTACGCATCAAAAATCTGGCGCTCGTGGCCGATCTGACGCTGGAACTCCAGCCGGGCTACAACGTGATTACGGGCGAAACCGGCGCGGGCAAATCCATCATTCTCGGCGCGTTGAATCTCGTGCTCGGTCAGCGCGCGGACCGCTCGCTTATTCGCACCGGCAGCGATTCCTGCGCGGTGGAAGCGTGCTTCGATGTGCGTCAACTGTGCGCGCCGCTGAAGACTTTTTTGGAGGAGAACGGGCTGGAGCCGTGTGACGACGGCCAGTTGGTGCTGAAACGAACCTTCACCAGCGCCGGAACGAACCGCCAGTTTATCAATGGCTCGGCGACGACTTTGAACACGCTGGCCGAACTCGGGGAATGGCTCGTGGACATGCACGGTCCGCACGATCATCAATCGCTTCTGCATCCGGCCAAACAACTCGCCATCCTCGACGCGTTCGGCGGTTTGGAAGCGACGCGCCATGCTTTTGCTGCGCTGATGAAACGGCGCCGCGAACTGGAAGCTGAAAAAGCCGCATTGGTGGTGGATGAAAAAACGTACGCCCAGCAACTCGACTTGTTGCGTTTTCAGGTGCAGGAGATTCAAACCGCGCGATTGCAATCGGACGAAGAGGAGCAGATCACCCAGGAACATCATCGTGTCAGCAACGCCGCGCGCTTGCTCCAACTCAGTCAGGCCGCCTTGGATTTGTTGAGCCAAAGTGAAACCTCATTGCTGACACAAACGGGCGCAGTCGGACGGGTGTTGCATGACTTGCAGCGCGTAGATTCCGGGGCGGGTAATCTCACGGAATTGCACGAGCAAGCCGTGGCAACCTTGCGCGACCTGCAAACTGAACTCTCGCGATACGCGGACAAAGTGGATGTGGATCCCGCGCGCCTGGCCGAGTTGGACGAACGACTGAATCTCATTCACTCGCTGAAACGCAAATACGGGGGGTCGCTGGCCGAAGTCATTGCCTTTGGCGCGGAAGCCAAAGCGAAACTTCAGGCCCTTGAATCTCGCGATGCGGAACTGACTCGTATCAACAGCGCGTTGGAAAAACTGGATTCGCAGTTGCTCGACGCCAGCACAAAGCTTTCTGTCGCGCGACAGAAAGTTATTCCCAAGTTAGGCAAATCCGTCGCGAAGCAGCTTGCGGATCTTGGCTTCAAGCAAGGTCAATTCGACATCGCACTGAAATCGTCCCGGTGGGGCGAGGCTCCTGACGGGCCGGCTCGCGAGGACGCGCGCCCCACCGTTTCCGGTTGCGATGAAATTGAATTTCAATTCTCTCCCAATGTCGGCGAACCGCTAAAGCCGCTGCGCGCCATCGCTTCGTCCGGGGAAATGGCCCGCGTGATGTTAGCGTTGAAAACCGTGCTGGCCGCGGAAGACGAAATCCCGGTGCTCGTTTTCGACGAGGTGGACGCCAACGTCGGCGGCGAAACCGCCAACGCTGTCGGCGCGAAAATGAAACAGATCGCCGCGAAGCGACAGGTGTTTTGCATCACGCACTTGCCGCAAGTGGCCGCGGCAGCGGATGCGCACTACGTTGTCAGCAAACTGGTCAAGGACGGCCGGACCACTTCAGAAATCACCCGGCTCGAACGCAAATCGCGCGTGACCGAACTCGCCCGGATGCTCGGTGGCCAAAGTGACGCCGCGCGCAAACACGCCGAAGCACTCTTACGCTGAGGCCATCGGTACAGAGTGTCGTTCCTCAAAGAAAACAAACCGGCAGTCCACCAAAGGTGAACTGCCGGTTGAATTCAGGGCGAACGAATTACTTCTTCGCCAGCGCTTCGGCCACGGCGGTTTCGAGTTTTTTGCCGCGCAAACCGATGCCGATGATTTTGCCTTCGCGATCCACCAAGTAGGTCGCCGGGATGCTGTTAATGCCGTATTTCTGGGCGAGTTCGTTTTGCCAGCCTTGACCATCGAAGAATTGTGGCCACGGCATCTTTTTCTCCTTGGTAAAGGTTTCAAGTTTCTCCTGATCCTTGTCGAGGCTGATGCCGATGATCTCGAAGCCGTCCTTGTGATGTTTCTCGTAGGCTTCGAGCACGTGCGGTAATTCGGCAATACACGGTCCGCACCAGGTGGCCCAGAAATCAATCAGCACCACTTTGCCTTTGTAGGCGGCCAGTGACAGCGGTTTGCCGTTGGTGTCCTTGACTTCAAACGGTGGAAACGCGGCGCCTTCCACCAGACTGGCCCGGGCTTTCTTGGCTTCCTCCTGGCGCTTGAGCATGGCGACCGGCTTGGAATCGGGGAAATCCTTTTTAAGCTGCTCCAACAACTCGTCGCCTTTGGCTTCATTGTTGAGCACCTGGGAATACAACATGGCTTTCATCAACAGCACCTGGGCGACTTCGTCGGTTTTCTCGTCTTTATGTTTCGCGAGAATGGAGTCGAACTCCTTCAGTTCCGCTTCGAGGTCGGCCTCGGTGCGTTTGCCGTCTTTGAGTTTGGTTTGGACCTTGGTAATAACGTCCTTGAGTTCGTCCGCGACGGTGCTGGATTCGGCGGCAGGAGCAGGGAGCGCCGTCGCGATCAGCAACGCGGCAAGAATCGGGGCGATGAGCTTGGTTTTCATAAAATGCGATATTGGTTTGGAGGCGATGCAGGTATCTGCAAATCAAGCCAACCACTCTTTACCAGTTCCCGCAAGGTATTTTCCGGTATTGCTGGCGGCGGTTCATTTTAAGGCGGCGGTCACAATGTGTTGCGCTTCCGCAATGATGTCATCCAGATGTGCCGCGCCTTTGAAGCTTTCGGCGTAAATCTTGTAAATATTCTCCGTGCCGGAGGGCCGTGCGGCAAACCAGCCATTCGCGGTGCAGACTTTCAAGCCGCCAATGTCGGCGTTGTTGCCGGGCGCGCGAGTGAGTTTCTGTGTGATGACATCGCCGGCGAGCGACGTCGCGGCGACGGCTTCGGGTGTGAGTTTCTTGAACGCTTTCTTTTGCTCCGGCGTCGCCGGCGCATCAATGCGCTTGTAACTCGGCGCGCCAAATTTCGCGGTGAGTTCGGCGTAATGTTGCCCGGGATCTTTGCCCGTCGTGGCGCAGATTTCCGCCGCCAGCAGACCGAGAATCAATCCGTCCTTGTCCGTGCTCCACACGCTGCCATCGCGTCGCAGAAAACTCGCGCCCGCGCTTTCCTCACCGCCAAAACACACCGAGCCATCCGCCAATCCCGGCGCGAACCACTTGAAGCCGACGGGCACTTCCATGAGTTTCCGCCCAAGCGCGCTGACCACGCGATCAATAATGCTGCTGCTGACCAAGGTTTTTCCGACCGCCGCCGAGTTCTTCCAGGCGGGACGGTGGGTGAGCAGATAGTTGATGGCCACTGCCAGATAATGATTTGGATTCAGCAAACCGACCGACGGCGTGACGATGCCGTGCCGGTCCGCATCCGGGTCGTTGCCAAAAGCAACCTGGAATTGGTCCTTCAACCCGACAAGACTCGCCATGGCATGCGGGCTGGAGCAATCCATGCGGATTTTACCGTCGTGATCCACCGTCATGAAACTGAAGCGCGGATCCACATTGGTGTTCACCAACGTGAGATCCAAATTGTAGTGGTTTTTTATCGGCCGCCAGTAGTGCAACGAGGCCCCGCCCAAGGGATCAACGCCGATTCGCACGCCTGCCGCGCGGATGGCGTCCATGTCAATCACCTCGCCCAGCGTGGTGACGTAGGGGGTGATGAAATCGTAGTGGTGCGTGTTGCTGGCGTGCAGCGCGGTGGTGATCGGCTTGCGTTGCACGGCCCGGTTGCCCCCGCGAAGAATTTCGTTTGCGCGATTCTGCACCCAGCCCGTGATGTCCGTATCCGCCGGTCCGCCGTTGGGCGGATTGTATTTGAACCCGCCGTCCTCGGGCGGGTTATGGGACGGCGTAATCACGATGCCATCCGCCAGTCCTTCCTGGCGATCCCGATTGTAAGTCAGAATTGCGTGCGAAATTGACGGCGTGGGCGTGAACTCATCGTTCTTTTGAATGAACGTTTCGACGCCGTTGGCGCACAGGACTTCGAGCGCGGTTCGCTGGGCGGCCGCCGAGGTGCCGTGGGTGTCCTTGCCCATGTAAAGCGGACCGCTGATGCCTTTGCCCTTGCGATATTCACAGATGGCCTGTGTCGTCGCGAGAATGTGTGCCTCGGTGAACGTGGCGTTGAACGGCGTGCCGCGATGTCCGCTCGTGCCGAAGCTGACGAGTTGATTGGGGTTGGCGACGTCCGGTTTCTGTTCGTAGTAATCGCGTTCGAGCTTCGCGACATCAATGAGCAGATTTGCGGGCGCGGGTTTACCGGCGAGTGGATTTGCAGCCATGGGAGAAAGAAAACAAAGATGCGACCACAGGGCAAAAGGAAAGTTGCCGTTCAAGACATCGTGACGATCACGTTCGATTACTCTGTGATGCAAACAATGTCATTCGCATTCCCCAGCAGCTCCAGGCGATCCACGCGAAACACGCGTTCCTCCCCACGCAAATGGCAATAACCCGACACATACAGTGGTCCGCAACCGCCCACTTGGAAAACCATCGTGGGAGAAATGACTCGTTCCGCGCCCGGCGTGCTGCCACTCAAATAGCGGATGCGCAAAATCTCGTGGCGCAGTGCCGCGAGGATCAACCGTTGCGCGGTCGGGTGAACGGACTCGCCGAGCGGCACGCGGCGCACTTTTTGCCAGTCGGCGAGCCAGAGCCGGGGTTGCAACTTCGCGTGTGGCGCGACGGTGTTGGGCGGAGCGTTTTTGGCTTTGGGCCGACTCAGCAGACGAGCTGGAAACGTCAATAAAACCGTCAACGCCGCCATGAATTCTTTCCCGATCCATCTCATGGGGGAACGCTATCATCGACGGTCGGACAAAAACCGTCCCAGTGGCAGATGGGCGGCGCAATTACAGGTTGATGGATTCGGAGCAAAGCCATTGCGGCAGCTTCTCAAATTCAATTGCGGTGGACCTGTCGGCGTTTGAGTTCATCGCGCAGGATTTTTTCGGCGTCCGTGACGCTGAAACCTTCCCCGCAGGCCGGGCACAAGGTCAACAGGTCCAGACTGTCCAGGATGGTGATTTGGTCGTAATTGGACGCGCCGGCGAGGTCGCGTTGTTCCGTGACGCGACAAAAACTCACCGCCGGCTTGCCGTAGTGGATCGGTTCGCCGCAGGCGTCGCAGTGACTGTGGGGTGGTTGACGAGTTTGCATGCGTTGAATTTTCCATGGAGTGTGGGACAAAATCCGTCCGACCGTGATTACACGTAGCGGAGGTGTTTGTAGGGAGCGGATTTGAAAAACCGCGGACGACACCGGGCAGAATCGGACCTGCGGCGCGGTGACCGTGAGAAATGATTGCTCGCCTCGCGCCGGTCGGATTGGCTAACTCCCCGCGTGTGGAATGGAAAATCCAATGCCAGTCTCGCGACCGGGCTCGTGTTTGCCGTCGTTCTTTGGGGCGGCAACAATGCCGGGACGAAATGGCTGGTCGGTTCGTGGCCGCCAATTTTTACCGGCGGCACGCGGTTCTTTTGCGCGGGACTTTTATTGCTCGCGGTGTTGCGGGGAACGCGTTGGTTGGGCGAATACGTCAAACCATCTCCCGAGGTCAATCGGGCCTTGTGGTGGCAGGGCGGCTTAAGCCTGGCCGCCTACATCGTCGTGTTTAACTACGCCTTACGGTTCACCTCCGCGTCGCATGTGGCGTTGTATTTGGGCGCGGCGCCGGTCTGGGCGTTGTTGTGGGAAGCTATCGCCGACCGCGTGCGCATCGGGTTGGTGCGCTGGGTGGCCGCGATACTGGCGCTGAGCGGCGTGGCAGTGTTGGTCTGGCCGTCTCTGGCGGGCGGCAAGGTAAATTTGCCGGGGGAAATATTGGGGCTCGTCGCGAGTTTGTTATGGACCAAATACGGTCGCCAGAGCCGCAAGCTCGCCGCGACATTGAATGGTGCGGAAGTTTCGGCGCACACGATGTGGCGCGCGGGAATTCTGCTATTGCCGCTGGCACTGATTGAAGTCGCGCACTACGGTTTGCCGCTGTCGCCCGGACTGATCGGGGTGCAGGTTTATTGCATCGTCGCGGGCGGGGTGATGTCGTTTGGTTTGTGGAATCGCGCGTTGGTGCATTGGCCGGCGAGCCGGGTGCTGTTGTTCAACAATCTGATTCCCGTGAGCACCATGACCTGGGCACACTTTTGTCTGCATGAGCCGGTGACGCCGACGTTCCTGGTGGCGCTGTTGTTGATCGGCTTGGGAGTTGTTCTGGGGCAGATCGCGGCCAACAGAGTTGCGCGGCCCGCTCCAGAATTGTAAAACGTTCTCCACTTATGGATGTGAAAAATCTTGGCGACGTCCCGGCGTTCATCACCAAAGACGGCTCGGAAATCCGGGAATTGCTCGCCCATCGCAATTCCGTCATTCGCCACCAAAGCCTGGCCGAAGCGCGGCTGCCGGTCGGCGGCAGCACGCAGGAACATTATCACCCGCAGGCCGAGGAAATTTATTACATCACGCATGGTACGGGAAAAATTCGCATCGAAGGCGCCGAGCGCGACGTCCAGCCCGGCGATGCGATCGCCATTCCGCCCGGGCAAAAGCACAAGCTGTGGAATACGGGCGACGTGGTGCTGCACCTGTTATGCTGTTGTGCGCCGGCGTACGAACACGCGGATACGGTCATCACGGAAACCTAGATGAACGCGCGCGCAGCAATAATGTTGCGGATGATTCGCCGCGCCAGTGCCGTTGGATTTGTGGTCGCGGGATTGGTGGTCAGTGGCTGCGCCTCCTCGGCGCCGTCGGCGAATAATTCCGCGCGCAGCAACGTCCCGGAGCGTGCGGCGGAAAAAACCAAGCCGCAATTGATCGTCACCCCCGAGCCGCGGCTCGTGGGTAGCGTGATTGCCTACAATCCCGCCGGGCGCTTTGTGGTGATCGAATTTCCCGTCGGCAATCTGCCGGTGCGCGACCAGAGGCTCGCCGTGTATCGGCAGGGATTGAAAGTCGGCGAAGTGCGGATTACCGGACCGGAACGTGATTACTCTACGGTTGCAGATGTGATTTCCGGCGAAGCGCTCAAAGGCGACGAAATCCGGGAGTATTGATCGCGGCGACTACGCTCCGCCGCGGGCGGTCAATTCTCTTTGTCCGAGGAAGACTTTTTTTCGACGGCCTTAACCGTGCTGGGCAGGGCGTTCTTCTGATACGGCGAGTGGAGATTGAAATAAATCCCGCACAGCGGTCGCGCGCTGTCGCTCTGACTGAGAATGATCGTGACCTGTTTATCGAGCGCGAGACCGTGCCGCATGCCCGGCGCGCGATGTTCGTAGGCGTGAATCGCCTTTTCCATGAGCGAACGCAGGGAGGCTTCAAACTCCTCGGAAGATTTCTCGAGGCAAACGATGTATTTATCGTAGGCCTTGAGGGCGGCGGCGATTTCTTTCTTGAACGTCTCGATTGTCACTCGGAGACAGCGTAGCGCCAAAACGTGAATTGAGAAATAAAAAGTATTTACGCGGTCGTGTCGCGCCGAACCGTGCTTAACCGCTCGCCAAACAACGCCGTGCCAACACGAATGATCGTCGCACCTTCCTCAATCGCCACGTCAAAGTCGCCGCTCATGCCCATGCTCAAATGCGGCAACGGAGCGCCGATCACCGCCTCGGCCTGTTGTTTCAGCGCGCGCAGCTTTTGGAAATATGGCCGTGATTTCTCCGCCACTAGTGTGTAGGGCGGAATCGCCATCAACCCGTGAATCTCCAATCGGGGCAGGGCGTTGATCGCTTCCAGGTCCGTCAACATCTGTTCCGGCTGGTAGCCGAACTTGCTGCCTTCACCGGCGACATTGATCTCGAGCAGAATCGGCATCGTCTTGCCCGCTTGCTCCGCGCGTTTGTTGATCTCCTGCGCGATGGCGAGGCTGTCCACGCCTTGAATCATTTCGAAGAGTTCGACCGCATCCCGACATTTGTTCGATTGCAGATGGCCGATGAAATGCCAGCGCGCGTTGCCGGGGCAGTGGGGAATCTTCGCCTTTGCCTCTTGAATTTTGTTTTCGCCAAAGAACGTTAAGCCAAGATTCGTCGCTTCGTGAATTGTCTCCGGCGGATGCGTTTTGGAAACGGCGAGCAACATCACGGAATCGCGCGGGCGACCCGCGCGTTCGCACGCAGCCCGAATTTGATTTTCAATCCGCTCCAGGTTTTCAGCCAGACCCATGACGGAAATTTAGTCACAAGGGACAGAAGTTCCAAGTCTCGGGAAGTGACGGCTGCGCGGGCGGATGACCGGAGGTGGTGGAACTGCTCGCGCTGCGAGCAGTAGCGCCGCGTGGAGCGGTGCAACAGGAAAGATGATGTGAGAACTGAGCCAATCCCTTCCGCCCGCTGCGGCTCGGGCGGAGTTTTCGCCGCGCGAAAACTGCTACCAACCCGCCAGCGCCGCATTCATCGCCACAGAGAAACCGTGTGCGTCGCGCCGGTCGCCAGATTGATCAAAACAAGAACCGGCTCGGGAACTTTGTTTGGAATGGGTGGACGCTCGCCAATCAACACGATGCTGTCAGTGCCGGACAACACTTGATGCAAACGTCCGATGCCTGTGGCGCTGTCCCAGATCGGGCTGCCGTCCGGAGCGAGACGGGTCAGCGTAAACGGCGCGAAGAGTTCTGTTCCGACGCGATGCAAAAGAAACAGGCTGTCGGGATTGTCAGATTGAAGAATTGTTCCACCGGGTTTCGCGCGCAGGAACGTCCCGGCGCGATATTCTGTCGCGGTCAGGCGTTCGCTGGTCTCAATGCGCAGACGCGCCGCACTGGTGTCAACCTTGCCACAATACAGTTGACGAACGTGATCTTTTTCACCGGCAGTGAAATCGCGCGACAACGAAAAACCTGCTTTGAAATCGTTCGCCGCGTCCTTCGCCGTTGCCACGGCAATCCATTCGTTAGTGGAAACCAAACCGCCGGAGCACAAGCTGTTTTCAACACGATCGCCGCCGCGCTCTTCCAGCCACGAGCCGCGCGCGGGTGGCAGACAAGCAGTCGCTTTTAGTGTTTCCGCCGAGAATTCGTAAGCCTGACTCCAGTCCGGAGACACCGCCACGAAGCGATCAGTAAAGGTGGGGCGGGCCGAGGCCAGAAACAATTCGAGTTCCGGATTGGCCTTCCGCAAATCCGTTTCGCGCGCGATGCGTTTCGTTTCCAGATTTACGGCGAAGAGTTCGAGCGCATTAATCCACACGACGTTTCCGTCCGCGCCGAGAATTTTCGTCACCGGTGTCAACGCATTCGCCTGCTGTTGCCGCAAGAGTGTGAAGGTTTCTTGTCTGGTTGGATCGCTCAAGGAGATCGCCAGCAGATCAATGCGGAAGCGGTCTTTAGCGGGATTGCGATGCAAGGTCGGCAGGTAACGCTCGGTGGTGTGGATGAGTTGCAGAATATGCGTCGGTGTGCGCACCGCCGGGCCGAGCGGCAGACCGGTGGATTTGATGGAAATAAAATTCCACGCGGCCAATCCCGCTGCGAGGAGCACGAGAATGACGACGATCAATCCGAGGGCGAGAGGTGATTTGTAATACATGGCGAGTTATTTGGAGCGCATCTGGCGCAGGATGAGTTTCCACGTGTCGAACTCGGAAAGCTTGTTGGGGCCGGCATGGCGCGCGGCGTCCCAGTGGCAGAATTGGTGGAGCATTTTCAAAAACTCGGCTTCGTCCGTGAACTCTTTCTGATCGGGATTCTCTCCGTAATCCGAACGAATGAAGCGACCGCTCCGCCAATAAATATTCGTGCCGCCTTCTTTGTGCGACGTTCCGAAAGAACCGCCGTGTTTCATTTCGGCCACGATGGTTTGTTGAATCGCGGCGACGGAATCAAGGTGCGCTTCCGCTTGCAACGTCGCGTCGCACAATTTGCGATAGCGTTCTGCTGAGCCAGCATCAGGCTGCGGCGGATTCGCGGCCATCAAATCGCGCGTCCAGAGCTTGAACCAACTGTCGAAAGTTTTGCGGCAGTAATCGTGATTCTTGAGCGGTTGCTCGGCCCATGACGCTTCGACGCGGAGCGAATAACAATTTCTGAAAAACAGCGCCGCTTCGAAGCGTAACTCAAAGAAGTAGCGCGTGCCGATCACGTTCGCCCTGGCGAGCATGGTCAACTTGCCTTGGTCCATTGCCGGAGCGAACAGCGTGGTGAGTTCTCGCTCTAGTGCGAACTGAACTTCGTGCGGAGGCCGCTTATCTTCGAAATGCAAAACGTACTTCGAACTGGTGGCGGTTTCGACAGATGTCAGCGGACGTTGTGGCGCCGACGCCTCCTCCATTCGTCCTCGTTCTCGTCCTCGAACCTCAATTTCTTCCGACGTTTCGTCACGAGCAATTTCCATATTGGAACCCGTCGCTCGCTGGGCGAGTTGCGCAAGCGAATCTGATTTCGGCTCAAGCGCCTTGCGGATCGCATTCATGTCCGGTTCGGGTGGTGGTGGATTTGGCGGTTCGATCACGAAATAAAATCGTTTCGCATCGGTGAACTCGCCGGAGTAAATCGAGCTGTTACGTTCGTAGAAAGACAGGTCGCCGCTCGAAGCGCGCGGGCGCGTGCTGACTTTTTGCGCGAGCTTGAAATAAGCGCCTGCCGGTGGCGCGGGGAAACTGTGCCCGATCTCGACAATGTCGTTGCCCGCCGCGAGCTCCGCCTCGATCAACGCGCGGAGTGGCGGCGGGAACTTCGCGAGTTCCTTTTGTTGTTCGGCGGTGAGGTTCATGCGGTCAACGCGGCGGCGGATCAGTTGGCAAAGGCGCGATGCCGGCCCATTGATGCAGATAATAACTGGCCACGCGGCAAACGCTCGAGCGCATCACGGTGCTGTCAGTGCGCACGCGCGATAACTCGAGAATGGTTTTAAGTTCCGGCGTGAAATCGCCGCCGGCTTTGTCGCGCAAGGTCCGGACTGCCGCCATCCAACCGCTAAAACGAATCGCAATATCCGCCGCGCCGTGATAACCGGGGTCTTGCTCGACCGTGGTGACGTTCACGGCGCGCAGACGTCCCGCGAGGTTTCGACCTGCGGATTCGATGGGCGCGATGAATTCAGCGGTGGGATTGGGCAATTGCTCAATGCAACGCATCGCGGCTTCGGCGAGCCGGGCATCTTCATTCGTGGCGAGCACGCCCAATTCCTGCGCGAGGTTGGGCCGGCGGGTAACAAGATTTCGCGCGCGTTCGGTTTGCGGCTGTTCATACGCGAGATACGGAAACCAGCTCTGCACCGGCGCGTCGGCGGGAATCGCGGCGAACTCGGCTTCTTTTTCGGCGGCGGCTTCGGCCTCGTGTTCTTCTTTGGTTTTGCGCGGTGCGGGTGGCGGCTCCTTCTGCACGCGGAAGCGATACGACAATTTATCCGCAGGCCAAGGTTGACCGTCTGCTTGTTGGCGGGGCAGCCAATCGCTCCACGTTTCAAAATTCTTTTTCGGGTGTGCCGGAAGCGGGAGCAGAAAACTGCCGACGTCCTGGCCGTCGCGAATCAAACGAAGGCCGCGGCGATCGCACGCGGTGAAAAGAAAAACTTCGGTGGGCACGATCCAGCGATCATTCTCGAGCCGGGCAGCGTTGGTATGAACCGAACCAATTCGATAATCGCGTTGGCGCTGGTTCGAAATCGCATCGAGTTGCACGCTCCATTCGCCGGTGGCAGTTGGCGGTTGAGCGGAATTGGCGTCGGTGGGAAAGCGAAATTCGACGTGCAGATCGAGATCGCGACCATCAATTCGCGGCGGCACATCGGCCAGCAGGCGACACAGCAACGCGGCGAGGCCCGAGAGGACCAACACCACCCCAAGCGCGCCACCCAATTCTTTAAAGAAGCTCGGGCCGTAGTTTGCCGCGATGAGTCGGGCGGTGATCAAACCAATGATCACCCCCGCAACGCCGCCAGCGAGCGCGGTGAATATAACAAAGTATCCGGCGGCCCCTTCGCGACTTGAAACGTTGTACCACGACACGCAGGCATTCGAGATGACGCCCGCGAGCAACAGACCGACCACGCCGGAGATCAGCGCCGCGAAGATGGAGATGAGCCAGGTCATGGGGATTGAAGTGAGGCGTCTTGGACTGCGGTGGCAAGCGAAGCGCCCGTCCTCCGTAGCAGTACTGCGGAGGGTGGACGACACCGCTTTAGCCGGCCAGAGGATGTGTGTGTGCTGTTGTTTTGTTGCCGATACGAAAGCGCCGTCGTCGCTGCGCTTTGCCGGCGCAGTCCAAATACGCGTCCGGTTTTCGGAACGCCAGGTGAGCGGTGCGCATGGTTCATTTGTCGGGCGATCATTCGGTTAACCAACGTAGCCAGGTCGGGCCTTGCCAGACGGTTGGACGCCAATTCCAGCCCGCGCGTGTGACGGCTTCGATGAGGGGCGATTTCATTTCCTGAAGATTGAACGTGTAGGCGTACGACAACTCCGGTTTGAATCGCCCTTGCTCGTCGAGTTGCAGACCGAAGACGCGTTGATGTTCGGACTGAAAGAAAACGATGCCGAGTGACGCTTTCCAACTCAGGTCTGCGCCGCGGCGACCGGCGGACCAATCGAAACTGGTCGCATAATCGGTGGCGCGCACGGTGCCCTTTGATTCATCGAGCACGAGTCGAATGCGGAAGGAACGTTTCATACCGCGAGCGCGCGCGAGATCAATCCATTTGGCATCCGCGTAGCGCCACGTGGCGAAAAACTCGTTCGGTCGCAAGCCGGGTTCGATATGGAAGGGCACGTCGAGATCGTTGATGGCTTGGAGGCGTGAAGTCAGTTCCGTTGCGGTGACGGGTGTCGTGCCGGGTTTGGCGCGATAGGTTCCGGCCCACGCCGCGCCTTTGAAGAAGTAGAGGACGATGAGAAACAGATACACTGGCAATCCAACGGCAAGCAGCGTGGCGCGCATCGGCGCCGTGGTGGCGGGTATCCTGCCTGCCGTCGAGTCGGGCTTCCAGTCCGCGGATGAGATGTGGTGGTTGCGGAGGTCGCTGTGAGGGCGGAGAACTCATTCGTTGCGTCGTCTTTTCCGGGCGGCAAGATGCCGCCCTCTACGGCAGGCGTGACGCCTGCCGCTACGTCGGCGAGCGGAGCGCGTCGGGGGATTTCAAAACCGCCAACGCTCATGCGCTGGCGAATGGCCGCATCATCTTTGCCCGTCCAAATGCCAACCAGATTGTGCTGATGCAGAACGTAGGCGCGATCGCCGACGGCACGAGTGACCGCGTAACCGCGTTGCGAATCGCCTTGGCCGGCGAGTTGATTCAATCCAGAAACGCGCAGGTAATTGGTCCAGCCTTTCTCCGCCGCCGATGAGCTTGTGAAGCGCGCGAGCAAAACAGTGTCGCCGTTCGGGAGCACCGCGAATTGCGCTTGTTCCGCATTGGCAAATACCTCGCCTTGCGCTTGGCGGACATCGATCACAAGTTGCGGATCGGCATCCGGACCGAACAACACTTTCACATCATCGGTGCGGCTGGCGCCGCCGTCCGAATGCGCGAGCTGTTCCAATGCGGCTGTGCGCGGGGCATTGTTTTTGGCGGCGTGAACTGCCAGGTAGAAATGCCCGATGAGTTGCGGCAGGACGATCAGCGCGAAGAATCCGGCGAACCAGAGAATCGGACGCAGCGACGCTCCGGCACGAGACATCATCAGTCCGAGAATCGTGCAAACAAAAGCGCCGCCGCCGAGCAGCGCGACGCTGATCAGGAGTCCGGTGTTGGTGCGAATGAATTGCAGCATGGCGGGTGCGGCGGGCGTTAGCGATTTTGCGGGGCGAAGCGAGAAGCAGAATTCATTTGGCCAACGCGACGATGAGAATGATTGCCATGATGACTGCCGGCGCGAAGCTGACCCCTGCCGCCCAACCGGGTTGACCCGCGCGCAATAGAAAGATGCCGACGGTGATTCCCGCGCCGCCGAGCAACGTGAGCCCGAGCATCCAGAGTTTGAGCGCGCGAATTTCCGGTGGCTTCGCGTTCGCGCCCATGCCGAGGCAAAACACGACCGCCGTCATGGTTGCGAAAACGGTGGCCAGCATGGCGACGATGGAAGTGGCAATGAGCAGGGTTTTCATGGTGCTCGGGAAAAATCTGTTGGACGTGTTATGACTTCGCCTCCGGGTCGCTGCCGTATTCAGCGACAAGTTGAGCGCGGAATTGATCGCGTTCGTAAGAAAGCGCCGCGCCTTCGCCGCCGCTCGTCGCCATGCTGACGTAGAAGCTGATGAAACTGCTCGATTTCATGAACGCTTCAAGCGCGCCGGATCTGTCGCCGGCATGCTTCAGACGCAACATGCGCAGGCGATACATTTCCGCCGTGGAAGCGGCGAATCCGATGTAGGGACAGTTGTCGCGGATGTGTTTTTCCGCGGCGTCCAGTTGGTTTTGCGCTTCGAGCGCGATGGCTTCGTGCCACCACTTGGGTGGGCCATCGGACTTCTGTTTCGAGTTTTGAGAGTCTTGAGTGGAATTCTCGGCGGACGCGGGTTCGTCGCGCTGCTGAAAACAATCGAAGGCGACGCTATCGAGAATCAACTCCGCGAGATTGGTCGCGTCGCTGGCTTGTTCGGGTGTGGCGGTGACGCGAGCGCGCAAGACCATCGAGTCGTCGCGAAACGGAAAGAGCAGGTGATACTGTTCCAAAGGTTGATCGCCATCGGCAATGTTGCGCGCGCCGAGCGCGTGAATTCTTCCTTCCTTGAGCCGGACGAATTCAGGATGCGGATAATCGTTACGCATCTCGGCTTCGATGGCGTCGAGAATGGCCTTATTGCTGCGGCGCTCGCGAGGAATGAGATTCAAATTTATCTGCACCTTGCCACTCGGTTCAAACACGAGCGTGCGTTTGCCGTCATCAATGACATGCCAGCCGAAGGGCACGTCGAACTGCGCCAAGATTGCGCCGGCGGCGACGCTCGCGTAGCGGGCTTCTTGGCGGATGGCGACAACGTTCGGCACGAGGCCGATGCCGCGGTCGCGGAGATTGGCATTTATTGAAGTGTCTTGATCCAGCGAACTCGTGTCAGCAGCGAGAGCGAAGTCGTAGAACTTGCATTTCTTGCGTTGCAAATTCTCCGGGAGCTTCATGGCAATCTCCTTTACTGGCACGGCGGATTCAGTCGCTGCGACGGCGGGTTTGGATTCCAACCACGGTTCGGGAATTGGCGCGGCGGGAGTGTTGTCCGCTTCAATTGGGAAACGTGAACCGCGCGGGGTTTCGAGCGTGAAGGATTTCAGCATCGCGAACCACGCATCGCGCACGGAGTCGGCGAACATTTCCGGTGCGGTGAGCGTGAGGTTCACGAGGCGGTTGCCGTCTTCGATGAATGCAAAGCGGACGACGAGCGGGCCCAACTCCGATTGTTGCACGGCCTCGCCGGAAATAGCGGCCACGCCAGCAACGACGTCGCGACCGATGGCGCGGGGCTGAAGTTGATTGTGATTCAAAAGATACCAGGCCCAGTCGTGCAAGGTGCCGTCGTCGTAAGCGGGTCGCGCGGCGAAAGCGAAGACGATAGCGGCGTGTGGCGCGGTGACGACGGCGAGCGGCAGGAGGTTTGTAGGATTGGAAAAATCCACGTCCTCGCGGGGCAGTTCGTGACTGATCCAATCGGCGGGCAACTCGGCGGTGAAACCAAGTTCCGCGACGCGGGCGGGGAAAGTGCGAGGAGCGAGTTTGAGATTTGCGTTCATGATGATTTAACCGCGGATGGACAGGGATAAAGAGGGATGAGGCTCGGCATCGCGCGAGACGCGGAACTGAAGAGTGCGACCGAAGATCCAAAGCGAACCGGCCACGATCAGTCCGGATACGGCGACGAGCACCACGTTGTCGCCAAAGCTCTTGATGAGAAAGCTGACGGCGGATGAGAGGGCGTCGGGATTCAAATGTGCAGTTGAGTGAGCCGCGGACATCGGACCGGATGCGCGCAGCTCGTTGATCGCGTAAAGCAAAAGCACCGTCAGCGATGGCACGCCGATGGCCGCGCTGAGCAGGGCGCAACCATCGGCAATGAGTTGAATGACGGAGCGATTCATGGAGGGCTTTGGTTAAGGCCCAATGCGCCCATCACGCGGGCCACGGGAACTTCACGGATTTTGGCGCGTCGGCGGTACCGTCGAACTTGCGGAGTTGCACGAACATTTCGATTTCGCTCGGCTGACCGTTGGCGACGTGAACGCGGAATTGAATGCAACGCGGGTCGCTCGCGCTCGGATCAAAGCTGTAGCCCCATTGAAACCACGGTTTGCCCTGCGCACCGGTCGAGCGGGCATTGCTCTTGATCATCGCCGGTTCGAAGACGGCGCCGGCGGTTTGCGAGGATTTGATGCGCACGCGCCATTCGCCGTTGCTGTCGGTTTCTTTGTAGGCGACGAACGCGTAATCAATGTTGAGCACGGCGTCGTAGGCGTCCACGTAGGCGAGGTGTTGATAGGTGGCGCCGCCGGGAACGTTGGCGGGCGTTTCGATGAGTTGCGGAGTTGTGGTCATATAATGATCGGGTTTGTGATTAAGGATTGGATTTTGCGAGGCGGAAATATTGCGGCGTGGTGCCGGTGGAAATGGTGACGACGTATTCGTTTTCGGTGGCGATGGCGGCCTGAACTACGGGCGTCCATGTGCCGGAGTGGGGTTGGTTGCGCGATTCCAAGGCGAAGCCCGTCGCGGCCAACGGCCAGGCGAGTTCGACGCTTCCATTTGGCAGGCGGCGAATGTGCAATTGCGGTTGAAAGGCGGCGGTGAAAGCCGTGACTGTTCCGGCGATGTAAAAGAGATTGGGTTGGCCACTTTTGGTGAGCGAATACTCAATCCGCTGCGAAGTAAATTTATCGAAAGCCGGACGAACCACCGGCAGAGTATCCGACGCGAACGCGGTTTGATTCGTATCCGTCAGTACAAAACCGAATCCCCCATGTGTAAATTCAACCGGGGGAGTGTTGCCATTGTGCCGGGTCTGGCTGGGATTGAAATACGCGTAGAACTGATCTTCCGAGTCAAAGTTGTCGTACATGATGATGCCATTTTGCAATGGGTCGACACCCGCGCCGGTGAAGATGTGGCTTCCAACCTGAAGCGTGAAAGAGAACCCGGCGGTATTGGTAAAGCTGTAATATTCCGTGTGGGGCGAGGGCGTATCGGAAGGGGGACGGGTCAAGGCCGGATCATATTGCAGCGTTCCCGTGAAGGGCGTTCCGGCTGTCAGCCCCGAGACTTGATTAGAGGGATCGTTTACGAAAGTGAGGTGACCAATGAAATTGAAAGTGACCGGAGCGGCCTGACTCGACGTGAAAGCCATGAAACTCGCGCTGAGCAGAAGCAAACGCATAAATCCCATTGCCGGGCGAAGCGCATTCAGGACGGCGAAACGAATCAAAGCGTTCTGCCGCGCAGGGCGATGGTTTGGGACGCGGGCGGTTGGGTTTGATTCGACTGACCAGGAGTTAGCAGGCGAATTGGTTTTGGGCGCGACGTTCTGAGCGTCGCGGGTAATTGCCTCACGAAGAGATTGAAGTTGCATGCCGCTTGAATACGGCAAATAAGATGACCTGCGAACTGAGCACAACGCGCACAGGGGTGTGCGTGTGGCGCACAGCCGTGGAGAGGGCTGGGCCTCGTGTCATCTGGATTCCGGGTGATTAACGCAGTCGGGAGCAGGGGAAAACTGCGCGACCTCCGCACAGGAATGTGCAAGGGAAGCACACTGAAACGAGCGGGACGGGGGAAGTAGGCCGAACTATTCGCAGCAGAGAAAATCAGTCTTCGCCGGAAACTTCCTGTTTCCACTCCGGATAAATTTCCTCCGGCAACTGCCCGCGGCGAATCAAATCCTGAAGATCGCGGATGATGGTTTTGCGGGAGACATTGAAGTCGCGGGCGAGACCGGAAACATTCGGACGATCGGTCGTTCCGCGCAGGCGCTTGATCATTTCATGCTGACGCGCGAGGCGTTCAGTGAAGCGGCGATCCGGCTCAGAGGCTTCAATTTTCTCGGCGCGTTCCAACGATTGCAGCACTGCGACGGTTTCGCCGAGGCCGCATTCAGTCAGCGCGATTTCGACGGTTTTATCCAGTTCGTCGAGGTCCACCGGCTTTTCCAGAATGTAATGCGCGGAACGCGGCCCTTGCAGCGCGGCGAGCTTTTCGCGGATTTGCAACGTGCCGGAAATCATGATGACCGGGACGTGGGCGGCAATCGCTTTGAGTTTCGGCAGAAATTCCAAGCCTTTCTCACCGGCGTCGAGAATGTTGTCGAGAATGACGAGATCGGGTTTGGTTTCCGCGATGGAGGCGAGGGCGGCGCTGCCGGTGGAAACGCAAGTGAGGCGATAGCCGCGCAACGCTTTGCCATAGAGCTTCAGTTGCTTCGGGTCGTCTTCGACAATCAATATCGAGGCCATGAGTTCTTCGGTCGCCGTCATCTAAATGAGACTAAGGCGGATTTTGGGTTTGGGCACTGTGCATCTCGCGCACAGGCCGTGTAATTTGGGATTTTAGGTTTTAGATTTACAGATTGTTTGGCGCGTAAGGTTTTAATGGAGGCAACTGTCATGGCGAGGATTTCCTCAGCTTCGCGGCGGAGTGCCGACAATTGCTCGGCTCGGGTTTTGCCGGATTCAATCAGTAGTTCCATCCACAAGCCGGCTTCATCGGCTTCTTCTTCAACCAGACTCAGTTTGGCGATCATATCGGCGACGGATTTCGCCCGGCAGGCAGAGCGGTAGTTGGCAGCAACGGACGTGGCGGAACGCAGGAGTTGTCCGGTCAGGACATCGGCGCTTCGACTGCGCGGTAAATCGTCCACAAATCGAATCACATCGAGAGCGAGCTTCTTAGTCCGTTGTTTGAATGCGGCTTCAGTCATGTCGTGGTGGAGTTGAGTTTTTTTGAGGCGTGGCGAGGCGAATCCAAAATCCAAAATCAAGAATCTAAAATTGGAATAATCAGGATAAAAGTGGCGCCTTTGTTCGGCTCGCTTTCCACCGCAAGGCCAAGTCCATCCTGCTGGGCGATAGCATAAACAAGCGATAATCCGAGGCCCGTTCCGGCCTTGGCGCCCGCGCGTTTTGTCGTGAAGAATGGCTCAAACAAACGCGGGCGAACCTCCGGTGTGATGCCCGGACCGGAGTCGGCCACGGTGAGTTCCACGCAACGCTCGGTCGTTTTTGGCCGCAAGGTATAATTGTGCGTCGGCAGGTGTGTGCGCGGATGGGCGGCGATTTTCAATTTTCCTTTGCCTTGCATTGCTTCGGAAGCATTGACGATGAGATTGAGCAACACCTGTTCAAGGCGGCCGCGGCTGACGGCGACCGCCGGCGCGTTGCGATCCAGTTCCAACGTCAGCGTGAGGCCGCTGAGAAATTCTTTGCTCAAGAGCGAAACGGTTTCTTCCACCACAGCGCTGACGTCGGTCGGACCGACTTCCGTAGGTTCCGTGCGCGCGTAGCCGAGCATTGAACCCACGACGTTCTTGCCTTGCACGACGGCTTGTTCGATGTCCGCCACGTTTTCCTGAATGTCGGCATTGTTCTTGGTGGCGCGACCGATGAGCTTGCTGGACATGCGAATGACCGAAAGCAAATTGTTAAAATCATGCGCAATGCCGGCGGCCAGGGTGCCGAGGGCTTGCATTTTCTGGCTGTGCATCAATTCGACTTTAGCGACTTCCAATTCGCGATTGCGACGCGCGACTTGCGTTTCGGCCGCGAGATAACCGGCGATTGCCTGGCGATGACGCCGGAGCGTGGCGAGACCGAACAAAGCGGCGAGGCCGAATCCCGCGAGGCTGACGATCAATGTGGTTTGCACGGGCGAGCCCTGCGGCGCGGGAGCGAGAATGGTTTCGGGCGTGTTCGGTTGCGGCACGCGCCAGTCGAGGCGAACGGGGCGTAGTTTGGCGCGAGCGGCGTTGAGATTCCACACCTGAAGCTTGTCGGTGGCGCTGGCGGTCACGACGACACTGCCATCGAGCGACATGCGAATGCTGTTTACGCTCTGGAGTTGCGGGGCGATGAGATCGGCGTAGGCGTCGTTGGTCAGGCTGTGGCGCAATTGCGCAATCTGCCGGGTGCGCGTGACGGCCACTTCTTCACTGTCCTGAACGAAGGCCAGCGAGCCATGCGAAATCGAAGGTTCATCGCGATCAAAGCGATTTAGCAATTCCCAATTAGCCGTTTTCCAGAACGCGAACGCCGCCGGTCCTGCTGCGCCGAGTCGTTGCCCATCCGGACTGAACGTGATGACCGCGCTGCCGAAGTTGAGAGTCGTGATCAGTTTCCCGGTCGCCGCGTCCCAGACTTTGGGACGATCTCCCTCGCCCACGCCATAACCGGTCACGACCCAGCGCGCATCCGGGCTGATCGTAAAACGTCCTGCGCCGGTGGGACTCCCGGGCGTGCGCAAACTGATTTGGCGCGAACTTTCTTCCAGCGGAATCGGCGCGGTTTTCCCGGCGAGGTCCAGAATGACGAGTCGCAGATCGGTCAGTTCCACTACGGCTTTCTTGCCATCGAGACTCAACGCGATCCCCCGCGCACCTTGGCCGTCGGGCAAGGTCACGGCGCGAATGTTGGTGGCATCGAGTTCAATCCCGGCGGCATTCGTGCGAATGGGCCAGTATTCCAATTGTTGCCGGCGACAAACATAGAGCGCGCTTTCATCCGGCGTGATGCGCACGGATTGCATGTCGCTGCTCGGAAAATAAAATTCGCGGGCGTCGTTGAACAAATCCCAAAGCCGCGCGCCTTTGCTCTGCGTGGCGACGCACCAGCGGCCATTGGGTGAAAGATCAATCGAAAGAAACGCGCCTTCGCTTTTGGGACAGACGAGAAGTTTGTAGGTGTCGCTGCGGACCAATTGCCAGACGCCGAAGCCGACGGAGGGTTTCCAATAACCGATGCGCTGACCGTCGTGCGAAAAAACGTGCGCCAAACCTTCGGTCGCAATCACGATGGTTTGCCCCTGCGCCACGTCCCAGAGCCGCGTCGTGCCGTCGCGCGAACCGCTTGCGATCAATTCGCCATCCGGACTGAACGTCAGACGAATGCACGGCTCGCTGTGGCCGCGGAAAATGCGTTGGTTGCCGCGTAATAGATCCCACACGTAGAGATCGCCGTCTTCAGTGGCGACGACGAGTTTCGTGCCATCGGGCGACCACGCCATGATGAAAACGCGCGTGGCGGTTTCCAGGGTTTGCAGCGGAGCTTCCTCCGGGTAGTTAAACAAATCCACACGGTTGTCGGTGGCGACGGCGACCTGACTAGTGCCAGGACGAAATCGAAACGTCCGTGCGCCGACCCGCAAGGCGGTGTGGACGCGCGTTTTCGTGTCGAAATCGAACACGGTAATCTGGCCCTGCGCGTCCCCATCGCCGAAACTGATTATGTTCGCATCCGGCCAGAATGACATGCCGGCGATCACGAGATTGGTTGCCTCAACGGCGGAAGCGACGAGGATTTCTTGCGTCGCAATTTCCCAGATCACCATCGCGCCGCCGACAAAACGCGCGGCGAGCTTCGTTCCATCCGGGCTGAACGCCACACTGCGGACGCCTTGCCGCGTGCCGGTGCCGAGCGTGGGGGCGGAAAGCGTTTGCAACACCGTGCCGTCTTGCAAGCGACAGATCAAAACTGCGCCGGTAGAATTGCCATACGCGAAGCGTTCCAGCGCCGTGTCTATTTCCACTTGGTCCACGCCGCGTGGTAAAAATTGCAACGGCATTGCCGCTTCGATGTCGGTCAACGCCAACGTCGCGACGGCTTCGGAGCGCAAAGCGGCGTTGCGCCGAATGGACGTGGCGTTGCTGATGACGTTGAGAACCGCGTCGCGGCGCCCGGCCTGCGGCGTCAGACGAACGGCACGTGCCTGCGCCACGTAGGAATTCCACAACCGATCCCGGCTGGCCGCTTCCGCCTTTTCCGCGCGTTCGAAATTTTTTGCGGCTCGCATACCCGCGATGACGGCGGCAATGGCGAGTCCCAACACCACCACCAGAATGACGCCGACGGCAGTATTGGCACGATTGAGGTCACGCCGCATAGCTTCGCGCGTGGCATCGAGACCGTCGCCGTTTGGTCGTTGATCCGGGAGTTCAGGGTTCATTCGCAACTGATGGGCGCACGATAGGCAGGCGTGCGGGCGCAGGTCAATTCGCGAGAGGAAAGCGCGTGACCTCAGGAATGCGGCGCGGCAGAATCGCGGCCATGAATTACTGGCTGGCGAAGTCCGAACCCGAAGCGTACGCGTGGGCGCAGTTGGTCAAAGACGGCAAAACCGCGTGGACCGGCGTGCGAAATTTTCAGGCGCGGAACAATCTGCGGGCGATGAAAAAGGGCGACCTCGTTTTCTTCTATCACAGCGTTTCCGACAAACAGGTGGTTGGCATCGCGAAGGTCGCGAAGGAGTTTTATCCCGATTCGACCGCAGAGGAGGGAGATTGGTCCTGCGTGGACATCGCGCCAGTCAAACCTTTGAAACAACCGGTCACGCTCGATACCATCAAGCAGGACAAAACGCTAAAGGACATGCCGCTGGTGAAACAATCGCGTTTATCGGTGACACCGTTAACCGAGGCGCAGGCGAAACGACTTTTGGAGTTAGGGGAAACCAGAATCGGTTAGAGCGTGAGTCAATATGAGATACTCGCTGCGGCTGGTAGGGCGCGTCACTCCGTGCGCGCCGTCGTCTGGCTGGCACAAACGGCGCGCACGGAGTGACGCGCCCTACCAGCAATGTGCATCCGCAGTGAAGATCAGAACGCTACATCCTGATGTTCCCGCAGCCATTCGCTCAAGCCGGGCAGGGGGAATGACAGTTGCGCTTGAACCTTGGCGCAATTCAACGTCGTGTCGGGAGAGCGAGGCGCGCCGCGATAATCTTGCAACGAACCAACTTTGAACTGCGGCTTCAATTGCGGCCAGCGTGCGGCCATGAGTTCACCGATCTGAGCGCGAGATAATTTTTCCGCCCCGGCGACGTGAAAGAGGCCGGTTTGATTTTTCGTTAACAGTTCCCAAGTGGCCCGGGCAGTCACGACTGCAGGGATGGGATTTCGAAATTCATCGGAGAAGAAATTCAACGTCTGGCCAGCTTCCCAGGCGCGGCGGATCTGCTCGTTGAAGCCGCGATCCCCGGTCGGCGAGGTGCCGCCGTTGAGCGACGTGCGAATGACGGTGTGGCGGGGATTCGCGAGCACGATTTGCTCGGCGGCAACTTTGGTTTCGGAATAAACGCTCAGTGGATTGACGGCATCTGTCTCGACGTAATTGCCTTTGCGGCCGTCGAACACCATGTCGGTGGAGAAGAAAAAGAATGGACTGTTGGCCGCAAGTTCAGAGAGAGCGGCGGTGGTTTCGACATTGATCTTTCGCGCGAGCGCGGGATTGGCCTGGCAGTCGGGGCTTCGGCTCATGGCGGCACAATGAATGATGGCGGCGGGCCGTTGTGCTTGAAAAGCCGCGCGCACGGCTGCGAAATCAAGCAAATCAAGCGAGGCGCGCGTGAGGCCAATCGGTTGAAACGCAAAGTCGAGTTGCGGCGCGGTTTGAACCAAATAATTCCCAATCAAACCGCCCGCACCGGTGATCCAGACGATTGGCTTGTAGTTTGGCTCAATCAATCAATCGCTTCGTAATGTCGCCGTAGGCATCGATGCGGCGGTCGCGCAGGAAGGGCCAGTGCGTGCGGGTTTGATCCACAAGCGTGAGGTCCACCGGGGTGATGAGAATTTCTTCCTTGTCCACACTCGCTTTCGCCAGAATTTCGCCGTAAGTCCCGGCCACAAAACTTTGCCCCCAGAACTCGATGCCATCGCCGCCGACGTTTGTCAAAACCTCGTGCCCGATGCGATTCGGTGCGACCACGTAGCAGCCGTTGGCGACGGCGTGACTGCGTTGGACGGTTTCCCATGCACCATGTTGTTTGAGCCCGTAGGCTTTTTTCTCGCTCGGATGCCAGCCGATGGCAGTGGGGTAGAACAGAATTTGGGCGCCTTGCATCGCCGTGAGCCGCGCGCCTTCGGGATACCATTGGTCCCAGCAAATCAACGTGCCGATCTTGCCGTGACGCGTGTTCCAGGTGCGGAACCCGAGATCTCCCGGTGTGAAATAAAATTTTTCGTAAAACAGTGGATCGTCCGGAATGTGCATCTTGCGATACACACCGAGAATCGAGCCGTCCGCGTCAATGATTGCGGCGGTGTTGTGATAAAGTCCGGCGGTGCGTTTCTCGAAGAGCGAAGCAATGATGACGACTTTGTATTTCCTGGCGAGTTTTTGAAACGCGTCAGTGCTGGGCCCGGGGATGGTCTCAGCGAGTTTGAAATTTTCGTGGTCTTCGCTCTGGCAAAAATACTGCGAAGTGAACAGTTCCTGGGTGCAGATAATTTGCGCGCCTTGTTTGGCGGCGCGCTCGGCGAGGGTAAGGGTTTTCTGCCGGTTAAACTTGGGTTCCGCCACGCAGGCGTGCTGCAAGAGGCCGACCCGGACAATCGAATCAGAATTTTTGCGCTTCATGGTATTAGCTCTTGGAACGATGCGGCGCGGTCTGTTCCAACACCTCGGTCTGCCCATGGATTTCGCCGATGCGCGTGGCAACGGGCGTTTGGCCGAATAGCTCGCGAATAAATTTGCCGAGCGTTTCGTTGGTCGGGCCGTAGCCGCCGTGATAAATATAATACTCCAATTCGTACATCAGTTCATCCGCAGTGGCGAAGCGCTTGCTCAAATCGCGGGTCAGGCAGCGGTGCAAAATGCTGTTCAAGCGGTCGTCCACGCGGCTGTCGAGGGTGCGAAAATCAGGAATCGCCTGCTTGAGAATCCGCTGGCGGGATTCCTCGGCGGTCGGGCCTTTGAAGATGTTGTGCCCGAGAACCAAGTTGGCCAGCACGACCCCGGCGGAAAATAGATCGGAACGTTTGTCGGTGATCTGAAAGTCCGCCTGTTCCGGGCTCATGTAATCTGCCTTGCCGGCGACGACTTCACCCTCTTGATCCGTCAGGAAGCCGCGCGCCTTGGCGATGCCGAAATCCGTCAGTTTCACGTCGCCCTCGAAAGCGATCATGATGTTCTTGAAACTCACGTCCCGATGAACGATGCCCAGCGGTCTGCCGTCGGGCCCGGTCTTCGCATGCGCGTAGGCCAAACCCCGCGCAATGCGGCTCGTGATAAACACCGCGAGTTCGAGTGGCAGTTGTTTGCGTTTCTCGGCCAATTGTTGGGCGAATTGCTCCAAGTTGACGCCGCGAATCAATTCCATGGCGATAAAGCAAACGTTGTTCGCCTCGCCGAGATGATAGGTTTGAACAATGTTGGTGTGAATCAAGTCGGCCACGAGCTTGGCTTCCCCAATAAAGTTCTCGATGAACATTTTCTGGCTGGCGTAGTTGGCGCGAATGACTTTGATGGCGACACGCTTCACGAAATCGCGCATGCCCCGTTGTTCCGCTTCGTAAACGACGCCCATGCCGCCCTCAAAAATTTTGCGGACGACATCATATCGATAATCACTTTGGATGGTGAAAAGAGCCACACGGCGATGTTGGGAAAAGTTCCGGGCAAGTCAAGTGTGCGCCGAGGTTTAGCGCTGAATTCAACCGGCAGAAAAGCGGGGCAGAGTTTGAATCTGGAGCCGTTCATTCGCAGGTGACTGAAATCCTGCTAATTTTCCCGCAATGACGAAGCCGGCCGCCAATCGAATTCAGGAAGACGAACGACAAACCGCTCCGGCGTCCGGGTTGCGACTGGGTTTGTGTTGTCAGTTCATCGCCCAGCCAATCAAGTTTCGCACGACAACCGCGGCGGGGCTCCAACGCCTGCCTCGGCCTGAGCAATTGCGGCGGCTGGCCGAATTGTGTCTGGCAAATGCGGAAGCATTGCAGGCGGCGTTGGGGTTTTGCGCCGCCTACGGGATTAGCTCGTTTCGGATTCTCAGTCCCATTCTGCCGCTGCGTACGCATCCAACGGTCGGATATCGCGTCGAGCAATTGCCGGCGGCAGATAGCGTCGTAGCGGCGTTTGAGCGCTGTGGGGAATTGGCGCGGCAGCACAATATTCGCACGGGATTTCATCCGGATCAGTTTGTGGTGTTGAATTCGCCGACGGAGGAAATTGTGGCGCGGTCGATTGCCGATATCGAAGCGCAGGCGGAAGTGGCCGAATGGACGAACGCCGACACCGTGAACATTCACGGCGGCGGGGGATACGGCGATAAGGCTGCGGCGCTGGAACGCTTCGCAAAGCATTTGGAGCGCCTTTCAGAACGCGCGCGTCGCCGGCTGACGCTTGAGAATGATGACAAGACATTTACGCCGGCGGATTTGTTGCCGCTCTGTCGGCGTGAAGGCGTGCCGCTGGTTTATGACGCGCATCATCACCGGTGTTGTCCGGATGAGTTAACCGTCGAGCAAGCGACGACGGAGGCGTTCGGCACGTGGGATCGCGAGCCGCTGTTTCATATTTCGAGTCCACGCGATGGTTGGAATCGACCCTTTCCTGAGCGGCATCATGATTTTATTGATCCGCGGGATTTTCCACAGGCGTGGCGGAATCTGGCGCTCACGGTCGAGGTGGAAGCCAAAGCGAAGGAAAAAGCCGTGTTGAAACTTCGCGAGGATTTGCGCCTCGCAGCCGGTCATTCTGCCGCAATCCAAACGAGTGTTCCACTCGGCAACAAATCGAAGAGCGGAATCAAATCGGTGTCGGCCAGATGAATGCAACCGAGCGACGTCGGTGTGCCGAGGGACTGCTGGTCGCCGAAGCCATGGATGTAAACGAATCGCGAGTGTGTGTCCACGTTGCCGCCGCGATTGAAGCCATCTTCCAAACCTTCCAACCGCATAATGCGGGTAGTGATGGATTCCAGCGGCAACCCATCGCGCAAATGACCGATGACTTTGCGGCCTTTGAAAACCGTGCCCGGTTCGCATCCCGCGCCAATTTTCTCGGCGATGCGATGTAAACCCAGCGGCGTCTGGTTCGAGCCGGCCACCTGGCCGATCCCGTATTTGGACGTGGAGATGCGATAATGTTTCGCGCGGGAAAGAGCGGAATCGAACGGTGGCTCGAACAGGAAACCCGTTTGCGAGGCAACCTGCGCGACAAAAATGAAGGGGGTGGGCGCGATGCCAAGTTCGCGGCAGCGCTGCAAGCAGTCATTTAACAATCGGGCTTGGTTCATGTTTCCAGATACGGGGGAACCGCGGCTTGCAACAGCGTGATTAACTCCGGCTGCATGAACTGATAATCGTCCGGGATGTTCAGGCAGATGACGCGCTTGTCGCACACTTGCTCCGCAAAGTTCTCCCGCAGGCGGCGCAGGTGTTTCTTTTCCATGACGAAGATGACGTCCGCCCAGCCCAGATGTCCGGCGGTTAATTTGATCCGCGCACCTGATTCCGTTCCGGCCGAACGGGCGCGGCACCCGTTCCAGCGATCAAAAATCTGTTCAGCGGTGGGACTGCGCCACCGGTTCTGACTGCAAACAAACAACAATTTGCGCGGCGACAAACCGGGCGTCATTTGAGTTTCTTCACCAGGACTTTCGAGTTGCGCCCGCTCTGATCGTATTTTTCGCGGCGCGCATTCGGAAGATCATCGGGCTTGCCTTCCGTGAATCCGCCTTTGGACTGGAAATAAGTGAACGCCTGGGTGGACAGGGTGAGCAATTCACCCAGTTCCAGTTCGCGCGCTTTGCTTTCCACGAATTGAATCAACTTGCGACCGATGCCCTGATTCTCGTGCGACGGACTGACGTAGAGACACGCGAGTTCGCCTTTGCTTTGCTCGGGATAAACGTGCAACGCCACGCAGGCGACCGGATTCCGATCGATTTCAAAAATAAAATAATCGCTGAGTTGCTTCTCGATAACGGCGCGCGTGCGTTTCACTAGCTCGTCGGATTGCACACCTTTCTGGGTCAACACCTGAATGGCGCGAATGTCTTTCTTCTTGGCGGGGCGAATCTGCTGATATTCGTTGGCGTAAATCAACGTGCCGATGCCTTCGTTGGAAAAAACCTCGGCGAGCAAGCCTTCATCCACGCAGCCGTTGATGACGTGCACGCGCGGCACGCCGGCCTGACACGCGGCGGCGGCATGTTGCGCCTTGGAGAGGTTGGCGGGTGTGAACTCGCATTTGTTTTTTTCCAGCAAGGTCGTCAATTCGCCCACGATCATTTGTCGGATCAATTGGCCCTGACAATAAAGGCCGTCCGCGGTGGTAATGAAAATCAGTTTCACCGCTTTGAGCGCGTCGGCCACCGCCAGTGCGACGCCGTCGGAATTCACGCGATAGGTTTTGCCGTCGCCGTCGAAGCCGAGCGGCGGCAACACCGGAATCACTCCCTGCGCCAGCAAGGATTGCAGGAGGTCCACATCCACGCGCTCCACTTTGCCGGTGAACTGGTGATCCACCCCCTGAATGATGCCCATCGGGTGCGCGATGATGGCGTTGGTGCTGGCGGCACGCAGATCGTTGGCGGATAAACCTTCGAGAATTTCGTGCGTGAGCCGATTGGCGGCGGTCAGCGAGAGTTTCAACGTCGCGGCGTCCGTGATGCCGGCACCGTCGAGATTGGAGGCGGCCACCTTTTGTTCGTCTGCCAGGGCTTTGATTTGCGCGGCGGCGCCGTGAACGATTACAACGCGAATGTTCAGCGAGCGCAGGACGGCGATGTCGAGCAGGATGTTGGCAAAATTCTCATCGGTGACGATGGCGCCATCCAGCGCGAGGATGAAGGTCTTCTCCCGAAATCTCGGAATGTATTGCAGGATGCCCCGCAGGTCGGTCGGTTTCACTTTGGCTCGTTAATCTTAATACTGACGCGCAGATTAGTATTCAGTTCCAGCGATGATTCAACCCTAAATTCATCGCCCCAACGCCTGCGTAAGTGCGACGAGGCAGCGTTGGTTTTCTTTGGGCGTGCCGATGGAAATGCGAATCCACTCGCCCAGCTGATACCCACCCATGGGGCGAGTGATGACGCCCAGCTTTTGCATTTCGGCAAAAACTCGCGCGCCGTCGCCGACGCGAATGAGAATAAAATTTGCCGCGGATGGGACGAACTCCAGGTTAAGTTGTTTGCAGGCGCGCGTGAAAAACTTGAGACCGCGCTGATTAACGCGCTGGGTTTTTTCGACGTGTTTGGTGTCGTCCAACGCCGCGAGCGCGCCCGCCTGGGAAATCGCATTGATGTTGAACGGTTGACGAATTTTCTCCAGGCCCGTGATGAGTTCCGGATTGGCAATGCCATAACCAATTCGCAGCCCCGCTAAGCCATAAATCTTGGAGAAGGTCCGCATCAGAATCAGATTTGGAAAAGTTCCCGCGGCGATGGCGGGCAGAAGATCGAGTTTGTCTGCCAAGAATTCGATGTACGCCTCATCAAGCGCGACGACGACCTGGGGCGGGACGGCTTGGATGAATTTCTGAAGTTGCTCAGGCGAAACGATCGTGCCAGTCGGATTATTCGGGTTCGCCACAAAAACAATGCGCGTTCTGGGCGTTATGGCGGTCAACATGGCATCGAGGTCGTGCCCGTATTTCTTTGCCGGAACGACGACGAGTTTCGCGCCGAACAGCGCCGTAACAATCGGGTAAACGGCAAAGCAATATTGCGAGACGACCACTTCGGCGTCGGGCGACAGGAGGGCGTGGCCGAGAAACTCGATGATTTCATTGGAGCCGTTGCCAAGCACCAAGTGCGCCGGCGTCACTCCGAGTTTGGTGGCGAGGCGCTGCTTGAGATAAAACGCGTTGCCGTCCGGATACAAATGCGCGTGAGTCAATGCGCGTTTCATCGCGGCGAGCGCGAGGCGCGACGGCCCGAGCGGGTTTTCGTTCGACGCGAGTTTGATGATGGAATCGGGCGCCAGGTTCAGTTCGCGCGCGACTTCCTCGATGGGGCGGCCCGGCTGATAGACAGGCAATTGCGCCAGCGTTGGATTGAGCAGAAAGGGCAGGGGCATCAGAGGGATTCGAGAATTTTTTTAACGTTCACATTTTTGGCGACGATGTCGCGAATCAATGAGATCTTTTCTGCGTCGGCGGGGCGCGTCTTTACAGTAAGGTCATGCACTTTGGAGGCGACTTGATAACTATCCTCGGCGGCGAGCAGGACCGGGATTTTCATCTCGCGCAGGGAACGCAACATGCCGTTGGTCGGCCTGAGTCCGCCGGTAAGAACAATCCCGGCCATCTTGTGGGATTCGCTGGCGGCGGCTGCGGCCAGGATATCTTCCCGATCTCCGGGCGTGATGAGCAAGATGCCGCGCTTGAAAAATTTCAATGCGTTCGTGGCGCTCATGGCCCCGACGACGACATCGTCAATCAAGCCGTTCAGACGCACGGGTTCGTTCAATACTTCCGCGTCGAGTTCATCGCGAATGGATTCGACTGTCGGACTGGAGAGCATCGGTTGATGGGGAATCACTCCCAACAACTCCAGCCCTTTGCGTTTCAAGCCGCGTCGCGCGAAATCGGCGATGAAGTCCACTTTTTCCGGCAACACTTTGTTGATGATGACCCCGATGATTTCGACGCCTTCCTTTTCGAACAGCGCCTGGTTCAACGCCACTTCGTCAATCGGTTTGCCGATGCCGCCGCGCGAAACGATGATCGCTTTGCAACCGAGATGCTTGGCGACCTGCGCATTGGACAAATCGAAGACCGCACCCACGCCGGCATGGCCCGAGCCTTCGCACAGTACGAAATCCTTTTCCCACGCGACGCGATCAAACGCGTCGTGGATTTTCTTGATTAAGGTTTCGCTCTTGCCGGCTTGCAGATACTTGCGGGTGAAATCGGGTTCGACCGCAATGGGGCTCATGTCCACCAACGGACAATTCAAACGATAGACCGCGTCCATCAGCACGGTGTCCTCGTCAATTTTCTGTTCAGCGATCGCGACGAATCGTTGGCCGACCGGTTTGATGTATCCGATGCGCGGAAACGTGGCGCGCAAAGCGGCGATGAGGCCGAGAGACGTGGTGGTTTTGCCGTCGTTTTGACGCGTGGCGGCGATGAACACGCGCGGAGTGGTGCTGTTTTGCATGACCGCTTATTCGCCGGGCAGATGTTTGCCCGAGCCGGGGAACAATTCGTGATAACTGACCGCTTGCGCGCCCACAATGGCCGCCACGCCGAGAATGTCGTGCGCGTTCGAGCCGCGCGAAACATCAGCCGCCGGCCGGTCCAGTCCCAGCAGAATATTGCCGTAGGCGTTGGCATGGCCCACGAGTCGCACGAGTTTGCTGGCGATGTTGCCGGAGTTCAGGTCAGGGAAGATCAAGACGTTGGCCTTGCCCGCGACTTTACTTTCAGCAGATTTGCGATCGGCGATCTCCGGAACGAGCGCGGCGTCCACTTGAATTTCGCCGTCAAAATCCGCCTGGAAATGCAATTGGTCTGCCTTCTGTCGCGCCAGTGCGGTCGCGGCCTGCACTTTGCCAATGGACGGATGCGTGGCGCTGCCTTTGGTCGAGTAGGACAACATGGCGACGCGAGGCCGAATACTCAGCAGATGATGCGCGAGTTGTGCGGTGGTCAGCGCGATTTCCGCCAGTTGCTCCACATTCGGGTCGGGCACGACGCCGCAGTCGGCCATGAACAATACGCCTTTCTCGCCGATGCGCGTGTCTTCGACCTCCATGACCATGCAACTCGAAGCGACTGTGGTGTTGGGCGCGACCTTGATGATTTGAAACAACGGTCGCAGCACGCTGCCGGTGAAATGGCTGACGCCCGAAACGAGTCCGTCGGCCTGATGCATTGCCACCATCATGGCGCCGAAAAAATTCGGCTGGCACATGGCCTCGCGCGCTTCGGCCTCTTTGATACCTTTCTCGCGGCGCAACGAATGGAAGCGACGGGCGAAATTGTCCAGTTCCTCACTGTCCTCGGGGTTAATCACGCGAATGCCGTCGAGGGTAATGTTCAGGTCGGCAGCCGTTTCTTTCACGCGACTCCGGTCGCCCAGCAAAATCGGCGCGCCCAGGCGCAAGGCATGGAATTGCCGCGCCGCCTGCAGCACCCGCGGTTCGGCCCCTTCCGGGAACACGATCCGTTTCGGATGCCGTTGCAGCTTTTCGATAATCGTTCCAATGAAACGCATGGCGGGAAGGTTAGCGGTGACGGCGCGAAGCGCAATAGCGCGCTTCCGCGTTTCCGTTTCGTTACAACTGGTTCTTCGTTTCGAGATCCAGCCTTACTGGTGGGCTTTGACTTTCTCGACGCGCCCGTCGAAATAAAGGGCGTTTTTGCCGCTGAGCGTGCCGCTGGGCCCGTGGAAAGGATTCGCGTCGCCGATGATGGGGGTTTCGTCGCGGCCACCGAACAGGTCGTTGACGATGACGCTGGCTTCGTTCGTGTAAATCGCCGCCCATTGCGGGGCGGAGTAGGGCGCATCGTTCAACCAGAAATTCCACGCGTAACTGGTTTGTTCCGCAGCAAAAATCTCGTGTTCGCCTGGACAGCGAAAGAGTTGATTGGTGGTCTGACCCGCGAATAGTGTGGTGGTAATGGGCGGCAGGTTGGTTTGTTGACTCGGCAGATAACCGGCGCAAATGGGCAGGCGATCGCGGTTGTCCTGCACATACGCGGTCAACGCGATGCCGATCTGCCGCAGGTTGCTCACGCAGGCGATGGAATGCGCTTTGCGTTTGGCCCGCGATAGCGCGGGTAAGAGCAGCCCGGCCAGAATGCTGATGATGGCAATCACCACCAGTAGTTCGATCAAGGTAAAGGCGCGGCAACGCTGGAATCGAGTGCCATTCATGGTGGTGTTAGCGAGTGGATCTTTGCACCTCGTGAATCGTGCGTAGCAATTCAGAAATTACCACGGCGGTATGACCGCGATAATAAATATCCTGGGCATTGTATTGCGCGGTGGCCTGTTTGAGCATGAGTCGGCCGGTGTCGGAATTCAGCTTTTCATTCAGGGCCACGCGTTCAGCGGCGGTCAGATTACTGCGGTAATTCGCCACCCAGTTCGCGCTTGCGTTGATGTTGGCGAGGCGCTGCTCGGCGGGCGAGTGTTGGACCATGAATTGCAGCGCGCGGATGTGCTCGGGATTGAAGAAATCCAGAAACGCCTTCTCACGATTGGCCGCGTCAGTCATTGGGCCGTAGCGTAGTTCGAGGTATTTGGCGAATCGCTGGTCGGCGTCCTGGATCTCCCGCGCGGCGACGCCAGCCTTGATATCCTGCATTAGTTCTTTGGGCGCGTAACCGCCAAAGGCCGCGCGATACGCGATAAACCCACCCAGCACCCCCAGCGTTACCACGCTGACCGCGCTCCACAGCAGAATATGCTTGCGGCGGCGTTTGGGGGAGTGGTCGGGTTTCCTGGATTGCATTCGTAGTTTTCGTTTTATCGCGGCAGCAAATGGGATTCAAGGCGGAGTTGCGGCTAACCCGGGATCGACACGTTGCCTCATTGAATTTGGCGGGCTCATGCTCCGCTATTGAAAGGCGGCGTTGCTTTTGCGACTATGCGCCGCGACGGGCCTGTAGCTCAATGGTTAGAGCAGAGCACTCATAATGCTTTGGTTCTCGGTTCGAGTCCGAGCAGGCCCACCAGTTTTCCGCGCTACGGCGGGCGAATTACAGAAATGCCTTACCCTGCAAGAGGTGCTCGATGTCTTCGATTTCGAGGAAGCCGTGCAGTTGGCGAATGCGCGTAGGATGCCGCATTTTCCGCAGCGCCTTGGCTTCGATCTGGCGAATGCGTTCGCGGGTGACGCGAAATTGTTTCCCGACTTCTTCCAGCGTCCGCGCATAACCATCGCCAATGCCAAACCGCAATTCCAACACCTTCCGCTCGCGTTCGTTCAAGCTGGAGAGCACCGCGGTTAACTTGTCTTTGAGCAGGGCAAAGCTCGTGATGTCGATTGGGTTTTCCGTGTTCTTGTCCTCGATGAAATCGCCGAGACTGGTTTCTTCGCCGTCGCCGACGGGAGCTTGGAGTGAAATCGGTTGTTGCGCCATTTTCAGGATGGCGCGGACGCGTTCGACCGGATATTGCAGGTCGTCCGCCAATTCATCCGCGCTGGGCTCGCGGCCAAAATCCTGTAACAACCGCTTTTGTGCCCGCATCAACTTGTTGATGGTTTCGATCATGTGGACCGGAATGCGGATGGTGCGAGCCTGATCCGCGATGGCGCGGGTCACAGCCTGGCGAATCCACCAGGTGGCGTAAGTGGAGAATTTGTAGCCGCGGCGATATTCGAATTTCTCCACCGCTTTCATCAAACCCATGTTGCCTTCCTGAATGAGGTCGAGGAAAGACATGCCGCGGTTGGTATATTTTTTGGCGATGGAAATCACCAGGCGCAGGTTGGCCTCCACCATCTCGGTTTTGGCCTGATGCGCCCGGGCGGTGAACTCCTTCAAGGCCCGGTGCGCGGCGACGAAATCCGCCGCCGGCATGCGCACAAAATCTTCGAGCGCACGGATTTTTTCCTTTTCCGAATCCACCATGTGCTGGCGGTCGTGGGAGCGGTGTTTGATTTCGTCGATGGCGCGCTGGCTGGCTTGGATTTTTTCGTAAATGTTCTCCGCGACCACGACCATTTCTTCGACGACCTTGTGTTTGAAATAGAACTTCTTGAACGTCGCCTGAAGTTTGGCGTTAACGGCTTGAAACTCTTTCTGCGCCCGGGTGCGCGCAGCGGCGCTGGCCGCGGTCCGCCAGACATAGAACGACTGGTCGGCGTGATGATCCAGTTCCCGCACGGACTTGATCAATTTATGCAGGCCATGCAGGTAAGCGTCGCGGGCGTTGGCTTTTTGATCCAGCACCACCCGGTCAAAACGTTCCCGCGGTGGTTCCGCCGTCAGTTTGTCTGCAATGGCCAGATGTTCTTTGGCGGTGAAGCCCAGCGAGTAAATGAGGCGCTGCACTTCCTGTTCTGCTTCCTCAATGCGTTTGGAAATTTCGACTTCCTGTTCACGTGTCAACAGCGGCACTTGCCCCATCTGTTTGAGGTACATCCGCACCGGATCGTCCAAAACGTCCAGGCGGCCTTTCTCCTCGTCCTCGTGCGAAACCTGGTTGAGTTGGTCCAAATCTGCGGCATCGACGATATCGATCTCGAGATTGCGGAGTTTGGTGAGGATGTCATCCATTTCCTCCGGCGCAATCAGGCTGTCGGGCAGCGCATCGTTGATGTCGCCGTATGTCAGGTGGCCTTGTTCGCGGGCGAGGCGCACGAGTTCCTTGATCTTGCCGGCGATTTCGGCCGGCGAAGTGCCGGTCAACGGTTGGATGCGATGGGGTTGGGTGGCGTCGTCAAAGGGAATATTTTCCGGCAGTTCGGAAGTGGCGGGCGGGCGCGGCGCTGGCGGGCGCCCGGGCGTTTTGGTGTTCCGCTTGGATTTCGTGGTCACGGCCTTGGCCCCGGATACACAAACCTTCGTCTTACGCATACGAATCAAATACGGATGATCACCTTTTTGCCTCGGTGGAACGACGGTGGAATATGCGGTCGCGCCTCCAGAGCGTCAAGCCGTCAGCCGAGTTTTCCAACAAAAGTTTTTCCGCAACATGAAACCAGATAATCCCCGGGTCTCACATAAGTCCACCGCATCCGTTTTCGAGCGGGGACTGATTCAGCGCGCTCTTGGTGGAAGTTTAGTTGCCCACCGGAACGGCAACATCCACGCCGGTGCCACCAAAGGCATTGGCGCCTTCATTCGCCGCCACGGTGAACACAAACGTGTTGAGGATGGCATCCACGTAATTGCGGATGAAACGATAGGGGCTGTTCGGCACAAACACGATGTCGCGCGGTTCGAGCGCGATGTCGGGCGCGCGTCCTTCGATGATCTCCTGGTAATCGACGACGGCGATTTCGGGGGATGTCAGCGAGCCGCGAACGATGGCGACTTGCGAGAGGTAGGCGTCACGGAGCGTGCCGCCGCCGGCGGTGATTGCCGCCACCAAAGTCGGGGTTTCGGATACCGGCATCGCGCGCGGCGTGCGGACGGCGCCAAACAAGTAGATTTCGCGGGCCGCGCCCGAGGGCACATAAATGAAATCATCCGGGCGCAAATAGATATTCTGTGACATATCGCCTTCGCGCAGTAGTCGCTGGAAGTTGACCGGCAAGACTTCGCCCTGGCGGACGACGAACGCGTGCCGCAAATCAGCCGTGTCCACCGTGGTTACCGTGGAGCGGGAACGGCGCGTGCCCCCGGCGAGTGACAAGGCTTCCAACAGGGTGGTTGGTGCGGTGGTGGGATACAGTCCGGGCTTGTCGAGCGAGCCCAACATCCAGATGTGCTTGCTGCCCACGTTGCGTAACGTCAGCGAAACCTGAACACCTGTGTAGAACTGGTCGAGCTTCTGTTCGAGCAGCCGCCGCGCCTCCCCGATGGTCAACCCCCAAATGTCCGTCCCTGGCAACAAATCGAAATAAATCTTTCCGTCCGGGCCGATGGTTAATTCAGTGCGACTGTCGGGGCGACCGAGTATTTCAATTTCGACCTCGTCGCCCGGTCCGAGGGTAAAAAGATTCTGGCTGGGCTCGAGCAGAGCCGGGTCAAGTGTGCGTTCCGCGCCGATTCCGCTGACGGAAGTAAACACCGCGCTGCCGGCGTACGGGTCGAACCGCGGCGCATCGCTGAATTTGGGAATTTGGCAGCCCGCTACCAGCATCAGCCCAAGGCTTATCCCGGTCAGGAAACAGATCTTTTTCATGGTCGGTTACTTGATGGGAGTTTTGATGATTGGGCCGGCGTGCGAGGTCGTGTAAGTGACCACGGCCGCCTGAATGAACGTGAGCGTGGCATTATCAATAATTTCCTCGGCGCGCGCCCAGGGCCGGCGCGAAACGTAAACAATGTCTTTCGGCTCCAGTTTGAAATCCGGTTGTTCGCCCGCCAGGATGGCTTTGGCGTCCACCACGATGCTTTCGGGTTTGTTCAACGAACCGCGAATTACCAACACGCGACTTTGGTAGGCTTTGTCCACGAAACCGCCCCGCGAAGTGATGGCCGAAATCACACTGGCATTGGGCGTGTAGGGAACTACACCCTGCGCGGTCACTGCGCCTACCACAAAAATCTGGCTCGCCGCCGCTGACGCGAAGTAAATGTAATCCTCCGGCTCCAACACAATGTTCTGACTCAAGTCGCCTTGCTGAAACAGCCGCTCAAAGTCCACTTCGAGTCGTTTGCCGCCGCGCACGACGAAACTGTGGGAGAGATCGGCCATCTCCACCGTGTTCAGTTCGAAGATGCCGGTTTCCAGGCCGCCGGCTTGGGCGATGGCTTCAATCATCGTGGTCGGACGGCGTAGCGAAAAGACGCCTTTCTGGGTCACGGCGCCAAGGATGTAATATTTTTTGCTTCGAAACGTCGAAGGCGTCACGATGGTGCGCGGGCTGGCGTAATATTCCCCGAGTTTCTTGTCCATCGCTTCACGCAGTTCATCAATGGTCAAGCCCGCGGCAGGAACGTCTTCGGCTTGCAGAAATGAAATCCGCCCGTCCGGACCGATGGGGACATCCACCCGGGCCGTTTCGGGTTTCTCGTAGAGCGAAATATTCACGAGGTCGCCCGGGCCAAGCGTCAAGCGTTGCAACCACGCCGCACGATTGCCCGGGGCGCTCATGGCGAACAATTGATTGGTGCGAGCCGAGAGCGGAGCCGCGGCAGATGTGTTTTCCGGCGGCGTGACGGTTTCCTGCGCCCGCCCGGAAATGGCGGTCAGGGCCAACCAGCAACTAGCGATTGGCAACAATGGCAGCTTCATAGTTTGACACGGTTCTGAGTTGAGATTCCATTCAGCAACCTCCCGCGGATTAAATCGCGGTGAAACTAATTCGGGTTCAACGGTTGCGAAACGTGAATGAAACCCTACTGCTTTCCGGGAGAATACCGAACTCGAGGCCGACGTCACTCTCGAATCTCAATCAACGGCGGCAGCGGACAGTCCAACGTTTCGGCGATGGCGCGGAGCAATTCCGCTTCGTTCTCCCGGATGACGCCGTCGGCAGCCACCACTTGTACCCCGGCGGCGAGCACGTTCTTTTTGATCTGCGGCACCGCCAACCCCAACCGATCGAGGGCCTGATTGATTTGCGCCAGGCCACAACGCTCGCGCGGTAAAAGCGATAAGCCCACGCTTGCCGTCCGGGCGTGCGGAGCGCCGGTCGCAAATGCCGTGGCGACTTCTTTCGCATCCTCGTGTCCCACGTAAGCGAGCGCGGACAACAACACTTCACAATCGGGCGCGAGCGGTTTGATCGAATAATACTGTGCCGCGCGGGGCCGCGTTCCGGCAAAATGTGGCTCCAACTGGTGCCGCACAATTTTCAACAACATGAATTCAAACAATGCAATCCGCCGGTCGCTTTCAATCAACCATGTCAGCCCTTGCGAGAATTCCTGAAACCGGGCGGGCGTCAGTTGGCGCAGTGCTGGCAGCGCCAGATTGACGAGGGGCAGGCGCGCGCGGCGCGCAATGGATGAGACTTGCGGTTGCAAGGCTTCGAGCCGGGCGCGGATTTCTGCGCCAACGGATTCGGCCAGATGCGCCAGTTGCGTTTGACGTTGGGCCGCTTCTTCGCTCAGCACGAGCGCGTAAAGAATGGCACAAGCACCCTCAGGATCATGGGCGGCATCGCGGATTTGTTCTGGCAGCGATTCGCGTAACTCCTCCGCATAGCGCAAATGCCCCGGGGTGGGATTGCCCAGCGTCGGCATCACGCGGCTGGCGGGAACGTTGGCCGCCGCTCCCGCCAAGCCCGCCGCGACAATTGGCAGGCCGGGAATAATCGGTGGGATGGCGGGACGCCGTTCCGTTTTTTCGCCAGCGCGTACTGCTGGCGGTGATTCCTTTTTGGCTACGACAAATTTTCCGTCCCAGTGCGGATCAATCGCGCGGATGCGTTCGGGCAGCGGCGGATGCGTGGCAAACGCATTGAACAGTGCGCCCCGCAGGGCGCTGCCAAAAAACATGTGGCTCGCTTCGGCGGCGTGTTCGCTTTGCACTTGCGAGCCGTATTGGGCGCTCCCGATTTTTTTTAATGCGCCGGCAATGCCGTCCGGGTTGCGAGTGAATTGCACCGCTGCCGCATCCGCCAGAAATTCCCGCTGCCGACTCACGGCGGCCTGAATCAATTGGCCAAAGAACACGCCCAACCAACCGAGAATCACGAGAACAATTCCCAGCAGCGGCAGAAAATTCTTGTCGCGTCCGCCGCCGCGCGAATGCAGCAGAATCCGCCCCATCACGGCGAGGCAGAGAATACCGAAAATGATTCCCATGAGCCGCAAATTAAGGCGCATGTCGCCATTGAGAATATGGCTGAACTCGTGCGCGATGACGCCCTGCAACTCATCCCGGTTCAACGTGGTGATGCAGCCACGCGTCACGCCAATGGCGGCATCATTGATCGTGTGCCCGGCGGCAAAGGCGTTAATGCCTTGCTCTTGATCCATCACATAAACTTTCGGCACGGGCACGCCGGACGCGATAGCCATTTCTTCCACCACGTTCATGAGTTTGCGTTCGTCGGCGTCGCGCGTGTTGGGGCCAACCAAGCGTCCGCCTAACGATTCCGCCACGGCGCGGCCTCCACTGGAGAGTTGCGAAATCTTGAACAGGCTGCCGCAGGCGATCACCGCGAGCGTGCCGCCGGCGGCAAACAGCAGCAGGCGCGGATTCCAGAAACTAAATGGCGGAGCTTGGGTCGGTTGGCGATAGCTCGTAGCGCTGTGAAATGCAAAAAGCGTTACGAGGTAAACGCTGGCGGCGATCAGAACCACCGCCAACGCAAAATAAACCACGAGCCACTTCGTGTTTTTGCGAGCCTGATCTTGTCGCGCAAAGAAATCCATCGCCAGTCGGGCCGGTTAATTCGAGCACCTGAGGAGCGATTGCAGCCTCAGGTGCTGAAGTGGTTATTTCGCTCTGCCCGCTTAGAACGAGACTTTGACCGTCTCGCGTTCCTCGGGTTTTTCCACCGTGAACAATTCCGCCGGGCCGAAGTTGAACATGCCGGCAATGATGTTCGTGGGGAAAACTTCGCGCGCGGTGTTGTAGGTCATCACGCTGTCGTTGTACGCCTGGCGGGCGAACGAGATTTTATTTTCCGTCGAGGTCAACTCTTCCATGAGCTGGTTCATGGACGTGTTCGCCTTGAGATCGGGATAAGCTTCCGACAACGCAAAGAGCCGGCCCAGGGTTGCGCCAAGCGCGCCCTCGGCGTTGGACAACGCTTTCATCGCTTCAGGATCACCGGGATTCGCGGTCGCGCGTTGATTCGCCGAGGCGGCGGAGTTGCGCGCGGCGATGACGGCTTCGAGGGTGCCGCGTTCGTGCTTGAGATAACCCTTCGTCGTTTCGACGAGATTTGGGATCAGGTCGTAGCGGCGCTTGAGTTGCACGTCAATTTGCGCCCACGCGTTTTTGAAGCGATTGCGTAGCGTCACCAGGCCGTTGTATTTGCCGATGACAAACAACGCAATCATCACCACGAGCACGCCCAGAATCGCCAGGCTGATTATTAACGGTGTCATATTTGCCTTTCTTAAAGAATCAACTTTGCAAGAGAACTAGGTCAAAGCCATCGGGCGGGCAATTACAATTTCCCCGCAATCGCGTAAGGTAAAGACCTCAGCGCGCAAACTTTCGGGCGCGCAACCAGAATTCACAATCTCGCGTCCACGGATGAAAGTTCGCCGCGTCGAAATTGCGATTGCCCAATCCGATCCCGTGCGGACCGCGTTCATACACGTGCAAATCAAACGGCACACCGACGCGCCGCAACGCCGCCGCCAACTCCATGCTGTTTTCCACGGGCACGACCGTGTCCTCCATCGTGCTCCAGATGAAGGCGGGCGGCGTGTTGGAATTGACCTGCAATTCCGCCGACAACTCCTGTAGCAACGCCGGCGGTTGATTCGTTCCCAGCAAATTATGGCGCGAACCTTTGTGCGTGATGCGGTCGTTGATAAGGGAAATCACCGGATAACACAAGATCGCCAGATCGGGCCGCGAACTGGCACGCTCAATCGTATCTTCGGCGTTGGCATTGCCCTTGTCCCAGTGCGTCATCGTGGTGGAAGCGAGATGACCGCCAGCGGATGAACCGATGATGCCGATGCGTTGCGCATCAAGATTCCATTCGGCGGCACGCGCGCGGACGGTGCGAATCGCGCGTGAAGCGTCGTTGATCATCGCGGGATGGCGATAGCCGTGCGAGCCGAGGCGATACTTCAGCACGAAACCGGCGATGCCGTGTTGATTCAACCAGCGCGCATAATGCGAGCCTTCATGATCGGCGAGATGACCGTAACCGCCGCCGGGACAAATCACCATCGCCGCGCCAGTCGCCAGTTCCGGCGCGGGCAGAAAAACGGTCAGCGTGGGAATATCTTTCGCCTCGTTGCCCAATGCGCCTGGCGCACCTTCAGGCCAAAGTGGGAACGTGAGATTAGTTTGAGCAGTCGCGGTGAACATCGCAGCGATCACGCACAGGATTGGGAGCCATGGTTTCATGCGCCCGCAGGATAGAAGCGGCGTCGCCCCACGGCAATCGTTCAACCGCGTCGGGAAAATTTTTCCCGATACTCTTTCGGCGACATGTCGGTGGCCTGTTTGAACGCGAACCAAAAGCTGTTCGCGCTTTGATAACCGGATTGGGTCGCAACCGCTTCGAGCTTGGTGTCGGTATCCACCAATAATTGCTTGGCGCGTTCGAGGCGGACGCGTTGCAATTCGTGACCGGGCGGGCGTCCGATTAAATCCACGAACGCCTGATGCAAGGCGCGGCGCGACATTGCCGCCACGCGCACAAGATCTTCCACGCCGATGGCTTCATGACAATGCTCCATCATGAATCGCAGCGCCCGCGAAACGCCGGGATGCGAGATTGCGACGAGGTCACTGCTCTTGCGCGCGATGAGTCCGGCGGGCGGAATGCGCAACGGTGCTTTGGTGGGTCGTTTGCCGGACATTATTTGCTCCAGCACCTCCGCGCCGCGATAACCGACCAGTTCCAGATTCGTATCCACGCTGGAAATCGGCGTGTGCATTGCTTCGACCGCGAGCAGGGAATTATCCACGCCCACGATGCTGACCTGCTCGGGCACGTTGAGTTTTGTGTTCTCGCAAATTTCCAAAACTTCCACGGCGTGATCATCGGTCGCGGCGAACAATGCCAGCGGCTTGGGCGCGTTTTTGATTTCTGCCGCGAGCCAGTCGCGTTTCTTTTTCCACTGGAGTTGCCCGTCGTAATAGGCGGGCGAGCGATGCCAACACATCCACCGACAATCGCGTCCCTTTGCCTGCAAAGCTTTCACGAACGCGCGACCGTTTTCTTCAAATGCCCAATTGTTGACGTCGCTGTAGAACGCGAAATTCTGATGGCCGCGCGCGACAAAATGATCCACCACGAGATTGGCCACCGCTTCGTGATCCACCAATACGCGCGGGAAGGGCAGATGCGGGCGGCGATAACTGAAATCCACTGTGGGCAATTTGGCGGTGACGACAAACTCCGCCAGATCATCCCCGCGCCCGAGCCACGCGAGAATGCCGTCGCCTTCCCAACCCCAGGGAACAACTTTTTCTTTCGTGGCGTCCGGGCAAAGATGCCAGCCGTGTTCCTGGGCGAATTTCTCGATGCCGCGATGCAGTCGGTAATCGTACCAACCCATCGCCAGCAAAACGCGTTTTCGATTGGCGGGCACGCGCAGACAGTGGCGGGACGGCAGTTGCATTGCAAGCAGATGCCGAGGCGCCGCACAAAATCAAATGTGGTTTGCCGAAACTCCCGCTATTGCATGGCGAGTTCGGTCGTTATGATGAGCGCATGATTCCTGTCCACCGCGTCGGAGTGTTGATTGTCGTTGCCGCGATTCTAGCTGCAATGAAAGTCATTCCGGCTTGCGCGGCAAACGATCCGTGGGCGGAAGTGCCGAAAATCCTGCAACGCATCGTCCCGCCGGAGTTTCCCGCGCGCGACTTCGATATCACGAAATTCGGTGCCGTAAGCGACGGCGAAACCAGCAACACGAAAGCGTTTCGTGACGCCATTGCCGCTTGTGCCGAAGCGGGTGGAGGACGCGTGGTTGTTCCGGCGGGGAAATTTTATACCGGTCCAATTCATCTGCGCAGCGGCGTCAATTTGCACGTGACGGAAGCGGCGGAACTTATCTTCAGCGATAAGCTGGAAGATTATCTGCCGGTCGTGCTCGTGCGCGTGGGGGGCATCGAACTTTACAACTATTCACCGCTCATCTACGCGCGCGATTGCCAGAACATCGCTGTCACCGGCAAAGGCAAACTCAACGGCAACGCGAAGCGGTGGTGGGATTGGAAGAGCAAGGAAACGCGCCAGGGTTTCGAGATGGGCGCGAAAGGGGTACCGGTGGAACAACGCGTTTTCGGCACGCCTGAAGCCGCGATTCGCCCGAGCTTTCTCAGTTTTGTCAGTTGCACGAATATCTTGCTCGAAGACTTCACCATCGGCAGCGGCCCGAACTGGACGATTCATCCCATCTATTGCGTGAACACCACCATTCGCGGCGTGCAAGTGTGGACCGACGGACCGAACAACGACGGCATCGATCCGGATTCATGCCGCGACATGCTGATTGAGAATTGCGTGTTCAGCACCGGCGACGACTGCGTGGTGCTCAAGTCGGGTTACAACCAGGACGGCTGGCGCGTGGGGCGGCCCACCGAAAATGTCATCATGCGCAATTGCTTTAGCAAACGTGGTCACGGCGGGCTGGTGATCGGCAGCGAAATGTCCGGCGGCGTGCGGAACGTGTTTATGGAGGATTGTGAGTTCGAGGGAACGGATCGCGCGATTCGCATCAAATCGCGCGCGGATCGCGGCGGCGTGGTGGAAAAGATTTATGCGCGCAATCTCCAGGTGAAAGACATGAAGCGCGAAGTTGTGATTCTGAACATGGATTACGGTTCCGATCGTAGTCAGATCGCGAACCAGCAACCACCGGTGTTTCGCGACATGCAGTTCGAGAACATCATCGGCGATGGCGCGCCGACGGCGATTTTGATTCAAGGCATGGCGGAGTCGCCGATTGAAAACATCCGCTTCGTGGACATGACCATCACGTCGAAGAAGGGCGTGGTGGCGAACTTTGTGAAAGATTTGCGCTTTCAGAATGTGCAGGTGAAGCCGGCGAGCAGCCCGGTTTTCAAGCTCACAGACGCGGTGAACGTTTCGATTCAGAAATCAACCGCGCCCGCCGACACAAAAGTATTTCTGCAACTCGATGGGAAAACATCGCGGAACGCGATGTTGGTGGACTGCGATCTCTCAGCGGCAGAGGAGAAGTTCACGGTGGGGGCGGGAGTGAAACCGGAGGAAGTGACGATTAAATGAAATCGGGTGGAAACTTCCGTTGGGTTGTCTGCGCGCTGCTATTCTTCTCGGTGCTGATCAATTACCTGGATCGGCTCACCATCAGCGTGCTGAAAACGCCGTTGAGCGAGATGTTCGGTTGGAGCAACACCGACTACGGCTACATCTCCGGCGCGTTCTCGTTTGCTTACGCGTTCGGCTATTTGCTCGGCGGCCGGCTCAGCGATAAATGGGGCGTCAGAAAAGCGCTGCCTTACTTCGTGGGCGCGTGGAGTATTGCCGCCGGGTTGCACGGGTTGGTGGCGTTTCTCGACCTCGAAAGCTCCGTCAAGGCAATCGCGCCGCAAATCAAAACAACCTTTCCGTATCTGGTGATCTCCGTGGTCACAGTGCCGATGACTGCCGCGGGTTTTATCTATGGTCGTATCGCGCTTGGCCTATGCCAGGGTGGCAACTTTCCCGCTGCGATCAAAACGGTTGCCGAGTGGTTTCCGCTGAAGGAGCGGGCGCTAGCGACGGGTTGGTTTAACGCCGGCTCGAATGTCGGCGCGATGCTGTGTCCACTCATCGTGAGCTATCTGTTCGCGACGGTTGGTTTTCAACTCACCTTTTATCTCACCGGCGCCGTTGGATTGATTTGGGTGATCGCGTGGAAAATGTTCTATCGCGCGCCCGCCGAACATCCGCAGCTCTCGCCCGCCGAACTCGCCTATATCCAAGAGGGACAGCCGACCGTGGAACAAAAGTCGGTCAAAGTGCCGTGGCTCAAACTGCTCGGCTATCGCGCCGCTTGGGCTTATTTAATCGCGAGCATTTTAGCCGGGCCAGCGTGGGGCTTTTATCAGTTCTTTATCCCTGACTTCCTGCAAAAAGGTTTTTCCCTTACGCAGGCGGAAACCAGCGGTTGGACGAGCGCGTTCTTCGTGGTCGCAACCGCCGGGGGCGTGCTCGGCGGTTGGTTCGCAGGCAAACTGTTAGCCAAAGGCTGGTCGCTCAACCAAGCCCGCAAAACGGCGCTGCTCGTCTGCGCGCTCTGCGTCGCGCCGATCTTCTTTGCGCCATTCGTGCCGGCGGTTTGGATGGCGGTGGCCATCGTGGGAATTGCCGGCTCGGCGCATCAGGGCTGGTCGGCAAATTTGTTCAGCGTCGTGGCGGATACGATGCCGCGCGAAACCATCAGCTCCGTGGTGGGTATGGGCGGATTCGCCGCTTACATGACAGGCGGATTCGTGAACATCATCACGGGCGCGATTTTGGATAAGTCCGGGAGTTACGTTTACGTCTTCGCTTATTTCTCGGGAATGTATCTGTTGTCACTGTTGGCCATTCAGATTCTGGTGCCGAAGATTGGTCGGGAGGGAAAAGCATGAGTGTGGCGGGAAAATCTGAAACGCGCATGATCGTGCCGGATTACAAGTTTCCGTGGACGCCCGATTGCGGCGATGGCAACTATCGCAATCCGATTCTCTACGCGGATTATTCCGATCCCGACGTGGTTCGGCACTGTGATGACTATTGGATGACGGCTTCGTCATTCAACTGCACGCCGGGCCTGCCCATTTTGCATTCGCGCGATCTGGTGAATTGGACGCTCGTGAATCACGCGCTGAAGAATGTTCCCGATGCGCGTTACAACGAGGTGCAACCCGGCTGCGGCGTCTGGGCGCCGAGCATCCGTTTTCACGCGGGCCGATTCTGGATCTTCTTCGGGATGCCAGACGAAGGCCTTTACCTGATCACCGCGACCGATCCGCGCGGCCAATGGAGCGAACCGCATCTCGTTCAAGCGGGCAAAGGGTTGATTGATCCGTGTCCGCTTTGGGATGACGACGGCAAAGCGTATCTCGTCCACGCCTACGCGCATTCGCGTTGCGGTCTGAAACATTTGCTGCGCGTTGCGCCGATGTCGCCCGACGGAACGCGCTTGTTGGGCGAAGGCAAAATTGTTTTCAACGAGCCGGCGCGACATCCCACGCTCGAAGGGCCGAAATTTCTGAAGCGCGACGGTTGGTATTACATTGTCGCGCCCGCGGGCGGCGTGGCGACCGGTTGGCAAACGGTGCTTCGCTCGCGAAACATTTTCGGTCCGTATGAGGACAAGATCGTCTTGCATCAGGGCCGCACGCCGGTTAACGGGCCGCATCAAGGCGGTCTTGTGGAAACGCAACACGCTGAATGGTGGTTTTTGCATTTCCAGGACATCGGCCTTTACGGGCGCGTGGTCCATTTGCAACCGGTCGAATGGCGCGAGGGTTGGCCGCTCATGGGCGCGTTGAACGGTGCGGTCGCTGCGGGCCAACCGGTGTTGCACCATCGCAAACCCGCCTTGCCTGCCGCACGTATCGCTGCTCCGGCGACGAGTGATGAATTCAGTTCGTCGGCGCTCGGTTTGCAATGGCAATGGCACGCGAATCATCGCGACGATTGGTTTTCATTGTCGGCCCGTGATGGTTGGTTGCGATTGTTTGCGCAGCCGGCACGGCCGGATTTCAGCCTCACGCCAAATCTACTGCTGCAAAAATTTCCGGCGCGAAGTTTTGCAATGGAGACAATGTTGGATGTTTCTGCGGCGCAATCCGGCGTCGAAGCGGGCGTGGTGGTGATGGGGAATACTCACGCCGCGCTGGCGTTGCGTCGGACGGAGCAGGGGACTTGTCTCGTAATGCGGGAGAACGGAGTCGAGCGGCGCGCTCGCGAGTGGAGCGGGAGCAAGATCAAGCTTCGAGTGGTCGTGCGGGATGGCGGACTCTGCGATTTTCTCGCCGTGGACTCTGACGGGACAGCGCAGTTGCTGCTGGAGAATTTCGCGGCGCGCGAAGGCAAGTGGATCGGCGCAAAAGTCGGCGTGTATTGCATCAACGTGAACAGCGCATCGGCTGGTAGCGCGGACTTCAATTACTTCCGTTTCACGACGAGCTAATTTTGGACTGCGCCGGCAGAGCGCAGCGATGACGGCGCTTTCGAGCGGGCAATGAACTCGTAGCTAAAGAGGGACTTCGGGCATGCGAAAGCGGTGTCGCGCTCTGCTTGCCACCGCAGTCCAAGACGACTTCCGGGTTGGCATGAATCCCCTGCAAACCTCGCAGGAGACGACGTGAGGAGTCTCAAATCCGTTTTTCAAGAATGTTAGAGCCTCCTCACGTCGTCTCCTACAGATCAAAGGATTCAGGAACAAACTTTCTAAACGCGTTGCCGCACTTTAATCTCCCGCACGATTCATGAAGATTCTGGTTATTGGTTCAGGTGGACGCGAACACGCGTTGGTTTGGAAACTCGCGCAGTCGCCACTCGTCACACAGATGTGGTGCGCGCCGGGCAACGCCGGCATCGCGCAGGAACGTCTCGCAAAGAACGGCGCGCTCGTGGAAAACGTTAACATCGGTGCGGAAGATTTGCCGAAGTTGCTCGCATTCGCCACTGAGCAGAAAGTTGATCTCACCGTCGTAGGGCCGGACAATCCGCTCGCGCTGGGCATTGTGGATTTGTTTCAGAAAAGCGGCCTGAAAATCTGGGGCGTGAATCAAAAAGCGTCGCAGTTCGAGGCGTCGAAAGTTTTCTCGCAGCAGTTCATGGAGAAATACGGCATCCCGACCGCCGCTGCCGGAACGTTCCACGATCCCATCGCCGCGAAAAGTTTTACGGCGACGCTGGGCGGAAAGTGTGTCGTGAAAGCCGACGGACTCGCGCTGGGTAAAGGCGTTCTGATTTGCGCAAATCAAGCCGAAGCCGAACAGGCCGTGGACGAGATCATGGTCAACAAAGCGTTCGGCACGGCGGGCGCGCGCGTGGTGATTCAGGAATTTCTCGAGGGCGTGGAAGTTTCCATTCACGCTCTATGCGATGGCCAGACGGCGAAAATCTTTCCGACGTCGCAGGACCACAAACGCGCGCTCGATGGCGATCAAGGATTGAACACCGGCGGCATGGGCACGTATTCGCCCACGCCGTTTCTCAGCGACGCGCAACTCGCGGATGTCGCGCGCCAGGTGCTCGAACCTTTCATGCGCGGCTGTGCGGCGGAGGGGATTGATTATCGCGGCTTGCTGTATCCCGGCATCATGCTGACGAAAAGCGGACCAAAAATTCTCGAGTTCAATGCGCGCTTCGGCGACCCGGAAACACAGGTTTATCTCACGCGCTTGGAAAATGATTTGGTGGAACTGCTCGACGCCAGCGTGAGCGGCACGTTGAGCCAACACGAATTGAAATGGAAAGCCGACGCCAGCGTGTGCGTCATCATGGCCAGCGGCGGTTATCCGGGGAATTATCCCAAAGGCAAACCGATCCTCGGCTTGACCCAAGCAAACGCGCTTCCCAACACCAAGGTGTTTCACGCGGGCACGGCTTTGAAAGACGGTCAGATCGTGACGAATGGTGGCCGCGTCCTCGGCGTGACCGCGCTAGGCAAAGATTTACGCACCGCGCAAGCCGCTGCCTATGCTGCGGTGGAAACGATTCAATTCGAAGGCGCGCATTTCCGTCGCGACATCGCGGCGAAGGCGTTTTAGCAGCGAACTATACGAACCACGCGAAAAGCGTCATGGAGTGCGCTGGCAGAGCGCAGCGGCGACAGCGCTTTCGGGCGGAGACGAATCTCTCTTCAACGGTAAGCCCTTCGTGCGTGCGAAAGCGGCGTGGCGCTGCGCTTCCCGCCGCAGTCCAAGACGCTGGCGCGTTGGTCGGGAGCTTCCGGATGGCGCGAAGCGTTTTGGAGTGCGCCAGCCCTCTGGCGCTTTGTTGGGTGACCGCGCTGGGCAAAGATTTACGCGCCGCGCAAACCGCTGCTTACACAGCGGCGGAAACGCCTTCAATTCGTAGGCGCGCATTTCCGGCGCGATATCGCGGCGAAGGCGTTGTAGCCGCGGGCGTCCCGCCTGCCGTAGAGGGCGGCATCCTGCCGCCTGGAACGAGCGTTGTAACAAGTAAACCTCACAAGCGTTCCAACCCGTTCGGATTTGCGAGCGTTCTTTCCGCCGGGCGGGACGCCACGGCTCTACGGCAGGCAAGGATGCCTGCCGCTACGTTCCTGCCGCCTACGCTCGGTGGGAGCGATTCATTTCGAAGGCGCGCATTTCCCCCGTGACATTGCGGCGAAGGCGTTGTGAAACTTGCTCCATGCTACGCGTCATTCGACGATGTTGAAATCAACACTACCTTCACCCGTGGCTTCATTTACCTTCGATGCATATTTGACGGTCGTGCCAGTGAATCCGGCTTTAAGGTATGCGGCTTGGATTCTTTCTGCGTCAGCCTGGAGCATCCGCTCATCCAGTAATAATCCAGCTTTCGAATGAGCTAGGCTGGCGAGCGATTCGGCATCAAAGTGCGAATTTCCAGAAAAGTGGACTTCGGCCAGTTTGGGCTTCTCTCGGAGGACATAGTTCAAGGTGATGCCTTTGGTGGATTCGGACTTTGCCACGCGGACGCTCCTAAACCAGCCAGTGCCATACAGATTGCGAAGGTCGGCATCCACGGCTGCGCTGTCATAAGGGCTGCCCACTTTCACGGCGACATTGGTTCGGATCATTTCGTCGCTGAAGGTTTGCGGCTGCTTGATTCTTGAAATGAATATTTCAGTGACGGATGTGGCCGCCGGGGGTACGGCCGCTTGGGAATTAGCCGCGGTGAGTTGTTGCAGTTTGAGATTCTCCTTATGAAGTCGATCGAGTTCGTCCGCTTGTCGGCGCAGCATGCCGACTTCTCCGCGCAGCCTGAGCAGTTCGCCAGAATTGCGAGCGAGCCGTTCATTGTCTTCACGCAAGGCTGCCAGTCTGCTTGTGGCGTCATCACGCTCGTGTCGCAACTGCTGAATTTCCAGCGCGAGCGGTGCTTGCTGTTGCTCGAGTATTTGAACCTGTTCCCGCAGTTGCGAGTTTTGGTGAGCTTCGTAAATACCCACACCGGCGAGGGCGGCGATGGTGACGGCGACAACCGTTTTTTGCAGGGCAGTCATAGCAATGGCTTGGGTGGCGGTGGTGGTGGCGGAAGTAAGGAGTGTCGTTCCAGTTAATGCAGCGCTGGAAATGGCGAGGGCTAACCCGACAGGGGCGGTATGGACGGCATTCGCGGAAATTACGAGGCCCAGCGTCGTGGCGGTGGTGCGGATGCCGCGGCGGGCGAGCAAATCGCGGAGTTTGTCGAGGGCGCGGGTGACGCGTTTCTGCGCGGTGTCATCGCTCACTCCGGTGGCGACGCCGATGTGGCGGAAGTCCTGGTTCTGGAAAAAGCGGAGCACGAGCGCGTCGTAATCGGTTTCGTTGAGTTCGGCCATGGCGTCGTCGAGCACACGGCGCAGGGATTCCCAATCGGGAGCGGATTCGGGAGAGGTGGCGAGTTGATCCATGGCGTGTCTTTCGCGGGTGCGGCGACGGAATTCATCGCGGCGATAATTCAGGCAGAGATTGCGCGCGCTGCGACACAACCAACCCGCGAGCGATGCCTCGGGCGCGAATCGCGGGAGAAGTGTGGGCGCGCTTTTGGCGAGTCCGACGAAGACGTTCTGCGTGATCTCGGCGGCGACGTCTGGAGATTCCACCTGACGCAGCGCGGCGGAATAGACGAGATTGGTGTGGCGTCGGACGAGTTCGGTGAAGGCGGCTTCCGTGCCTCGCGTAGTGTAGTCGCGGAGGAGTTGGGCGTCGGATTCTGGCTGCATTTCACTCAAGGAATAACCGATCGCAGGAAAATCCGACAAAATTTTTACCAACTAGTGGCGAAAGCGTTGTAGCGGCGGGCGTCTCGCCTGCGGTAGAGGGCGGCATCCTGCCGCCCGGAACGAGCGTTGCAACGAGTAAGGCTCATAAGCTTTCCAACCCGTTCCGACTTGCGTGCGGTTTTTCCGCCGGGCTGGAAGCCACGGCTCTACGGCAGGCAAGGAGGCTTGCCGCTACGTTTCTGCCGCTGATTTGAGCGCGTGCGTTTTGTCTTTCCGGGACGGCGCGCAGGGGACTGACGCGCCCTACCAAGCCAGTGTCAGGGCCTGATCAGGTTGTCGAGCAAGCCGGGTTGCCCGGCGCGGGCGACATGTTGGGCGAGCAAGGTTCTCGTTTGCGGTGAATTATCGTAAGCGAGCAATTGGCTGGCGAGCTGTTGAGCGTGCGGAAGGTCGCCCGCGCCCGCGAGTGCTTCCACGTTTTGCAAAGTGGTTTTAATCAAGTTTTCCCGCCGACCTTTCTGAAGGGTTTCAAGATTCGGAGTGTTGGCCGGCAACGGAAGGTCCATCTTCTGCAATTCGAAAAGCGTATTGATTTGGGAAAACGGGCGACCCGCGATGGCGTCAGTGTAACGTTGCGCGGCGACGAGTTGATCGTAGGCCAGATCGGCGAGAACTTTGCGGCGGTTGTCGTCTGACGGTAATTGATCGTGCAGCGCCAGGAGGTTTGGTTCTTCCTTGAGCGCTTTGTTCAGGGCGGCGAAGTCCTGGGCGGCGTCGGGATCGTTTTCACTGTTCAAGATGCGTTGCAATGCCTGATCGCGGCGCTCGCGCAACGCGGTAAGCGCTTCTGGATAGGTTTCGCCCAATTTAGTGATGGCGCTGAGCAGAAAACTGCGGCGCACGCCGGCGAAACTGGAGACGCGCGGCATTCCTTCGTCGAAACACCACAAGAACTCCTGCAACGCAGCGGTGGCATCGCCATTGCGGGCCAATTCCTGAGCGGTTTGGTAGCGCGCGGAGACGGCCTCGTGCGTGACGGGAATTTTGGATTGCTCATTCTCGCGGTGTAACCGCGCTACTTCACCTCGCAAACGCAGCAGGTCGCCCGAGCTTTGCGGCGGTGCGGATTGCGGACTGGCGGCAGCGACGGTTTGCGGTGCTTCATCATAAGGGATCGCGGGCGTAGCGAGTTGCGCTGTCAAAGCGGAATTCTCTTTTTTGAGCGCATGAACTTGCTCGCGCAACTCAGAGGATTGGCGCGCTTCGTAGATTCCGACACCGGCGAGAATGGCGATGGTGGCGGTGACGGCAGTTTTTTGCAGTGTGGTCATAGCGATGGCTTTGGTGGCGATGGCGGTGGTGGTGAGCAGAGTTGAACCAGTTAGAGTGGCAGCGGCGGAGACAGTGAGAGCCAATCCAATCGGTGCGGCTTGAACGGCGTTCGTGGTGAGCACGGCGACCAGACTGCTAGCGCCGACGGTGACGCCGCGTTTGGCGAGAAATTCGCGCAATCGTTCCACGGCGCGACTGACACGCTTTTGGGCAGCATCGTCGCTGATGCCGAGCGTTGCCCCGACGGTGCGCAGGTCGTGATTCTTGAAATACCGCAGCAGTAGAAGCTCGCGGTCGTCGTCGCTGAGTTGGTCAAGGGCTTCGTCGAGCGTGGGGCGAATGGGTTCCCAATCGGCGGGCGGTTCGGAATTGATTAAAAGTTGTTCCATGGCCTGCCTTTCGTTCACGCGGCGCCGGTGTGTGTCGCGCCGGTGATTCAACGCCAGATACCGCGTGCCGCGATGCAGCCAGCCGGCGAGGGAAGCGTGGGAGGCACTTTGCGGCGTGAGCGCAGTTGCCTTTTGGGCGAGGTCCACAAAGACGCGTTGAACAATATCGGCGGCGGCGGTGGCATCATCGGTCTGACGCAGGGCCGCCGAGAATACGAGGTCCGTGTAACGCTGGATAAGTTCGCGGAAGGCGGCCTCGTGGCCGCGTTCGGAGTAATCCCGCAACAGTTCCAGGTCCGATTTCTCGCGCATTTCACTCATTAAACAACCGGCCCGGTCAAAATCCGACAAAGTTTTTGCTGCATCCGAAGTTTGCGGTCGGTAATAGTCGCACATGAGCAGTGCAACTCAACGTGCGGTGAAAAGGGTCTGCCTGGTGCTGGTCTGCCTGGTGGCCGGGGCGATTGCCTTCGGGCAAGATCTCGAAAATCAAACTCGTGTGCGGAAAGTCGATCTTGTGGTTGGCACATTGCCGCCCGGACCGCTGAATGCCATCACCGATGTCAGCGGCGTTCGTGTCGGGCAAACCACGGTGCAGGACGGCGAACACATCAACACCGGAGTGACGGCGATTTTGCCGCATGGCGGGAATGTTTTTCAGGAACGCGTGCCGGCGGCGATTTTTGTTGGGAATGGGTTTGGAAAACTTTTGGGCGTCACGCAGGTGCAGGAGTTGGGTGAATTGGAAACCCCCATTGTGCTCACGGGCACACTGAGCGTTTGGAAGACGGCGGACGCACTGGTGGAATGGTTACTCAAACAACCCGGAATGGAAAATGTGCGTTCGATCAATCCCGTCGTCGGCGAGACGAACGACGGTTTTCTGAATGACATTCGCGCGCGTCCCATTCGACCGGAACACGTCGTGGCGGCGTTGGAGAACGCGAAGACTGGTCCGGTGGCGGAGGGAACGGTTGGTGCCGGGACGGGAACGATTGCTTTCGGCTGGAAAGGCGGCATCGGCACGAGTTCGCGGCAGCTTCCCAAAGAGAAAGGCG
>CAZKMR010000004.1:0-47124 GCA_964553795.1 uncultured Bifidobacterium sp. | reverse complement strand
GGCTGGAAAGGCGGCATCGGCACGAGTTCGCGGCAGCTTCCCAAAGAGAAAGGCGGCTACATGGTAGGCGTGCTGGTGCAGAGTAATTTTGGCGGCGACCTCACCATCGCAGGCGTGAAAGTAGCGCGTGAGTTGGAGCGCTTGAAGCAGCAGACAAATAATTCCGGCGACGGCAGCATCATGATCATCGTGGCGACGGATGCGCCGTTAAGTGCGAGAAATCTGGAACGTCTGGCCGCACGCACGATGACGGGGTTGGCGCGCACCGGCTCGAACATGTCGAATGGTTCAGGCGATTACGCCATCGCTTTCTCAACCGCGCCGGAGTGTCGCCGCAAGCGCGGCGAAACGCTGCATGCAGTGACGGAACTTTCCAACGACGCGATGACGCCACTATTTCAAGCCGTGGCGGAGGCGACGGAGGAGGCGATTTACAATTCCATGTTCCGCGCGACAACGGTCAAAGGCCATCGCGGCACGGTCGAGTCGCTGCCGTTGGAGCAGGTGAAGAAGATTCTCGGAAAATAATTTGGTAGCGGCGGGCCTCCGGGCCTGCCGTAGAGCCGGGCATCCCAGCCCGGCGGACAAACTGTGCCCACCCAGCGCGCTTGGATAATTCCACCCATCTCCTGTCATCTACAACCATTTCGGGCGGTAGGATGCGCGCCCTTTACGTCAGGCAAGGATGCCCGACGCTACGCCACGACGATGTTCACCATCTTCTTGGGCACGACGATGACTTTCTTGATCGTTTTGCCGTCGAGGAAAACTTTCACCTTCTCGGAGGATTTGGCGGCGGCTTCAAGGGTGGCCTGATCGGCGTCGGCGGGGACTTTGATGACGTCGCGCATTTTGCCGTTCACGGAGACGGGAATCTCAATCTCACTCTCAACGAGCAGCGCGGGATCAAACTTCGGCCACTCGGCGTAGGGCAGGGATGGCGCGCGTTGACCGAAGGTGGAATGCAAACGCGCCCACAGTTCTTCCGCGAGATGTGGCGCGAACGGCGCGAGCAATTGCAGAAATGTTTTCATTACCGCCAGCGGTTTGGTCTGCCAGGTGTTGGCTTCGTTGACAAAAACCATCATGGCGGAGATGGCGGTGTTGAATCGCATCCCATCCAAGTCTTCGGTGACTTTCTTGATGCACGCGTGCAGCGTCTTCAACTGTGCCGGAGTTGGCGTGGCGTCGGTGATCGCACCGTCGAGCAGAATTAAATCAAGCAGCTCGGTAGCCGCCGACGTGAGGAGGCGGGAATCCCCGGATTCACATCCGGGGCTACGTGTGTCGGTCAACGTCTCCGCCTGTTCAAAAGCCGTCTCGGATTTCTCGTCCACGAACAGACGCCAGACGCGCCCGAGGAACTTGTAAACGCCCGCAACCCCCTGAGTGCTCCACGGCTTGGTGTCCTGCAGCGGGCCCATGAACATTTCGTAGAGGCGAAACGCGTCCGCGCCAAAATCTTTCAAGATGTCGTCGGGGTTTACGACGTTGCCGCGAGACTTGGACATCTTCTGCCCATCTTCGCCGAGAATGAGTCCTTGGTTCACCAGCTTGAAAAATGGTTCAGGCGTCGAGACGTAGCCGAGGTCGAACAGCACCTTGTGCCAGAACCGCGCGTAGAGCAGGTGGAGGACGGCGTGTTCGGTTCCTCCAACATAGAGATCGACGCCCTGCTGTTTGTAGCCGCCGACGTGAGGAGGCGGATTGACCGAACCAGATTTGTCCGCCTCGTTACCTCGGCGGCTACCCATCCAATACGACTCGGCATCTTTGCCGACGAAGGCGTTCGGATTCTTCGCGTCGAGATAGCGGAGGTAATACCAACATGAGCCGGCCCATTGGGGCATGGTGTTGGTTTCGCGCACTGCGCCCGGCACTTCGTTCAACCAATCCTTCGCGCGGGCCAAGGGCGGTTCACCAGTCGCGGTGGGCTTGTAATCTTCGAGCGTGGGCGGCAGGACGGGCAACGCACTCTCGGGCAGCGCTTCGTGGTAGAGATTTCCCGCCGCATCCTTTTTCCAGATGATGGGGAACGGTTCGCCCCAGTACCGCTGCCGACTGAACAGCCAGTCGCGGAGTTTGTAGTTGATGGTCTTTTTGCCGAGACCTTTTTCTTCGAGCCAGGCGGTGATTTTCTTTTTGGCTTCAGCGGTGGGGAGACCGTTGATGTCTGGAGGTGTAAAATTCGGATTTCCGTGAGCAAAATGATTTGGAGGAGAGGCGATCGCCGTGCCCTCATCACAAAACGGGACCTGACCATATTTGTCGTCAGGAAGAACGACTGGACGGATTTTTAGCCCCCGTTCGGCTAGCCACGTTGCATTGGGTTCTCCGTCAGGATTTTTTGGCGCGTTAGCTTCTAGGCTCTTGTTAAAAGTGGTTGCAAATTCAAAATCCCGCTCGTCATGTGCGGGCACAGCCATTATGGCGCCGGTGCCGTAGCTGGCGAGGACGTAGTCGGCGATCCAGATGGGAATCTTCTCGCCGTTGACGGGGTTGATGGCGTAAGCGCCGGTGAACACGCCGGTCTTTTCCTTGGCGAGTTCGGTGCGTTCCAAGTCGGATTTGCCTGCGGCGTAAGCTTTGTAATCTTCGACGGCTTTCTTTTGTTCCGGCGTGGTGATTTGCGGAACGAGTTTGTGTTCCGGCGAGAGCACCATGTAAGTCGCGCCGAACAGAGTGTCGGGTCGCGTCGTGAAGACGCGGATTTTTGAATCGGCAATCGGCAATTGGCAATCGGCAATCGCGAAGTCCACTTCCGCCCCTTCGCTGCGGCCAATCCAGTTCCGCTGCATTTCCTTGAGCGAATCGCTCCAGTCAATGATGTCGAGATCGGCGAGGAGTTTCTCGGCGTAAGCGGTGATGCGGAGCATCCATTGGCGCATCGGCTTGCGGATGACCGGAAAGCCGCCCACCTCACTCTTGCCGTCAATGACTTCCTCGTTCGCCAGCACCGTGCCGAGTTCGGGACACCAGTTCACTGGCGCTTCGCTGACGTAGGCGAGGCGTTTGGAATCGCGGTAGGCGCGACGGGCGGATTCGAGGTCGTCTGGGTAGGGCGCGTCACTCCGTGCGCGCCGTTCTGTTGCAACCGATGACGGCGCGCACGGAGTGACGCGCCCTACCTTATCGTCGGCATGTTGGAGTTCTTCCGGATACTTCAACGTCTCAATCGGTTCAGCCCTGTTCGTTTCCGGATTAAACCACGAGTTGTAGAGCTTCAGGAAAATCCATTGCGTCCATTTGAAATAATCCACGTCGGTGGTGGCGATTTCGCGCGACCAATCGTAGCTGAAGCCGAGGCTTTTGATCTGGCGCGTGAAGTTGGCGATGTTCGTCTCGGTGGTCTTGCGCGGATGCTGGCCGGTTTTGACCGCGTATTGCTCGGCGGGCAGACCGAACGAATCCCAACCCATCGGATGCAGGACGTTGAAGCCTTGCGCGCGGCGGTAGCGGGCGAGAATGTCCGTGGCGGTGTAACCTTCCGGATGCCCGACGTGCAGTCCCGCGCCGGAGGGGTAGGGGAACATGTCGAGGATGTAAAACTTTCGAGGCAACTCAGCGGCGGCAGGCGTTTTGCCTGAGAGATTGTGGCGGATTCCGAAGGGATGCCCGTCCGGCACGGAGTCGCCGGGGTTGAACGCGCGGAATGCTTGTTGTTCGTCCCAGGTTTGCTGCCACTTGGGTTCGATCAGGTGAAACGGATATTGTCTGCGACTGCCTGCCATAGAGCGCGGGATGATGCGGAATTGGAAAGTTTCCGGCAATGGCGGATTTGTGCGCTTGTCTTGTTCTTGACCCGGGTTTGTCCCGGCGCAAGACAGATGAGGGGCGTTTCTCAATTGGATGTGGCCCATTTCATTCAAATGCACAGTTGGCGCCTAACTTGCATCAACGGGGGACAAAGTTGGGGTCGAAATGGACTTTGAAGCTAGAATCGCATGAACGACGTAATTCAGACTGACATTCAGGATCCGCGGAAACGAATTTTACTGGTGGACGACCACGCCGTGGTGCGATTTGGCATCGCGCAATTGATCAATCGCCAGACGGACCTGGTGGTATGCGGCGAGCAGGAAGATGCCCGCAAGGCGCTGGACGCGATCACCAAGTTGCATCCGGATCTCGTGGTGGTGGATCTTTCCCTCAAGGACAGCAGCGGATTGGAACTGATTCGCAACATCAAGGCGCAATTTCCCGGCAAACCGATTCTGGTCGTCAGCGTGCATGATGAATCCATTTATGCGGAGATTGCCTTCCGCGCCGGCGCGCTGGGTTATTTGATGAAGCAGGAAGCGCTGGAGAAGATTGTTCCCGCCGTGCGCCGCGTGCTCGCCGGGAATGTGTATGTCAGCGATTCGCTGGCGGCGAAGATGTTGCAGCAACAGGTGCGCGGCCATACGGACGTGCAGCAGCCCGCCATCAAGTCCTTGAGCGATCGCGAAGTCGAAGTTTTTCATCTGATTGGTCAGTGGAAGAAGACCAAGGAAATTGCCGGGGAACTCCATTTGAGCGTCAAGACCGTTGAGTATTACCGCGAACAGATCAAGCGGAAGCTCAACCTGAAAGATGCCGCTGAACTCACGCAATACGCGACGGCGTGGGTGCAGCGCGAAGTTCCGGCGTAAGCTGTCCGCTGTTCGTTCTGTTGTTTGGCTGGGTGTGTGTTTGCCCCCGTTCGGATTGTCCACCGAACGGGGGTTTTCCTTTGCTAACGAGTGAAATCACCCCGGGGGCGACCCGGGGACGGTTTTACGGTTTCCCCGGACGCACGAAACTGGATTGCCCTTGTTTGTTCGGACGGAAGTTCCGGCGTATCGGTCTGGCACGTCAGAACGCCGCGGAGGCGGATGCAAACAAGGAGCGCAAACATGGACATACTTCACTGGTGGCAAATCAAAATGGTTGCAGTGCAACTGCTCTGTTTGCTGGGCGTGGGCTGGGGAATCCGTTACTTGCTGGCATCCCGCCGGGCGCTGGCCCGGGTTCGCCACGACCGCGCGTTATCCCGACGTTCGCCGCAGCACAACGGCCCAATCACTCAGAACCGTTAACTCTCACGCCCGAATACCAACTTTGGAACTCAGCATGAATGACACAATTCGAATTCTCGTCGTGGACGATCACCCGGTGGTGCGGCGCGGTCTGCACCTGTGTTTGCAGCAATCGCCGCGGATTCACGTGGTCGGCGAAGCGGGAGACGGTCGGGAAGCGCTGGCGCTGACACGGCAGTTGAAGCCGAACATTTTGCTGATGGACATCGACATGCCACACATGAACGGCTTGGCCGTGACAGATTTGTTGCGGCGCGAGATGCCCGAAGTGCGAGTGCTCATTCTCTCCATGTATTCCAACACGGAGAATGTGATGCGGATCATTCAATGCGGCGCGCGCGGGTTCATCCTGAAGGAAGCCGCGGCCGAAGAACTGGTGCAAGCAGTCGAAACGGTGCAGGCCGGCGGCACGCATTTCAGTCCGGAGGTGGCCCGGGTCGCTCTGAATCACGTGGTGCGGGGCACGGGCAACGATCCGGCTACGCCGCTCGCTCGACTGACCAATCGCGAACGCGAAGTGTTGGTGCAAATTGCCGAAGGCTTGAGCAATAAAGAAATCGCCGCCTATCTGAATATCGGCGTGCGCACCGTGGAAACACATCGTGAGCGCATCATGCGCAAACTCGACATTCACAGCATCGCCGGTTTGACGCGCTTCGCGATTTCGCAAGGGCTGGTGACGTTACTGCCCGTGAAGTTGCCGGTCGCGCAGATGCCGCAATGTCACGCCGCGTGACGCAGCGGTTCACGGTTTCGCCGGCCAGGTGGCCGTAGCCACGCGCACCCATTCGTCGGCAATCAACTGATGGCCGGCGTAACTGGGGTGTACCCCGTCGTAAACCCAATATTCGGCGGGCGCGCGCTTGCAGGCTTCGTCGAATGCCCGTTGCAGTTTCACGACAGGCGCTTTGTGTTTTTTACCGAGCCGGGCGACGACGGCTTGAAATTCCTTCAAGTGACCTTGCCAGACGTCCCACTTCGGCGTGGTGGCGCGACCGGGTGTGATAAATGGTTCGAGCAGGATAATCTTGGCATTGGGCAACGCGGCCTTGGTCGCCGCGATTAACTGCTCGTAGCCTTCTTCGTATTTTGCGGCGGAAACCTCCTGGCCACCGTTGAGCGGATGCCAGATGTCGTTCACGCCAATCAAAATGCTGACCACGGTCGGTTGCAACTCAATGGCGTCCTTCTGCCACCGATTGATCAGGTCGGGAACTTTGTGGCCGCCGATGCCGCGATTGAAGAATTCCAGCTTTTGCTCCGGAAACTGCGCGCCTTGCCTGGCCGCAATCAGCAATGCGTAACTGCAACCCAGCGCGTTGAATGGATCGCTGTTACGGCTGCGCGCGCCGTCAGTGATGGAATCACCTTGGAATAAGATGCGATTGCCGGTCTGAAAGACGGTGGACTCCGGTTCGGCCGCGGACAAAACGGTTGGCAGGGCGACAAGCAATCCGACGACTGCAATCAGGGATTTCATAACCGCGCGCATGGTCAGCAGAACTGTCGTCAAAAGACAATGCAAACCTGTGACGAATTATCCACAGCGCGAATGCGAAAAGATTGTCATCAAGATTCCCGAAGAAAACTTTGCAAGAATCCACCAACTGAGTTTTGATGTCCGCCGCATGATTGATTCTGTTTCCGAAAGCGCGGGCGGAGCACCCGATTTGAAAAAGACGCGGCGGCGCAAGCCGGCTTCCGCCGAAGCGCTGCGCGCCGATCGCTTGCCGCCTCACTCCAACGAAGCAGAGCAGGGCGTGTTGGGCTGCGTGTTGTTGGATCCAAACACCAGCCTGGGTCAGTGCATCGAAAAACTTAAAGCGGGGCCGGAAGTATTTTATGATCTCCGGCACCAGACAGTTTACGAAGCGTTCGTGCAGATGTATGACCAGCGCGAACCGATTGACATCATCACGCTCCAGCAACGGTTGAAGGATCGCGGGTTGTTGGAACAGATCGGTGGCATCGCTTATCTCAACGCGCTGCAAGACGCCGTGCCTTCGGCGGCGAACCTCACCTACTACCTCGACATCGTGGAGGAGAAATTCCTGCTGCGGAAGATGATTCACACCTGCACGGATGTCGTGGGGCGCGTGTATGACTACGATGGCGAAGTGGATTCGTTGCTGGACGAAGTGGAGCGCGACATTCTCAAGATGAGCGAATCCCGCTCCGGCGGCACGATCGAACCGGTGAAGTCGCTCGTGAACAAGGCGATTGGAATGGTGGAAAACTATTTCAACCGGCAGGGGCAACTCGGCGGTCTGGCCACGGGGTTTTCCGATTTTGATCGCATGACGGATGGCATGCATGGCGGCGAAATGATTGTCATCGCGGCGCGACCTTCAATGGGCAAAACCTCGCTGGCGATGAACATTGCCGAAGCGGTGGTGTTGAATCAGCGCTTGCCGGTGGGTGTGTTCAGTCTGGAAATGACCGCGGAGTCGCTCGTGCTGCGCATGCTGTGTTCCAACGCACGGGTGAACCTGCGCAACATCCGGGAAGGCTTCATGAGCGAATCGGATTTTCCGAAGCTGACGAGTTCGGCGGGGAAGATGTCGAGTTGTCCGCTTTACATTGACGACACGCCGGGACTTTCGATTTTGCAGTTGCGCACGCGGGCGCGCCGCATGTGGCAACAGCATGGTGTGAAGCTTTTCGTCATTGACTACCTGCAATTGCTCAACTCTACTTCGCGCCGAGCGCAGGAAAACCGGCAGCAGGAAATCGCCGAAATCTCCGCCGGCATCAAAGCGTTGGCCAAGGAACTGGATGTTCCCGTCATTGTGTTGGCGCAGTTGAACCGCGAGTTGGAAAAGGACAAGAACCGCAAACCGCGCATGTCCGACCTGCGTGAATCCGGCTCAATTGAACAGGATGCCGACCTGATCGGTCTGCTTTACAAACCGTCGAGCGACGATGAAGACGCGCCGGCGCTGGAAGAGCAACCGGACGGGATCCCGGTCAATTTGCTCATTGCCAAGCAGCGCAATGGGCCCACGGGCGATGTGCATTTGACCTTTTTGAAACCGTACACACGATTTGAAAGCGCAGCGAAAGTCAGCGAAGAAGACATACCGGGGCAGTGACGCCAGACTATTAGAGTTACTGCGGGCTTGCGCTTTGGGCGCCGTCGTTTGTTGTGCCACTTCTACGTGGGCGCAGGAAGAACTGACCAAAATTTCCCGGATCGAAATCAAGTTCGCCGGTCCGGCTTCCGTCAGCGAAGAAATCATCCGCGGCAATATCCGCTCCCGCGTCGGTGAACCTTACCGACCGGTGACGGTGGATGATGACATCCGCAGTCTTTATTCCACCGACCTCTTCTACAACATCCGCGTCACGCGGGATCGCGCCGAGGACGGCGGTCTGGTGTTGACGTATGTCGTGCAGGCCAATCCGCGCTTGATGGAGATCAAGCTCGAAGGCAACAGCAAGATCAAAGACAACGACATCAAGAAGAAGATCACGTCCAAAGTGGGAGAAGCGCTGGATGAACGGAAACTGTTCACCGACGCGCAGGAGATTCAAAAGCTGTATCAGAAGAAGGGTTACTCGGGCACGGAGGTAAAATACTCGTTGAGCATTGACGAGGGAGGCGGGCGGGGCACGGCGACGTTTGAGATCGCCGAGAGCCCGAAGATCAAAATTGTTGATTACGAGTTCGTCGGGATTGAGGCATTTGACCGGGGAGATTTGCGCAAGGCCATGCTCGGCTGGTGGCGCCGGAATTTCGCGTGGCTGGTAGGGTACGGCAAATTTCAGGAAGAAAAGTGGGAAATGGCGGAAGCCAGGTTGAAGGAATTTTACCGCGATCACGGTTACATTGACTTCGATTTGCAGAAGGTGGAGTTCGTCAACGAGACGCCCAGGCGGATGTTGATTCGGTTGCACATTTTCGAGGGGCAGCAATACAAGGTCGGCCAGATTAAGTTTGAAGGCACGACGATGTTGCCGACGCAGGCCGTGGATCCGGAGTTTGATCCTGGCAAAGCGCCGGAGGCCGCCGCCGAACGTCGCACCTGGGCGGAAGCCGCGACTTTGAATCGCGAATTCAAAATGAAAGAGGGCGACACTTTCACCATGAAAGGGTTGGCTCAGGACAGTCAGGCGGTGGAGAATTTCTACGATTCGCGCGGTCACATTGACGTGGCCCGGGCCAACAAGCTGCGCGTCCGTCGCGTGCCCAACGTCGAAACCGGCACGATGGATCTCGTCTTTCAAGTCGAGGAAGGACAGAAGTCTTACATCGAGAAGATCGAAATTCGCGGCAACCTCAAAACCAAGGACAAGGTCATCCGGCGCGAATTGGCTGTATCTCCCGGCGAAGTGTTTGACATGACGCGGGTCAAAGTCAGCAAGCGCCGGCTCGAAGGGTTGCAATATTTCTCCAAAGTCGAGGCGCGCGCGGAGGACACGGAAATTCCGAATCGCAAGGATCTGTTGATTGGCGTGGAGGAGCAGCAGACCGGGCGCATGAGTTTTGGCGCGGGCTTCAGCTCCATTGACTCGCTCGTGGCGTATGTCGAAGTCACGCAGGCGAATTTCGATTTGTTTCATCCGCCCACGTTCACTGGCGGGGGCCAGAAATTTCGCGCGCAATTGCAAGTGGGCACCGAGCGGCAGGATTACGTGGTGGCATTAACCGAGCCGTGGTTTCTGGATCAAAAACTCTCACTCGGAACGGAACTGTATCATCGCCGGCTGGATTATCAGAGCATCGGGAATCTGTATGACGAAGTTCGCTCCGGCGTGCGGGTCAGTTTGAGCAAGGCGTTGCCGCGCCCGCTGGTGTTGGACAGTATTTTTGGTCCGGGCGATTTGATCGGGAGTGTTTATCTGAATATTGAAAACGCGGGCATTCTGCTCGAAGACGGCATCCACGGAAACATTGTCGTGCCGCCCGCCACGCCCGGCGGCGTGCGCCAATTGGTGCCGCCCAATGCGCCCAACGCCATTTTGAGTGAGGGTGGTTATTCGGTGCTTTCCAAAGTGGGCGCGGGTCTGGCCTACGATACGCGCAATGACGTGCGCCTGCCCAACGGCGGCCAACGCACGGAATTGAACACCGAAATCACTTCCAGCTATCTGGGCGGGCAGCGCGATTACTACCGCGTCGAGTTGCAGAGTGCGTGGTATTTCCCGGGCTTTTTCAAGGGGCACGTGCTGGAATTGGGAGCGCGTGGTGGCGTGGTGGACGGCCTCGATGGCGACAGTGTTCCGTTCTACGAACGTTATTACTTGGGCGGCATGTATTCCTTGCGCGGCACGCGGTATCGCGCGGTCAGCCCGCGCGAACCGGGCTTTGTCGAACCGATTGGCGGCAGTAGCTATTGGTTTGGCACGGCGGAATACAGTTTGCCTTTGATTGATTCAGAGGCTGGCGCGGGATTGCGGTTCGCGATGTTTTACGACATTGGCAGTGTGGGCGTGAATCCCTACAGCTTTAACGCGGACAATTACACGGACAACTGGGGCTTTGGCTTGCGGTTGAACATTCCGCAACTCGGGCCGCTCCGGTTGGATTACGGCGTGCCGATCAATCACGACCAATACAGCAGCGGGAATGGAAAATTCCATTTCGGCGTCGGCTGGCAACGCCCCTTCTAAGCATGCAGTCGTTTAACAATATTTCCTGCCTGATGTCCGTTCGCCGGTGGGCGGCGGGAGTCGGTTTGCTGGTGCTTGGGTTGCTGAGCCTCAGCGGCCGAGCCAATTCCGCGCACCAGAATAATGTTCCCCTCACACTGCCCGCAAATCGGCCGCTGACATTCGAGGCAAATCAGGGTCAGTTCGGTCCGGAAGCAAAGTTTGTGGCGCGCGGCGCGGCGTATTGTTTGAGCCTGACACCCACCGAAGTGCGCGTGCAGTTGCAAAAGTCATTGCGGCCACCCGAGGAACGCGCGACCGACCCGTTGGCGGCGCGCCGCCAGTCCCACCCGATGCGGTACGCAAACTTGAAGATCGAGTTGGTGGGAGCGAATCCTGCCGCCGAAATGCACGGGCTGGGGACCGTGTCGCGGCGGGCGAATTATTTCGTCGGCAGCGATCCAACGCAATGGCGCGTGAACGTGCCGGCGTATGAACGCGTCCGGGTTTTGGATGTTTATCCCGGCATCAATTTATTGCATTACGGCAACCAGCGGCAGCTCGAGTATGATTTTGAGATTGCGCCCGGCGTTGATCCGCGGGTCATTCGCCTGCAAATGGTGGGCGCGGATGAAGTGCGCCTGAGCGAACAGGGAGAACTCATTGTGAAATTGGGCGTGGATGAAATCCGCCAACCGCGACCGGTGATTTACCAACTGGTCGGCGGTCAACGCCGGGAGATTTCCGGCGGCTATCAAGTGTTGGATAACCACAGCGTGGGCTTTTCATTAGGTGAATACGATCCGACGCACCCGCTGGTGATTGATCCGGTGGTGAGTTATTCCGCGTATTTCGATGCCGTGGGGGATGACCGGCTTTGGGCCGTGGCGGTGGGGCCGGAGGGCGATTTGTTTTTGGCGGGAGAAACCTTGACCACGAGCCAATTCAGTACGCCCGGCGCCTTTCAAACCAACCTCGCGGGAACGTTTGGCGGTGTGGGTGATGCCTTTGTGTCGCGGCACAAGAACAACAGTTCGCTGACGGATGTTTATGTCACTTATCTCGGCGGCGTTGCCGACGAGATCGCGTTTGCCTTGGCGGTGGATGATGATGGCAACGCGTACGTGACCGGTTACACGGCCTCCACAAATTTTCCCACCCTGTCGCCGGTGCAAACCAACATCACCGGCAATGTCGTGCCCGGATTTACGGTGCCGCCGATTGATTGTTTTGTGACCAAAATTGGCCCGGGGGGCAGCAATCTGGTGTTTTCGACTTTTTATGGCGGGAATGGCAGCGGACTCCTTGGCGAAGGCGATGACATCGGTCGCGGGATTGCGTTGGATGCGGCGCGTAACGTTTATGTGGTCGGCCACACGTTATCCACAAACTTCCCCGCGCGAAATACCAGTTTCACCAATGCGGCCGGATTGGAAGACGGGTTCATTCTCAAACTCGACGCGGCCGGCACCAATGTGCTCTACGCCAGCTATCTCGGGGGGACGAATCGCGATTACGCTTTGGACGTTGCGGTGGACGCGGGCGGCAATCCACTGATCATCGGATATACAGCTTCAATCAATTTCCCGGTGACCACCAACGCGTATCAATTCAATCTGAATCAATCCACCAACGCCACTTTTGCGGAAGATGCGTTTCTGGTGCGGCTACAAGCAGCGTCGGGAGCGTTGGAATACGGCACTTTCGTCGGTGGCACCAACAATGAGCGCGCGGTGCGATTGGCGGTCGACGCCACGGGCGCGGCGTATCTTACCGGTTGGACGACCTCGGGTGATTTTCCGCGCACGGCGACCAACATCCTGGCGCCGGTGATTTCCAATTCGATTTATGCGGACGCCTTTGTGACAAAACTGACCCCGGCGCTGACGCAGGTGGATTACTCGATAGTGTTCGGTGGAGATGGCCAGGATTTGGGATGGGACATCGCAGTGGATCATCAGGGCAATGCGCACGTCACGGGTGAAACTGCGTCGCTGAATTTTCCCACCAACAACTATTCCGGCATTTTGCTCGGTGTGAACTCGGGCGGCATTGATGCGTTTCTGGCGGAAATTGACAGCACAGGCACGGCCTTCAATTACTCGGCGTATTTGGGCGGCGCACAAACGGATCGCGGCTACGGCGTCACGGTGGACGCCGCGGGTAATTCGTATTTCATCGGCGAAACGATCTTTGGCACGCTGCCGATTGGGCTTATTCCGGGGAACACCGACGTGGATGGTTACATCGTCAAAATGGTCGTTCCTACCTCGCTCCTCATCACCAATCCGGGACCTAGCGAAGTCCTGGTATCGTGGCTCGGGTATAGTCCGGAGTTCCTGCTCCAATCCCGGACCAACCTGCTGGGGACCAACGCCTGGACGACGGTCACCAACGCCGTTTTGTTTACCAATGGATTCCATCAAGTTTCTGTGCCTGCCAGCAGCGCGCCGGCCTTCTTTCGGCTTGTGAAATAATCCCGCGCGAGGTGAACACTTGCGCGTCGGATGTGTCTTAGCTTGCGGGAGAGCGCGCAGAATGATGTTGGCGCTGGGCAAGGTTTTTGGTTCTTTATGTTTATGATGAAATCATTTCGCAAGTTCGGATTGGTCGCGGCTCTGATCGTTTTGAGCGGCGGATTGGCGCAGGCGCAGACGCGCATCGCCACCGTGGACCTGGTTAAAGTTTTCAACGATTACTGGAAAACCAAGCAATCCAAACTTGCCTTGGATGCCACCAAGACCGAGTTGAAGAAAGAGGTGGAATCCATGCAGGAAGCGCACAAGAAACTGGCGACTGACTTCCAGAAGCTGGTGGCCGATGCCAATGATCAGGCCGTCTCCAACGAGGAACGCGACAAACGTCGCAAGAATCTCGAGCCCCGCGCCAAGGAACTCCGCGACAGCGAAGAGAATCTGAAACAGTTTTTCGCCCGGAATGAGGCCGACTTGAAATTGAAGACGGAGCGCATGATGGAGACCGTCATCAAAGACATCAAATCAGTGGTTGCGACGCGGGCACGCACGGGCGGGTATGCGTTTGTCGTGGACAGTTCGGCCAAGTCTTTGGCGCAAACCGAAGTCTTTCTCTTCACCAGCGGCGATTCGGACCTGACCGACGCCGTGATCAAAGAACTCAACGCGGCCGCGCCGCCGGAGTTCGCGAAGTGATTTGATTTTTGCCAGCAACGCGCCGGTTGAAAGGCCGGCGCGTTTTTTTATGATTCACTCAACCGCTTCTGCGGCGTTTCAAACAGCAGTTGATGCGCTTCGCCGAGAATACCCGGGATCTTAGCCGCAAACGGACTGCCGGCGAGCACCGCGTCCAGCTTCAATTCTTTGACCCGCGCCGCGTTCTCGCCGGGAAACCAATGATCCGCCTGGCCGAGCAGGTTGTACCGCATCTTGCCCCATGCCACGAGATCCAGCGCCTTGGCATAAGTCCAAAGCCGCAGGATTTCTGTCACGTTCACGTAACTCGGGACGTCGGCGTAGCTCGGCAAATCTTCACTCCAGCGTGCGCACCACTCGGCGCCAAGCACGCGTTCCATTTCCGCGCGTAATCGTTGTTCAATCGGCGCGACGACTTCCGCGGCGCGATGGTAGTGTTCAAGCGCCGCCACGTGCGCGTCAAAATCGGAAGGCTTGGCCACGCCGCAACTCAACGTGTGGACTTGCGGTCGCGCCAGGCAATAGAGGTCGTTGAATTGCATGGGCGACAGCGGCGCGCACAATTCCACCAGCTTGGCGGGTGGGTCGTACAGTTTTCCGCCCTTGTCATTCGGGCTGATGATGAACACGCCCATGTCCTTGGCCGTGGCAGCTTCGATGCAGGACCAGTTCAGGTCGTTGACAAAATACCAGTGCAGATTGACGTAATCGAATTCACCGCCGCGAATCGTCTCCAGAATCACGTCCGTGGTGGCGTGGGTCGTGAAGCCGACAAACCGACAGCGGCCTTCCAATTGCAGTTGGCGCGCGGCTTCGAGGCAGCCGCCCTGGCGCAAGGACCAATCCAACAATTGCCGATTGTTGATGCCGTGCAGTGTCAGCAAATCGACGTAGTCCAGATTCAGGTATTGCATCGACGTGTTGAACGTGTCGATAAACTCCCGCGCCGTGGCCCGGGGCGTGACTTTGGTCTGCACGATTAATTTTTCGCGCGGTAATTTCGGCAGCACCCAGCCCAGTTGCATTTCCGATGTGCCATAGCCGCGCGCTGTTTCAATGTGATTGATGCCAAGTTCCAACGCCCGGTGAATGCACGCTTCCAGGTTGGTTTGGCCGGCGGAAGGAATTTCGGTGGGCGCAACGTCCTGCCATTTGTGCTGATACCGCATGCCTCCGCAGGAAATGACCGGCATTTGCAGTTCCGTCCGCCCAAAGCGACGATATTTCATCGCGCGAACTTAGACAAAGTCCGCCCACCGGGCAAAGAGAACTTCCGTCTGCGAACCATCGAGGAATGAAACTGCCCGGGAGCTTCCGGTTAAAGGGGCATGGTGATGCCGACCACAAACCGCGGCTTTTCCTCGGCCTCCATGCCGATGTGCACGATGCCGCCGTCCGCGAATTGTTTGGAAAGTTTCAAGACAATATGTTTGAAGTCATCGCGCCGCGTCATGTGGTACGCCGTGCCCACGTCCATGGCGAATCCATGCGTCAACGGCAAGGAGACGGCCATTTCAAAGTGATGATCGGCAAAATTGCGGAAGTGATAACGCACGTGCGTCAACATCAGGAGCGAATCGCCATTCCAAACGCTCGCACTCATGAAGGCGTAGGGACTGGTCCGAAACGGCCGCACGCCAAACCTAAGATTGCGACTGTCCGACAAGCGTTTCCACCAGGACCGTTCGAGAACGCGATAGTTCGGGTCCAGCGGTGCGACGGATTCCTCCTCCACGGCATCCACTGAGTTCAGCAAAAAATCCGCCAGGAAACTGCGTTGCCCGTCCAGCCAGATCATCACCGGCAATTCAAACGCCACTTCGCGCGCGGCGGTGGTGACCGAACGCGTCATCGCGTTGCGCCCCAGCCGCGGAACTTGTTCGCGATAGGCCGCCGCATCCGCATCCGAGAGCAAATGCCATTGTGCCATGTTGAGCGGATGAAAACGGGCTTTGAACACGCGTTCGGTGTTGCGTTCGATGGCAAACTCAAAGCGTTCCCACAGCGTGTCGGGTTTGTTCGGCGGCAAATGCAAGCGCTCGACCGGAAACGTATATTCCAACTCCACCTGAGATTCGGTGGCGGCGGCGCTGATCGTTGCGGCGGTCAGCAACGCCAAACAAAACTGAGAGACAACGTTCACAGATTACGACAGTTCCGGCATCGGGAATTGCATGGCGGGCGGGCGAGAATAGACCGGCATTCCGGGACTAAAGTTCGGTGCGGAAATCCTCTAGTCCTGCTCCGTCCAGACTCAAACGGCGACATCATGCTCCTTTTCGCCGCTGAAAGTAGCAGGGGTGGTGCCGCCAAAGTCTAGGTGAGGCCAACCACGGTTTTTCCTGAATGAGGAGGCTTACCGTCTGGCGCGAAATCCCACTTCGCTTGTGATCAAATGAAGTTCGTTAGCGTGTGGTTCAGCCAACGACTTGTCGTAGCGTCGTTTCGATGCAGCCCCAAGGAAATCCCCGGGCCAGTTCCGGGGCGGAGCGTTGAATCCGTTCCAACGTGGCTGGCTTGAGTCGCGTCAGGCGAAGGGCGTCTAGCGTGTCCCGGCACGTGACACGTTTCGAGTCATTCTGCGGAGAGTGCGCGGGCTGAATTCACCAAGAATGGCGCGCGCACTTCCGGTTCACGCGGAGCCGACGAGATTCTTCAAATCCGCGCGCACGGTTTGGTAGCTGGTGGCGTATGCCAGCACTTTCGGATCGGGCTCAATTTGCCAATGCGCGCATGCCTCCCGATAAACCTCCGGCCACCAATTGCGGTGCGCGGTCAAGCCTTGTTGCCGCCACGCTTCCCAGTTCAGCAGGACGCGCGACCAGCATTCGTCACCGTAGCGAAGCGCTGCCTGGGGATTGGCGAATTGCTTCAAGTACCAATCCCGGCCGATGCGCGCATGCAACACTTCGTCCGCCCAATCGTAATCCTGAAACAGCGCGCTGAGGGGATTTTCTGCGGCCAGCGCCACTTCCCACTCAAAACGCTTTCCCTGCTTCGGCATCAAGCCCTGCTCGATGAAATACAGCACCGCGTGGCGTTCGATGGGTTTGAGTTGGGTATTCAGCGCGAGCGACCAGGTGAAATTGACCATTACCGTCTTGGGCCAATCAACCCCCAGGCTCACAAAACCCACCTCGCCCATCATGGCGTGGCGCGCTTCATCCCAGAGTTGGCGGGACATGTCGCGATAATATTCCCACGGCTGGTTTGGTGTCTCCGTGATGATGCTCGCCATCATTTCCGGCACGTCAATTTCCCGCAGCCGCTTGTAAAACATCATCAACGTTTTCGGCGCCGGCGCAAATTGCGGGTCGTAGAGAAACACTTCCGCGTTGACGCCCATGTTGTAAGGATCGGGGAATCTCTCATCGCGCTGCGGCTTGGAATCATATTGATAAGGCGGGTCAGAATAGTGCCGTACGATTTCTTTTAGAGTCGGATTCGTTGCGCCGTCAAGTCCGCCCGAAGCGGCCAGACAATCGTCCAGCATTGCCAACCACGGAGCGGTTTGTTGTCGGCACGCGGCATCCACTAGCGCCGCGGTGGCCTGCATGCCGAACTGCTGCATGTCGTCGAGTTCGAGCAGCGCAATCCGACAAAGGCGCGCCGAGGGATGATCCGCCAGGGGATTCGTCTCTTCGCGATGGCGTTCCAACGCTGTTTGCAACGCCGGAATGGCCGTTTCGTAAAGACCGAGAACGAGTTCGGTCGTGCTCGGAGCATTGAGGATTTCATCGAAGAAGATCTCGAGGTTGGCATCCGGAACAGCCTCCAAGCCCAAAGGGGGTTCACGCATTTCGCCCACGCGTTTGCGTAAGGCAGCGACATGTTCCGCGCACAGATGCGCGTGCAGGCTGAATGCCATCTTTAGTTCATAGATTGGTTCAGCGGTGAGGCGCGCGGTAAAAATCTGGTGCAATCGCTTGAACGCGTAATGAAATCGTTTCAGTCGGGCCACACATTGCTCCACGGACAATCCGGGTTTCATGGCGTCGGCAAACGAGCAGATTCCCGCCAACGGCGGCAGTCCGCGGTACGATTGATAGCTGGTGTTCATTCGAGGTGGAGCGCACGCTAGCAGTACGGCGAAGTTTCCTGAAGGCGATTTTGCGCGAATTCAATTCGCAAGCCCCATAGGCCAAGGGCAAACCGTTCTCGTTTTCTTCTGAGACGACGGGTTTTATCACTCGCTCCGTAACCGAAAGAAGCGCGCGGTCTCCGTCGGCTGAAACAAGTTCGTGTAGGTCATGGCTCCGAAGGCATCAAATTGATTGGTGACCAAAGCAGTCCAGAGCGGCGTGGGCGTGGTGATGTCGGTGGTCGTCAAAAGAACATAATTGTTGCCCGCCAAGCCGCCATAGCCGGTGAGATCCAGGGTGTTGTTCGCCATGAGCGGCGGACAGAGTTTCAGGGCGTCTTCGTAGATGCCGTAGGCAGTGAGCCGATAAGTGCCGCTGTCGTTCACCCCGGCGCCGTCAATCAGCAACGAGTAGTTGCCGCTGTTCGTGCCGGGATAATTGAGCGTGACGGTGCTGGCGTGTTGGGTCGTTGCCAGTAACGCGCCATTGCGTCCATAAAGCCGAACGCGAGGCGTGAAGGTGCCGCTCAATTTCTGACAAACCACCGTGAACGGATAGCCTTTGCAGGCGGCAAAATTCCACAGGTCCAGATCTCCCAACGTGATGACGGCATCGTAACTCACCGCGTTCGTCAGCCGTCCGCCTTCGTCGCCGGGCGATACCTGATACGTGCCCGGAAAATGGGCGAAGTTGAGCGTGTAACCGCCCGTGCCGTCGTTGTAGAAACTTTGTTCCACCACGGTGAAGAAACCGCTGTTGGTCACGGCGACAAAAATAGCAGCGTCGCGATGCGCACTGGCTGTGCCCGCCGCGGATTGAAGTAACACACCGTTCGGACCGTATAAATTCAGCAGCGGCCGGTAATTGGGCGCGCCAATGCGGAGTGCAACATGGTCACCGGCAGCGGCGTTGAAGGTCCAGACGTCCAGATCACCCAGGGAGTTCGTGGCCTGATGCGCCAGACCGTTACTCAACGGTCCACCTTCGTCATTCGGCGAAACCGTAAAATTGCCGGGTATCTTCGCCAGGCTTAACGTGTAGGGACTGCTTAAACTGTAGTAATAGCTCTGGGCAATTACCGTGAACGTACCCGAGTTGGTGATGGGCGCAGTTATGGCCGTATCATTTTCAGCGCTCGTGGCCGCAAGAGCTTCGCGCAGCAAGAGGCCGGTCGGCCCATAAAGTCGAATCCACGGTCGGCAGTTCGGCGAACCAATCCTGATCCACACATTATCGCCCGCCGTGGCGTCAAAGCGCCACATGTCGATGTCGCCCTTGGCGATTTGCCCGGTGTTGGCCGCGCCGTTGACCAAATCCCCGCCTTCGTCGCCGGGGGATACCACAAACGGTCCGATGGATTTCGCCAGATGAATCGTGTACGGCCCGGTGCCATTCGGATAGTAAGATTGCGCCACGACTGTATAGACACCGTTACTGGTAGATGTCGTTTCAACCCACGCATCGGTGTCGCCCGCGCCCGCGCCCGCGCCAACATCCACCTGATTTCCATTCGGCCCGTAAAGCAACAAATACGGACGGTAACCCGTCGTCCCCATGCGCACCATAATCCGGTCGCCCGCGCTGGCGTTGATGCTCCAAATATCCAAATCCCCCAGTGTGATGTTGCCGGGATTCGCCGCGCCGTTTGTCAGTGTGCCGCCTTCATCGGCGGGCGACAGTTCATACGCTGCCGGGATTCGGGCGAGTGTGAGCGCGTAAGCGCCGCTGCCCGTCCCGTAGTAACTGCTCGCGCGGACCGTAAAAAGTCCGTTGGTATTAATGGCTAGTGGCGTTGTGGCCGCATCAATTGAACCGCTTCCGCTACCAGCGGCAGCGCCCAAGGTTGTGCCGTTGGGAGCGTGCAAAGTGATGAGTGGCCGAAAGCTTGGCGCGCCCATCCGCAGTAGCACAACGTCTCCGTTCGTCGCGTAAAACGTGTAGCTGTTGGTTGTTCCCAAAACAAGCGTGGCGGTTTGATCAAAGCCATTGGTGAGCGTTTGGGCGTTGGCCAGCGTCAGGCCAAAGGCAACCAGAACCGCGGTCAGCCCTTTGGTTCTCTCGCGTCGCTGAATCGTTAAGTGGGGGAGAAGCGAAAGTTTCATAAAATCGTGCGTTGCGATACGACGTGAACGGTTTGGAACATCTTTAAGCACGCGGTGAGGCATGTGTGTGCTTATGAGTCCACTCAAACTCATCGCCGGGGGAAAGCAATAGAAATCTATTCACATCACCAGGGATGTGATTTCAGTCTTCAGCGCACTGATTTCTTCCCGGCGAATTAAGAAATGGCGTTAAGTTGCTCCAACTTTTGATCCAGCCGCTTGGCAGAAACGGGAACGGCAGTGCCCAGTTCCTGCGCGAAGAGGGAGACTTTGAATTCCTCGACGAGCCAGCGGAATTCGTCCTGCAACGTACGAACTTCAGGAACGTTCGCAGGCTTCGCGGCAAAGCCCGCGACGACTTGGGCGTAAGGCGCGAGTTGCGCGGCGCGTTCGGCATCTTTCTGCGGATTCAACGCGGCGCGTTCGATGCGCGTGAGCAGAGTTTTGAGGTAGCGCGGCAGGTTTTTGAGGCGCTCGAAGTTGATCAGATCAAGAAAGCGCGGCGGTAGCAGGCTGTTCAACTCTGCTGCGAGCGGATGCTTCGAGGTCGCTGCTTTGGCGGGAACACCAAGTTGACTGAGGTCATTCAAGGTGCGCGAACGCGGCGCGCTGGCGGTAGCAGCGGCAAAGCCCAGCTTGGTGGCGATCTGCTGTCGCAAAGGGAGAATGACGTTCAAGCGGGTTTCCATCTGCGATGGCAGACCGACGAGGCGGGTGCGGGTTTCCTGCACGGCGGTGTCGAAGTTCGCTTGCGTCAACGCGGCGAGTGGCGTAGTCGGCAAGGCATGGCGTTTGAGATTCGTGAAGGCGGTTTCCTGCAATTCATCCAGCGAGCCGAGCGGTGCGTAAAGTGCGTCGAATCGCACGAGCGTGCGCAGGTCTTTCTGCAGCCACGCGAAATCCTTTTGCAACGCGAGTTCGATGAGTCGGTTCACGCCGTCAAAATTTGCTTCGCGGGCGAGGGCGCTGCTGCGATAGAGACGAAGATTGACGTGGCCGTCCTCGAACGTCAGGCCAGGCCAGGCATAGATGGTAGGGCTGAGCTGCTGCTCAGCCGGGCGGCGCGGCAGCGCCGCCCTACCTGCGTCATCGTTCACCACAACCTTCTCCGGCAAATCACCGAAGTTCCAGATTGTCAGATCGGCGCGTTCCCACTTCGCGGCGGCGCGTTGCCAGGCATCGTCGTGGCGCGGGGCGACGGGCTTGGTTTCCTTGAGCTGCGGTTTGAGTTGTTCAAGATTCCGACCGACGGCGAGCGTCTTGCGGTTGTGATCCACAATCTCCACGCGCGGGCGGAGATGCGCGGGCACAGCTTCTTCGCGCCACGCGTCCGGCGGGACGGTGACGCCGTAACGTTGCAGCAGAAAACGCGCGAGGTCGGCACGCAATGATGCGCCACTCGGATTCAAATCGCGCACGATCTCGGCGACCTTGGGTTCGATGGGCTGCAATTCGCGGCGCAGCGCGCGGGGCAGGGAGCGCAACCATTCGCCGACCTGTTCGGCGCGCAGTCCGGGCACAGCCCACTCGACCGCCGCGGGCGAAACAGCGCGGGCGAGGTCCACGGGCAATTGCACGGTGACGCCGTCCCATTCTTCGCCCGGCGCGTAGGCATAATTGAGCGGGAGCGGTTGATCGGCAAGATGGACGGCGTCAGGGAAGGCGTTGGCGTCGTAACTCAATTGCAGGTCGCCGAGCAGGTCGGCTTCGCTCGCGCACAGGAATTGTTGGTCACCGTTGCAGTCGCGGAGGATGCGATTGAGTTCGTGGAAGGAGGAAACATTCTCGAGACGCGCGGCGTAAAAGTTCACGAGCGCTTGATCAAGATCAATCATGCCGTGATGGCGCGCGCGGGTCTGGAGGTTTTCAATCTTCTGACGAACGGCGCGGTTTTGGGTGAGGAAGGCGTATTGAAGTGGTAGCGCAGACAGTTTGTCTGCTGTGTCGCCGACTGGCAGTCGGCTGGGCGCGGCAGAATTTGAGGGACGCAGGTTGCCAACCAGCGATACAGCGGACAGACTGTCTGCGCTACGTGATGGTGTGCGCGCTGGTTGTTTCATCGCTTCGCGGATTTCTTCTTCGGCATCGGCGCGTTGCCGGGTGACGGGGCGTGGCGGGATCAAATCTTCCTCGACGAGCGCGGCGCGAATAAAGATGGCGGTGGCCTCTTTGGGATTGATGTTCCCGTAAGCGACTTTGCGGCGAACGATTTCAAGTCCGTGCAGCGTGATGACTTCCTCGACGAGCACGCGCCCGGCACTGACGCTCCAGTGCGGGTTTTGGTGCGTCACTTTGCAGCGATGCGGAGCGAGCTGATAAATCCATTGCGGATCAATCCCGGCGACAGTGCGGGCAAACAGCTGGGAGGTCTCAACGATTTCACCGGCGACGATCCACGGCGGTTGATTCGTTTTGGGCGGCGGCGGAGCGTTCTTTTGGACTCGCGTATTGCGGCCTTTGATTGGTTTCTCGCCGCGTTCGTACAGCGCCGAGCCGGGGAACATCGTGACATCGCGATTGCCGGCGGCTTTGTATTGATTGCGTTCTTCGCGTCGCGCGACGTGGCCAATGAGGCCGGAGAGAATCGAGCGATGGATGGCGTCGTAGGCAGCGGTATGCTGCGGAGCGCCGATCACCCGATCGGCTCGTTTGGGGGCGATTTTCTCGCCGAGCCGATCCGGTGATCGGCGCTCCGGTTCATGGAGAGGGAGGTCTTCCAGCCCATCACACAACTGCGCGTGCAGATCTTGCCACTCGCGCATGCGGAGGTAGGAGAGAAAGTTCTGGCGACAAAATTTGCGTCGGGCGCTCTGGTTGCGGAGTCTTTCCCATTCGTCGTGAACGGCGTTCCAAATGTTGAGCAGCGCGAGGAAATCGGATTGGGGATCGGCGAAGCGTTTGTGGGCGGTGGCCGCAGCTTCCTTTTGGTCGAGCGGACGCTCGCGCGGATCTTGGATGCTGATACCAGCCGCGATGATGAGGAGTTCCCGCGAGGCGTGTTCGCGTTGGGCTTGGAGCAACATGCGGCCGAGCGTGGGATCAATCGGCAGCCGCGCGAGATCGCTGCCGAGTTGCGTCAAATCGCGTTGGGCATCGAGCGCGCCGAGTTCTTGCAGCAACGCGTAACCGCTCGCAATCGCCGCGGGCGTGGGCGGCTGAACAAAGGGAAAAGTTTCGATGTCGCCGAGGCGGAAGGCTTTCATCCGCAGAATGACTTCGGCGAGATTGGAACGTTGGATTTCCGGCTGGGTGAAGGCGGGTCGCGCGGCGAAATCTTCCTCGGAATAAAGCCGGATGCAGATGCCGTCCTGCACGCGACCGGCGCGACCTTTGCGCTGGTTGGCGCTGCTTTGCGAGACGGGTTCGATGGGCAGTCGCTTCGTGCGGGTGCGAGGGTTGTAACGACTGATGCGTGCGAGGCCGGCATCAATGACGTAGCGGATGCCGGGAATCGTCAGCGAGGTTTCGGCGATGTTCGTGGCGATGACGATCTTGCGTTGCGACGAAGGCGAGAAGACGCGCTGTTGTTCGCCGGAACTCAGACGACCGAACAACGGAATGATCTCCGCGTCGCGCGAAAAGCGCCCCTGAAGTTGATCACTTGTCTCGCGGATGTCGCGTTCGCCGGGCATGAAGATGAGCACATCGCCAGTGGTCGTTTCGTAAAGCACGCGCTCGGCGGCTTGCACGGCGGCGTCCACGTAATGCACGTCGCCTTGTTCCTCGGAGTCGGCGATAGGCGGTTCGTAACGGACGTCGACGGGATAGATGCGGCCGGAAACTTCGATGATCGGAGCGTTGTTGAAGTGGCGCGAAAACATCTGGGTGTCAATCGTGGCCGAGGTGATGATGAGTTTCAGGTCGCCGCGGCGGGCGAGCAATCCTTTGAGATGGCCGAGCAGGAAATCAATGTTCAGGCTGCGCTCGTGGGCTTCGTCTATGATGATGGCGTCGTAGTCGGAAAGTTGCGGATCGCCCTGCGCCTCGGCGAGCAGGATGCCATCGGTCATCAACTTGATGTAGGTGTCGGCGCTGGAGCGGTCGTCGAACCGAATCTTGCAACCGACTTCGCGGCCCCACGTGACGGATAACTCCTCGGCGATGCGGCGCGAGATGGACAGCGCGGCGACGCGGCGGGGTTGCGTGCAGCCGATCTTGGCGCGGATGCCGAGTCCGGCGTCGAGGCACATCTTGGGCAACTGAGTGGTTTTGCCTGAGCCGGTTTCTCCTGCGATAACGACGACCTGGTTTGCGCGGATGGCGGCGACGATTTCGTCTTTGCGCGCGGTGATGGGAAGTTCGGGCGCGTAGGAAGTTTGGGGAACGTTCTGCTCGCGGGCCTGGCGCGTGGCGACGGAAGCGCGGGCTTGTTCCAACAAACGATTGAGCAGGGCGTCGTGTTTGTCGGGATGGAGACGGTCGCGAAAGAGGCGGGCGGCGCGCGCGCCGAGTCGCACCCAATCAGGCAACATGGCCTGCGGAAGCAGTTGGCGAAGTTCGTTGATGCGCGGGTCGGTCATGACCGGTCGGGTGTTGTAGCGGAAAACGGCGGGCGCGGAAATCTGGAAATGAGGGTAGAGCGTTTGAGGTTGCAGGAGGTGTCATGGACTGCGCTTGTCACCGCAGTCTAAGACGCAACTGGTTTACGTCGGGTTTGATTCGATTTTGAAGCGACCCGCAGGCACACTCGGAGGCATGGCGCTTTCCAATCAATTTAGCGGACAGCCGGATTCGCTCGGGCCGGTAACGGCAGGCGTGCCGAAGAAACTTAAATCATCCCGCTTGTCGAAGCCGGGCGTGGTGGAGTTTGCGGCGCCACCGAAGCCGGAGTTTAGCTTCAATCTCAAGCCGGCGGACATTGCGAAACATCTCAACCGGTTCGTCATCGGGCAGCGCGAGGCGAAGAAGGTGTTGAGCGTGGCGCTCTGCGATCATTTTCAACATGTGCGGCTGACGCTGGAAGGAAATGCCGCGCCGTTTTATCAGAAGCAAAATGTGTTGCTGCTCGGACCGACGGGCGTGGGCAAAACGCACTTGATCCGGTCGGCGGCGGATTTAATCGGCGTGCCGTTCGTGAAGGCGGATGCGACGAAGTTCAGCGAGACGGGTTACGTGGGCGGTGACGTGGATGATCTGGTGCGCGACTTGGTGCGGCGAGCCGGTGGCGACGTGAAGAAGGCGGAACACGGGATCATTTATCTGGACGAGGTGGACAAGCTCGCGACGCGCGGCGAACAGGCCGGGCGGGATGTGTCAGGCCGCGGCGTGCAGACGAATCTACTCAAGCTCATGGAGGATGGCGACGTGCCGGTGGTGTCGCCGAACGATATGACGGGACAGTTGCAGAGCGCGATGTCGGCGATGCGGGGTGGGGGCGCGTTGCAGCCGGAGACGATCAACACGCGGCACATCTTGTTCGTCGTGAGCGGGGCATTCTCAGGCATTTCAGAAATCATCAATCGCCGGCTGCTATTGACCGAAGATGTTGCAAAGCCAAATCGGAGGAGAACGGAAACAATCGACTCATTGCTCGCGCAACTCAGCACAGCGGATTTGATTCAGTTTGGACTGGAGCCGGAGTTCATCGGACGTTTGCCGGTGCGCGTGGCGTGTCACGCGCTCGACACAGATGATCTGTTCAATGTGCTGCGGAAGAGCGAGAGCAGCTTGATTCATCAATACGAGCGCGCGTTTGCGGCCTATGGCATCAAGTGCGAATTCAAGGACGATGGGCTGCGACGACTGGCGGAACTGGCGGCCGACGAGCAAACCGGGGCGCGCGCATTGATGACAGTTTGCGAGCGCGTGTTTCGCGATTTCAAATTCCAACTGCCAGGCAGCAGGGTGAAGCGTTTCGCCGTGACGGCCAGGCTGGTGGAGTCGCCCAAAGCCGAATTGCGACGACTGTTGACCTAGGCGGCCAGAGCGGGGGCGGTGCGCCCGAGCCGCCGCTCCATGAGCGCCAGGTGCGCTTGAATCTCGCGCATGGCCGAGTGGTAGTGTTGCTTGCAATACCCGTGTGAGAGGTTTGCCGCCGCCGGCCACGGACCGTTAATGTGTCCGCCGCAGACGCAGCAGATGGTGGTTGTCTCCCGTAACTTGTTTTCACTTTTCATAAGCTTCCTTTTCAAATCGCCAGCAATGAGCGAGCGCCGACTATGCTCGTATTGTCGACAACGCTGGCGAAAGTAACAATGGACCTTTGGTGGTAAGATGCTGGCGGATGGGTCTTTAGTTCCATTTAATCGCCCTGACAACCTTTCTAGCATGCGCGCCAATGAATAAAGTGATGATTGCGGGTTACGGTCTGGCGGCAGGCATGGCGTTGTTGATCAGCGGAGCGACCGCGTGCGCGGAGAATTTTTCCATTCAACTCGATGAGGCAGTTTCAGACGGCGTGCCCGGTGCAGGCGCAGGCCGAATCAATGTGCATACGGAAAACGATTACTACACGTTCACCGGCGTGGCGGGGCAAAACATCTTCGTCGAGGAAATCAACGTCGCGAGTTCGTTCGCCGGATGGTTGCGCTGGGAATTGAAGTCGCCGGGCAACGTGACGGTGCTTTCGTCGTATCTCGACAATAACAACGAAGGTCGCCGCACGTTGCCGGAGACCGGCACGTACACGCTGCGCGTCTGGGTTGGCTCATCGAATCCGGCTTACATCGGCACGTATGGATTTCGCCTGCGCACCATTCCGGCCGATCCGACATTCGCGATTCAGATTGGCGACACGATCACGAACGGCGTTCCCGGCGCGGGCGCGGGTAACATCGAAGTGCCGGGCGCGTGGGATTACTACACGTTCTCGGCCACCAACGGCCAACACGTGTTCGTTGAGATTCTTCAAATCGCCAGCACGTTTCAGGGTTATCTCTACTGCGAACTGAAAACGCCGAGCAGTAACACGGTTATTTCCAGTTACGTCACTGCCGGGAATCATTTGGGACGCCGCACGTTGACTGAAACCGGCACGTATCGCCTCCGTGTGCTCGCGCAATCCAACGCGACCAATCACACCGGCGCGTATTCACTGCGCCTCCGCGCCATCCCAGCGGATCAATACTTCGCCATTCAACCGAACGAAATCGTGACGAACAATGTTCCGGCTACCGGCGCGGGAATCATTGATGCCGCGGGCGCGTGGGATTATTACACGTTTCCCGCAACGGCGGGGCAGGGCATGACTTTCCAGGCGATCAGCAAATCAGCGGCGTTCAATGGTTGGTTGCAGTGGGAAGTGCGCACGCCGAGCGGCGCGAGTTTGTTTCAAAATTTCTTCACCGACAGCGGTCGCCGCATCATGCCGGAAACCGGAATGTACACGTTGCGCGTTTGGGTCGGAGCGAATCAACCGAGTTATCTCGGCAATTACGCGTTTCGCATTTTCACCTTGCCGGGTGACGTGCGCCTCAACATCGCGAAGGGCGAAGTGATTTCGGACGGCGTGCCCGTGACTGGCTCAGGCCGGATTGATGAACCGGGCGGACTCGACACGTACATCTTCAGCGGCGTGGTCGGGCAGCGCGTGAATTTCGATCAACTCAACGCCGCGCCGCAATTCAACGGCTGGCTGTTTTGGCAAGTGATCGCCCCGAGTGGCAGCAATTGGTTTAACGGCTTTTTCCCGGGCGACACCAAACAGCGTCGCATGTTGCCTGAGACCGGGAATTACACCATTCGCGTTTATGCCAATTCGGCGAATGCGGACTACATCGGCGCGTATTCGTTCCGCACCTGGTGTGAAGTTGTCGCACGACCGGATCAACTGGCGACGTTGCCGAATACGCCCATCACCGTGCCGTTTGGAAAATTCTTCTGCAACGACAGTTGGGAAATCGGCGACGCCCCGACGATTGTGCTGACCAATTCCGCCACAGCGAATGGCGGAACGGTGACGGTAGTGAATGCCACGCTGGTTTACACGCCGCCGACTGAATTCACGGGCGTGGATCACTTCACTTATCGCTTGGTGGGAACGTTCGGCGACGATGACTTTGCGACGGTCAGTGTGCGCGTTGGCGGCGGCGTGGATCAGGGCGCGACGGTGGTGAGTCTTAATCGGGAAGACTCGACTTCAGTGATGGTCTGTCTGTTTGGGTCGCCGTTGCAGACGTATAAAGTCGAACAATCGACCAATCTGACGAATTGGACGAAGATTGGGGAAATTACGGCCGACGCCGCGGGTTCGATGACTTATCACTACGCGATTGAGCCGATTGAGAAAAAATTCTTCCGGTTTCCGAAGCAATAGTTCAGCCGCGCAACGCGCTCGCAATCGGTAATCGCGCCGCACGAATGGCCGGGAAGAAACCACCGATGACACCGATGATGGCGGCGAGAAAAATGGCGCTGACTAACAGCTCCGGCGTGACCGCGAACGCGAACGCAACCTGACTCCAGGTTTGAAAGTTCATCGTGGCCGCGCTGCTGCCGTCGAACATCAGATACGCGCCGATTCCTCCCACCACACCGCCCGCTAACGCCAACACCACCGATTCCATCAGCACGGAACAGATAACTGGGGTTGCGCCGAAACCGAGCGCACGCAGGGTGGCGATCTCGCGACTTCGCGCCGCGACCGCGTTATACATCGTGTTCAATGCGCCGAGCAGTGCGCCGAGCGCCATCATCACGGCGATCACCGTGCCGACGCTCGCGATGAAGCTGGTGGTCATGCTGGATTGTTCGGAATAAAACTCACGCTGCTTTTCGACGCGAACTTTGAGTTGCGGATTGGACGTGAGCGAGTCCTTGAACTCCTGAAAACTTTCGGGCGTTTGCAATCGGACGTACACGGATTGATACGAGTTTTCCCGCTGATACGAGTCCTGCAACACCGTGGCGTCCGTCCATAATTCCGATTCGCCCATGCCGCCGCCGTCGGTGAAAAGACCAACAACGGTCCATTCCATGCGACCGAGCTTGATCGTTGTTCCCACGTCCAATCCGGCAAATTCCCGTGCAGCGGCGACGCCCGCGATAACTTCATTGCGTCCGGGCTCAAACATCCGGCCCGCCACAATTTGCACGTTGCCGCGCAATGTTGGACCGGTCGGTTCGACACCGCGAAAGGGAACATTTGCATCCGTGCCGGTCGTGCGTTTGGGAATATCAATAATCACAAACAACTCTGCTGAAGCCAGAGCAACGCCGTTTTCGCGCGCCACACCGGGAGCGTCTTTGATGATGCGCGCTTCATCGCGGCTGATGCCGCTGGACATTTCGTTATTCGCGCCTTCACGTAAAACGATGGCAGTATCGTCGCGGCCGGTGGATGTGACCGCGTGACGAAATCCTTGCGCGATGGACAACACACCGACGAACACCGCCACCACGCCGGCGATGCCAAACGCGGCGGCGATGGCCGAACCTTTGCGCTGCGGAATGGTGCGGATGCCGAACCAGGACACAGCGACGATTTGGGAAATCCAGTTAATCATACGCGAGTTTCAAGTGGGGTGGGCACGGTTTGGTGATCAAAGTTGGGTTTATCCTTCGCGTCGCAATGCGTCCGCAAGACGCAAGCGCATTGCTTGGAGCGCGGGCAAAATACCCGCGATGAATCCAAGGATGACCGTCAACGCGAGACCGATCAAAACGTCTCGCGTCGGCAAAAGGAAGAGCGGGAAATATTGCTTCATGAAACTCGATTGACCCAGTCCCAGAACGGTCAACCAACCGAACGCCAGCCCAATCACGCCGCCCAGCACGGTGATGACGAGTGATTCACCCAACACCACGCCGAGCACGAGTCCATTGGAAAAGCCGACGGCTTTGAGCACGCCGAGTTCCTGGGTTCGTTCGCGGACGGATTGGGCCATCGTGTTTCCGGCGACCAACAAGATGGTGAAAAACACCGCGCCGAGAATGGACATGACGATTGCGCCGATGTTGCCGAGTTGTTGCACGAAGCCCTGGAACATCGCGCTCTCGGTTTCGGTTTTGGTTTCGGCGGGAGAATTGGCGAATTCAGCATCAATCGCCGCAGCAATCTCCGGCGCGCGCTCTGGATTTTCCACGCGCAACTGATACCAGCCCACCGAACCTTCGCCAAAAGCGCGGGCTTCATCGAAATAATCGTAGCGGAACAGGAAGCTCGTGGTATCCGCGATTTTCTTCGTGGCGGTGTAGATGCCAACGATCTCAAATTCCCATGCGCCGCCGCTTTTGTTGGGCCAGATGGGTGACGTGAGCGGAACGCGATCACCAATTTTCCATCCAAATCGTTCGGCCAGCGTAATGCCGATGATCGCGCCGGTGCGCGTTTTGAGCCACGCTTCCTTCTGATCTGGAGGCAGGCTGATTTCCGGATTCATTGCGAGGAACGGTTCGGGTTCAACCGGGAAGGAGCCGAATTGATTGCGCGGGTCCTGGTAAATGCCGCCGAACCAGGAACTGTGCGAAACCGCCGCCACGCCGGGGGTGTTGGCAATTTTCGCCATGTAGGAATGCGGCAACGGTTGAATGAACGAAACACGGTGGCGAGTAATCATGCGATTCGCATCCGCGAGTTGAACCCCACCGGTAAACGCAAATTTCAATCCGCTCAGCAACGTGTAGAGGACGAACGCCACCACGATGGAAAATAACGTGAGCGTGGTGCGCAGTTTCTTGCGCTTCAAATTGCACCAGACGAGATACAGGAATTTCATTCCGGTTTCGTGGTCGAGAGTTGGCCCTTGTCGAGATGAACGGTGCGGGTTGCCCGAGCCGACGCGTGCGGGTCGTGCGTGACCATGATGATGGTCTTGCCTTGTTCTTTGTTGAGCGCCTGCAACAGACTTAGAATTTCATCGCCTGATTTGCGGTCGAGATCGCCGGTCGGCTCGTCACACAGCAAAATGGTTGGGTCAGTCACAATGGCGCGCGCGATGCCGACGCGTTGTTGTTCGCCGCCGGAGAGCGTGCGCGGAAAATGTTTGGCGCGATGGGAAAGGCCCACGATGGCCAGCGCGGTTTCGACGTGTTTCTTGCGCTCGGCTTTCGACAAATGCGTGAGGAGGAGGGGGAGTTCCACGTTGCGCTCCGCCGAGAGCACGGGAAGTAAATTGTAAAATTGGAATACGAGTCCAACGTGGCGTGCGCGCCAGGAGGCCAGTTCACGATCGGACATCTGATCAATGCGTTCGCCGCCGATCGCGACGGAGCCGCGCGTGGCGCGATCCAGTCCGCCGATCAAATTGAGCAGCGTGGATTTGCCCGAGCCGGACGGTCCCATCAGGGCGAGGAATTCACCCGCGGGCACGTGAAGGTTGAGATTGGAGAGAACGTGAATTTCTTCCGAGCCGCGGTGGAATACTTTTTCCACTCCGTCCACGCTGACCAGCGCGTTGTTATTTTGAGTGCTCATGTGAAGAAGCGTATCGTTTCAATAATTGGGCGGGTGACGCAATTCAAAATCCGATGGCGGTTGATCTTACGGCTTGGCCAGTTTGATTTTAACTCCATCCGCCAGCCCGGCGGGAGAATTGGTGATGACTTTTTCGCCGGCGGACAAACCGGCCCCGATGACGGCTTCATCGCCATTGATGCTGGTCACGCCCACGGCGCGACGTTCGGCGCGGCCATTCTGGGCGACGAGCACAATGTCGCGGCCATTCTGCTGACGTAGCGCGGTTTTCGGCACGATGACGTTGCGAGTGGTCGCGGTGGTCGTCTCACTAGATTCGCGAAAAGCCACTTTCACCGCCATCTCTGGCAGAATGCGCGGGTCCAACTGGTCGAAGCCAACGCGAACTTTGACGGTGGACTTCTGACGGTCAGCGGTGGGAATGATGGCAATCACCTGACCGGGAATTTTCCATTGGGGATAGGCATCGAGCGTTGCTTCGACCGGTTGCCCGGCGGAGACGCGATTGATGAAGCTCTCGTTGACGTCCACTTCAATTTCCAATGAGTCCATGTCCACGATGGTGCCGATTCCGGTGCGCGTGAAACCGCCGCCCGCCGAAACCGGCGAAATCATTTCGCCCGGCTGCGCGTCTTTGGTCGTGACGATGCCGGCGAACGGCGCGCGAATGATCAGGTCATCCAGTTGTTGTTGCCATAACTCGACCTGGCGTTCGGCTACCGTGACGTCGCTTTCCTGGCGGGCCAGGCGGGCGCGGAGGGTTTTCGCGTTCGCTTGGGCGTTGTCGAGCTCAGATTGCGAGGCAATGTTCTGGCGATTTAATTCGCTGGCGCGGCGTAATTCGGTTTCCGCCTGCTCGAGTTGGGCGCGAGTTTCACCCACGGCTTTCCGGGCGGATTCCAATTGGGCCTGCGCGACGCTCCAGTTGGCTTTGATGTTGGCGTCATCGAGTCGCGCCAGCACCTGGCCTTCTTTTACTTGCATGCCTTCTTCGATCAACACTTCCACCACTTTCCCGGTGACTTTGGAGGAGGCCGTGGCGGCGCGGCGGGCGGTGACATAGCCCGAGGCGTTCAATACGGTGCGTTCGCGACCGTTGGAGTTGGTGATTTCCCGGGCGATGGCGGTGCCCACTTCGATGGTTCGGGGGCGCGTGAACCACCAGATGGCAATCGTTGCGAGCAGCAACACGCAAACAACTCCGAGCCAGAGTCCGAGGCAGGAACTGGAAGCCGGTGGCTCGCGACGTTTGATCCGCAAGTCATCCAGGGTGGGTTTCGGTGCGTCCATAAAATAATCAGGCACAGCAGACAGCTTTTTGGCGGGAGGGTCAATTGTGATTCGGGCCGATACCGCTGTGGTGGGATGCAGCCCGGACCCATAGCCAGGACCGCGGGATGGATTTGCGGTTGCAGGAGCGGCGATGTGAAATAGGTTTTAGAGCGTCCGAAAGGTCGCGGAACATCAGCAAACAACCGGAAGGCCGCCGTTGGGGTTGGGCCGTGGAACTGGCGCTCCTTCCCAATTCATGGAGATCGAATTATGAAACTCACAAGTTCGGCGTTCAAAGATGGTCAGAAGATTCCCGATCGTTACACGAAGTACGGCGACAATCATGTGCCGCCGCTGCATTTCGAGTCCGTGCCGCAACAGGCGCGCAGCCTGGCGTTGCTGGTCGAAGATCCTGACGCGCCCTCGGGCACGTTCAATCATTGGGTGCTGTTCAACATGGACCCGGCGATCACGGATATCAAAGAAGACCATGTGCCGGTGATGGCCATGCAGGGTCGCAACGATTTCGGCGAAACCGAATACGGCGGACCAAAGCCGCCGTCCGGGGAGCATCGCTACTTTTTCAAAGCGTTTGCGCTGGATGCCATGCTGCCACTGAGCCATGGGTGCAAGCCGCAGGAATTGCAACGGGAGATGGAAGGGCACGTGCTGGAAAGCGCCAAGTTGATGGGCAAGTACGCCCATTGACGCTTGCCGCGACTCAGAGCAAGAAACGTTTCCGCGCAAGGGGCGGCAACGTTTGCAGGTCGAGCAGCGTCAGAAAATCAATCGTCTGGAACTGACGATCGAGGGCGGGTGGGCCGCAAATCTTCGCGCCGAGGGTCAAATAAGCCTGGAGTAATTTGGGGATTTTCACCGGTTCAGCGGCAAGATGCTGCAACGAACATTCGTAAGCCGGGTGCGGCTGAGTTCGCCACACGGGTGACGCCAGATGTTTACGGCACAGATCGGCGTAGGCGGACGCGCCGACCTCTGGATCTTGCGATGTGAGGGAACTGCAGCCGATCAAATAGCGCCCGCCCCGGGCGGTGGCGTAGTCGGCAATGCCTTTCCACAGCAAGCCCAGCACCACGAGATTGCGATGTTGCCGATGCACACAGGCGCGACCTAATTCGATGATCTCGCTGCGCACGGAGGCAAAAACTTCAAACTCAAATTCCTGGGCGCAATAGTAGCCCGCGTGAGTCGCGGCGTTGGTGCCGGTCTGCAAGCGATATGTGCCAACGATTTCGCGGGAGGGTAAATGTTCCACCAACAAATGATCGCACCCGGCATCAAAACTATCCTGATCCAGGCCGGTGAGGTGGGAAGCGGCGAGTCCTTCCTTGAGTTCCAGATTGAAGACTTGATACCGCAGTGCCTGGGCCGCGCGCACGTCTTCCGCGCTCCGAGCCAGTCGGGTTGCGTAATGCGTGGGAGCGTTGACGAGCAGCCGGACCGTTTCGCTGGTTGCATTCATGGCGCGATCAACGTGCCATGCGGATGTGGCAACGGCGTGACGGAGTCGTTAATTCTTTCAGCCGCGCAGCAAACCTTTCGTTTGCCATGCGAAGGAAATGCCTTTTTGTCCGGATCAGGTAAAACCGCATGACTGTCGCTGGCGGTGGAATATGTTTTCATCGCGCAACCGTGAAGTTCGCCCCGCGTTAGAAGAAACTCGCGATTGAGTTCAACTTGGGTTTGCGCCAGAATCTGCTTCCATGCGCATCAACCTATTCAAATCAACGCTTTTATTGACCTTACTTTTGCCGCTCCTCGGTTGTGTGACGACGAAGCCGACGCCGCGCGCCAAGTGGACTCCGGAACAGGCCAATGTCTGGTATGCCCAGCAACCGTGGCTCGTCGGTTGCAATTACACGCCGCGCACTGCGATCAACCAACTGGAAATGTGGCAGGCGGACACGTGGGATCCGAAGACGATCGATCAGGAACTGGGTTGGGCTCATGACCTGGGTTTCACCAGCGTGCGCGTGTTCTTGCACGACATCGTGTGGAAGAATGATCGCGACGGCTTGATCAAGCGCATGGAGCAATTCCTCGACATCGCGGAGAAGCATAAGATTGGCGTGATGTTCGTGTTTTTTGACAGCGTGTGGGATCCCTATCCCAAAGCCGGAAAACAACGCGAACCGTATCCGCATCGGCACAATTCCGGTTGGGTGCAGAGTCCGGGACAGGATATTTTGAAAGACCCGGCCAAGCAGGATGAGTTGAAGGCCTACGTACAGGATGTCATCGGTCATTTCCGCACCGACCGGCGCATTCAGGTCTGGGATTTGTTCAATGAACCGGACAACCTCGTGCCACAATATCGCGACGTGCTGTTGCCCGGGAAAGTGGATTACGCGCTGCAACTGTTGCGGAAGTCGTTCATCTGGGCGCGCGAAATGAATCCCACGCAGCCCCTCACGTCCGGCGTGTGGATCGGCAATTGGGGCGACGAATCCAAACTCACGCCGACGGAGCGGTGTCAATTGGAGGAGTCCGACGTTATTTCCTTCCACACGTACGATCCCATTGATGGCGCGAAGAAGTGCGTGCAGAATCTCCAGCGCTATAATCGTCCGATTCTGTGCACGGAATTCATGGCGCGTCCGCGGGGCAGCACGTTTGACCCGGTGCTCGGCTATTTCAAGGAACAGAATGTCGGCGCTTATTGCTGGGGTTTTGTGGATGGCAAAACGCAGACGATTTATCCGTGGGATTCGTGGGACAAGAAATACACCGCCGAGCCGAATCCTTGGTTTCACGATATTCTGCGCGGTAACGGCACACCTTACCGCCAGGCGGAAGTTGATTACATCAAGTCGCTGACGAAGCCATAAACGACAACGCGGCTCAAAAATTCTCGCAACCGGCGAATGGCCAATCATGCCATTCGCCGGATTGTTTTGGGTTCAGGGAGAAGGGGGCGTTGCGTAGAGTTTCGCCAACTCCAACAACAACGGTTCGAGGCGTTGGTAATATTCCGCTTCGGGCATTTGCTCTTTCAACTCGCGCAAACGCGCGATGGCCATTTCCAGATCATCCCGGCGGACGCGCAATTCCGGTGGCATCTGTTGTTCCGATGCACTGCGCACGAGATGGATTTGGTGCGCGCGCAAACCATCCACTTCGCTTCCACCGGACGGTTTTTTGATTGCCCGGATGCCACGGAAAAAATCAGCCGGCGTGCCCAGGCCATCGCCGTTGTCGTCCAACAATGCATGTTCGGTGGCGAGGCGACCTTCGGCGGCGTAGAACTCGGCCGTTTGGCGGGACGCCATGAGAAACGCTTCCAACACCGAAGTCTGCCCGTCCTTGTCCAAATCCGCGTCCCGCGCCGCGATGGTTGCCGCGAGGAATTTGCCGAACCGCGCGAAATTGTCTTCGTAACCGCTGCGGGTGGCCGTGACGATCACGCGATTCGGGGCGGAAAGTTTGTTCAGAAACGGACTGCTGGAGGAAGCGCAGTTAAGCACGATGATCGGACGGCGAAACGGCTTCAACCACTCGGCCAAATCGGTGGCGGACAGGTCCGGTCCGCGCAGATTGAATTTCGCTTCGCGCCCGTCAAAGGTGCCGTGCCCGATGAACACCAGCCAGAGTTCGGCGAGCGAATTGGTCGGCTCGTTGGCGAGCGTTCGTTGCAGCGATTGCAAATCCGCTTCGGCGTTGGTTGAAGTAATCCCAATCGTGATGGCTTTTACCTGCGCCGTTTCGCTGGCATTCGTCCAGCGCGCCGCCCAATCCGAAAACTCTTTGGCGTACTCGGATTCGCCGGCGGCGCCGACCGCGATAATCACCGTCGGTCGATCCGTAGCGCCGTTGCCGCGGCTGGCGGTGACGACAAAAACTGAAAGCAAGAGTCCAATTAAAACTCTCATGCCAATCCTTTCCAGCGACGCAATCCCCATTCCGCGGCAAAGCAGGCCAGCGCGAATAAGAACACGAGCGGTTGATGCCACAACGGAAACGACCAACTCTCGGTAATCGGCGCGCTCCGGTTGGGAAGTTTCTCCGCAAAGTCTTTCAAGTCCGTCGCGGCAATGATTTCACCACCGGTTTGTCGGGCGATGGTTTCCAGCAAGGCGCGATTGGGTTGCAGCGATTTGAATTCCGCGGCTGCGGGATCGGCCACCCAGCCGGTTTGGGCGCGGCCCACCTCGACGCCCTCCGCGTCGGTGACGACTGCTTCGGCGAGATAACCGCCGGTGGCGCGTGGGACGTAATTCGCGTCGTAGCGACCGGCTTCGTTCAACGCGGGTTCGGCGGACAAACTCACGGTTCGGTCGGCGATAGCTGAGATCGCGTTTGTGTCCGCATTGGAATTAGTCGGCGCGGTAATTGTGATGCGCACCGTGGCATTCTCCAAGGGACGGTATTCGCGATTGCGCGCCCGGACTTGCAGCGACATGTACTGATTGGGATCGCCGGGTTTGGGTTCAACGGCGAATTCAATTTGCGCGGGCACGTCGGCAATCAACCAGCGAATCATCTGGCGCCAGGCTTTGTCCAAATCCTTGCGCGCCACTTCATCGTGCAATCCCCAACGCCACAGGTCGCCGAGCAGCAGCGCGCCGACGCGGCCACTCCCAAAGCGCTGGGCCACGAGCGCGGGATGCGTCTGGCCCGCCTCATCGCGAGCCTCGGAAACGACACTGGCGCCGGGTTTCACGCCGCGCACGGCATTGTGAACATGCAACGGTGGCAGGTCCGTGAGCCGTTTGCGTTCGTCGGCTTCATTGTCGCGCAATCGTGCCCAGGGTTGCAGCCAACCTTCCCGCGTCAGGCTGAGGCGCAAGTTGGCCGCCGGTTTTGTTTCGCGCGCAAAATCCAGGTAAACGGGCAGCATTTCGCCAATCGGCGTGTGTTGGTAATTGCCGGATTGAAACGATTCCGCGCCGCCGAGCATGAGAAAACCGCCGCCGCGTTCGGAAACGAATTTTTGCAACAAGGTCATTTGATCGCGCGTGAAGAAGCCCGCTTCGAGGTCGTCCACGATGACGGCGGTATAGTTGTAAAGTATGTCTGCGGACGTGGGAAAACCGCCGACCAGTTCCGTCGCGTCTTTGGTATTCAACCGCACCAGCACCGGTTGATCGTAACCCTCGGTGGTTTCGGTCGTGCGATCGAAACCGCGGAACAGTGGATTGCTCGTCTCGCCCACGCGCCCGCGAAATTCAAACTTCGGTTCGCGCTTGGCGATGCGAATCAGTCCGACGAGTTCCACTTGCCGATCTTCGAGCAGGGCGCGATTCAGAAATTTGAATTCCCAGTTCGGCCGCCCGCCGACATACAGGATGCGATACGGTCCTTGCCCGCGATCTACCAACAGCACCTGAGTGTTGTTGGCCAAGGTGGCTTCGGTGGTCAGTTCCGGCTTCGTGAATTGCTCCAGTTCGTCGCGGGCCGCGACGCGCAGTTGATAGAAGTTCACGCCGGGTTGTTCCGGGCGCAGTTGAAAGCGAAATTGCTCCAGTTCGTTTCGGGCGCGTTGGTGTTGTTCCTGAACGACCGCGCCGCGCGGGTCAAGCAGTTGCACGGTGAGCATGCGGCCCGCATAGCCGGCGGCCAGGATTTCGACCGTGATGGTGACGGGTTGATCTTCAAACGCGGTCTGGCTCACGGAAGTTTTCTGAATGGCCAGATCGCTGATACGATCCGCGCTTCCCAGGACCACGGGATAAATCGGCGGCAAACCGCTGGAGTCGAACGTGCCGTCAATCAAATCTGTCGCATTGCCGTCGGTGAACACCAGAATTCCGGCGAGCGGCTGGCCGCGATAGCGTTCGGTCAATTGCCGCAACGACGTGGTTAACGCCGACGCCCGCCCGGAAAAATCGAGCGCGGCAAAATCGCGCGCGCTTTGCAACCGCGAATCAAACGTGTAGCGCCGGAGCTGAAAATCCTGTTCGAGTTGCTCCAGCCACGGCGCGTTTGGGGAGGCGAGCAAGTTGGTCAGCACTTCGCCTCGCGTGGTGGTGGCATTGCGATCTTTGATGTGCAGCCCCTGACTGTTGTCGGCCAAAACGGTGAAGAAGTTGGCGCCGGGGCGGGCCCGTTGACTGGTCCAAAGCGGTTCCAACAAACACAACAACAACGCCGCGATGCCCAACAACTTTAGCCCAACGCAACCAACGCGAAACAGCTTCTGCCCGGGCGCGCGCCGATAAGTGATGACGAGCAGAGCGATCGCCACCACCAGGAATATCGCTGCGGGTAATTCCCACTCGCGATTTGAGAAGAGCAGGGCGGCAAACCTCATGACGACAGACTCCCTCGGCCCGGGTGGCAGCCGCTCACTTCAGGGTGGGCAAGGACGAAGTTGGTGCGGCGGCGAGAATACTTCATCGGGACGAATTCTCAGGCGCGGGCGCGGGCGCCGATCCGCTGCGCCCCAATTCCTCGTAATAACGGCGGACGAGTTCCGAATAACGCCGCGGCACGGGATCGCGGTCAATGGGCACATTGGCTTCCGGTGTTTCGCGGCGGGCGAGTTCTTCGCTGACACGATTGCGCAACTCCATCAATGGACCGGCGATCTCCAGACGCACTAAATCCCACTGCGGCTCGCGTGCATGCCGCTGGAGGTCCTGCCGGGTGGCGCGGGCGCGGTCGCGAATCCGCGCGGCTTCGGCGCGCAGTTCCGGCAGATCCAACATCTCCTCCACGTCGCGCAAGCGATCCGACCAATCCGAATAGCCCGGCCCAGTCAACGGTCCGCCGAGATAATCGTTGTTGTCCGCCTGACGGAACTGATCGAGAAAACTGCCGCCGCTTTGTCCACCGCGTGGACGATTCCCCTCGCGCTGCCCGTCCTGGTTTCCGCCGCGTTGACCAGTCTGCGCGTTGCCACTTGATTGATCTGTCGTCGCGACTTGTTGTTCTTCCTGCCGCTGTCCTTCGTTTTCACCCGGTTGATTGCCTTCGCCACCGGGCCCGCGCTGTCCGGACTCGGCCTGTTGTGAACCCGGCTGGCTTCCTTGTTGACCTTGACCAGTTTGCGATTCGCGTTGCTGGCCCTGACCTCTTTGGGATTCGTTTTGCGCTTGCCGTTGTCCTTCGCCCGGCTGCTGAGTTTCCCCGCGCTGACTTTGGCCTGGTTGGCCGGACGGTGATTCGTTCTGCGCCCTTGGTTGACTTTCCGCGTATGGTGGCTGGTTGCCGTCCCAACCGAGCAATTCCTGTCGATTGGTTCCGCTTTGGCTGGTCGTGCGGTCACGAGCGATGCGGTTGGTATTCGCCTGACGTTGGGCCTGCGCCAATTCGCGGTCGAGTTGGCGACTGAGTTCGTCGAGTTCATTGCGCGCCAATCGCAACGCTTCGGTGTCATCGCCTAAAACACTTTCGGCGGCGCGTTCGATGCCGGTCTTGAAATCATTGATGCTTTGCCGGGCGCGTTGTTCGAGGTTGTCGGCTTCGGCGGAGAATCCACCGCGCAGCAAATTCGCCGCAACGGACACGGCGGCTTCGCCTTCGCGCTGACTCTCGCGTAATTGCTCATAAACGCTCGTGCGCAAACGGCCTTGCGTGAGCAAATCGTCGCTGGTTTCCTGCAAATTGCGCGCGTCATCCTGCGCGGCTTGACGGATGGTTTCGTAAAGCTGCCGCGCCAGCAGCGGCTCGACCGGCTCGGCTTTTTGGGTGACTTCCGTGGCTTGCTTGACCAATTCCTCGCGTCGCTGTTTTTGCTCGTCGAGGCGCGTCGCGAGATTTTGGCGTTCCTCGGAATCGGTGAGCGATTTGCGCTGGCTCGGATCGTTGAGTGCGTCGAGTTGTTCGCCGATTTGATTTTGTTGTTCTGCGAGTTCGCGCGCCTGTTGGCGCAACTCCCGCATGTCCTCGGCAAACTGACTCGAACTTTCCCGGCGGAAATCATCGCGCATCTCCTGCAAATCGCGTTGCGCCCGCGTGCCGGAGGAGAGCGCCTGCGCAACATCACCGCGCTCCATCGCTTCAGCGGCGCGTTGCACTTCCTCCCGGGTTTGTTCCATCTGTTCGCGCGCCTCGGCCATTTGCGATTGGTTTTCCGATCGATCCATTCGCTGGCGCAACTCATCCACGTCCGCGAGCATCTGTTGTTGTTCTTCCTGGAGGCGCTTCAGTCGGGCCCGTAATTCCTCGCGCTCGGTTTCAGTTTGGGCGGCCTGGAGCGCCGCTTGCAATTCCCGCAAGCGCTCATTCACGTCTTGCTGGCGTTGGGCGAGTTCTTTCAATCGATTGAACGCCTGCAATTGTTCCCGCTGTTGCGGGTCTTGCGGTGGCGCAGCTTGACGCTCCGTCTCGTAACGATTCTGAGATTGGCGTAAATCCAATTGATCCAACTGCCGTTGCGCGCGCTGACCGCGACTGCTCTGACCGGGCTGGCCGGGTTGGCCTTGCGCGACCTGGGTTTCGCGACTCGCTAATCGGAGCAGCGCCTGATACGCGGATTGTTCCGCCGCCAGGGCGTCGGGCAACGAACGAGGTGCGTTGGCTTCTACCGCAGTCGTCAGATAATCGAGCGCGCGCGCCATTTCGTTCGCGACGCCCTCGAGCAACGCCGTGCTGCGCGGGTCGTCGCGCTCGGTCAGGTTGCGACGGACTTGTTCAAGCGCGCTGGCCTGGGATTCCTTGATGGTGGTGGCGTCGGTTTTGAAATTCGGCGTGGGATTCGAACCGGTTTCGCGGCGCTGCAAATTCCATGTCGCCGAAATGATCTGCTTTTGCATTTCCGCCAAACGCTCTGCGGTGTTCTGGCCTTGCTGACCTTGTTGCTGCTGCTGTTGCGATTGATTTGCTTCCTGACCCTGACTCTCACGGAAGATTTCCTCGAAAGGACGAATTTCGGCAAAAAACATGTCGCTGGTAACACGACGCGGATTTCCATCCGGGCCAATGTCCTCGGCCCAGAGGTAGTAACTCAACAATTGGTCCGGCTGCGCGCCGAGGGTTTCCAACGCGACCAAATGATTGAACACGCGTTTTTCCAGCGGTCCGGCGTTCGTGCCGAGTGTGAGTAGTTTGGTTTCCTGTCCGGCCAGATTGTAGGCGAGGCCGTAACCTTTGAGGCCGAAATCATCCGTGGCTTCGGCTTGGAAGGTGATTTCCTCCAGCGCAGAAACGCGTTGATCGCCTTTGGGAAAAGCAAACTTCAGATCCGGCGGCCGATTGGACAGCGCTTCAAGCACGAAGAGCGGCGGCAGTTTGTTGGTGCGACCGGCGTCGTCCACCAGGATCAATTCATAGCGCCCGCTTTGTTCCAGGCGGAAATCGGAAAGATAAACGTTGGGCCGATTCGTGTCGGCTTGCATGGGCAAGGTTGGTCCGCTCTTGGGGACGAGCGTGGCGTGGCGGATGGGTTTGTTGAGGTGAAACGTGTATTGCAACGCGCTGCCTTCGACCGCACTGACGCGGCGCGTGTCTTCAATCGTCTTTTCTGTCAGGCCGGTATAGGTGGGATAGGTGACTTTGGCGTCCGCGCGTTCCAATTGCGGATAATCGAAAGTGGTGATCTTGAAATCGCGCGTGCGGTCGGCGCCGAACTCAATTCGGTAGGTCAGTTCGGCGCGCACATTGGGCAAACTCGTGCCGAAGACGGGGTCATCGAGATTGCGCGTGAGCGGAAGGCGCTGCTCCGGCTCGTTGGCCGGGCGGACAATCAAGGTCGCCTCAGTCGGAATTGCGCCGGAGAATTTGGCGAGCACGACGAGGCTGCTGCCGCGCTCTAATTCCGCGTCACCGGGAGTGACGATGACGCCGTTCTGGCTCAAGCCGGCGAACGGAAAGCTGCGCAACGACATCAGGAATAACGCCCCTAGAAAACCGCAAACCAACATCAAAACAACACCATGGAGGATTTGCATGCGATCCAGGCGACGCAACCGGCTCGCCTGCCAATTCTGGGATTCTTCGCGCGACAACACGTCATTGAGAACGCGGAGTTGCAGATAATTCAATTCGCCGCTGGTCGGGTCGGGCGTTTGTTCGACGGCGGTCCGTAACAAGGCGCGCAACTCGGGATGTTCCGCTTCAATTCTTCGCACCACGGCGGCGGTGTCGTCGGGCTGGGTACGTGTTCGCCACAGCGAAATGACCGTCCAGGTGACAGCGACTAACAACAGCACCGGAAACGGCCAACTCGAACGCCAGCCGGTGAATGCGTAAATCAGAATCACCGCAGCGGCCAAAGCGCCGACGAGCAACCAGCCGGTGGTCAACGCGCGGAGCAAGCGCCAGCGCCGGTGCGATTGCGCCAGCGCCGCGAGTCGGGATGCGAGCACGTGATTCATCATGTTGCTGCCGTCACTGGGGCGGTTTGCCGGCGCGTCAACCATCCGGCCAGCCAGGTTTCGACCAACAATACCGCCAGCGCCGCCACAATCAACCAGCGCCACAACTTTTGGCGTGCTTCCAATTCCGCGTGATGCAACGTCTGTTGCGTGGCCGCTTGCATCGCGGGGGATCGCTCGGCGGATTTCATCGGCACGCCAAGCCGTTCCAACTCTTCGACTGGCAGTGGCGCCGTCCTGCTTTCGCTGGCGTCCAGATTCACGGCGAATCGAACGGTCTTCGCGCCCGCCTGCACTTCATAGATGCCGGGTTGATCCGTTTGTGCGAAGCGGGTTTCGCCGGCTGCTAGTTCAATTGCATCGCCGTTTGGAGTTCGCACGGACAAATTCGCACCGCCCGTTTTTGTCGTCAGCGTCGTAAGATCGACTGCTTCGCCGACGCGCACTTGAGTGAAGGACTCGCGCCCGCCGCCCGCTTGATCGAGCAACGAGTAGAGCAGGGGGACGAACTTCGACGACAGCGCGAATTGGCTGTCGCCGGGACGCCACGAGAACGTGAATACGAAGAGTCGCCCGCGTTCGATGGGGATTTCCAGTATCGCCGGATCTTGATCATCGTAGTGCGCGATGACGCGTGCGCCGGGCAACTGGTCCGAGGACAATTTGCGATGTTTCCAAAATCGAATCTTGGTGAAATCCCCGAACCGCGGATCGGCGAACGGCGCCAGCAACGGATGTGTGAAATCCAGCGCGCCGAACATTGCGTAGTTTGCGACGCTCGCCTCGCGAACCTCGAGGTTTGGAACGCCGGTCAACTGACTCAGGGCGCGGCCGATTTGCGGATCGTTCATCACCAGCAATGTCGTGCCGCCGGCGGCCATGTATTGACGCACAGCGGTCAGGCGGTCGTCGGGCAAATTGTCGGAGAGAATGACGAGACGATTGGTCGCCAGCGAACCAGGCGTTGCACTCAGGCGCACGGATTGGCGGCTCGTATCTTGAAACGCGCGTTCCAGATAATAGAGCAGTTGCGTTGGATCAGTCGCGGCATCGGTACCGAGATAGAGCACATTGATTTGCTCGGCACTCGGCGGGACGACGTAAACATGGTTGTCGAAATCGGCATCATCGCCGGACAATGAAATTCGTCCGGCTATGGCGTTTGAAGTGAGGGTGGGCGCGGGCATGATGCGACTTTGGCCGGGCGGAACGTAGGCGTCGAGCGACGCGGTTTCCGTCGCGCCGGACCAACGCAATTTGAATTGCTCGCGTTTGGCGTCGGCAGAATTGCTGACGCGCACGCGCACGGAATCGGTCGTGGCGCGGGTGTCCTCCGCGGTTTCCGCCACCCATTGCAGCCCGGCATTGGTGGGGCGTTCGGCGGGCACGGATTCAATGGCAACCTCAACGCCTTGCGGCCATTCGTGTCCTTGCAAACCGTCAAGCCGACTGCCTTCCTGCAAATCGGTGATGACCACGATGCGACGCGGGCCGGGAAAATCGGTGCGCTTGCCGGTGTCTTCCATCACTTCGGCGGCCGCAATGAGCGCATTGGCCAGATGGGTCGCGTGCCAGGTCGGTTGGTTTCCTGCGAGTTGTTGCAGCGCGAGGACATTGCGCTCTCCCACCGGAAGCGTGGCCCATTGGTCGAAAGTGACGACGTTGCGGACACGGTTGTCGAACGTCAAGATGGCGACCTGGTCCGCGGGCGTGGTTTGCTTCAAAACGGATTCCGCCTTTGCCAGCGCGGCGGGCCAAAGTCCGTCTTGCTTCATGCTGGCGCTGGCATCGACCAGCACGACGATTTGCGAACTGGCATTGGCGACGGGCGTGACGGCCATGGGTTTTTGCAGAAACGGACGCGCAAAAGCGAAGGCAAGCAAACCGATCACGAGACAACGCAACAACAGCAGGAAGATGTGTTCCAAGCGGCTGCGCCGCGTGAGCCGCGGCGGGGTCGGCTTCAGGAACATCAACGAACTGAATGGCAGTTTTTCGCGCGAGGAACGGCGGACGAGATGAAACACCACCGGCAAAGCGACAGCCAGCCCGCCCAGCAAAAAGAGTGGCGCGAGAAAGCTCATAATGCATGGTAGCCGCCGACGTAAGGAGGCGGATTGGTTGCATTCTTCCCCCTCTTGACGCCGGTGGCTACCCTCGCCTCGTCTCCTCGGCGGCGACGGGGGCGCTTGACATCACCCGGCGGCAACTCCATACCCGGGCCGTGACTCCTCCTCCGAAGGGCAAACTCCCGCGACTGGAACGGCACAGGTATCAAGGCCACGCGGTTGTATTTTGGACGAACACTTTGGAGCAACGCTCGCGGGGTTGGCTGACGCCCGCATTTCACGCCCGGTTTCGAGAATTGATGCTGCACGCGGCAATGAGGGAAAAGCTTTTCTGTCCGGCCTATTGCTTGATGCCTGATCATCTGCATCTCGTTTGGATGGGAATGCAACGAGAAAGCGATCAACTCAACGCCATGAAGTTTCTGCGAACGCATCTGGAACCGGCCTTGGGCGGTGGGCGTAAGTGGCAGCACCAGCCACATGACCACGTTTTGCGGGAGGAAGAACGCAAGCGGAATGCGTTTGGCAGCTTTTGCTTTTACACGCTGGCGAATCCTGTACGGGCTAAACTGGTTAAGCGAGAGGTTGATTGGTCTTACAGCGGCGGAATCATCCCGGGTTACCCGGATGTTCATCCGATGGAGGACGGCTATTGGGATTTGTTTTGGAAACTCTACGCCGCGGCGCGCGAAGCTGAGCCGCCCCCACCGCGCCCGCCGCTGCTGCAACCATAGCCGCCGCCGCAAGGAGCCAAACACCCCCGTAGCCACCGACGTAAGGAGGTGGATTGGCCAGAAACGAATTTGGTCCGCCTCCTTACGTCGGCGGCTACGAGGGTGTGGCGCGAGAAAGCTCATGCGTTCCTCCGCGACCGCGCAAAGCGGCTGGTGGATTTACTGCGTTGCTGGCGTTCGCGCAGAAAATCGAACATGGCCAATTCCAACGGACGATCCGTTGTGAAGGAACGATAGCCGACGCCGAGCCGCTGACAAATGGCGCGCACCGCGGCGTTGTGCGCGTTCAAGCGACGCAGGTAATCGTTCCGCGCCGCCGCCGGATCAATGAAGAGGTCGCGCCCGGTTTCGATGTCCTGAAACAGCGTGGCGCGGTCGAGATTGAAGTTCACTTCAACGGGATCGAGCACTTGGAACAGCATGACCTCGTGCCCCGAGGCGGTGAGCGTGGTCAGATTCTGTTCCAGTGTTTCAATCGGCGCCAGAAAATCGGAGAAGAACACCATTAGCGAACGTTTGCGCACGATTTCAACAATGCGTTGCAACGGCGCAATGAGGTCGGTGGCGCTGCCGGCGGTGGCGGCTTCGAGTTGCAACATGAGGCGGCGCAGATGTCCCAGGCGATTGCGTGCCGGCAGATAATCCCGAATCCGCTCGGCAAACGTAAGCAAGCCGACGGCGTCGCCCTGTTGATGCAGGAAATAAGCGAGCGTGGCCGCGAGCGTGTTGGCGTATTGCGCCTTCGTGTAACCGACCGAGCCGTAATCCATCGAGCGACTTTGGTCGGCGAGGAGATAGCAGCGCAGGTTGGTTTCGTCCTCGAACTTCTTGATGTAATAACGATCACTCCGGGCAAACAACCGCCAGTCGAGATAACGCGGATCATCGCCCGGCGAATACTGGCGATACTCGGTGAACTCGACGGAGAAACCGTGAAAGGGACTGCGATGCAAGCCGTGCCAGAAACCCTCGACCACGATGCGAGCGCGGAGTTCGAGGTTTTTGATGGCCATGAGGGTTGCGGGAGAGATGAGTTTGGTGGAAGCCGATCCTGTAGCCGCCGAGGGAACGAGGCGGTCGGTCGAGCGCGAAGCAACCACCTCCTCACGTCGGCGGCTACCAAGATTTGCCGGAGCGCTCATGGGTGAAACTATTTCGCGGCCACGGGCTGGGTCGCTTCGAGTAATTTGCTGACAACATTGTCCACGGTGACGCCTTCGGCTTCGGCGCGATAATTCAGCAGAATGCGATGCCGCAATGTCGGTGTGGCGAGACTTTGGATGTCTTCGGTAATCACATGCGCCCGGCCTTGGAGCAACGCGCGGACTTTGGCGCCAAGCACGAGGAATTGTCCTGCGCGCAGCCCCGCGCCCCAACTGACCCATTCGTTGACGAAGTCCGGCGTGTTGGGTTGGCGCG
>CAZKMR010000003.1:46440-125212 GCA_964553795.1 uncultured Bifidobacterium sp. | reverse complement strand
TGAGCGGGTTGTGCAAATTGAACGTGGAGAAGCGGACGCTGTTCTGGATTCTCACGCATCGCACCGTGGATTTCCTGCGGATGAAATTGTGGTGGTAGTTAGTAGTCAGTGGTTGGTGGTCAGTAGTGGTGACAATATGCAATTCCGGGCTTCAGCGTATGAATAGAACGAACTTTGAGAAATTACGGGTATATCAGTTATCTGAGGATCTGGCTGATTCCATTTGGGAGATCGTCCTGAGTTGGGATGGATTTGCGCGGGAGACTGTTGGGAGGCAAATCGTGCGGGCCGCCGACAGTGTAGGCGCAAACATCGCGGAAGGAACCGGGCGCGGCAGTTACGCTGACAATAGACGGTTTGTTCGCACGGCGCGTGGTTCATTGAATGAAACCCAACATTTTCTGCGACGCGCGTATCGCCGGAAGCTTTTGCAAACTGCTGACGTAGAAAAACTCAAACCGCTGGTGAACAATTTAGCACCGCAGTTGAACGCCTATTTGAAATCCAGCGGCCGCGAGCAGTCAGTCGAGCGCGACTAGCCACTGACCACTGACTACCAACTACTGACTCCCAATGCCTAACGCCACTTTTAGCGAAAGCTGGTATCGCATCGCGCAGCAGCGATTGAGTCTGCGTCCGAGTGTGCGGGTGCGGCGGCAAAATTTTCGTTGCGAGCGGTGGATTGTGTTGGAAGATCCGTTCAACAACACATTCTTCCGACTGACTCCGGCGGCGTATGAGTTTGTGGCGCGGTTGCGGCCGGATCGCACGGTGCAGGAGGTTTGGCAGGAGTGTCTCAATCGTTTTCCCGATGATGCGCCCGGGCAGGAAGCGGCCATTCAACTGCTGGCCCAACTCTATTTTGCCAATCTGCTGCAATACAATATTGCGGCGGACACAGCCCAATTATTTCAGCGATACCAAAAACGGAAGCAGCGGGAGTTTCGCGCGCGGCTGACGAACATCATGTTCATGCGGTTTCCGTTGCTCGATCCGGATCGGTTTCTGGTGCGGGCGCTGCCGGTGGTGGGAAAGTGCATCAGTTGGTTTGGTGCCGTGTTGTGGCTGATCGTGGTTGGGGCGGGAATAAAAATGGTGGCGGATAATTGGGATGCGTTTCGCGCGCAGACCAATGGCGTCCTCGCGCCGGGGAATTTGCCGCTGCTGTATGTCTCGCTGATTTTGATCAAAACGCTCCATGAGTTTGGTCACGCATTCTTTTGCCGGAAATTCGGCGGTGAAGTTCATGCGATGGGCGTGATGCTAATGATTTTCACGCCGGTGCCGTACATGGATGCGACCAGCGCGTGGAGTTTCCGGAGTCGGCGTCATCGGATGCTGGTGGGAGCGGCGGGAATGATCGTTGAAGTTTTCTTTGCCGCCATTGCCGCAGTGATCTGGGCGCGCACCGGCGAAGGCGTCTTAAACACGCTGGCGTATAACGCGGTGATTGTAGCGTCGGTTTCCACGTTGATTTTCAATCTCAATCCGCTGCTGCGTTTCGACGGTTACTACATGCTCTCCGATTTGTTGGAGATTCCCAACCTCAGCCAGCGCGCCAATCAACAATTGCGTTTTCTGTCGGAGCGCGGATTGTTTGGTGTGCGTAAAGCGGAATCGCCGGCGCGCACGCGGGCGGAAGCGAGTTGGCTCACAACCTTCGGAATCACCAGTGGCATCTACCGGGTGTTTGTCTTTGCCAGCATTCTGCTCGTGGTCGCGGACAAGTTTCTGATTCTGGGCGTGGTCATGGCGATCATCTGCGGTATTTCGTGGGTGGCCGTGCCGCTGTGGAAGTTCATTGGTTACTTAGCGTCGAGCCCGCGACTGGAACGAGTGCGACCTCGGGCGGTAGCGGTAAGTGCCGGACTCGCGGCGGTGGTGATTGGGTTATTGCAGTTCGTTCCGTTTCCGCATCATTTTCGCGCTCCGGGCGTGTTGCGGGCGACTGAACGAAGCGAGGTCATCAACGAAACGCCCGGATACGTCGCCGAAATTTTGGTGGCGTCCGGGACGAAAGTCAGTCGCGGGCAACCGTTGTTGCGCTTTCACAATCGCGAACTGGAATTGCAGATTCAGCACACACAAGCCCGGCGGAGCGAACTCGAAGCGCGTTTGCTGAAAGCCACGTCTAGCGAAGTAGCCAGTGTCAAACCCTTGCAGGCACAACTCAGCGCGTGTGAACAGGAATTGCGGAAATTCCAGGGGGACGCCGCGGCTTTGGAAGTGCGCGCACGGCATGATGGGATTTGGGTCGCGCCCGGCGTGGACGCTTTGTTGGGTCGCTGGGTCACGCGCGGAAATCATCTCGGGCTGCTGTTGAATCCGGAATCGTTTCGTTTTCTCGCGATTGTGAGACAGGAGGACGGCGATGCGTTGTTCGCGCGGCAATTGCCGGGAGCAGAAGTGCGATTGACCGGTCAAGTCGCGCCCGTGGTGGCCGTCAGCGATTGGAAAGTGATTCCCGGCGAGCAACGCACGTTGCCTTCGGCGGCATTGGGTTGGTTGGCCGGCGGGGAGGTGGCGGTGGCGGCGGACGATCCGCAAGGACAACGCGCCGCGGAGCCATTCTTCGAGGTGCAAGCCAGCGTGCGCGCTTCGGAGGAAATCGCGTTGCTGGACGGGCGTTCGGGCAAGATTCGCTTTGATCTAAAGCCTGAACCGTTGCTGCCCCGTTGGACGCGGCGTTTGTGGCAGTTGTTGCAGAAGCGTTATCAACTTTGAGGCCGTGAACTCGCCCTCGCAGGAATATCATCGCCTTGATTATCGCGTGCCGCCGCGCGTGCTGCGGGGATTGGATGCGGCGGTGAACCGGGCCGTTGGCGCGTATCAACGTCATGTGCGCCGCGTGCAACGGTTGGAAACGGACGCGGCCACAATTGTTTCGCACGAGACGGAATGGCGGGATTTGGCGGATGCGCCGTTGCACGCGCGCTTGATGGAAATGCGCGCGCGGTTTCGGCGCGGCGGACGAATTCCGGACGAAGTCGTGCTCACGGCATTAGCGGGCATCCGGGAAGCGGCGCGACGGCAACTTGGATTGCATCCATTTCCGGTGCAATTGATGGGGGCGCTGGCGCTTTATCGCGGTTGTCTGGCCGAGATGGCCACGGGCGAGGGCAAGACGCTGACCGCCGGGCTGGCGGCAGTTCTGGCCGGTTGGACCAAACGACCCTGTCACGTGGTGACGGTGAACGATTATCTGGTGGAACGCGATGCCGCCTGGCTGCGTCCACTTTATACGGTTTGCGGGGTATCGGTCGGCACGGTGACCGGTGCAATGGACGCGATGGCGCGGCAAAAAGGTTATGCCGCCGATATCACTTACACGACCAGCAAGGAATTGCTCGCGGACTTTTTGCGCGATCGGTTGCGATTGGGAGGCGTGGCGAATCCTACCCGTCGCCTGATTCGTCGTTGGATTGCGCCCATGCAGACTCCCGATAGTCTCGTCATGCGCGGCGTCCATACCGCGATTGTGGACGAAGCCGATAGCCTGTTGATTGATGAAGCGGTAACGCCGCTGATCATCTCGGCCCCGACCAAGAACGATTTGCTGAAGGAAGCGGGGATTCTGGCCGAACAGATCGTTTCCGGCCTCGAGGTGGAGGAACATTACGAACGAAATTCCCGCTACAAGGAAATCGAACTGACCGACGCGGGCCGCGATAAACTTGCCGAGGCAGCAGGACGATTACCCGGGCTGTGGCGCGGTAACGACCGGCGCATGGAACTGATTCGGCAAGCGCTGGTGGCGCGGGAGTTTTTCGTCCGAGACAAGCATTACATCGTGGTGGACGGCAAAATCGTGATCGTGGACGAATTCACGGGTCGTCCGATGCCCCAAAGAACCTGGCGCGAGGGTATTCATCAGGCTATCGAAGCGAAGGAAGGATTGGCGTTGTCCGACCCGAGCGAAACCATCGCGCGCCTGAGTTTTCAACGCTTTTTCCGCTGTTTCCACAAACTTGCCGGTATGACCGGCACCGGACGTGAGGCGACGGGCGAATTCTGGCAGGTGTATGGCTTGCCGGTCGTGGCGATTCCGGTCAACCGCCCGTGCCAGCGCGAACAATGGCCGGACCAATTCTTCGCAACGGAAGCGGAGAAGTGGAACGCCGTCGTGACGGAAATCCAGCGCGTACATGGATTGGGTCGCCCCATTCTGGTTGGAACGCGCAGTGTTGTGGCCAGTGAGAATTTGGCACTTCGTCTGGCGAATCTTGGGTTAGGGGCAAAAGTTCTGAACGCCACTCGCCTGGGCGAAGAAGCGGAAATCGTCGCTTTGGCGGGCGAACCGGGACGTATTACCATCGCGACCAACATGGCCGGTCGCGGTACGGACATTAAACTCGGTCACGGCGTGGCGGAGCGCGGGGGACTGCACGTCATTGCGACCGAGCGGCACGAATCGGGTCGCGTAGATCGGCAATTGTTCGGACGCGCAGGCCGGCAAGGCGACCCGGGCAGCGCGCAGGCTTTTGTCAGCGCTGAAGACGAACTGGTCCGCCGCTTTCTGCCGGTTTCACTTCAGACTGCGGTGCGCCGAATCGTAGTCCAGAAGCCGCCCGGTTGGCGGCGCGCCGCAGGAATGGCGTTCAAGCTGGCGCAGCGACGGGCACAACGCCTCGCTTACAAGCAGCGTCAAGCGGTGCTGGGATCGGACACGTGGTTGGAGGAGGCATTGTCATTCGCCGGCACCGAAGTAGTCTGAAGCGGGCGCGAAGAATTCTTGCGCAAAAACTGAGTTGGGCGTTGACACCAGGGCAGGGAGAAAGATTAACTGCGGCAGTTCGCATTCGGTTGGCCAAACCCAGGCCTTGTTTATTCAGTGAAGGACAACTCAAAGTCGAGCCATGCCCGTTACAGCTTAGAGGCGCTGGAGCCGCGCATCATGCTGTCGGCTGACGGTGTCATGGGCGCGGCGAATGCGAGTCCCAAACCCGACCTGCACCTGACCGCCATCAACGAATCGGCGGCAGTTCAATCTCAAGTCGAGGCACAAATTTCTTATCGCGCGACCGATCCCGTCTCGGACCTTTTCGACGGGATGAGCGCCGAGGCATTGCTGGTTTTTGAAGCGACTTCGACGTCCGTTGAATCGGTTTCCAGCAGTGCTTGCGCAAGCTCAGAAGCACCCGCTCCTGCCGCCCCTGAATCGGGTGAAAATTCGAGTGGCGCGGCGGGCTCAAATTCAGCAACTGAGAGTTCGACTCAAAGCGCCACATCGGCGCAGCAAAACTCGGCTTCAGCAAACACGAATTCTTCTGACGAATCGAGTCCGAATGGCTGCGGGACCTCCGGCGGGAATCCACTTTCTGAGGAGTTAGTAACCGCACTCAGAGCTGCGAATGGTCCTCCAGGAATGACTTCAAACGCGATGTCGCTGGATGACGTATTTGTCGCAGCGACCGAGGCGAACTCCGCCTCAACCGTTACTTCTAATTCAAAAACGGTTGGTTTTAGCGAATCAGGACCGCAAATCTCCGCAGCGGCTCCGATACTCGGGCTTTTCACTTGGATCACTGACACATTATCCGGTCTCGGCGACGGGAATTTCAACCAAACCCTCACTCCGGGCGACCTTCTTCTCGGTGACGCGTTGCGACTGATCGCTCCTTCGATTGCATTCAGCATTACCAAAACCGGCACGACGATTACCGGTTCGATCAGCATCACGACGGATGCGGTTTCCATTTCCATTGGTGGCACGGTTACGGGAAGCATCAGCGACAGTGCGAGTGATAGTGACAGCGTGGCACTCTCCGGCAGTTACGATGCGGCGACCAAAACCTTCACGCTTACCGGCGACGAACTGACCCTGAGCATCGCCAATTTTGTTTCCGTTCGGGCGACCGGTTTGACCATCCAATCCACCCAAACGGGATCGGGTAATTCGGCGGTCACGGAAGTGAAAATTGGAGCGACCGGAGTCGAAGTCTTCCTCGGGAACGGACCGCTTCGAAACGGAGGCGAACTGAACCCTTCGGCCACCGGGCTGTGGCTGACGGACGGTTCGATGGGTTTCCTGAGTCGGCAAACCGGAACGGCTTCGGCGGGCTACGCGATGACGGTTTCGGGAGATGTCACCTTGCTGGGCATTTCCGGGCTGACCTTGGAAGCGACGAATTGGACGGCGACGGTGAATACTTTAGGTGACCTTGGCGGCCCGGTCCTGGTCAGCGCTGGCAGCGGTACGGTGACGCTCAACTTTGCGGCGAACGAACAGTCGTTTGGCGGAACGGCGACCTTGATCACTCCGGTGGCAGAAATCACCGGGAGTTTTGCCGCGCGGAAGAATGGAACGACTCTCCTGATGGCGGCCCAATCGGTCCAGGTATTCGTGGGCGACCGGAAGGGAGCGGGCGCAGCTGACGATCAAGGCTTCCAAATCAGCAATGGCGAGTTCGGCGCAATTCTGAAAGCGGACAAAACGTATGCCTTCGAAGTCGGCGGGACGGTAACAGCGTTAAATGTCCCCGGGGTGACGTTTACGGGGAATTTCACGGCGCGGGCCAATACTATCGGTGACAACGTCAATGAAACGCTGACTGTTGGCGGGGTTACTAAGAATCTGGTCGTGCCCACCGGGGTTTCGGAATTCGTTGGAATTGGCGCGCAATTGACGGTGCTTAACCAGACTTTAACCGGAGATTTCGGGATTTCGCGGTTGCTCGACAATGACGGAAGCGTATTGGTCGCGGTTTTCGTGCGGAATCTGAGCTTCAGCTTCGGCGATGGGACGAACCAATACCTTCAAATGACGAACGGGCAGGGGACGTTGGTTGTTGCGCCGACTGGCCTCGGCGGACGAGTGGGAGGCAATGTTGGTTTGAGCGTACCGGGAGTGACACTAGCGGGAAGCCTCGCGCTGGAATTCAATAACACCAATCAGGCGGTGAATCGCAATTTCCAGTTCGGCGGCGAAGGGGTGGGATTGAATCTGCCTGCGGGCGAATTCTTCCGAGTCACCGGCGAGAACATTCAATTAATCGTGCTCGGACAGGCCTTGCGCGGGAATGTCAGCTTCGAGCGGGTGCAAAACGGCGCGAGCCAGACGCGGATGCGCGTCGCCATTACCGATGCCGTGCTCGCGTTGGGCGATGGCTCAAACGAGTTGTTGAAGGTCAGTGTCGCGGAAGCCGGGTTCATTTTGACCGCAGCCGGAATCGCCGGACAATTCGTGGGAACTGCGGCGCTGACGATTCCGAATGTTACCTTCAGCACGGGATTGACGGTATTGGTCAATAGCACCAATCAACAGGTCATCGAAGTCATCCCGCTCGGCTCGGGTAATGTTTCGCTCAACCTCGATGCCGGCGAATATGTCGTGGCCAAAGCCGATAATCTGACGCTCAGCGTTTTGGGAGTCGGGATTACGGGGAGCTTCACATTCGCGCAAGTGACGACCGCGACCGGCGGCAAAGTAATCGGAGTCAGTTTGACCGGCGGCGAATTTGATTTTGGAACGTCAACGGGCGGGAACGCTCCGGTGGCGGATGTAATTTCTCTGACCAACATCAACGGCACATTCGTCATCTCAGCGGCGGGTCTGGCAGGCAGTCTGAATTTCACGCCGGGATTTAGTTTTGGGGACTTTACATTGACCGGCGACTTCACCCTGCAACTCAACACCACCAATGCCCTGGCCGAATATCAGTTCCCGACGGGTTCCGGCTTCGAGAATTTCAGCATTCCCGCCGGGCCGTTTGTGCGAATTGCGGTTTTGAACGGTTTATTGACCGTTGGCAGTGCCGCAGACAGTCCGAAGTTGAGCGGTGATTTCTTCTTCGAGCAAGCGCGGCGTCCCGACAACTCCCTCGTCACCCGGCTTGCGATGTCCAATATCTCCGTCAGTTTCAGCGGTCAGGCTCTCAGAAATGGCAGCGGCGCGTTCGTTGTTACCAGCAGCGGCATTGCGGGAATTGTCTCCGGAGAAATTGATCTCAGCGTCACGGGCGGCAGCGTGGCGGGTCGCCTCGGATTGCGAATCAACAAGACCGGTGGTGCGGTGGAAGAAACCATTGTGATTGGCGGTCGCAGTGTTCTGGTGAAATTCAGTGCGGCTGAAGCGGACTTGTTCTCCTTTTTCGCTGAAAGTCTTGCCTTCAACGTCGCTGACTTTGTCACCATTGAAGGTAGCTTCGTATTTACGTCGGTCGGTGGACGCGAGATTTTCGCCGGTGACAACTTAAGCATCTTCCTGGGGCAAGGCCCGGCCCGGCTGGCCAATGGCGAACCCAATCCGCTCGCCGCCGGTATTCTGCTCAGCAACGCGCGCATTGGGTTGATCCGATTTGCGGGCGGCGGCCTGGCGATGGTTGCGGAGGGAACGATCAGCGTGATTGGCGTCAACGGATTGACGTTGAGCGGGACAGCGGTGGTGCGCGTCAACACTTCCGGTCAGATCGTAAATGAAACGTTGGAGATTCCCAACAGCAGCCAGCCGCCGATTGTGGTGCAATTCACGACCACGGCGACCGTCACCAGTTTTGCGGCGGTGGGCACGCAACTGGGCGTGCTGGGGCAGACGTTGACGGGCGATTTCAGTTTTGACCGCGTCACGAGCGGTGCGCCGACGGGAGCCCTGCGCGTCGGTGCGGCAAATGTTTCGCTTACCCTTGGCGATGCCGCGAACAGTATTGTCACGGTCACCGCCGGCAACGGCGCGTTTCTGCTGACGAATGCGGGATTGGCTGGTGAATTGACGGCCACGGTTAATCTGGCGTTCACCGGCGTTACCTTTGGTAGCACGCTGAACGTGGCGATCAACACCACCAGTGCCGCCGTTAACACCACCGTGAACGTGGGAGCGCAACCGCTGGTCATCAACGTGGCCGCCGGACCGTACGTGCGCGTGCAAGCGCTGAATACGACGGCGACACTGCTTGGCCAGACATTGCAAGGCAGTTTCTACTTTGAGCAGTCCACGAATCCGGCGGATGGCAATCGCATCGTCCGCTTTGCCGCCGTCAATGTGGCGTTCAGTCTGCAAGCGGGCGGGACGACAGTGGTGAGTTTGACCAACGGCCAAGGCTCATTGGTCGCGACAGTCGCGGGCGTGGCGGGTGTGGTGCAGGGAACGGTGACGATCAACGTGCCGGGCGGCGGCGCGAATTTCAGTGGCGCGTTCGCGCTGGCAATCAATCAAACGGACTCCGCTATCGAAGAGCAGATTCAAGTTGGCGATGCGGACGTGGAATTGAGTTTGCCTGCGGGACCGTATCTGCGGATTGAAGCCGTAGGTGCGACGTTGACCATCGCGGGTCAGACCTTGCGCGGCGATTTCGCTTTCGAGCAATACAGCAATATCGGCGGCAGCAACATTGTGCGCGTTGGGCTCGCGAATGTGACGTTGGCCTTGGGCGGCGCGGGGGCATTGGTGAACGTGACCGATGCCGCTGGCTTCCTGCTGATCACGCCAGATGGAATCGCTGGCACGCTCGCGGCCTTTATCGCGGTGAACGTTCCGGGCATCAGTTTTAGCGGTAACTTCAGTCTCGAGGTAAATCGAACTTCCGGCGGCGGCATTAACGAAACGTTCCTCGTCGGCGCGACTCCCGTCACGCTGAATGTTGGCGCGGGAGAATATACCCGCATCACCGGCACGGGCGTGAGCCTGGTCGTGCTGGGCCAAACGTTGTCGGGCGACTTCAGCTTCGAGCGCGTGACGGTCAATACGACCACGATCACCCGATTGAGCATCGCCAATGCGACGATGACGCTCGGCGGAACTTCCGGCTCGCCCATTGTGAGTGTTACCGGCGGCAGCGGCGATTTCCTCCTGACGGGCAATGGCGTCGCGGGTCGGTTGAACCTGAGCGTGCAGATCAATTTGCCGAACCTTTCCTTGAGCGCCACCACGCTGCGCTTGCGGGTGAACACCATGACTTCAACCGTCACGGCGGCATTGGTGAACTCTCCCGATGGTGATTTGCCCGGCGGACCTTATCTTCGTGTCGAGGCGATTGGCGCGCAATTCAGCGTGGTGGGCCAAACGTTGGCGGGAGATTTCACGTTCGAGCAAATCACCCGGGCCAACGGCGCGAAGATCGTGCGCGTCGCATTGAGCGCTGTGGAAGTCAGACTGGGCGGGACGACCGGAGCGGAATTCCTGACGGTAACTGGCGGCAGTGGTGTTTTCATTCTGACGCCTGCGGGTGTGGCCGGTGAATTCAGCGGCGGGTTCACGCTCGGAGTCACGAGCTTCAATCTCGTGGCATCGCAATTGACCGTTCAGGTTAACAACACCGCAACCGTCATCAACGAAACGATTGTGGTGGGCGGCCAATCCAAGACCCTCGCACTCGCGGCAGGACCATTCTTGCGAGTGGTGGGAAGCGGGATTGGTTTAACGGTTGGAACGCAGACGCTGACCGGTGATTTCGCGTTTGAACAATTCACCGTCAACGGCAACAAACGCATTCGCATTTCCGCCGCCAACGTGACACTCGCGCTCGGCGATGGCACGAACACTTTCCTGTCCGTCAGCAATGGCACGGGAAATTTCGTGATTCGTAGTGAAAGCGGTTTCTTCGGCGCGTTGAGCGGCAACGTCGCGCTGAACCTGCCGAACGTCACGCTCACCGGCACGCTCGGGGTGAAGATCAACACCATCACCGTCGCCGACGCCAACGGCAACGTCACGGAGACGTTTAACTTGAATGGCGTGGCCACGACGTTGACTTTGCCGGTCGGCAATTATGTGCGCGTGGACGGGACGGCGTTGAGTCTGGCTATCACGACCGGTGGCGCGACCCAAACGCTCACGGGCGATTTTATCTTTGAGCAATTGACGACGACCAGCGGCGGCGAGACGGTCACGCGCATTTCCGCCAGCAACGTCGCGTTGGCGTTGGGTGACGGTTCGCTCGATCTGGTTCGCGTCACCGGCGGCAGCGGAAATTTCCTGATTACGGCGGACGGCATCGCCGGAACATTCAGCGGCAATGTGCAGTTTAATATTCCCGACGTATCACTTGCCGGGAGCTTTGGCGTGCAATTCAAAACGATTTCCGCCGCAGTCAATGAAACCTTTGCGGATGGAACGTCTGTGGTTATCGCTACGACCGGCCAATTCGTTCGAGTGGAAGGCGGCACGGTCACGCCGCTCAACATGACGATTGCGGGACAAACACTCTCCGGTGCGTTTGTGTTCGAGCAAACCACTTCCGGCGGTGCGGATGGAAATCTGGCGACAACCGCCGACAATCAAACCGTCGTGCGCGTCGCGATCACGAATCTTTCGATGAACATTGGCGGTTACGTGACGGCGACCGGCAGCGGTTCGCTGCTGATTGATCGGTTGGGCGTCGCAGCGGATTTCACGCTCACGGCTTCAGTGAGTGGTGTTCCCGGGTTTGCCCTGACCGGAGGAGTTTCACGTTTACAGATCAACACGCGACCGGAAGCGGTGAATCAAAGCTTCGATGTCGGCGGTGTCCCGACTCCGCTGGTGCTTCCGACTGGACCTTACATCAAAGTCACCTTCATTGGCGCGAGTGTGACTATTGGATCAGCGACGATGACGGGCGACTTTGGATTTGAGCAACGCCAGAAAACGCCAACCACGACGATCACGGTTATTGGAATCGCCAATCTGGATATCAATTTCAGCGGGCAACATTTGCGCAAAGGTGAAGGCGCATTTGTGATTCTGCCGCCAACCACCGGACCGGCGACCACTGGCGGCGTCGCGGGTCATGTCTCGGGTCAGATTGCGCTGGGCGCGTCGGGTGTGGAAGTCAACGGCAGCCTGGGACTGCGCGTTAACAAGACCGGTCAAGCGGTTAATGAATCCATCACGATTGGCGGGAAAACGTTGAGCATTGTTTTCGGTAGCGCCGATTTGTTTGAAATCTTTGGTTCAAATCTTTCATTCCGCGTCGGCGATTTTGTCGTCATTGAAGGCCAGAATATCGCGGTCAATCCCGGACAAACGATCACGGCGACCGGCGTGACGGTTTTCATGGGTCAAGGTCCGGCCTTGCTGGATGCCACGACGCCGAATCCCGCCGCCCGCGGCATCAAACTCACGAACGCTTCGATTTTCCTCCAAAACGTCGGCGGGCTGTATGCGCTCAAGGCGACGGGCACGGTCGAACTGATCGGTGTGCCGGGTGTGACGTTCACGGGCAACATCACAGTGCTCTACAATCAGACTGGTGGAGCGCAGACGTTGGACGGCACTCCGATTGCGAATGGCACGGCGGATTTTGCCGGCAACATGACCCTGGCATTCGCGGGTCAGTCCGTGCAGGGCAATTTTGCGTTCTCGCAAGCGACGAATCCGGCAACCAACGAGAAAGTGATTCGCGTCGGTGTGACGGCGGCGGCCGTGAATTTCGGCAACGGGGCCGGCACAAATTTTGTCACCGTCACCGGCGGCACGGGAGCGTTCCTGATTTTCGGCAACGGTGGATTCGCGGGCACGTTCTCCGCCAGCGCCAGCTTCAACATCACCGGGCTGACGATTGCCGCCCAGACGGTGACGTTCAAAATGAACACGCTCGCGCAAGCGGTGAACGCGAACGTCGCGTCGGTCAATCTGAACCTGCCCTCCGGTCCGTACATTTTTGCGGAAGTTACCGGACTCACCGTGAACATTCTCGGCCAGGACCTCACGGGTAATTTCGCTTTTGAACAATACAGCGTAACGACCCAGGTCGGTGCGACGACCAGCACGGTCACGAAAACGCGCGTGGGAATTACCAATCTTACTGTGAGTTTCACCGCCGGTGGTGACACCGTCGCGAGTCTGACCAACGGCACGGGCTTCTTCGCCATCACCACCGCCGGATTGGCCGGCCAGTTCAGTGGCGACATCGGGGTGTTTATCCAGACAGTTTCGCTCACCGGGAATTTCCAACTCGCCATCAATAATACCGGCAGCGCTGTGAATGAGCAGTTCACCGTCGGCAGCCAGACGATCAATGTCAATCTGCCCGCCGGACCGTATCTGCGGTTTGCGGCCACGGGCGCGCAACTGGTGATTGGCGGCCAGACCTTGCGCGGTGATTTCTCATTCGAACGCACCAGCAGCACGGATCAGACGACGCGCATTGTTGCGCAGAATGTCACGCTGGCGTTGGGCGATGGCACAACCAATTTCGTCACCGTCACCAATGGCGCGGGCAGCATCGTGATTGGCGGTGCGACGGGGCAGAAGACGATTTCCGCCACGTTCACCGCGACTGTGAATGTCACCGTGCCGAATCTCGCGGTAACTGGCACGTTGAGTCTCGCGTTCGACAGCACAACGGCGACGCGATTTGTGCGCGTGTCCGGAAGCAACGTTTCACTGACCGTCGCCGGCCAGACCATCAGCGGCACAGTGCAGTTCGAGCAACTCACCAAGACGACCGGTGAATCGTTCATCCGAGTATTCATTCCCACGGCGGAACTGGCCTTTGCTGGTGACTCCGGGAATCTCTTCACCGTCGCGGTTTCCAACGCGGCCTTTATCATTACCAACGGCGGGCTAGCAGGAGAAATTACGGTGACACCGACGCTGGTGTTTGGCACGGCGAGTTTCACCGGCACGTTCAAGATTCGCGTCAACACGAGTGCGACTGCGGTCAATCGTACGTTCACGGCCAGTGACAACACGCAGTTCAATCTTGTGCTGCCCGCCGGGCCGTTTCTGAGTTTGAGCGGCACGGGTGTGACGCTGACGATCGGCACGCAAACCCTGACGGCCGATGTCGCGTTCGAACAGGCGACAAATCTCGCCGGTCAGAAACGCGTACGTATTGGCGTGAGCAACTTGGCGTTCAGCATCGGCGACGGGGTGACGACGTTTGCGAGCGTTTCGGGTGGCTCAGGTTTGTTTGTCTTGAGCGCCGATGGGTTGGCTGGAACGGCGAGCGGGACAGTGGCATTGAATGTGCCGGGCGTGACGTTCTCCGGCACATTTGGAGTGGCGCTTAACAACACTAACAAAACCTTCAACGAATCGTTTACGGTTGGCGGTCAAAATCTGTCGCTGGTGTTACCGCAAGGACCTTTCCTGCGCATCTCCGGTTCGAATGTGGAGTTGCGTGTGGCGGGACAGGTGATTGGCGGGAACTTCGCCTTTGAGAAAACCACGAGCGAAGTGCGGCTCAATGTCAGTAACGCGACTGTGAAATTGGGCGACGGCGCGACGGATATTGTTTCGGTGACAAACGGTAACGGGTTCTTTATCGCCAAGAGCACAGTCGGAGCAAACACCGGCGGGATTGCGGGCGAGTTCAGCGCGAACGTCGCGGTCAATCTCCCGGGCATTAGCGTGGCGGGCACGTTCACCGTTGCCGTAAACAACACGAATCAAACGGTTAACTCACTGCCGGCAGGTCCGTATGTGAAAGTTTCCGTGAGCAGCGGGTCGTTGGTGGTGGCGGGCCAGACCATCACGGGCGGTATTGCTTTCGAGCAAATTACCAAACCCGGCGGACAACGATTCACCAAGATTCAACTCACGGACGTTTCGTTGAGTCTGGGTGATGGAACGACGGCTTACGTTTCGGTGACGGACGGCAACGGTTTGATTCTCGCGACCGCCGACGGCGTGGCGGCGGATTTCAGCGCCGAGCTGTCGCTCAATAATCTGTCGGACGTCTCCCTGAATGGCGGCGTCCGCGTCCGCATCAACACGATGGGTCGCGCCATCAGCGAAAACTTCACGGCTACGAATGGCGACGTCGTGGCCTTGACGTTGCCCGGCGGTCCTTATCTGCGGGTGGAAACCACTACGGCACTCACGATGACCGTCTTAGAGCAGGAGTTCTCCGCAAATTTCGCCTTCGAGCAAGTCACCAAACCTGGCAATCAGAAAGTGATTCGGGTCGGCGTCTCCGATCTTGCACTGACGTTTGGCGATGGCGGTTCGACGCCGTTTGTATCCCTCACGAACGGCGCGGGGTTGATGGTCATTAATAACGGCGGCCTGGCGGCCGGAGTTACGGGCGCAATCAATGTCAACCTGGGCAGCGGTGTGGCGGTCAGCGGAGCGTTCTCGTTGATTATCAATAATCGCAACGTGGCGGTCAGCGAGCGGTTCACGGTGGGCGGTCAGGTGTTGCAGCTCACCGCGCCTGCCGGGCCGTTTATTCGCATTGCGGGCACGGGCGTCGCGGTGGTGATTGGCGGGCAATCGCTGACTGGCGATGTGGCCTTCGAGCGTCAGGCTTTGACGGGAAACACCTTCACGACGCGCGTCAGCTTTAACAATGTTTCACTGCGGCTCGGCAACGGCGGAACGGATTACGTCGTGGTCAGCAACGGTCACGGCAATCTGCAGATGACCAATGGCGTGTTGACGGGAACGTTGAATGCGTCCGTCGCGGTGAATGTTCCCGGGGTGACGTTCAGCGGTACTTTTGGAGTGACGATTGGCGCGGGCTCGCTGACGGTTTCCGGAACGAACGTCACGCTCGGCGCTCTCGGTCAAACCTTGCAAGGCGATTTCACCTTCGGGAAATACACTACGTCCGGCGGCGCGAACATCATTCGCGCGACGGTGAACAACCTGCGGCTTGGTTTGGGCGACGGCACGACCGAATACGTCACGGTCACGGGCGGCACCGGGTCGTTGTTAATTCAATCGGGCGGAGTGGCCGGTCGGTTCAACGCGCAAGTCGTCGTCAACGGCATTCCGGGCGTGGCCTTCAGCGGGAGTCTCGGCGTGGCGATCAACACTGGCGCGGCGGCTGTGAATGACTCGGGATTGGCGTTGGCCTTGCCCGGTGGACCGTACCTGAAAGTGGAAGGCGGCGCGCAGTTGACTGTGCAGGGCGTGAGCATGGGCGGCGATTTCGCCTTCGAACAAATCAAGAACAGCAACGGCGCGCGCATCGTTCGCATCGGCGTCAGCGGCTTGAACTTCACTCTGACCACCGATGGCACGACCATCGCCACGCTGACTAACGGCAACGGTTCGTTTGTCATCACACCGCAAGGATTCGCGGGAGGTTTCACCATCACTGCGGCCTTCAATCTGCCGAATGGCGCATCGTTCAGCGGTGATTTCGGTTTCCAACTGAACACCGCGTCCACGGCCATCAATCAAACGATGACGGTCAACGGTTCGCCCGTGACCCTGAACGTGCCCGCCGGCCCGTATTTGCGCATCGCGGTGACGAACTTCAACCTGAACATCGGCGGGAGCGTGCTGCACGGTGACTTTTATTTCGATCAGGCGACTCGCGCCGATAACACGAAGGTAACGCGTATCGCGGCCTTGAACGTGACTTTCAATGGCGGCAGTCCGGCGAATGCGATCAAGAACGCCAGTGGCGCCTTGATCATCAAGCCGACTGGTTTCGCGGGCATTTTGACGGGCGAAGTGGATTTGAGCGCGGGCGGGAATCTCAGTTTTGGCGCGACGCTTGGCTTGCGCATCAATCGCACTGGCGGCGCGGTGGATGAAACAATTACCGTCAACGGCTCGAGCGTGGTGGTGCGCTTCACTGCGGCGGAAGGAAATGTGTTCGGCTTCTTCGCTTCGGAGGTTTCGCTGAACATCGCGGACTTCGTGACGATTGAGGGCAGCGTCAGTTTCACCAGCGGTCCGACCTTCAGCACGTTTGCGGGCGAGGGAATTGATATCTTCATGGGTAGCGGCCCGCTCAAGAATGCCGATGGTTCGGTGAATCCCAATGCGATTGGGCTGTTGCTCACGAATGCGACTGTCGGAATTGTGAAATTTGCCAACGGCACGTATGCGCTTGATGCGACGGGCACGTTGAAGTTCGTCGGGCTGGACGGTCTCACTCTGACCGCAACCAATGTGCGTCTGCGCATCAATGATTCGGGTCAATCGGTGAATGTGCCGATCTCCATCCCGGGCACAAATCCCGCCAAGACGGTGAATGTAGTGTTCGGCGCGGCGACGCGCGTGACCGAGTTCACGGCGAACGTGACCATCTCGGTGCTGAACACGTTTACGCTTTCGGGCAATGTTTCCTTTACGCGCAAACCGAACGCCTCCGTGCAGGTGGCACTCGCAGGCGCGAACATCACGATCAATGTCGGTGGCACGCAGGTGTTCAGTCTGACGGGTTCGGCGGCCTTCACCATCAGCGGCACGGAAGGTTTCAAACTGCAAAGCTTCACACTGAATAACTTCGCGCTCTTTGGCGTGGGCGCGCCGACGCCGACCGGCGGAGTGCCGCCGCAATTCCCGACCGCGGAATTACTGAAACCGTATTCCGGGCAGTTGATTGATAAAGCCGCGCTGAACACGCAGCGCTACATTGATGTGGTCTTTGCGGATCCGAGCGGCGTGGGTTTGAATGAAGCCACCATTCTGGACGACACTCAGGAATTCCAGCTCTTGCAGAATGGCGTGGTCGTGCCGGGCATTGTGTTGAACGGCAAACCGACGAAAGTTGGCGACAACACGTACCGCTACACCTTCACCGGCAATTTCCTGACCGACGGCGATCTCACGGTCGAATTCATCGCGCAGTCCTTCGCCAACAACGCGGGCTTGTCGAACTTCAGTCAGGTGCAGGGTTTTGTTCTGGCAACTTCGGTTGGCGGCAAATTGGTCGCGCCTGGTCCGACGGCAAACGTGAGCAATCCGACCAGCGGCGGCGTGACGACGGCGCAGAGTCTGAACACGCGCATGTTCATTGATGTGACGTTTGATCCACGCGGCGAAAGTCCAATTGATCCCAACAGCATTGACGGGCGCGAATTCAAATTGATTGGTTCGGGACTCGCGGACGTGATGCTCGATGCGAATGGCATTCCGGTTTTGGTGGGCAGTCCGTTGTTTATCTCGGGAACGACGTGGCGCTATTATCTCAAGGACAAGGACACCACGAATACGACCGGTTTATTCAAGGCCGGCGAAGTGCAGGTGGTGTTCATCAATCAAAGCACCAGCGCGGCTACGGGCACGGATAAATCACAGTGGGGCTGGCGCAATCAAGCCGGCACGGCCAACGTAACCAAGACGGATCGGTTCACTCTGGATGCCGCGGCGCAAACGGGCGCGACTGCGGGTGGGCCGATTTCGCTTGGACCGCTCAGTTTGCAAGGGCCGCGCATCACGATTGAAGATGTGGGCTTCAAGAACGGCTTGCTGGTGTTGACGATTGGCATCGGTGTGGACCGCGCGTCGCTGGCGTTCAGTGGCGGCGGATTCTCATCGGATTTGCTGGGCGTGTTCGGAACGTTTGATCTGGGGATTGATGCGTTCGGATTGTTGGGTGGCAACTTCCGCGCCGAACTGCCGGGCAAGTTCAGCATCTCGGTGGCTTCACTCGCGATGACCGTGCCGAATGTTTTCGTGGTGACGGCTGAAGGCATTCGCGTGACCTACGATCCGGCGGGCGCTGCCGATCAAAAGATCCTCACGGTGGATACGGCGAAAATCGTGTTCCCGCGCTTCGAGATTCAAGGTTCGATCAGTCCTTACACTTCCGGCGGCGTCACCACGCCGGGCCTGACGATTACCAATCAAGGCTTCGCGCTCGGTGTGGCGGAACTGGCTTACGGCATCGCCCCGGCGGGGACGGTGTCCGGTCCGAATTCCATTCCGGCGACCAAAGTTTCCGGTGGCTCGGCAGGAACGAGCCTGCGCTTTGGCAGCGTGTTGGAGTTCGATGATTTGCGCATCGGCGTGCAGAACTTCGCGATGACGTTTGGCGGGAATGTCTCGGTGGCGGGTTCAGTTTACGTGGCCACGGGCGGCGCGCGATTCTTCCCGGGCAAGCCGTTCAGTATGACCATCAGCGATCGCAACACCGCCGATGATTCGACCAATGGCGTGCCAAATACCGAAGCGTTGCGCGTGCAATTGGATTTCAATCCGGACGGTACGGTGAAAGGCCTGCAATTCAAAGCGGACACGCTGAACATTAATTTCAGTTCCTTCCTCACGATCACGGCACGCGACTTTTTCCTGAACACCGGCGCGGCGGCGAATGAAGAAATCGTCTCGTTCCAATCCATCGGCGCGGAATTGAAAGTGGGCTCGCTCGCGTTGGGTGGTGAAATGCGCAACTTCGCCTTTCTCGGCGACGGCACGTTTGTGACGAAGGCCGGATTCGGCGTCTTCCTCAGTGTCGGCTCGGCCACGGGCGACAGCTTCAAGTGGCCGGCCTGGCTGCCGGTCAAGATTAACGCCATCGGCGTGCAATGGGATGATCTCATCGGGCGACCGGAAGATTTCGTCATCACGCTCTCGGCCAGCATCACGGGATTGCAGGGCACGAGCGGCTTGAAATTCAGCGGCAGTATTGAGGGCGTGAAGATTCGGCCTTCGATGTTGCTCGAAGGGAAGTTCCCGATCATTGACATCGCGGCGATTGGCGTGTCCGTGGAGGGCAATCTCTTCGGTGGTCAGATTAACGCGGCGTTGATTGGTGGCATTCTCAAGGTGGACGCCGCCGGGCGAGAAATTGATGTGCTCGATAGCACGACTCCGGTGGCGGATCGCATCTTCTTTATGGGCGTGCAAGGTGGCTTCAGCCTGCCGGGGATTGGTGGATTGACCATCCGATTTGCTTTGTCGGAACTGGGGCCGCTGGGTGTATTTGTCAGCGCGTCGGTGCCGGGTGGTATTCTGCTCGAACCGAATACTGGATTTGCGATCAACGACTTCGCGGGCGGAGTGGAATTCTTCAAATCGCTGCCATCCATTGAAAACGCCACCGATCTGCGAGGCCCGGCATTTGAAGTGCAAACGACGGTAACGGCAGATACCTGGCTGTCGGATGTAAAAGGTCAGGTCGTCCTGCAATATAATGCGATTAAAGCGAATCCGAACCTCGGCGGTTTCCTGGCGGCGTTTACGGCGCCGATGACCATTACCGGCAGTGCGAAGTTATTTACGATTTACGCCTCGCAACAGGCCTTCAACGGCCAAGTCATCATCAAGATCAGCACGGACGGTAAATTCATGATTGCGGGCCGACTGAACTTCGCGGCGGACAACATCAGTTTGAGCGCGAAATTGTACGCCGACCTTTCCAAGATTGCGACCGGCTCAGCGACGGTGTTGTTTCTCGCTGACGTGCCCGATCAAGTGCGATTGCTCACGATCTACGGCAAGTTGAAGATGGGCTTCCGCAATGACGCTGGGCAGGAAGTCGTCTTCGACGTGGCCGGCCAAACGCTTTCGCCGACGGCCACCACGTTGTCGCCCTTAGTAGGATTGAATGATCCCGCGGTCGGCAGTGTGGACATCAACGCGATCTCGAATCGCGTGTTCAACGGCTCGAACTATCTCGACGTCACGTTTACCGCGCCCAACGGGGCGAATCTCGATTATGCGCGCATCCTGGACGGCAGCACGGCGGAACTCACGATTTCCGGGCCGGGCAACATTGTGCTCGCCAACACGCCCGTTCCGATTGTGACGGAAGTGGATCCCGCCACCGGTGGCAGTCGGACGTTGGGATTGGAGATTCGCGAGTTCAGCGGTGTCAGCAAGGTCGTGTTGGTGGACAGCAACGGAAATATTGCCCAAGACGTCAACGGCAATGACCGGGTGATTGTTACCGAATTGAGCAACCTGGAGAGTGATACGGATTTGATGACGCGCGCCATTCTCGCGACCGGCACGAACCGCTTCCGTTACCTGGTCACGAGCGGCGCGTTTGCCCGCGGCACGTACACCGTGTCGTTCGCGCAAAATGCGATCAAGAATGTGGATGTGACCAGCGGCGGTAACACGGTTACTGGCGCGGGTAATGCGGCGGTTAACTTCCAATTCACCGTCGAAGGCGCGACCTTCCTGCTGTTGAATCCCGGCGCGGGCGGATTGATTGACGTGAACGTCATCAACGGTCGCCATTTCATTGACGTCACGTTCAATGCGCCAACGGGCCGGAAGTTGGATTTGGCTTCGATTGAAGATTTCGGCGCGGAATTCATCCTGGGCGGTGCGGGAGTCGGCACGGTGCAATTCGACACCGGCCAAGCCCCGGTGCGACTCTCAGGGGACGCCAACGGGCCGGTGACCTATCGCTATTGGATTACGGGAGAATTCGGCGCGACTGGAACCGTGACGCTGACGGCGATTGCCGGCAGTTGGTCGTTCCTGAATACCACGGTGGCGCCGACGCCGGTCACGCCGCAGAGCGGTGGGACACTGACAGTGACCGGCGGCGCGTTGCCGACCTTCATTGATGTGACGCTGCCGACACCCGGGAGTGGATTGGTGATTGACGACGCGTCCGTGCTCGATCTGCTGGCCGAGTTCACACTGAATGTGAGCGGTACCGCGAATTGGACGGTGGCATTGGATAACACACTCGCGCCCGTCAAAGTCTCGACTTCCGGTACGCCGGCGAATACGTGGCGTTACTATCTCGCCACTACGCTGGCCGAAGATGTGGATGGCAATCCGCTCGCGCCCACAGGTGATTTGACTGTGACGGTTACTTTCTCGGCGGAGACTTGGTCAGTGCGAGACGACACCGGCGCGCTGCAACAGGGCACGACCTCGTTTAATCGGAGTAATGCCAATGTCGGCTACATTGACATCCGCGTGCGCCCGAGCACGGGTAACAGTTTGCCGAGCAGTGGTAGTCCGCCCAACGTGACGTTCACCGGAATCGGGGCCACGACCAATGGAGTGACGCAAAGCACGTTGTCGGCGACGTTGCTCAGTGAACTCGTGGACGGCGGCGACATCATCGAGCGCACGTACCGCATTTATTTCACCAATAAGTTTGTGTTGGGCGCGGTGAATGTCGAAGTGGCGGCAGGGCAGGTGACCGATGACGGGGGAACGAATCCCAACGTCGCGACCAGTCGCAGCTTCACCGTGAACGGTGCGACCGCCGATGTCACCAATCCGGGCGCGGGCCAGATTGTCGGCACGGGCGTGATCAATGGTTGGCGCTATCTGGAAATCACGTTCCGCCCCAGTTCCGGTAACGCCATCAATCCGGCGAGTGTTAACGGCGGCGAAGTATTGTTGCGCGATAGCGCGGGCAATGTGATTACGCTTGGTTCTCCAACACGCGTCGGCACGACGAATACCTGGCGCTATAGGTTCACGCAGGACCTGAGCGTGGGCACGTATTCGGTTGAGTTTGTCGCTGGCACCTGGACGGACACGGGCGGCATCAGCAATCTTGCCTTCACTCAGACTTTCCGCGTTGATCAAGCGACGGCGACCTTGGCCAATCCGCTCGCCGGGAAGACGATTGATCGCGCTGCGCTCAACACAACCGGTTATTTGGACATCACCTTTAATCCCGTGGCCGGTCGCGTCTTGGATCTGGCTTCCATTCTGGACGGCGACGCGGAGTTTACGTTGACCGGCGCCAATGGTGAAAATGTAGTCGTGAGTGGCACGCCCACGCGCCTCGGCGAGAGCAATACCTTCCGTTACAGCATCACCACTGGCACGTTTGATTCCGGCACGTTGACGGTGAACTTCCTCGCGAATAGTTGGCGCGATCAAAGCACCGTGACCGGCGACACGACGTTCAATTCCGGCGTGGCGAGCAGCGAGTCGGTGCGGCTGATTTCGCAAGCGCCGAAATTCTTCATCGAACTGAGCGGGGGCATGGAACTCAACGCCCTGGGCCTGCTCGACGAGCCACTGTTCAAAGTGACGGGTTCGGTCACGTTCGAGGCCGAGATCAGCGTGGATCGCAAAGTCCTGACCCTGGAACTGAGCGGGCAATTGTCGTTGATTAAACTCGGCACTGTGGGCGCGACGGCGGGAAGATTCGTGCTCGACCTGAGCGACGGTTTGTTGAACAAGCCGCAGTTGTGGGGCGTGATGACGTTGCAAACGAACTTCTCGTTGCTCGAACCCTACGGGCTGTTCCTCTACGCCTCGGGCACGTTGCAGATCAACACGACCGATTACGCCAAAACGGAAACGCTCACCTTGCCCGGAATTGGCCCGGGCGGCACGGATCTCACCCGCACTTACAATCTCGCGCCGAACACGTTCTCGCTCGAACTCGTGGGACAAGCGCTCATCAAGATTCCCGGCACGGATTCCGAATTGTTCCGACTCAATGGTGGATTCTTCATCAAGATCAATCCCGAGAAATTGGAAATGTTTGCCACCGCCGAACTCAGTTTTGGCGTCGGCTCAGCGCGCGTGACTTATGCCGAAGCGCGTGGCTTTTTGGTCGTGGTGTTCACTGATCCGGATGGCGCCGGTCCGGCGATTCCGGGTGTGGCGGGAACGTTCACTATCGGCGCGAGTGCGGGATTGGGCATTCCGAGCGTTGGCAACATCTTCGAGGTTTCCGGTTCGGTTTCGGTGATGTTCAACACCACTCGCGCCGATCAATCCTTCACGCTGCCGGATTCCTTCCTGCCGCTGCTGCGGGACGGCGAGCCGCGCACAATCAATGTTTTCAAAGCGGCGCCGCGATTGGATGGCTCGGAGGACACTTCGGCCACGCCCACTCCGTACGTCATCGCAAGTATTCAGGCGGAGCTAAAGATTGGCGGCTTCCTGACGCTGACGGGTTTCCTGCAAATCGCCGCGGTGGGCGCGAACTTCAAGGTAACAGGCGCGGTCGGCGGCGATGTGCCGTTCCTCGGCGCCATTGCCGGAACTCTGAATCTGAATATTTACTCGGATGATCCCGATGGCATTCAGGTTGGTGTTCCGGGCGTAGTGGGTCGCATTCAACTGGTGTTCGCGGCGAATCGCATTCCCGGTCTGGTGCTGCAAGGCGACTTGCTGGTGGAGGTGAACACTTACGATACCGCCCGCGAGGTGGATACGTTCCTCATTGATGCGAATGGGCGGTTTATTTCAAACGGCTCGGGCGGATACCAAACCGGATTGGTTTCGGTCGCCAGTGGCGCGAGCGTTCGCTTCGGCGGAAAATTCATTCTGGGCAGTTTTGTGGAGCTGATCGGCTCTTTCGAGCTGAGCTTCAGCAGCAGCCGGCTTTACATCAACGCAGTTGCTTCGCTCAGTCTGGCGCCGCTCGGCAGTCTTTCGATCAATGGCGAACTGGTCATTGACGGCAGTGGCTTGCTCGCGCGCATGACGGCGGGCATCGGCACCGGAAGCTTTGGCAATTCGATTGGCATCAGCTTCTCATTGGATGGAAGTTTCGAAATTAACACTGGAACGACGGGCCGCGCCTTGCCTTCGGGTGGAGCGGAAATCGCTCCCGGCATTAAGATCAAGTTTGGCGGCTCGGTGAGCTTCCTTGGATTTGCGACCGGTTCGGGTAGCGCGGAAATCTCCGTCGGCTCGGCGGGAATTCGCATCGCGTTCAATCTCACCATCAGCCTGGCCGGCGCGCTCAACCTGACCGCCAATGGCGTAGCCGCAGTTTACACCGACAACAATCCCGGTTTGTTGCTCATCCTCGGCGTGAGCGTCAATATCGGTGAAAGTGCGGGTGAAGTTTTTGAGATCAATGCCAATGGGCAGTTGCGATTGAACACCACGGGCATCGTTCGGGAAGGTGTCGCGGCAAATTCCTTCCGGCTCGCGTTGACCGGCGAAGTCAAACTGCTCAGTGTTTTGAAGTTCAACTCCAGCTTCACGGTCGTCGTGCAGAATGGCGGATGGCGCGTGGACTTCTCCGCCAACATCAATTTCTTCGGCATCGTAACAATTAACGGCTTCGGTTACTTCGGTTCGAACGGCAATTTTGATGTCACCTTGACCGGCCGATTGGTCCTTGGCTCGGATGACTGGGGCATTCGACTGAGTGCGACGATTCGCGTTTCGTCGGTGAAGGTTGGCACGAACTACACGTTCCTGATGAGTATCTCGGGTCGGGCGGAAGTGCGTGCGTTTGGCATCACGTTCGCGGGTATTAATGTCGGCGTGACCTTCACGGCGACGAGCGCGGGCGGTGCGGTGGAAGTCCGATTGAGCGTTTACGTCTCGGTGGAAATTGACTTCGGATTGTTCTCGGTGGAAATCGGCGGCACGGTGTCATTCAGCATCGGGACGATTGAGTTGCCCCGACCTTCCTACCTCGGCGGACCGGTGGTGGTCACCCAACCGCCGGGACAGAATTACTTTGCGCCGAACACGCCGGTGAATGGGGCATTGGTGCTGTTGATGGGAGGGCGCGCGGCGGACCGGAATTTCTCCACCAACATTGCGAATGAAGGTTTCCTCGTTGAAGTGCTCGGCGCCGACGGTCTCGTAAATGGCGCGCCATCTTATCATGTGCGCGTCACCGGTCTGGGCCGCAGCCAGGAATTCCGGAAAGTGACGGAGATCATCGCGGATGGTGGCGGAGGTGATGATAGCATTACCGTGCGCGGAGCGGTCCCCGTGAATCTCAATGGTGGTGCTGGCAACGACACCTTGGTGTACGAGGGAACGGGTAATGTCATCATCAACGGTGGCGGCGATCACGACGTCATTCAGGTGCGGACGAGCGGCACAGCCACGCTGAACGGTGGCGATGGCAATGATCAAATCACCTTCAACGGCACGGGCACGGGCACGTTGAATGGCGGCGCAGGCAATGATCAACTCTTTGGCAGCAGCGGCAATAACACGCTCATTGGCGGCGCGGGCAACGATGACATCTATGGCAATGGTGGTGTGGACATCATTTTCGGCGATGACCCGAACAATGCGGCGTTGACCGGCAATGATCGTATTTTCCTGACGTTCGCGGGGCTTGGCAGCACGGTGACCGCCGGCACTGGGTCGGATGAATTGATTCTGACGGCGACAGCGGGCAAGGACACGGTGATCTTTGAAGTTCCGGGCAGCGGCCAACTTCGCATCAATGCGGTTGGCTCGGGTCTCATCAATACCAGTGGGGTCGAGAAACTCAGTTTCGATGCGGGTGTCGGGGCGGATGTGCTGACGTTCAACGATCTGGGCAACTCGGGATTGACCAGCGCTACGATCAATCTTGGTCTGGCGTCGCCCGGCGATGGTTCGGCGGATGTGCTGACGTTTAATGGTTCCGATAATGCGGATTCCTTCTTCGGTGACATCGTGCTCAATGCGGGCATTCCCGCGCTTCAATTGACGCAGACCGGCGTCGGCGTCTGGACCATCACCAACGCTGTGCGCGCGGAAGGCGACACGTTGATCATCAACGGCGGCAACGGCAATGATGTGCTCAACTTCAGCGCGGTGACTTTGAGCGATCCGGATTACATCGCTGTGCGGCTCTTTGGTGAGGGCGGCGCGGACACGCTGGTGGGAACGCCATTCGCCGATTATCTCAACGGCGGCACTGGCGCGGACACTTACACCGGTCGCGAAGGGCTCGATACGTTTGTGGACACCGGCGCGGGCAATACGTTGGTGGAGACTTTCAATCTTGATGTCGGCCTGTTCGGAAATCGCTTTGTGGTTGGAAAAGTTTTGAACGACGCGGGCGGAACGAATTTGCTAACGGATCCGTTCTGGCCGACGGGAAATCCGGTTAATGCGGGTGCGCCTGCTCCGGCATTCAATCGTTTGCGCGATGTGGGTGACAATTGGCAGGCCGGCGCGGTATTGGAAGACACCGGCGGCATCTTCACGACCGCACTGCTCACCGGCGGCAACAGCGTGAACGTGATGGTGGTGGGTGATCGTGATGGATTCATCACCGTGGCCGGTTCGTTGCTCGAAGTAACGCCTTGGGTGGGCACGGTCACGCTGAATAACGGCAACGCTCCGAGTGCGGGCGCGTATGAGTATTACATCATCAACGTCACGGGCAATCAGGGCAGCAACTTCATCATCGCCGATACGGGCACGACGGGCGTGGACCAACTGGTCATCAATAGCAACGATCAGGAGGATATCTTCACTCTGACTGCGGTTGGTGCAGCCGGAGCGCGGGTTGGCACGTTGACAGTGCTGAGTGGCGCCAGCGGCACCGAGACCGTGACGTTCAGCGGAGTGGATGCGATGGTGGTGCACACGTTCGCCGCGAATGACACCGTGACGATCAATGATACTGCCGCGCCCACATTGTTCGATTTGGGTGCGGGCAATGATGTCGTCACGGTTGGCGCAGTGCCGCTGATTCCAGATTCCGGCAACACCAACGCCGAGTATCCCGGTGGCGTTCCCGTCGGCGACGCGGCCAATCTCACGCCCGGAAACTCCAATGCGCTCGTGCTGTTTGGCGGTGCGAACAACGACACGTTCAACATCGTTTACAATGCCGCGCCGCTCTATGTGGACGCCGGTAGCGGCAACGATTTAATCAATCTCGCGACGGTCATCGTGCTGCGCGCAACTCCGGGATCATCCGGCTTCACTCAACCGACCGGCGCAGGCGGGAATCGCTACGATTATCTCGATAACGGCCCGATGGTCTTTACCGGTGGCGCGGGCGTCGATCGTCTCACGCTTGTAGGAACTGGCGCAGGCGACGTGCTGGTTCTGACTGACACCTTACTCGTCGGCGCGGGACGCTCCACGGCTTTGGCGGGAATTGAAGTGGTTTCGATTGATGGCAGCGGCGGGCCGGATCAAATCTATACGCTCGCGACGGGCATGTTTGATACGAAGATTTTCGGCGGAACGGGAACCGATACGTTGCACGTCGGTGGCGCGCCACCCACCTTGACCTTCCCGAGCTTTAATGTGTCCGTGCCCGCGTCGTTTGACGCGCGCCGGATTCTGAACCGGTTGACGATTGACGCCGGTACCCAAACGGTCGGCGAACGCGATCAATTGATCATTCACAATGACGCGGGGTCTTCAGCGCCGAGTTGGTTGACGCATCGCACGGTGGCGCGGATGGAACAGATCGGCGAGGACGAATTGGGTAACCTCCTCTTTGCGCAGGCCACGAACAACGGCACCGGGCTGACGGATATTTTCCAGAGCTTTGAAGGCGCGGGCGTGGTGAGCGGCACGGCGTTTGATACGGGGATTTATCATGGCTTCCAATTGCTCGGTTTGGAACGACTGGAAATTCGCCTGGCAACCGGCAACGATCATTTGACCGTCACTGAAACCGAAACCGACCAGGTGGTCTTCATTTACGGTGGGCCGGGCAACGACGTGATCAATCTTCGCACGCTGCAAGGCGAGACGCGCGTCTTCGGCGGAGCCAATAACGACACGGTAAATGTTGGATCACTTGCCCCGGCAATCGGTGGCAACGTGAACGGCATTTCCGCCGCTCTTTTCATCTCAGGTGAAGCCGGGACGGACACAGTGAACGTGGATGATCGCAGCGATACATTCGCCAACACCGGTTACCTCACGGCCACGCAGCTCACGGGACTGGGGATGGCAGTGGGTATCACTTACGACACGCTGGAGTTCTTGAACATTGATCTGGGCAGCGGTAGCGACGTGTTCAACGTGCGTGGCACGAGTGCGGTTACCAATCTCAACCTCCGCGATGGCAACGAACAGGTTTATGTTTCGTCGCTCGCGAATGTGGCCGTGAATGATCCGCGCCCGGATTTCCTCTCGGGCCATTTGGACGCTATCAACGGCACACTGAATCTGAACTTCGGCGTGGGCCGGCACATGCTTTTCGTTAGTGATGCTTCAGCCGTTGTGGGCGACATGGACGTGACGATCACGAATTCGTTAATCAGCGGTCTCGCCCCGGCAAACATTACCTTCGTAGCCGACAATCTCACGGGGAACTTTGCCGATGGCATCACGATTTGGGCGGGCTCAGGCGATGACAGCATTTTCGTTCTCGGCACCCACGAGCGGAGTGGGGTGCGAACGGTGACTACACTCAACACTGGTGGTGGAAATGATTTCGTCGGCGTCGCATTGACGGCCAGCGTGGACGGATTCTTCGTGCTCAATACTCAAGCGGGCGATGACACGGTGGATGCTTCGGATTCTTCGTTGCCGCTTGTGATCTTCGGTGGACTCGGAAACGACACCATCACCGGCGGCAGCGGACGTGACATTGTTTTCGGCGATCAAGGGCAGGTTGAATACGTCGTGAACGGCGTCGTGGTGGCGTTGTTTGGCAATGGCGGGAGTGGCGACAAAACCGATGGGGTCGTTCGCGCGCCGACCAGCATTTACACGGTCAACCCCGCTCAAGGTGGGACGGACACGGTGAATGGTGGCGGTGAGGCCGATATTATCTTCGGCGGCTTTGGGGCTGACATTCTCTCCGGGGGCAGCGGCAATGACGTCGTCTTCGGTGATCATGGCCGCGTCCTGTTCTCGTATGCTTCACCGACCACTACTCCTGTTTGGTTCGGCGGTCGCGCAGGTGCGAATCGCAATCTGGCGACAGGAACGACGAATCGTCCGTTGGCAACCGATGCCAATCTGTTCGCACCCGAAGCGTTCAGTCTTATTGAATCCACTGACCCGACTTTGGGCGGAAATGACACCATCAATGGAAACGATCAGAACGATTTGCTGATTGGCGGCACGGGCGGCGACACGATCAACGGTGGCAACGGCAACGATTTGATTTTCGGCGACCACGGTCGCGTGGATTATGCGCTGCCGACGAATCGCAATTTTATTTCGATTTACACCCAATCGAACGATGGCGCGGAGAATGACATCGTGCATGGCGATGCCGGCGACGACATTATCCTCGGCCAGCAGGGCAATGACCTCCTCTATGGCGATGCGGGCGACGATGATTTGATCGGTGGACACAATGTCAGTGGCGGCGTGGATGGTTCGGACCGAATGGATGGCGGCGCGGGCAACGACGTATTGCTCGGCGACAATGGCATTATTGCGCGGCGCGGCGATACGATTACGCCGCTGACTCAAGTCTTGAGTGGAACTGTGATCTACGACGCGAATGGCAATCCGCTCGTGACCAACCAATCACAGGCAAGTCCGACCGGTGCCGTCGCGCGGACCATTCGGTTGCTGAACGAATCGGTGGCACAAGGCGATGACCTCATGGCGGGCGGAGCAGGGGACGATTACATCTTCGGCCAATTGGGCAACGATACCCTCCGCGGCGATGGTTACATCAATCAAGCCTTGACCGGACTCGCCAGCCTGCTGCGCTCACTCGACAACTCCACTGACGGTGATGATTACATCGAAGGTAACGGCGGCAACGACACGATTTTCGGCGACCTCGGCCAGGACGACATCATTGGCGGCAATTCCGATCTCTACGGTTTGACGACCGCCGCGCAACGCGCCGATGGCAGCGACATCATCTTTGGCGGCGACGGAACGGACATCGCCCGAAACACGCTGGGGAATTTGACCGTGAATGGTTTTGCGCGCGATGCCGATGTGATTCTCGGCGACAACGGTCGAATCAGTCGCGTCGTCGGCACCAACGGAATTTCGAGCGGTCAATTCCTGGTCTTCAATTACGACAATACGCCCGGGGCGACTCTACATATTGTGCCGCGCGCCATCGCCACTCTGGATTACACGCCCGGGAATGGCAGCGCTGCGGACGCGGGGGCGGCGGATGTGATTCATGGCGAATCTGGCAACGACCTGATTCACGGTCAGACCGGCAATGACGTGATTTATGGCGAAGGTCAGGACGACGATTTGATTGGCGGCGCAGGCGAAGATTGGATTTCCGGTGGCGCGGGTGACGACGCGGCGCTTGGCGACGACGGGCGAATTTTGACGAGTCGCAATGGTATGGCTGAACCGCTTTACGGTCTGACGGCCAACGCACAACTGAATATCGCGGCGGGAACCAGTGCGAGCGCGACAGTTTATGTGCAGGGTCGCATCAACAAAACAGTCCGCCTGCTCCAGCCGGATCAAGGCGGTCGTGACTTCCTCTACGGCGGTCTCGGCAATGACTCGTTGCACGGCGGCGCAAATCATGACGGCCTTTCGGGGGCCGAAGCGCTGGCGGATATTTATGCCAATCCGGCGGACACCTGGGTGCGGCAGTTCACGCCGGGCGTGTTGGTTTATGATCCGTTCAATCCGCTGGCAAAGATCAACAATCATCCGTTGAACTTTGAAGCGATGGATGCTTACGGACAGATCATTCATGACGGCGAAGATGCGCTGTTTGGCAATGGCGGGGATGATTGGCTCGTGGGCGGCACGGACGTGGATTACATGTTCGGCGGTGCGGGGAACGATTATCTCAACGCGGATGACAATCTCGATACTAACGGTGGCGCAAACACGGTCTATGACGCCGCGCCGTTCAACAGTGCGGACATTGCATTCGGCGATGCCGGACAAGACACGATGATTGCGAACTTCTCCGGCGACCGCTTGTATGATCTGGCCGGCGAGTTCAACGGCTATTTGACCCCGTCGAATCCGTTTGGCGTTCCTGGCACGGCGGCGTTTGCGTTTCCGGCCGCCGGACCATTCCTGCGCGCCTTGATGCTGGCTGTCGGCAGTGATCCGACCCAAACGGGCTTAACCGCGGCTGGACTCTCAACGACGGGTAGAGCCATCTGGCAGATCGGACCGGGCACATGAAACTCATTTTTCCAAAACAAGTGATTGCCCGCTTATTCCTGTTAGCAGTGGTAACCCTGCTTGCCAGCGGGCGCGAATCGGCCCAGGCCGCGGATGTTCGGGGCTACGGAGTTTTCAAGACGCAGGATTTTGTCCAAACCAGCACGAACGCCCCAGTGTTGCAAACTAATTGGCCGGCTTACTCATTTTCCGCCATCGTTCAACCGACCGGCTTGTTCAGCAACCAGGTAGTTAGCGCCAGTATCGAATCGCCTTTGGGTTTCGTGGATCAACTTTTTCCGCCGGTGGCGGGAACGGACCAACCGTTCGCAAGTTACTTCGCTGCGACCAGTCAGTCAGAACTCGACGCCAATTTTCCGTTGGGGAATTACCTGTTGCGCATCAATACCGCGCACGATGGCAATCGCGTCATCACTCTCCCGATGACGAATGCGTCTGCCACGGCATTTCCGGCAAACGCGCCGCGCATTGCCAATTTCACGGAAGCGCAGACGATTGACGTTTCCACCAATTTCGTTTTGCGTTGGGATGCCTTTGCGGGCGGAACGACGAACGACGTCATCAGCGTCAGCATTGCGGATACAAATGGCGTGGTGGTTTATCGGACGGCCACCTTTGGCGCGGAACCGGGTTTCACTTCGCTAAACGGGACAAACCTGTCGGTCGTCATCGCTTCAAACACCCTGACCTGGGGACAAAGTTACCGCGGCTATATTTACTTCGAGAAAGATCCCGTGATTCAAACGACGAATTATCCCGGGGCGCGCGGGCTGGTGGGTTTTGCCAAGGCCACTTCATTTCCATTGCGAACTCCGCCGCGCGAACCAACGCTTGCCCCGTTGGGCATTGTTAACAACCGCTTCGCGTTGAAGCTTTCGGGAATTTCTGGCCGCCGCTACGCGATCCACGCGAAAACGACATTAACCGGTAATTGGACTCCGGTATTCACCAACGTGGCTTTAGAAGGCGGGTTTTACTTTACCAACACCAGCGTCCTGAATCCGCCCGTTCAATTCTATCGCGCTCAACTGTTGCCATGAAATCAACCCAACTTCGCGCTTCGCGAAATCTCCCCGCATGGACTCACGCTCTCCTCGCACTGGGCGTCGTGACTGGTTTGCCGAGCGCCGTTGCGAGCGAGGAGTGTTTGATTTCACATCAAGTTATGCCCTCTGAGACCATTGTCGGTGGCTATGTGGATGTTTCCGCGCTTATGGCCATTGATAAACCCTCTGGGTCGGGAGGAACTGCGCCTTTTCCGAATACCTTGCGGTTGCCCGGGCGACTTTATGACACGCCGGATAAAATGGATGGCTTCAACCTCAACGCCGTGAGTTTGTATCTGAGTAATCCACCTGGAGAAGAGAGTTGGGCGGCGGGTTATCATGTGCAGCTTCTGTTCGGGCCGGATGCGACGCTGCAAAACGCGTATTCCCTGGCCAGCGGACCGAACGATGTCGCGGTGAACGAAGCTTACCTCACCCTGCGCACGCCGCCGTGGAACGGATTTGAATTCCGGATTGGTTATTTCAAATCGCCCTTGGGTTACGAGGTCTATGACAGCGTTCGCAATCCGAACTACAGCCGCTCGTACGGCTATTTTATTGAACCGAAGGCGCACACGGGACTGATGATCAAATACGATTTCACCGAGTGGTTCAGCGCCATGGGTGGCGTGGCGAATAACTATTCGCCCTTCGTCAATGCCCGCACGGTGGACGAGGAGCGGTTAACGTATCTGGGACTCGTGCAATTCACCGGAGCGGCATTTGATTGTCCGGATTTGACTCTGACGCTCGGTTACACCGGCGGCCACACGGCGACGAGTGCGCCGACGGATACCGGTCCGCGCATCCACAACTATTACGCCGGACTGCGCGTGCCTTTGTTTGTAGAAGGATTGCAGCTCGGAGCGGCGTATGATTATCGCGCGAACTTTTCCGCCGGTTGGCCCGCGCAATTCTTTGTCCCGGCCGGCCCGCGCACCAGCTTTGCCAGTGCGACCGGAGTTTATCTGAACTACGACGTCGCCCGCTGGAGTTTTAATTTACGCGGTGAATACGCCCGGGCGACGCCCAACAATACGATTTTTGGGGCACGCAGCGATTTCGGTTCAACGAAACCTTTGACCGGTCCGGATGATGAGAAGTTCGTTGGTGTTACGTTCACTGTCGGTTACGAAATCTGGGAAAATGTGCTTTCGCGAATCGAACTGCGCTGGGATCGCGATGTCGCGGGGGGAGTTCCCGTTTTCGGCACCGCGCGGAGTCCCCGTCATAACTCTTACACGGCGGGGCTGAATCTGGTTTACTCATTTTGAGAGCCGCGCAGCAGGTGGGGGAGTCACAGTTGGTTGTTCCATCCAATTCGTGAACGGCCAGCGAGGCTTCATCGTTATTCGAGGTGTATCGCCTCTGTCTTCGCCATCGCTCAGTTCCAAATCCGCCCCGAGTGGCGCGGTCGGGTCGGATATTAATATGAACTAGCGGCGTTTCCGGGGCGCCGCGGCTATCGTGGAAACTAGCGACTGGTTGGCTTTCCCGCTTCACGGTAGTTTCGCGAAATGTCCTGCTATGAAGAGCCGCGTGGCGGTCAAACGACCAACCTAAGCCTGGCCTCCGGTTGTGTCCCAACTGGAACGCCGGCGCGGATTCACCGCAAACTCAATCACCTGAAGCTGTTCGCAAACCCGTCCCACGGCGCCGTCCGCCTCCCAATCATCCAGCCATTGTCAGTGCCGTGAACCTAGTGCTACCCAAATGAAAATAATAAAATTCACCTTTCGTGGTGTTTGGCTCGGCGTGATTCTCGCGAGCTTGACCGGCAGTTCACATGCCCAGACGCTCACGAACCTCGCGCTGACCGCGCCCGTGCCTGGACCGAACGATATTTCTCAATTCTCGACCAGCGGGAACACGACCTGGCCCGATACCATCAACTATTTCACCGACAACAATCCGCCCGTCGGCCAGACCTTCACCACCGGCCCGAATGCGATGCGACTTACGTCACTCGCCATCAAGACGGCGGGCTTGAATTCCGGTGGCGGCTACGGCACGCCGGCGACCACACCGACCTATCACCTGCGCATCTACTCGATCAGCGGCAACACGGCGACGTTCCTCATTGCGTTCAGCGCGGCGAATCCGGGTTTCAGCGACGGCGCGTGGTTGGAGTGGAGCGGACTGAACGTACCGCTCGCGGCGAATCGAACCTACGCGTTCACGTTTGGCCGCCAGCCGTCCAGCGGCGGTTGGGCCGCATTGGCCGTGGGCGCGAACGCTTACGCGGGCGGTGAGATTGTCACCGTTCCCATCAACGGTGGCACAGTCGTTACCGGCAGCAGTCACAGCTATGACGCGGTGTTCAATCTGGGGTTGCAACCCGCGCCCACCAATCCGCCCGCTTCTCAGCCCTTGCCGCTGCCGACTTACGGCTGGAATATGGGCAATACCCTGGAAGCCACTTGGGGCGTGCCGAATCGCAGTGCGGCGCTGTTCTATACCGCCGCCAACGCCGGGTTCAACGCCGTGCGGATCCCTGTCGCGTGGAACTTCAATGCCACCACCAACGTCAGCGGCGGCGTCACCAACTACCCGGTCAATCCCGCCTTCATCGCGCAGGTCAAACAGGCGGTGGATTGGGCCTTCGACGCGGGCATGTATGCCGTGATCAATATTCACTGGGACGGCGGTTGGTTGGAGAACAACATCACCACCAACATTGATCCCGTCATCAATGCGAAACAGCATTCCTACGCGACGCAGATTGCGACGGCCTTCGCCGGCTACGACAACCGCTTGCTGTTTGCCGCGGCCAACGAACCCAACGTGGACAATCCCGATGAGATGAAAACGTTGATGTATTACTACCAGACGTACGTCAATGCGGTGCGAGCCGTGGGCGGCTACAACACCAATCGCTGGCTGGTGATGCCGAGCGTGTCGGACCCGACCTGGATGAACGCGCTGCCGACGGATACCGTGTCCAACCGGATCATGGTCGAATACCATCAATACACTCCGTCGCTGTTCACGATCATTCATGACGATCCCGTGTGGGGCAATTCGTTCTATTTTTGGGGGCCGGCGTACCATTACGCCGGCAATCCCAGCCGCAACGCGACCTTTGGCGAAGAAGGAGAGATTGACGCGTACCATCAACAATTGGCCGACTTGTATGTCAACAAAGGCATCCCGGTCCTGATCGGTGAGTTCGGCGCATTCAAATCGCCCGTGACCGGAACGGAGGCAATTTGGAACAATGCTTCCCGGCTCTATTGGAACAAGTACGCTGCGGAATCCGCCCGCAATCACGGAATCAGTCCTTTTTACTGGAGCACACCCAACCAGCCGTTCCATTGGACTTCGGGCGCGGTCACGGATGCGGAACTGGTGACCGCGTTGACCGGTGGCGCCGCGCCGCCGCCGCCAAACGGTGCTCCCTACGCGCCGTCCGATCTGACCGCGACGGGAGGCGTGGGCCAGGTCACGCTGTCCTGGACCGCTGGCAGTGGTGCGACCAGCTATAATCTCTACCGCGCGACGCAAAGCGGGGGCGGAAGTGCGATCGCGCCCGTGGTCACCGGCATCACCGGCACGTCCTATACGAATACCGGCCTCGCCAGTGGCACGACCTATTACTATCAGGTCGTCGCCGTCAATGCCTCCGGGCTGTCCGGTTTTTCGCCGGAAGCCAAAGCCACGACTTCCGGCACAGCCATCACCGACCCGGCGCAATATCACTTCGAATCCACGGTGCAAGGTTGGTCGGGCGGCGGCGGCATTGTTTCCAGCGTGGCGACTTCGACCGCGCAGCGCTTCGGCGGCAATCAATCCCTGGCCGTGAACTTCAATGGCGCGGCCGCGGGCACTGGTTCGCCCTCGGTGGGCAATGTCGCGGTGACTCCCGGGACGACCATTACCTTCCGCGTTTGGATTCCGAGTGGCAGCACGGTCGCCACCCTCCAGCCCTACCTCATGGACCAGAATTGGGCGTGGACCAGCGGCTGGTATCAGAACCTGGCTCCGAACGCCTGGAACACGATCACGCTGACTGTGCCGGCCAATGCCATCACGCCTTTGAATGCGCTTGGCGTTCAATTCATCACGAGCGGCGGCTGGACCGGCACTTGTTACATTGATTCGGTGTCCTGGCCCGCGTTCGGACCGGACTTTGGTCTGACCGTGAATCCCGCCAGCCTGGCCGTGAATGCCGGCACCAACGGCGCGAGCACGATCACCGTGACGCCCATGAACGGCCTGAACGCGGTTTACACGCTCAGCATCAGCAATCTTCCAAGCGGCGTCAGCGCCACGTTCACCAACAATCCCACGATTGGCGGCACAAGTCTGCTGACGTTCACGGCCTCCAACTCTGTTACTTCCGGCACGACCAACGTGACCGTCATCGCCACCGCCGGATTGATCAGTCACACGAAGACCATCGCCCTGACGCTGACCGGCCCGACCAACACGCCGCCGACGCTTGATCCAATCGCGAACCAAACCGTGAACGTCGGCCAGACCGTCGCGTTCACCGCCAGCGCTACGGACACCAATCAACCGCCGCAGACCCTGACCTTCGCGCTGCTCACCGGTCCGGCGAACGCGACGCTCGACGCCAACAGTGGTGCGTTCTACTTCCGCCCGCTCGTGACGCAGGCGAACTCGACCAACAACTTCTCGCTCAAGGTTTCCGACAACGGCACGCCCAGCCTGAGCGCGACGCAGAGTTTCGCCGTCGTGGTGAATCCGCTGACTGCGCCAGCCGTCAGCAATGTTTCCGTCGCGGGCGGACAGTTCGGTTTCAGCGTCAGCGGCCAGAGCGGGCCGGATTACGCAGTGGAAACTTCCACCAACCTCACGCAATGGAGCACGGTAATCATCACCAACTCGCCCGCGCTGCCGTTCGACTGGACGGACACAAACTCCGCCGCGCCGATGCGATTCTACCGCGTGAAACTCGGTCCGCCGCTGCCGTGAGCGTCGGCCTGACTGCGCGCCGGAATCGTTGACCCGGGAGCAATGAAAAACGCTGAGCCGCCGCACGCGCCCTCGCAATCGGACTTGGCGCGGGCAGGCGTGACGCAGGCTGATTACCCAGCCCTGTCACTCGATTCCTTGCCCGCTCAGCGCAAGGAACGAAACGCCGCGGGCGACACCCCCAGCACACTGCGGAACACGCGGGAGAAGTGGAACGGATCCTGAAACCCCGTTTCTTCGGCAACCTGTTTCACCATCACCCCGGGAAGTTGCAATCGCCCGGCGGCAAAATTCATTTTCAGACGCAACAGATATTGGTACGGGCTCCGGTGGTCGTAGCGCCGGAACAACCGGCACAGATAGGCATCGTTCACGTGGCACTCGGCGGCGATCTGTTCCAGCGTCCGCAGGTGTTGGAAGTGTTGTTCAATGTGCCGTCGACATTCCAGATAAGTGCTGAACGCGACCGTCTCGGCGGTCGTCAGTGGCGCGACGGTGGCGGCGATCTTCAATCCCAGACAGCGCAACAACTCGCCGCATAACTCCTCACCATCGCGTCCGCCGCGTTGCCCGCTCTGAATCAGCTCGTCGAACAATGCCGTCAGCGTATCGGGAGGAAAAACCCGCGTGACGCGTCCGGGCGCCAACCCGCAACCGCGCAGCAACTCCAGCGCTTCCGTGCCGGCAAAGTCCACGAAGTATTTCACCAGCGCATCCGTGGCATCACCCGTAATGTGATGCGCCACGCCCGGCCCGTACGAAAACAACACTCCCGCGCGCAAGTCATACGCGGCGCCGTTGAGCCGCAACTGGCCCCGACCCCGCGCGACATACTCAAACGAACAAAATGGAAACGTGGTGCGGTGAATCGCGTAACTCGGATTACACGTTTCCACGCCGCCACACACCACGGCGAGCGGCACCCGGCGCGGCGGACTGAGATCCAAATAAAATCGCCGGGCCGCAACGACGTCCGCCGAAAAGAATTCCGGCGCCGGCGCGGGAGCCGGTTTGGACGGGCTCCCACTCATGCTTTGCGGTCAAGAATATCCATGTGCAGGCCAAGTATCGCCATTCTCTGCGCCACCTGCCAAGTGTACGTTTTGCCGAAATAGATTTCCAAAGTCGTTTTTAGTCAGGTTCGCATGGCGCTCTTAACCTCTATTCCGGCGCAATCCCGCCGACCACTCGGTCGCACGGGACTGGTGGTGCCGCCCGTCATTTTTGGCACGAGCTGTCTGGGAAATCTCTATGAGGTCGTGCCCGCTGAAACGAAACTCGCGATCGTCCGGGAAATCGTGCAGCACTCGCCGGCGCCGGTGGTCCTGGATTCCGCCGGCAAGTACGGCGCGGGATTGGCCCTGGAAGTGATCGGCAATTCCCTGCGGCAACTCAACGTGCCAGCGGAGCGCGTCTTGATCAGTAATAAACTCGGCTGGTATCGCGTGCCCTTACGCGGCCCCGAGCCCACGTTCGAACGCGGCGTTTGGGCGGGCATCCAGCATGATGCCGAATCGCGCATCAGTTGCGACGGCATTCTCGAGTGCTACGAGCAGGGCGTTGCCTTGCTGGGCGCGCGCTACAACACCGGGCTGGTTTCTCTCCACGACCCGGATGAATTCATGGCTGCGGCCAAAGATCCCGCCGATCAATCCCGCCGTTTTGCCGACGTGCTGGGCGCGTATCGCGCGCTGTTTGAGTTGAAGCGTGCCGGCAAGGTGAAAGCCGTCGGCATCGGCGCGAAAGACTGGGGCGTGATTCGGGAAATCTCCGAACACGTCGCGCTCGATTGGGTCATGTTCGCGTGCAGCCTCACGGTTTATTCGCATCCGCCGGAGCTGGTGAAATTCATCGCGCAACTCCATGCGCGCGGCGTGGGCCTGATCAACTCGGCGGTGTTCAACGCCGGTTTTCTCACGGGCGGGCCGTGGTTTGATTATCGCAAACCCGATCCGGCCACGGACGCGCCATTGTTTGCGTGGCGCGAGAAATTCCTCGCTCTGTGCCGGAAGTTCGCGGTCAACCCGGCGGACGTTTGTGTGCAATTCGGGCTCGCGTTGCCGGGCATCGTGGCTGTGGCGCTGAATACCGGTCGCCCCGACCGCATTCGCCAGAACATTGCCAGCGCCACCAATGAAATTCCCGCCGCCTTGTGGCGGGCGTTGAAGGCCGCCCGCCTGATCGCCCCAGATTATCCCATCGGAATTTGATCAACCAAAACCGCTATGACCAACTTTCTCCGCATCAGTAAATACACCTTGGGCGTGGGCGACCGTTTCGCGCATCAAGCCGCCGCGCAACTCCAGGCCTGCATCCTCGCGGCGCAGCAGGGCGTGGAGATTTGTCCTACCTGGAACAAATCCAATCGCGAGCACAACATCATCGGCTCGGAGCCAACCAGCGTGCGCGCGGCCGCTGAAGCCGCGGTGCGGGCCGCCGGTTGGAAGAAACCTTTTTACGTGGATGCCGATCACATCGGACTGAAAACGGTGGATCGCTTTATGGCCGTCTCGGATTTCTTCACGATTGACGTAGCGGATTACATCGGCAAACCCGCGACCGCCCGCGCGGTAACGGCGTTTGTGGACCGGCATCCCGAACTCGTGGGCAAAATCTCGATCGCAGGCATCGGCCGCCCGTTTGACATCGCGCGTGCGGAGGTCGAGCGCATTGCGGGCAAATATCTGCTCGCCGCGCAGGAAGCCGGCAAGGTGTATCAATACCTGGTCACCGGAAAAAACGGCGCGCCCTTCATTACCGAGGTTTCGATGGATGAAACCGATGCGCCGCAAACGCCGCCGGAATTGTTGATCATTCTCGCGGCCATTGCGGATGAGAAGATTCCGATCCAGACCATCGCGCCGAAATTCACGGGCCGCTTCAACAAAGGCGTGGACTACGTCGGCGACGCGACGCAGTTCGAACAGGAATTCAACGACGACCTTTGCGTCATCGCCCATGCAATCAAACGCTATGGCCTGCCGGACACGCTTAAGCTCAGCGTGCATTCAGGCAGCGACAAGTTCTCGATTTATCCGGCCATCAAGCGCGCGTTACAGAAACACGGCTGCGGCGTGCATGTGAAAACCGCCGGCACGACCTGGCTCGAAGAAGTCATCGGGCTGGCGGAACACGGCGGCGCGGGACTGGTCTTGGCGAAGGAGATTTACGCCGAAGCGCTGGCGCATATTGATGAATTGTGCGCGCCGTACGCGACGGTGATTGACATCAACCGCGCGAAACTGCCGCCGGCGGCGGAAGTCAACGGCTGGACGAGCGAGCAATTCGTTCGCGCGCTGCGCCACAACCAATCAGATCCGCTCTTCAATCCGAACCTGCGCCAATTACTGCACGTCGGATTCAAGGTCGCGGCGAAAATGGGCGCGCGTTATTTGAAGCGGCTCGCGGAATGCGAAAGCTCCGTGTCGCGCAATGTCACCACCAATCTCTTCGAGCGCCATATCAAGCCCCTGTTTCTCGCCAAATGAAAATTGACGCGCATCATCATTTCTGGTGCTACGACCCCGTTGAATACGATTGGATCGACGATGCCATGCGGAGTATCCGGCGGGATTTTCTCCCGGAACATCTCGCCGCGGAAATCGCGGCCGCCGGCGTGACGGGGGTGGTGTCCGTTCAGGCGCGCCAGAATCTGATTGAAACTCAATGGTTGTTGGACCTCGCAGCGCAAAACGATTTTATCAAAGGCGTGGTGGGGTGGGTGGAACTGGTCTCGCGTGACGTCGGGGCGCAGTTGGAGAAATTCGCCGCGCAGCCGAAACTAAAATCAGTCCGCCACGTGGTGCAGGGCGAGCCGGATGAGAATTTTATTCTGCGTGCCGATTTCAATCGTGGCATGCGCGAACTCAAGCGCTTCAATCTCGCCTACGACATCCTGATTTTTGCGCACCACCTGCCGCAGACGATTCAGTTTGTGGACGCGCATCCCAATCAGCTCTTCGTGCTGGATCACCTCGCCAAACCGCGCATCAAGGACGATCTGTTCGAGCCTTGGCATCGTCATTTGCGCGAACTCGCACAACGTCCCAATGTCTATTGCAAAGCCTCCGGCCTGGTGACGGAAGCCGATTTCGCGCAGTGGACCGAGCCACAATTGCAACGCTATTTTGACGCCGCACTGGAAGCGTTCGGGCCGCAGCGATTAATGTTTGGTTCGGACTGGCCCGTTTGTCTGGTCGCGTGTAGTTACGCGCGGTGGCAGCAACTGGTTTCGGGTTGGATCAACAATCTTTCGGCCTCGGAACAGAGTCGCATTCTGCGCGGCACGGCAATGGAAGCCTATCGGTTATGAACGCACTCGTGATTACTGCCCCCGGCGAAACTCGCTACGTCGAACGTCCCAGGCCCGCTCCGGCGCCGGGCGAAGTGTTGTTGCAGGTGAAGCAGCTCGGCTTTTGCGGCACGGACCTCAACACATTCCGCGGCTTCAATCCGCTCGTGACGTATCCACGCATTCCCGGGCACGAGATTGCTGGCGTCATTGCCGAAGTGACCGCCGGCGTGCCGGATCATCTCCGCGTGGGAATGGAAACGACCGTGTTGCCTTACACGACTTGCGGCAAATGCTCTTCGTGTCGCAGCGGTCGCGTCAACGCCTGCCGTAACAACCAGACGCTCGGCGTCCAACGCGACGGGGCGTTCACCGATTTCATTACCGTCCCATGGGAAAAACTGGTGCGCTCGGACAAACTTTCCCTGACCGAACACGCGTTAGTCGAGCCGTTGAGTGTCGGTTTTCACGCGGTGGAACGCGGACGCGTTGCCGACACCGACACGGTGCTGGTGTTCGGCTGCGGGATGATCGGCCTGGGTGCCATCAGCGGCGCGGCGTTGTTGCGGGGCGCGCGGGTGATCGCGGTGGACGTGGATGACGCGAAGCTCGCGCTCGCGAAACAAGCCGGGGCCGCCGAGATCATCAATTCTCAAACGACGAATCTCCACGAGGCGGTGCAGGCGCTGACCGATGGCGATGGCCCGGGTGTGGTCATCGAGGCAGTCGGTTTGCCGGCGACGTTTCGCGCGGCGGTGGATGAAGTTTGCTTCGCCGGACGCGTGGTTTACATCGGTTATGCGAAAGAACCGGTGAACTACGAAACGAAATACTTCGTGCTGAAGGAACTCGACATTCACGGCTCACGCAATGCCACGAGCCAGAATTTTGCCGACGTGATCAAAGTGCTCGAATCGGGTCGCTACCCTGTGAATGCCACGATCACGCGCCGGGTGACATTTGCGGAAGCCGGAGCCGCGCTGGCCGAATGGGCCGCCGCTCCCAGCCGAATTACGAAGATTCACGTCGCCGTCTAAACTCAACCACCGCCACCTATGACTGTTCGCTCCACCGAATCAAAACCGGGCCTGTTCCTTTCCGCCGACGGGAAAAGTTTGCTTTTCCAGTTCGCGCTGGTCAGTTCGTTGTTTCTCCTCTGGGGCTTTTGCAACGGCATGATTGACGTGATGGATAAACATTTCCAAAAGGAACTCCACCTCACGCTGGCGCAATCGGCGTGGGTGCAATTTGCGCATTATCTCGGGTATTTTTTAATGGCCATGCCTGCGAGTTGGCTGGCGAGCCGGCTGGGTTACAAGGGCGGTATCGTGGCCGGATTGCTCATGGTGGCAGTGGGCGGGTTCTGGTTCATTCCCGCGACGAAACTCGCGACGTTTCCGGCGTTTCTGCTCGGGGTTTGCATCATCGCGTCCGGTTTGACGTTTCTGGAAACCGTGGCCAATCCGTACACGACGGTGCTCGGCCCGAAACAATTTGCCGCCACGCGCATCAACATTGCCCAGTCATGCAACGGCGTGGGCTGGATTCTGGGGCCGATCGCAGGCGCGCAGTTTTTCTACTCCCAAAATGCCGCGGGTGAAAGCACCGGCGCCGAAACGTTGTGGATTCCGTATGCAGGCGTGGCGGTGGTGGTGTTAGTGCTGGCCGGCATTTTCCTCAAGGCCAAACTGCCGGACATCGTCGGGCAGGACGAGTTTCACCTTGACGATCCCAACCGCGCGATCGCCTACGCCCCGGCCGCGCATAAACCGGTCGCCTTCACATTGCTGTGGCTCAATGTGGTTGTGCTGGCGGTGGCCATCGGCATGATCTTCTCGGCCATCGTCGCGATCCCGCGGGTCGGAACGAAGCTGGGTTTGACGGACAATCAGGCGCTATTCTATGCCGCCGGGATTTTGATCGTCATCGGAACGGCGCTGGTGGTTACGCAACGCGGCAAAATCACCAATCACAGCATTTGGACACACCCGCATTTCTCCGGGGCGACGCTGGCGCAATTTTTCTACGTGGCGGCGCAGTGCGGCATCTTTGCCTATTTCATCAACTACATGACCTCGCAAATTCCGGCGGTCCCGGATTCATGGCGAAGCGGGATGTTTGCGAACTGGTTTGAAGTTCATCCGAACGGGTTGCTCGGGTTGAGCGACAAAGGGGCGTCCAATCTGGCATCGGTCGCGTTTGGCTGCTTTCTCGCCGGGCGCGTGCTGGGAGCGGCGTTGTTGAAGAAATTCAGCCCGCACAAGATGCTCTTTACCTTCGCCACACTCGCGGGCCTTTGCAGTCTGTTGGTCTTTTTGAAACTCGGCTGGTGGTCCGCCACCGCGTTATTCCTGACCTATCTGTTCATGTCCATCATGTTTCCCACGATCTTTTCGCTCGGCATCCACGGGCTCGGGGCGCGGGCCAAAAAAGCCTCCTCCTTTATCGTCATGGCCATCATGGGCGGCGCGATTATGCCAAAGTTCATGGGACATATCGGAGACGCCCACGGCATGTCGGCCGGGTTCATTGTGCCGTTGATCTGCTTTGGCCTGGTGGCTCTTTACGGTCTGGCGTGGGGGAAATTAAGCCAGGTCCCGGAGTCGGTGGCGGTCAGAATTCGTAACCATCAGCATCATGGAAACTAGTGACTGGTTGGATTTGCGAACTTGCGATACTTAACGGGAGATAAACAGACATTTCTCGACCAGGCCGCGTTCGGCAAGCCGGCGCCACCGCTTGGCGCCACGAAAATGAAAATACTATTCCGCCATTATCTCATGACGGGCATTGTGCTGCTGGCCGCGATCATCGCCACCGCGCAGGAAAAGCCCGAGGAAGTTTCGGCCGAACGCGCGCGGGCCAACTTCGGTCGCCAGATCACGCTTGCGGCGGATGACGTGCGCGCGTTTCCCGATGCGCCCGCTGGCTTCGACAAGCCGCGCGACGGCAAATTGGCCGGACGCACCGAGGTGTTTGAATACGATTCCACTGTCACCGGCGTGAAGCGGAAAGCGGTGGTTTATCTGCCGCCGAATTATTCCGCCGACAAAAAATATCCTGTGCTCTATCTGCTGCACGGCATCGGCGGCAACGAATGGGAATGGACGGGTTATATTCATGCCGACGCGATTGTGGACAATCTCATCGCGGACGGAAAAGCGACACCGATGATCATCGTGATGCCGAACGGTCGCGCGCTTGCCGACGACCGCGTGCCACCGCCGGACAAAACCTTCTCGCCGGAGAACGCTGCCGGTTTCGCGAAGTTCGAGCGCGATTTGCTCGATTGTTTGATTCCCGCAATTCAAGCGAAGTATTCTGCCAGCACGAATCGCGAGCACCGCGCCATTGCCGGACTTTCGATGGGCGGGGGACAATCGCTCAATTTCGGGCTGGCCCATCTCGATACGTTTGCGTGGGTCGGTGGATTTTCGTCCGCACCCAACACGAAAGCATCCACCGAACTCGTGCCTGATCCCGCCGCGGCGCGGAAGCAGTTGAAGTTGCTTTACGTTTCCTGTGGTAATAAAGACGGCCTCATCAATATCTCGCAACGCGTCCATCGTTATCTCAAGGAACAGGACGTGCCGCATCTCTGGAACGTGGATGATCACGGTCACGACGGCGCGTCTTGGGGCAGTAACCTTTATCACTTCGCGCAACGAATCTTCCGCTGATCATCGCGCATGTCTCCAACTGGCACGGCCATGAAATCCCAATTCCCCTTTTTACTGCTACTGAGTGGTATTTTGCTAGGCGACCTTTGGGCCGCCGCCGGCGCGCCCCCGCCACCTTTGAACGCGCCGCTGCAATGGACGGCGGGCAGTGCAGTGATCACGCCGCCTGCGGATGAACGCGGCATTGTGTCGGTGAAAGATCCGACCATCGTCCGCTACAACGATCGCTGGCACATTTATGCGACCACGGCCAATACCAATGGCGCGTGGGGCATGGTTTACCTGAGCTTCACCAATTGGGCGGACGCGGCCAACGCCCAGCCGTATCATCTGGATCAAAATCCAAATCTGCGCGGCTATCACTGCGCGCCCCAAGTGTTCTACTTCCGCCCGCACCAGAAGTGGTATCTGATTTATCAATCCCCGCAGCCGCAGTATTCAACGGCGGACGATCTCGCGAAGCCGGAAACCTGGACGAAGCCGCAGAATTTCTTCTCCACCAATCCCCCCGAGGTTTCCAAGTTCTGGTTGGATTACTGGGTCATTTGTGACGACACGCACGCCTACCTGTTCTTCACCGGCGACAACGGATTCATGTATCGCGGTCGGACGAAGATCGAAGATTTTCCCAACGGCATGAGCGAACCGGTGGTGGCAATTGCGGGCACGCGGGAAGGAGTTTTCGAGGGCAGCATGACTTACAAGATCAAGGGCGCGGACGCTTACTTGACCTTGGTTGAAGCCATCGGTCCGGGCTCGCGCTATTATCGGGCCTGGATTTCCGACCGGCTCGACGGCGAGTGGAAGGCGGTGCCGGAGGCGACGACGTTTGAGCAACCATTCGCCGGAATCAACAACCTGCAATTCGCGACCGGCGTGACGCCTTGGACGCGGGACATCAGCCACGGCGAATTGATTCGCGACGGCTACGACGAAACGCCGACGATTGATCTGAACAACCTGCAACTCTTGTTTCAAGGATACGATGCCACGGTCAGAACGAGCTACTCGCAACTGCCGTATCGACTCGGGTTGCTCCGATTGAATTCAGCCGCCACGAATCCGCCGCCGGCGGCAACTTCGAAGTGATCCCAGCCCAAACCTCGAACCACCACCAACCATGCCTTCAACTCAACCGAACCACGGAAAGAATCGTCTGACTCGCGCGCTGCGGTCCACGGTGATCCTTTCCATGAACCGACGAAACTTTGTTGCATGTGCAACAAAGTCTTGCGATCGGCAGTTCATGGCCGCGATACGCGTCCGTTCTCGGAGGTCGAAGCTCCGCCTCAGTGGCGCGCTCCGTTCGTTCCTCGTGCTGTTGCTCGGTCTGCTCGCCGTTGGCGCGGCCCACGCGCAGACCTACAACTGGAAACCCGTCAAGATCGGCGGCAGCGGATTCGTCACCGGCATCTTGTTCCATCCCGACGAGCCGGGCTTGATGTATTGCCGCACGGACATCGGCGGCGCGTATCGCTGGAATCCGACGAACAACTCGTGGATTCAGTTGCAGGATTTCATCGGCTACCCGAATAACGAATGGAATCTGGTCAGCGCCGAAAGCATCGGGCTGGATGCGCAGGACCCGAACCGGCTCTATCTCAGTTGCGGCTGGTTGGGGAGTCCGAACGAGATCATGATCTCCAACAATCGGGGCGCGACCTTCACGCGGATCAATTCCCCGTTTGCCATCCGGGCCAACGACGATGGTCGCGGCGCCGGCGAGCGTTTCGGCGTGGACCCCAATCTCGGCAGCACGATTTTTTACGGCACGCGGCAAAACGGTCTGTGGAAAAGCGTGAACTACGCTGCGAACTGGTCGAAGGTGAATAGTTTTCCTGTCAACACCACGGCGAATGGCGTCGGACTGACGTTCGTGGAATTCATCCAAAACAGCGGCTCTCCCGGCAATGCCACGCCTGTGATCTGGGTCGGCGTTGCGCAGGGCGGAACGAATCTGTTTCGCAGCACCGATGGTGGTGTAACGTGGACCGGCCTCGCCACCAATGGCGTGCCCGGAAACCACCTGCCGTTGCGCGCGTCGCAGGATGGCTTGGGCAACATGTATATCACGTTTTGCGATGGCCCGGGCCCGAACGGCATCAGCGCGGGCGTGGTGCGGAAATATAATCTCAGCACGTTGGCCTCGATCAATGTGACGCCACCCACGGGGCAGGGCGGTTTTGGCGGCGTGTGCGTGGACCGGCAGAATCCGAACATCGTGGTCGCGACCACGGCGAACCGGTGGTGGCCGTTGAGTGATATTTATCGCAGCACCAATGGCGGCACAAACTGGACGGCCGTTTACAGCGGCGCGGTGGATACTTCGAGCGCGCCGTATATGAACTCGGGTGGTGGCAACGTCATTCAAGGCTGGATGTTCGACATCAAAATTGATCCCTACAACTCCAACCGCGTTTACTACGTGACCGGCGGCGGCGTTTTCTCCAGCTACAATTTCAGTGCCGCGACGCCGAGTTGGGAATTCCGCTCGGACGGCATCGAGGAATCTGCTTTCACCAGCGTCGGCATGAATCTCGCCGTGCCGCCCGTTAGTAGCGGGCCGCAGCTCTGGGGCGTGTTTGGGGACATCGGCGGATTCGCCTTTTACAACCTGGACGTTTCCCCGCCGCTGACTAATCTGTTCTACCCCGATCCGGGCGGCAACAACTACGGCATCAATTTCGCCGAGTTGAGTCCGAACCTGGTGGTCCGCACCTTTTACACCGGCAGCCGCGGCGGTTACATTTCAACCAACTCCGGCAGCATCTGGACAACGTTCCCAACCCAGCCGCCGGAGGTGGCTACGAGTGGCCCCGGCACGGTCGTGCTTTCCGCCGATGGCAACCGGCTGATTTGGTCCATCGCGGGCGTCGCGCCTTACTATTCCACCGACCGCGGGGCCACGTGGCTTCCCTGTGCGGGCAGCAACCTGACGCCGACGCAATCGTGGGAAGAGCCATATCCCTTTGCCGACCGCGTGAACCCTAACAAATTTTACCTCTACTATCGGGCCACGGGCCGCGTGTTCGTCAGCACGGATGGCGGCGCAAGTTTCAACCTCGCGACCACGATCAGCGCCTGGGGCGACAGCATGCACACCACGTTTGGGCAGGAGGGCCATGTGTGGATCGCGGTGTGGGACGGCCTGTGGCGCTCGACCAACTCGGGCACGAACTTTTTCAAAGTGCCGGGCGTGCAGGCCGCGCACACGGTCGGATTTGGCCGCACCGCCACCGGCAGCGGTTATCCGGTCGTGTATCTGCATGGCCAGATCGGCGGCACGTGGGGCGTCTATCGTTCGGAAAATCAGGGCACGAACTGGACGCGCATCAATGACAACCAGCGGCAATACGGCAACATTTCCCAGGTCATCGGCGACCCGAGAATCTACGGGCGCTGTTATATTGCTGCGGGCGGACGCGGCTTGTTTTACGGCGACATTCCCAACCAACCGCCGTTCGTCCCAACGGGCGTGATCGCCACTGCCTCCAACGCGGCGGTGCAATTGGCCTGGGTTAACGCCGCCCGCGCCGACAGTTACATCGTCAAGCGCAGCACCACCAGCGGCAGCGGTTACACCACCATCGCGACCGGTGTGACTGCGCCGAATTATCTCGATACCGCCGTCGTCAACGACACGACTTACTACTACGTCATCGCGGCCACCAACAGTCACAGCGCTAGCGCGGATTCCGTCGAGGTCAGCGCCACGCCCGCGGCTCCGACAAACCTCCGGGCACTCTACGCCTTTGAAGGCAACGCGCAGGACAGCAGCGGCTATGGCAATCACGGCGCGGCCACCGCCGTCAGTTACGTCGCTGGCAAAGTGAACGCGCAGGCCGCGCAATTCAACGGCACGAGCAGCTACGTTTTCATTCCGCGCTCGGTGACGGAAGATTTCACCGTCGCCATGTGGGTGAAGACGACCGACACAGCAGGAACGGCCGGCGCGCAATGGTGGTCCGGCAAAGGCCTCGTGGACGGCGAAGTGAACGGCGGCGGCGCGGACTGGGGCACGGCCATCGTGAACGGCAAATTCGTGCTCGGCGTCGGATCGAGCGGCGGCGACACCACGCTCGCTTCTTCGGTCAACATCAACGATGGCACGTGGCATCACGTTGCGGCGACGCGCAACAACACCAGCGGCGCAATGGCGGTTTATGTGGACGGCATATTGCGCGGCAGCGGCACGGGCCCGACCGGTTCGCGCACTTTCCCGCCGAACCTGCGCATCGGCAGTCTGCAAACCGGGAACAACTTCCTTAACGGCACGCTCGACGACGTTCGCTTGTATGATCGCATTCTCACGGTCGGTGAAATCAATGCCCTCATTGGGACGCCGCCCGCCGCGCCGACTGGTCTGGCGGCCATTGCTGGCGATGCAACAGTTGCGTTGAGTTGGAACGCCTCCGCCACGGCGACAAGTTATTTCGTCAAGCGCTCGACGACGAGCGGCAGCGGCTATGTCAATGTCGCCACCAATGCGACGCTCACGTTTACCAACCTCGGCGTGAATAACGGCACTCTGTATTACTTCGTGGTCAGCGCGCTCAATGCGTCCGGCGAAGGCGGTAATTCCCCGGAAGTCAGCGCGCGGCCCACGTCGTTCGCGCCAACCGCACTCGGCCTGACGGTCGCCGGCAATCAACTGCAACTCAACTGGCCCGCCGATCACATCGGCTGGCAACTGCAGGCGCAGACCAACAGCCTCGCTGTCGGCCTCGGCACGAATTGGAACACCATTGCCGGTTCCGAGGAGACAAATCAGATAACACTTTTGCTGAACCCGACGAATGAAGCCGTGTTCTTCCGGCTGAGTCGCCCCTAGTTTTTTAATTTTATGAAACTGAATCGAACCAAATTAAGCGTCGCAGCTCTGAGTTGCTCTCTCGCCACCGCGCTGGCGCAGACTTCCACTCTGAACCTCCCACCCATCGCCGCCGGCCCCTTCCAGCCGGAGTGGAATTCGCTAACGAATTACCAGGACGCGCCGGAATGGTATCAGGACGCGAAGTTCGGCATCTGGGCGCACTGGGGACCGCAATGCCAGCCCGAGCATGGCGATTGGTACGCGCGCAACATGTATCGCGAGGGTGAGTGGCAATACAAGGCGCACGTCAAAGAATACGGCCATCCCTCGACCAACGGTTTCAAGGACGTGATCAATGTCTGGAAGGCAGAACGTTTCGATCCGGACACACTGCTCAAGTTCTACAAGGAGAACGGCGCGAAAATGTTTATGGCGCTCGCCAATCACCACGACAACCTCGATCTCTACGATTCCAAATATCAGCCGTGGAACTCCGTCGCGCTCGGGCCGAAAAAGGATTTGATCGGCGGTTGGGCGAAGGCGGCGCGCAAGCATGGATTGCGCTTCGGGGTAAGCGTCCATGCGTCGCATGCCTGGATGTGGTATGAACCGGCGCAGGGAGCGGACAAAACGGGCCCGTTCGCGGGCGTGCCCTACGACGGCAAATTAACCAAGGCCGACGGCAAAGGGCAGTGGTGGGAAGGCCTCGATCCGCAGGATCTCTACGCGCAGAATCACGCGCCCGGAAAGTATCATTGGGAATGGGATGCCACGAAGGGCAGCAGCGTGCCCGACGCGGCCTACATGGAGAAATTCTTCAAGCGCACGCTTCAACTCTGGGACGATTACCAACCGGACCAGATATATTTCGATGACACCATCCTGCCATTTCACGGCGTCACGGATGAAATCGGCCTGACCCTGGCCGCGCATTTTTACAATACCCGTTTGAACAAGAAGGGCGGTACGGAAGCCGTGATGAACGCGAAATGGCTGAAGGAAGATCAACGCCGCGCGCTGGTCTATGACATCGAACGCGGCAAGGCGCATGACATCCTTCCGCAAACCTGGCAAACCGATACGTGCATCGGCTCGTGGCACTACGACCGCGGGATTTACGAACGAAAGCATTACAAGCCCGCCTCGTCGGTCGTGCGCATGCTTGCCGATATCGTCAGCAAGAACGGCGTGTTGATGTTGAGCGTGCCGCTGCGCCGCGATGGGCAGCCCGACGAGTTGGAAATTGAAATCGTCAAAGAGATTGGGGCGTGGTTGAAAGTGAATGGCGAGGCGATTTACGCGACGCGGCCGTGGAAAGTTTACGGTGAAGGTCCGTCAACACAGGTTGTTGAGAAAGGTCAATTCGACGGCCAGAAAGACATGTCCGACAAACCATTCACGCCGGAAGATATCCGCTTCACGCAATCCAAGGACGGCAAGACGCTACACGCCATCGTGCTGGAAATTCCGAAGGACGGCAAAGTGACGATCAAATCGTTGGCCGCCGGTTCGGAAAAATATCCCGGCAAGATCGGCAGCGTGCGGTTGACGGGCAGCGGCGGGTGGCTCGGCGACAAAAAGCTGAAGTTCACCCGCGATGCCAACGGTCTGCATGTGACGCTGCCGGAGAAGTTCAACGGCAAAATTGCCTTCGCGTTGAAAATTCGTTCTTAACTCCCCAACGAAATCTCACTTCAAACAACAATGACCAGAAAAATTCTCGCCAGCCTGTTGTTGTGTTTGTCCGCGACCGGCCTTTGCGGCGCAGTCAAAGCGCCCGCGCCATTCGGTCCGACTCCATCCGAAAACCAGATGCGTTGGCAGGAAATGGAATACTACGCCTTCATCCATTTCTCGTTGAACACCTACACCGATCAATCGTGGGGCTTTGGCAACGAGGACATCAACCTGTTCAATCCGACAAACCTCGATGCGCGTGAATGGGTCCGGGTTTGCAAGGAATCCGGGATGAAGGGCGTCATCCTCACGGCCAAACATCACAGCGGGTTCTGTCTCTGGCCTTCCAAATACACCGATTATTCCGTGAAGAACGCGCCATGGAAGAATGGCAAAGGCGACGTCGTCCGCGAAGTGGCGGACGCTTGCAAAAAATATGGGCTTAAGTTCGGCGTCTATCTTTCGCCGTGGGATCGGAATCGCGCGGATTATGGCAAACCGGAATACATCACCTACTTCCGCAATCAATTGACGGAGCTGCTCACTGAGTACGGTCCGGTGTTTGAAGTGTGGTTTGACGGCGCAAACGGCGGCACCGGTTGGTACGGCGGCGCGAATGAAAATCGCAAGATTGACCCGAAAACCTATTACGACTGGCCGAACACTTACGCGCTCGTGCGAAAGCTTCAGCCCAAGATCGTCATCTGGAACGATGGCGGTGATCGCGGCGACTTGCGCTGGGTCGGCACGGAATCCGGCTACGTCGGCGAAAAGAACTGGAGTCTGTTGAACGCGACCGGCGACGTGACGTGGCCCATGTTGCACTTCGGACTGGAAGACGGCGACTCCTGGGTGCCCGCCGAGGTGAACACGTCCATCCGGCCCGAGTGGTTTTATCATCCTGCCGAGGATGACAAGGTGAAGACCGTGCCGCAGTTGTTGGATTCGTATTACCATTCCGTGGGGCGCAACGCGACGTTCCTGCTTAATTTTCCGATCAGGCCCGATGGCACGATTCATCCGACCGATGTCGAACGCGCCATCGAAATGAACAAAGTGGTAAAGCAGACCTTTGCCGTGAACCTGGCTCGCAAAGCGAAAGTGACAGCGACCAATGCGCGGGGCGCCGCAAAGAAGTTCGGCCCGCAAAACGCCGTGGACGAAAAGAAGGACACATATTGGGCCACGGACGACGACGTGACGACGGCTTCGCTTACGATCACGCTCAAGAAGCCGACTTTGTTCAATCGCTTCCTCGCGCAGGAATACATTCGGCTCGGACAGCGCGTGAAAAGTTTCACGGTTGAAGCGATGGTGGACGGCAATTGGAAGGAAATCACCAAAGGCAGCACCATCGGTTACAAACGCATTTTGCGTTTCCCGGCGGTGGAGACGACCCAGGTGCGATTCAACATCACTGACGCGAAAGCCGCCCCGGTCATTTCCGCTATTGGACTCTACAATGCGCCGCTGATTCTCGATGCGCCGCTCATCACTCGAAATCGCCAAGGAGAAATCGCGATTGCTTCCGCTGATGTCGGGCCGCAGTTCTTTTACACGCTCGATGGCGCGACGCCGACTCCCAAGTCCGCGCGATTTGCCAGAGCCGTGCCGACGGATGATGGAAAAATCAGCGTCAAGGCGATTGCTTTTGATCCGGCCACGGGGAAATCGAGTCCGGTGGCGCAGGAGAATTTCGACATCAGCCGCAAAGACTGGAAGATCATGGACGTTTCGGGCGACCAACCGTATGCGCTTCTGGATGGAAACCCGGGCAGCTCGTGGAAACAACCGAGGAACAAACGACTGCCTGTGGACCTGGTCATTGATCTCGGCAGTGAAAAAACGCTGACCGGTTTCAAGTATTTCCCCGATCAAGGCATGTGGGGACCGGGTGTCATCGCGGAGTATGAGTTCTATGTTTCGCCCGACAACACTGAGTGGACGCAGGTGAGCAAGGGGGAATTCTCGAACATCAAAAACAATCGGGTGTGGCAGATGAAGACCTTCGCTCCGACGCAGGGCCGCTACATCAAATTGCGCGCGTTGCGAAACACCGACGGCAACAATGATGTGGGCTATGCCGAAGTGGATGTCATCACGGACTGACCTGATTGCAGTGATTTGGATCTCAGTCCGCGGGCGCGCGGCGCTATGAGCCGCAGCGCTCCGATAGCAGAGAGGCGTTGGAGTTACCGATGGCTTGCAGTCGGAGTAGGCATTTTCGGAGCGCGGCTCTGTGAGCCGCAGCAACGTGTAGGGAAAGGCGCGTGACTGATGCGCGAAAACTCGGTTGCAATGCACGTTGCTGCGGGTCGCAGCCCCGCGCTCCGAAACCATTTGCCTGATGAAAAGTTGAATTCTAGTTTCGCGCTCGAAAGCGTTACCCATGAAATTGACAAATCGCCATTTCGCTGGTCGCGCAGGGCTCGCCTTCCTGATCGGTTGTGCGTTGGTATTTCTCGACGCCTTGGCGGACGGCGCGCAGCCACTCGACGCCGCGCGAGTGCGGTTGTTGCCGGGCAATGCGTTTTATGAGCGACAGGAGTTGTATCGAACGAACTATCTGGCGTCGTGGAATTGCGACAAGTTGCTGTTCCACTATCGCGCGCTGGCGAAGCTGCCGCAGCCGGAAGATGTGAAAGGTGGTTACGACGGCTGGGACAGCGGCTTCATTCGTGGCCACATGGCCGGGCATTATCTCTCTGCCGCGGCGCGGATGGCGGCGGCGACTGGCGACGCATCGTTTCGCGAGAAGGCGAATTACATGGTCGCCGAACTGGCGAAGTGCCAGGACGCACTGAAACAGAATGGCTATCTCGCGGCGTTTCCGTCCGGCGCGTTTGATCGGCTCGAAGGCAAACCCGGCGACAGTGCGGGCGTGGTCGTGCCGTATTACACGATTCACAAGATCATGGCGGGGCTGGTGGACGCGCATCGTTACCTCGACAACACGCAGGCGCTGCCGATCGCGGTCAAGATGGCGGATTACTTCGAGCAACGGCTCGGCGCGCTGAGTACTGGGCAGTTGGAGAAAATCTTTCGCACCGACGGCAGCCGCAATCCGCAGAATGAATTCGGCGCAATGAGCGACGTGCTGGCGGAGCTTTACGAAATCACCGGCGATAAAAAACACCTCGCCGCGGCGCAGTTGTTCAATCGTCCATGGTTCATTGAACCGTTGGCCCGCGGCGAGAATCGCCTGGCCGGATTGCACGGTAACACCCACGTGGCTCAAATGCTCGGCATCGCGCGTTGCGCAAATCTCACCGGCGATGCGAAGGAATTGAAGGCGTCCGAAAACTTCTGGCGGATGCTCACGCGCGATCACGCGTTCGTCATTGGTGGGAATTCGTTTAAGGAATGGCTCGACAAACCCGGCGTGGAAACCGGCCCGAGCATTGACGATCAAAAGGAGCTTCCGCCCACCACGGCGGAAACCTGCAACACGCACAACATGCTCAAGCTCACGGCGCACTTGTTCGCGCGCCAGCCCGCCGCCGGCTACGCGGATTACTTCGAGCGTGCGCTCTATAATCACATCCTGGCGAGCGTCGCGCCCGACAGCGTCGCGGTGACTTACTTCACGCCGTTGCGGGGTCACTTCCGCACTTACCTGAATGGCACGTTCTGCTGCGTCGGTTCGGGCATCGAGAATCCGCCGCGCTACAACGAAGGCATCTACTTTCAGCGGGACAAATCGCTTTGGGTGAACCTCTACATCCCGTCCGAACTCGACTGGCGCGAAGCGGGACTCGTCGTTCGGCAGGAAGGCGACCTCACGCGTGGTGGGCCGGTGCGGTTCACGGTCGTGAAGGCGGAAAATCAAACCAGCACGCTGAACTTCCGCATCCCGCACTGGATTTCCGGTCCCGCGGTTCTGGCGTTGAACGGCAAAGTGAAGGAGCGCGTTAAAAAGCCATCCACTTACGTACCGCTGAAACGCAACTGGAAGCAGGGCGACGTCGTCACTCTCACGCTCCCGGCTGCATTGCGGCTGGAGCGAGCGAAAGACAATCCGTCCATGGTGTCGGTGTTCTTTGGGCCGGTGTTGTTGGCGGGAGAACTTGGCCGCGAGAACATGCCCGGGAGAGATCTAGGCGACAAAGATGCTTTCTTGAAGCTGCCCGCCGTCCCAGTGCCGGAGATCGTCAGCGCGTCCGCGAAACCAACGGATTGGCTTCAGCCGGTTCCAGGCGCAACGCTGGCATTCCAGGCGCATGACGTCGGCCCGGCGAATGGAATTATTTTCCGCCCGCTCTACGAAGTTCATCATCAGCGCTATTCTGTTTACTGGCGGTGGCGTGAGGATTCTTCGAAGATAAAGCAATGAACCGTTCCAGGACTGCGGACCACTCCAGCCGCTGCAACGTGGCTGATTGGGTTTCGCGTTCACGCGGTGCGTGGCTCGTTCGTTTGTTGAGATAGGACTGACTCATGAAATTGATGCCATTCGATTCGATACGCAAAGAACTGGTGCTTCTCGCGCTGGCAGGCTTGGCTTTGGCTTCGCTTGCGACAATCGCGGAGGAGCCGCCGGCTAAGATCAAGCTGCTCATCATCGAGGGCGTCAGCAATCACGATTGGAAACACCGGCTCGCACTGGTGCGGGAGATTCTGGCGCGCGATGGTTCATTCGAGGTGGAGGTCTCAATCACGCCATCCACTCCAGATGATCCGGCGTGGGAGACATGGCGACCGGATTTTTCCAGGTATGATGTGGTGTTGTCTGGCTACAACAACCTGGGCGGCAAGGCGCGGTGGCCCAAGGAAGTTCAACAAGCCTTCGAGGAGTTCGTGCGCGGCGGCGGCGGTTTTTATGCGTATCACGAGGCGAACAACTCCTTCGCCGAATGGCCGGCATACAACGAGATGATCGGCTTGGGCTGGCGCAAAAAGGATTTCGGCCCTGCGATCATCGTGCGACCGGATGAATCGCTGCAAATGATTCCGGCGGGACAGGGTGACGACACGTGGCATGGCAACCGGTCGGATGTCGTCGTGCATCAACTCGGTGAACATCCGATTCACGCAGGTTTGCCCCGTGCCTGGAAAGCTGCCGACATCGAGGTGTATTGCTACGCGCGCGGTCCGGCCACGAATCTCACCGTGCTCGCGTATGCCAGCGACACGCGAACGAAGCTGCAATTCCCCATTGAGTGGACGGTGCAATACGGTCAGGGCCGAGTGTTCGTCTCCACCTACGGCCACGTCTGGTGGGATCAGAAGGATCCCACGGGCATGAAGTGCGCGGCCTTTCAAACGATCATGGTGCGCGCCTTGAAATGGCTGGCGAAACGGCCCGGCGGCGAAATGGCGCCGACGGATTTTCCCACCGCCGCCGCGGTATCGCTGCGGCAACGGTAATTCGGCCCCGACCTTTCCGATTATCGCTCCGGCTTGAGCGTGATTAACACGACGTCGTTTTCGCGCAGGTCAAACGTCTGCGCGAATTTCCCATCCCGGCCGATTTTCACCGTGCGGGTTTCCAGCGGTGCGCCGGTGCTCTTGGATTTGATCTCCGCCACCTGCGCCTTGGTGAGTTGGCTCGGCGAACCGAGGTCTTTGTAGGCCGAGTAAGCATCATTCACGCGATAGCCGACCTGATAGGTTTCCGCCGTGTATTTGCCGCGCGGCACGTTGACCAGGTTGAGCGTGACTTTGCCTTTGGGCTGCGCGGGCAGATCGCGTTTGTAATAGACCTGGTTAATCATGTTCGTGCCGGGGAAGGTGTTGGTGAAATCCCAAATCAATGCCTGCACGCCATCGTTGTTATCGGTGCAAATCCAGGAGGAGCGATCGTTGCTCCGGAGTTCCGTCGCGCCGAGGCGATTGAGGAATTGATAGCCGAAATACGCGGATTTCTTGATGTCCTGGTAGTTCATCAAACCGAAACCGCCGTGAAAGGCTTCCCAGCGTGGACCGGGTTCTTCAAAGATGTCCGTGAACGTCCAGTAGGACATGGATTGCGCGGCGTCGCCGCAATTCTTGAGCTTATCAATGAGGTAGGCGGCGCTGTGGTAGCTGTCGTGGAACGGATCGGCGGGCGTGTAGGAACTGCTCCATTCGGTGAAGTGCAGTTCCGCGTTCGGAAATGCGGATGCGGCAATCTGCCGTCGCACCATTTTAACTTCGCCAAAAATGGAATCGGGATTCCGGGACAGCGCGGTGCCGTGCGTGGCGGTTTCATCCAGGTAGCCGCTCTCTACGCCGTAGGTATGGGTAGAAACGAAATCCACGGGCGACTGGTTCGTCTCGCAAAAGTTCAAAAAGTCGTTGATCCAGCCGCAACCCGCCGAGCCCGGGCCGCCGACTTTGTATTCGGGCGAAACGCCCTTGATGGCGCGCGTGCTGGCGGCATAGAGATCGAAATATTATTGCTGCGTGCCGGCCCAGAAGCCGTCGAGGTTCGGTTCGTTCCAGACTTCGAAATACCACGTCTTCACTTCCTCGTGACCGTAGCGTTCCTGCACGTTCAACGTGAAGGCGCGGATGAAGTCCTCCCACTTTTTCATATCGCGCGGCGGCGTCACGTTGCCTTTCCACCAGAAGATGGTTTTCGAACCACTCGCCAGTCCGCCGGGCATGAATCCCAATTCCACAAACGGCTTCATGCCGATGCTGTGAATGAAGTCGAACAGCTCATCAATGTATTGCCAGTTGTATTCCGGTTTGCCGTTGTAGTCGCGATAGACGCCCATGTCATCGGTGAACAAACCATGAAAGCGGATGTATTCGAAGCCGCATTCGCGGCGGGCGATGGCGAGTTGCCGTTGCCAGTCCGCGCGCAAGCCCTCGTTCGCGCGGCCCGCGCCGACGCAGCGTTTGAACATGGTGTTGAGCGGACCGGTGGGTTGCTTGAGGTCGGCGGAGATAATCCGAGGCGCAGGGTTTGTGCTGGCGGGGGAGCAATTTAGGGCGGCCAGCAGGGCGGCGAGGCCGAGGCCAAGACTATAATAGTGTTTCATGTCAATTCTTCCGGGCGAGTTTGGCGGACCAAATCATGTAACCCAGTTTCACCGGAGACTATGATTTCGTCTTGTCGCTAAAACCAACGGTAAGAGAGTTGCCTGGTGGAGCAGGGGGACTGAATGGCTGAGCGGATGAAGCGGCGTGAAGGTTGGGAAATTTTTGGCGGACGCGGCATGGAATCAAGGCGGCTGGCCGCTTCGTCCTACGTGCAACGCGGGTTTGAAGTTTGGGTTTCGGGAGACGCTCACTTGGGGTCGCCAACGCGTTCAATCATCCAAATCAAATCCTGCTTAAAGTTCGGATCTACCGGGGTGTTGATGTCGGTTGCGTTAATTAGATTTTTGTCCCGCCACTTTTTGATTTCCGCGTGGCCGTCCGCGAAACTGAAGCCGCAGGCATTGTTGTGATAGCTCGCGGGGACATCCGTCCAGGTGGTGGGACTGATCGTGCCCTGGTTTGGATAGATCAAAAAGTAGCCATCGTTGATGGTGTTGGGATTTTCGTCCACAAGAACGAAGAGCTTCACGGGACCGCCGATGTGGGTGTTGATGTCGGATTGCTTGCGAAAGACTCGCCCGCTGCCCAGGCCCACGCTGCCGGTAAACGGGTTCAGCCAACTGTTCATGGACATGCTGCGGGTGGTGGATTGCCAACTGGGCGGGACCGTGTAGGCCAGCCCTTTTTTCTGATCGGCGCTGCACTTATAAACTTTGAGACTCTTGCTATAGGGAAACAGCGTTCCGCGCTCGACGAGGCGCGGATCAGTGGAGCCGGGAGCGGTGGCATTAGGGCGACCCTGCATGTCGCCGTGGACCCAGATGGGATTGGACAATCTCCCGTCGGTAAAGGAATTCGCCGTCGCTCCCAGATCGCCGACTTGAGGAAGGAAATCGTTGTAATCCCCGCTATACATCAAGCAGGCGAGTTGGAGTTGCTTGAGATTGCTCAGACAATGGATGCCTTGGGCTTTAATTTTGGCCTTTGATAGCGCGGGCAGGAGCATCGCTGCCAGAATGGCGATGATCGCGATGACGACGAGAAGTTCGATGAGAGTGAATCCCGGCGGTCGTTTGGTATCACGGCAGGAGGGCATTATGACGAAGCGTTCAATTGGTTTGGCAGCCGCGGGTGCCGGTGAGAATACCGGCACCCGCGCTGCGATTTTCAACGGTCAAGGAGTCGGCGGTTTAACGCGATAGAACTTCGATCCAGTTGTCGCCATTACCACGTAGTAGTTCGGTGGTGTGGCGCCGACGACATCGGTCCACGGGCCGGTGACGCTGTTCGCCTCCTGCAAGGTGAAGCCGGAAAGCCAGTTCAGGAGCAGGCCGCCAAAACCGTCCGGCGTGGCCTCCACCCACAGACCGTTACCAGCCAGGAAGAGTCCTTGGATTTGGCTGGGCGTCAGCACCTCGTAAAACACGGCGACATCGCTCCAGGTTCCCGCGGTGGATTCCCATGGAGCACCGTTGCCATCGTCGGCCCACGGAATCGGATTGCGCCCAACGCCGAACCGGAGATTGGATTCGCCAAGGGTAGTGGATGGCACGATTGTCATGTAGCCGCCGTTTTCGAGGTCATAAATTCCTCCCAGATCCACCGTGGTCGCAGAAGTGAAGGAGGTTTTCGTGCCCATGTAAACAGTTGCATTTGTTCCATGAACGACCAAGGCCACGAAGGTCCAGTCGTTGGCTGGCGGGACCAGGCCGGTATCCCATTGGGCGGTTTTGACCCCGTTGGTGGAGTCGTACGCCCCCCATTGGAAGCGGATATTGCCGGCGTCGTTTCGCAATCCGTAGCCCTGGCCATAGCCGTTGCGGGCCATCAACCGGACGCCGCCTTTGACCCACATGGTGAAGGTCATGTTAGTTTGGGCACTCGGGAGGTTGCCCAAATCGAGACGGAATGGTACCTCCCACGGATTATTGTAGGGGCCTTGGGGCGTCTGCCAGTTCGTGCCGGTGGGGCCGGTGCCTAGGGCGGCGGCAAGGTGGGGAGCGGCAAACGTGGGATATTGAAGTCCGGCAACCCCGAAGTTAAAGCGGCCATAAGCGAGATCATTTGAATGAGCTCGCCCGTTATTCCCGCTCCAGTAGTCGTGAATGATGAGGTTGTTCGTGGTGGCGTTGTCGTTCAGGCGCCAATAGCCGAACAGGTTGGTCGGCTGGGTCGGCAGACTCAGAAGCGCGGCGGCGTAAGTGTTGGCAGGCGGCGTAATCACCGTGAGCGTTGCTGGGTCGGAATTAATCGAGCCGTAGGCATTCGTGACAATCACCGTGTAGTTACCCGCATCGGCCGCCGTGATCGGACCAATCGTCAGCGTGTTGGAAACGTTTGCCGTGGTTGTGGCCGCCCCGATATTAGTGCCGGCATGTTGCCATTGGTAGGTGAAGGGTGGCGTGCCGTTCACGACGACCGAGTATTTCGCGGCGGGAGCGCCGGCATAACGGGTCAGTGCGACAGGTTGCGGTTGGGAAACGAAGAAGGGCTCGACGCCCGGATTGATCGTAATCAGGGTTTCCGGACTGGTTACCGGGCCGCCGTAGAAGTTGCTCACCGTGACGCTGTAATTGGCCGTGAAATCAGTCGTCGGATTCGCCAGCACCAGCGTGGCATTCGTAGCATCCACAATATCTACGCCGTTGCTGCGCCATTGGAAGGACATTGGAATCGAGCCGCTGTTGATGCCGGCCAGTTGGGAGATGGTCACATCCACGCCCTCAAAAACCGTGTTGGCGGGACTGCCGGTGGGAGCGCCGATGAGTTCAAACCCGACCACGTCGCCATACGTCGTGCCGACGCGGATGGCGTCGTATTCCAACACGTTTTGTCCGTGCATCCAGACGAGGAGGTGGGTCATCACGCTCGTTTCGGTGAAGTTGTGCGTGGCTTCCCAAGTGATGTTGTTGACATCCGGCTCCAGCGTGATGTTGGTGACGTTGCCCACTACGTTGGTATAAACGGGCGCTTTGGGCAGATAGGCTTTGACGGAAAGTGTCGCGTTGCCGCTGGTGGTGGTGGTCAAACGTCCGACCAATAGACCTGCGCACGTGCCATCGAACGCGCCCGTTCCAGTTGATCGCGCGCCGGCGGCGACATTGGTCCAATTGCCGATGGGCCCACGGGCCACCGGGAAGTACGGCCCGCTCGAATCATACGGATTATTGGGAAATCCACTCTGGCCAAGAGTGCCGACGGACAGGTAAGTGGTATCGCCAATGGGAGTAATTTGGTCGTTATCCAGGAGACCCGAGCGAGTGACGCCAACTCCCACGAAGTGATCGTTGGTGGCGCCGCCGGTGGAGAACCCGACTCCCGCAGCGGTGTCACCCACCCACCAGGGATAGCTCTTCACGATGCGAACGCTGAAGTAGTAGGTGCCGTTGGCTTGGAAATTGATCTGGGCGCCAGGCGTCAATGGGCGCGTCGCATAAGACAGCGACGTGTAATTACCAAAAGGGAGACCCGTATTGGTATCCACGAGCGTATTCAGGTTTCCCCCGGAATTGAAATTCAGCAATCCGTTTTGGGTCCTGTTGTGACCCAGGAGAATGCCGCCGTATTGCAGATTATCCAACGGCCAGTCCAGGCTCCAGGTGTCTTTGTAAACGATGCCGGTGCTGGCGACGTTCAGGTTCGTATCGTTCATCGTTCCAAGTGGACTCGTCGTCCACGTGCCTTGTAAGCCGACGGAACTGGGGCCGCTGCCCAGGCCGTGGATTCGGATGTAGTCGCTACTTCCGATCTTGTCGAAGAGTTCGCGGACGGTTTGGGCGGCAGGCGTCGCGCTGATTCCGATCAGCAACGCCGCGGCTGCGATGCCGCAGAGTTTACGTTTGGATTTTGGCATGAATTGACTGGTTTTCATTGGGTCACGGTATGGTTGGTGGATTTACTTTGTGAGAAAGTAACGATGGGTATCCTTGTTGATCCGGCAACAACCGCTCGCGGAGCGCTGCGCCTGATTTAGACTTGGGAACATGGCGCCACGATACCGGATCCTCAGTTGCCGTCATGTCGGAGGAACCTGTGACGGGCGGGGGACAGAGAGGGGACAGTCAGGCGCGACCCGGCGACCGGTTCACCGGCGGGTGGTCGCCTCGGTGAGTTTGGCCACGGCCTGAGCGCGCGAATGCACGTGAAGCTTTTCGTAAATGCGCCGCACGTGCGTGTTCACCGTGGACATGCTGATGCCGAGCGTTTCGGTGATTTCCTTGTAGAAGTAGCCGCGCGCCAGCAGTTCGAGCACTTCGCGTTCGCGCGGGGACAACCCTTCGGTTTCCGGACGTTCCGTCGGGGCCTGGTAAAAAGATTGGACCACTTTGCGGGCGATGTAGCTGGTCATGGGCGAACCGCCTTCATGCACTTGTCGCAGCGCGGCGATGAGTTCTTCGCGCGGCGTGCGTTTGAGCAGATAGCCGGACGCGCCCGCTTTCAACGCGTCAAAGATGTGCGCCGTATCTTCATAGACCGTGAGCATCACGAACTGCGTGTCGGGCATCGCGGGTTTGAGACGACGGACGCATTCGATGCCGCTTTGGCCGGGCAGGTTGATGTCCACGAGGACGAGGCGCGGCTTTTCTTCCGGCAATTTTGCGAGAGCGCTTTCGGCGCTGTCATGGACGGAATGGCAACGCAATCCTTCCGCGCGATCAATCCACTCGGTCAGAATCTGCCGAATGGAGGGATCGTCCTCCACGATGGAAACATTCGTACTCAATCCTTTTTTCATATCACAATGCTGTCCATGCCGGCAGTCGCTAATCCCTATGACACGAGGCGATGTCTCGGGAATCATTACACGGACGCCGCCGCCAGTTTCACAATGAACTTTACCTTCGTTCCTGCGCCGGGGACAGGTTCAATATCACATTGCCCGCCAATTTTTGCCAGGCGGCGGCGCATGTTGGCCAGTCCGTTGCCGAAGCCCTTGCGGTGCGCTTCGACCAGCAGGAAGCCGCTGCCGTTGTCTTGCAGCATCAAAGTGAAATCGGTGGCGGTCAGTTCCGCGCTGATGCGCACTTCGGTGGCTTGGGAATGTTTCACCACGTTATGCAGGGCTTCTTTGAAGGCGAGAAATAAATTGTGCCGCGCTTCGGCCGTCAGCGGCAGCACCGGCAGTTGCAGCGGCACGTCAAACCGGCAGCGAATCCGGGCCGTGCCGAGAAAATCCTGCGCAAAACTTTCCAGATACGCCATCAGACTGTCGAGCGTGTCGTGTTGCGGGTTGATGGCCCAAACGATTTCATCCATGGACCGGGTTAACTCCCGGGCGGTAGTGTGGATCTGGTGAAGATTGCCGGCGGCGGCCGGCAGTTCTTCGCCGCGGCCGCGCAGCGGATCGCTTAACATGGTGATCCGCGTCAGAGTTGAGCCCAGATCATCGTGAATGTCTTTCGCAATGCGGGCCCGCTCGCTTTCAACGGCGCGCTGCCGCTCCAATCGTTCCAGCTTCAGGCGCATCCGACGGCGCGTCTCAAACCACACTCCGCCCGCCGCCACCGTTACGAGCACCACTGCGGTCAGGACGCGAAACCACAGTGTTTGCCAAAAGAACGGCAACACGTTGAATCTGACCACGGCGGGTTGGGTGCTCCAAATGCCGTCGTTATTGCGCGCGATGACCTCAAATCGATAGTGGCCCGGAGGAAGATAGTTGTAGCTCACCGAACGTTTGCTGCCAGCGTTCACCCAGTCATCTTCCCAATTTCCCAATCGATGTTTGAACTGAACCCGTTCGGAAGCGATGAAGCTCAGGCCGCTGTATTCAAAATCAATTCGATGTCGACCCGGCGGGATGCGCAATTCCTCCGGAGCATCAGGCGTGAATGCAACCGATTCTTCGTTCACAAACATTTGCTCCACCACCACAGGCGGCGGCAGCAGATTCGTGCGCACGTTGTCGGGCGTGACCGCGACGAGGCCGCGGCTGGTGGCAAACCAGAGTCGGCCATCGGCGGTTTTGCACCCCGCTGCCTGCAAGCCGCTGGAGCATTTGAGCGTGGGCATGCCGTCACTCAATCCATACGTCCGAAAATACGCCTCGGTCGCTACTCCATCGGCGCATGCCTCCAAGGCTGATTTGGCGACCCGGATGAGACCGTTGTGCGAACTCATCCAGAAGAATCCCAGGCCATCATCTTCAATGTGCGCAATGTAGCCGTTGGGCAAACCTTGCCGCGGGCCGACGCTGGTCAAGCGCCCGGCCTTGAATCGATTGAGTCCGCCGCCCAGCGTGCCAATCCAAAGCGTGTCGTCATCTTCCAAATGCAAACTGCCGATGTATTCGGAGGCCAGGCCGTCGGCTTCGTGAAACCATTGCACTTGTCCGTCTTTGAGCCGACCCAGACCGCTGCCAGCGGTGCCGAACCAAACCGTTCCATCGCGAGTTTCCGCCATGACGCGCACATCACTTTTCGTGGGATTGTTGGTCGTTTCGGGCCAAACGCGATTTCCATCCTGCCATCGGATTAATCCCGCTCCGGTCCCCAGCCACAAACCGCCTCCCCGCGCGCGGAGCAAAGCCGTGACGGGCGCGGTCAGATTTTCCAGCCCGGGCACCAACTCGAATCGATCGGCCACGCGCTTTTGAATTCCACTCCAGCGACCAATCCACAATTCATCCTTGGCATCTTCGATCACTGACCACACGTACGGCACGTTGATCCCCGCTTCGCCGGCAAAGCGGCGCCACTGGTTGTCGCGCAGTTGATACAATCCCGCACCCTCGGTCCCGATCCACAAGCTGCCATCGCTTCCGGGATACACGGACAACACCGCCCGGCCCAACCATTCGTCGGGCGCGGCCACCGTTTGAATCACGCCGCGGCGCACCGCCGCCAGCCCGGCCCCGCCCGTTCCCGTCCAGAGATTGCCTTCCCGATCCTCGCAGAGCGTCGTGATCCAATCGGAAGGAAAACCATTGGAGCGATTGAAGATCAGCGCGGGTTGCACACCGCCGCGAAGCAACACGAAGCCGTTGTCGGAACTGCTGGCGGCCAGCGCGCCGGACCGCGTTTCCAATACTTTGTGATACGGTTTGTACGGCCAAGGCACCCCTTGCAGTTCTTCGCCCCAACCGTCGCCCTTCCATTTGCGCGCCTCGTTACCGAGGATCAACCAGAGATGATCATCCCGACTCACGCCAATACCCGGGACATAATTATTGGTCCATGCTTCAGTGAAGGGCAGGGGAATCAGTTGTTCCCCGCGCAGTTCCGACACGCGACCATTGCGGCTGACCCAGATTTTGCCGCTGTGCGAGCGGACCAGATCCACCACCTTGGCCGCAGTCCCCGCTTCGGGCGTGAGCACGAGGCCATCGCGTAGTCGGGCCAGCAAGCCTTCGGCATTCAGCAGCCAGACATCGCCCGCCGCGTCCGTGGCGAGATTGTAAATTTTTCCGCCGCTCCACTTCGCTTGAAATTTGGCTGCCTGAAACCGGCCTTCGCGATAACTGGAAACCTCGCCCCCTTCGTGACCGATCCACAACGTGCCATCATCGGCTTCAAATAAACTCGTCACCCGGCTGCTCGCCAATCCCGGGGTGTTGCTGTCGTTGAAGACCGTGAACCGCAAGCCGTCGAATCGCGCCAGCCCGCTGTAAGTGCCGACCCACAAATAGCCGTCCTGCGTCTGGACCACGGCCGTCACCGTATTCTGCGGCAAACCGTCCTCGGTGGCGCCCGCTTCCCAATGTTGCACTATGTAATGCGGGGAAGTGGAGACCTGTTGAGCCAGAGCCATGCCCACCCCAAAACACCAAAGCGCGGCGAGACAGCATTGCCATGAAACGAAACGGATCACCCAATCATCTTGTTGCGCGAGTCGCACAAAGCGCAAGGGCAATGTCCGCTCTCGTGAGAAGCATTCGCTCCGCACATGGCGCGGCGGCTTCGACCGCGTTGTTCTGGCTGGAGCAGACGAGGATCGGCGTGGTTTCCGGTTACTACCTGGCGAGTAATATCCGCTTGCCGAATGCTTTATTCGTTCCTCTCGTCCCGCGTCGCTCAAAGGGATATCATAGGTTCTAGCGACATGACGACGATCGGGGCTGTTGCTAGTTTCTATCCCGTCCCTGACAGAAACCCAAACATCCAACCAACGGTCGTATTATGTTAAAAATCAGAGCAAAATCATTGAAAACGGAGGCCGCCGCCGGGCTGGCGGCAATCGCATTGCTGGGAGCGCTGCCCAGCGCTTTTGGTAACTACACCGAGTCCTTCGAATCGGGTACTCTCAACGAATGGACGGCGGGCACCCTCAACGGTTCCGTTGGGACGGGTCAACCAGGACCGCGCCTCCGACGGCACGTATAGCTTCGGGAATTCGTTCACTGTGCCGGCCAGTTTCTCCGGCTGGACGATGAACACGATTCTTGAACGGGACACTCGCAGTTTCTTGAACTCGGGAGCAACCAGCTTGAGCGTGGACGTTTATTCCAACTGGACCAATCCCAATGGCCGGGGCGTCTATGGTAACGCAGTCAAATTGCTCCTGAACTATGAGGGTGGATGGGTTCCGGTTGATGCGGCTTCGGGCAGCCTGGCCAATGGCAGTTTTCAAACGCACACGTTTGATCTCACGCCGCATGCCGCGATCATCACCAATCCCGGTCTGAGTTATTCCAGCATCGGCTTCGCCTGGTTCGTTGGTACTTGGGCGGGCGGTGGCGATGGTCTGGCTAACGGCACCCAGACGTTTGCGATTGATAACATCGTGGTGACCCAGCCGATCCCGGAACCCGGCGTGGCTGCCTTCTTGAGTTTGGCTTTCGGTGCGCTCGCCGCTTTCCGACGCCGGACTGCTTGCTAACAATTGGTTTCATGTCTAACCATCGGGCCGGGCAGAAACCCCGGCCCGATTTGTTTTTCCCGGGTCGCTACGCCTGTGGCAGATCTGAGGGACAAAAAAATTTCCACTGACAACTCAACGGGGTCACAGAGTTTACCGACATGCTTTTCCGGAAGCGGTGGTGTTAGGGTGGTCGGGTCATGAATCTGAAGCTTTCCTTCTCGAGCCGCGTTGGCTTACGTTTATTTTGGATCGGAGATTTCGAAGGCTTTTTGCGCGAGTGCTCGATGCGGGGCCAGATATTCAAAGCTGTTACCGTCACCAGCCACAGGTTCGGTTGATTCAGAAAACATTCCTCGCATTCGCCATGGAGCTATCCCGAATTCCAGCTGATCAAATCGTAGTAGTTCAATACGAGCGCCTGTTCGCCATCGCGGAAGCGCGTGAGTTGAAGGAGGCGGGCTTTGGCAAGCGGCGCGTGGCCTGCGTCATGCCCGGCGAATGGCGACTGCCCGCCGCGTCATACCGGGATTTCCAGTGTTTGGCGGCGGCGGTTCCTGAAGACTACGTAGGCATGGTTCGGTCCAGAGACGGAAACAATCAACCTCTGGGTTTATCGTTGTGACCATTTCATTGAATCTCATGAGAATCGGATCTGTAACGGCGGTCGCAACGTTCTTGATTGCTGGCTCGGTCTGCTGCGGTGCTACCACCAACGAGATTCAGTATCTCTCCGGCACCGACAAGGATCACACCGTGCCGTGGGAGTTTCGTGTTTCCGCCGGACGCAACGCCGGAATTTGGACCAACATTCCGGTCCCGTCCTGTTGGGACACTAAAGGTTTTGGCAGCTACGAATACGGGAATGACCGCACCAGCGAGTATGGTGAGTATCGCTGCCAGTTCACTGTGCCGAGTGCATGGACGAATCAACGCGTGTTCCTCGTCTTCGAGGGAGTGATGACCGACACTGAAGCGCGGCTGAACGGACAATTGCTCCCGTACGCGCCCACGAGTTCAACGCCGACGCTGCATCAGGGCGGCTTTTACGAATTCAGCTACGAGGTCACGGGCAAGTTGATTTGCGGTGCGAGTAATCTGCTCGAAGTCACCGTGTGGAAAAAATCCGCCAACACCTCGATCAATCAGGCGGAGCGCCAGGCGGATTACTGGACCTTTGGCGGTATCTATCGCCCGGTCTATCTCGAGGCGCGCCCCAAGGAATTCATCGAACGCATCGCCACGGACGCGAAGGCCGATGGGAAGATTGCGGTTCACGCTTTCTTATCGGGCCTGACGAAAGATTACACCGTGGCCGCGCAGGTGACGGATTCGACTGGTGCGCCGCTGGGAAAGGAATTCACCACAACCGTCGCCGCGGGCGCATCGAACGTCGTGCTCGCGGCCACCTTACCGCAGCCGCAACCGTGGTCGCCGGAATTTCCTCATCTCTACAAGCTGACGATCCAACTGCGTGACGAGGCGAACCGCATTCATTCTCTTACCGAGACCATCGGTTTTGGCACGATCACCTTCACCAACAGCGTCGGCTTCTTTTTGAACGGCAAAAAGATCCTGCTGCGCGGCGTGAACCGGCACGAGTTCTGGCCCACCTCCGGCCGGACCACGAGTCGCGCCCTCAGTATCAGCGACATAGAGACGATCAAGAGCATGAACATGAACGCCGTGCGGATGAGCCATTATCCGCCCGCGAAACATTTCCTCGAGGAATGCGACCGCCTCGGGCTGCTGGTGATTGACGAATTAGGCGGCTGGCAGGCCCCGCCGTATGACAACCAGATCGCTCCGGGACTCGTGCGCGAATTGGTCGTTCGCGACGTGAATCATCCGTGCATTTTCGCGTGGGCGAATGGCAACGAAGGCGGCTCGAATCCCACGGTGGACGACGACTTCGCGCTGTGGGATCCGCAGAACCGCCTCGTGTTGCATCCGGCAAATTGGGAATCCGAACTCACCGGCGGCGTTCGCACGCATCACTACGCCACCTATCGGCAGGTCACGAATTATCTGGGCGCGGGCAAACCGGTGTTTATGCCCACGGAAATTCAGCATGCTCTTTATGACGGCGGCGGTGGCGCGGGGCTGGCAGATCACTGGAACGCCATGCGCGTCGCGCCCAACAGCGGCGGCATGTTCATCTGGGCGTTGCTCGATGAAGGATTGGTGCGCGACGATCGGGGCGGCGCGATTGATGTGGCGGGCGACAACGCACCAGATGGCATTCTCGGCCCGTATCGCGAGAAGGAGGCCAGCTATTACACCGTGAAGGCGCTGTGGAGTCCGGTGCAAATCACAGCGCCGCAACCGGCCCCGTTTGACGGCACGCTCGCGATTGAAAATCGTTTCGATTTCACTGCGCTCAACCAATGCACGTTCCACTGGCAGCTTGGTTCTTTTCCTGATCCCGCCACCGGTGCGGATGGAAAAGATTTCGTCGCCAACGTGAACGGTCCAAAATTCGCCGGACCCTCCGTTGCCCCCGGTGCATCGGGCGTCCTTAAGCTTAATCTCCCGGAAAACTGGTCCGACCATGATGCGCTTCGCCTGACGGCGGAAGATCCGCATGGCCGCGAAATCTACACGTGGACGTGGACGTTGCGCAGCGCGGCGCAGGTGCGGGATCGGATTGTTGCAAGTCGGGCCGAACCGGCGCGCGGGCTGACGACGGGCGTTGCGGGCGGCGAACTCAGCGTCACCAACGGCTCGCGCGCTTGGCGGTTTGATCTGGCGAGTGGGCGATTGAACGGCGTCAGCGTCGCCGGCCAGCCAGTGGCGCTGGCGAACGGCCCGCGTCCAGTCACAGGTTCATGGAGCACAAACAGCGTTACGCATGGTTTCGATGGCGCGGATTACGTGGTGACGATGAATGACGTGACGAGTGCGAGCGATGGTTTCCAATGGCGCGTCCGGCCCGACGGCTGGCTGCAATTGCGCTATCGCTACACGCTGACCGGACCGCAGTCGTGGCTCGGCGTTACGTTTGATTATCCGGAAACGAACGTCAGCGCGATGCGTTGGCTGGGGCAGGGGCCGTATCGCGTGTGGAAGAACCGGCGCGCCGGTCAGGAAGTGGCGGTGCATTACAAGACTGCGAACCACACCGACACCGGAAAACAATGGACCTATCCAGAATTTCGCGGCTACCACGGCCAGCTTTACTGGGCGCAATTGGAATCCAGTCCCGCCGACATCACAGTTGTTACGAGCACGCCTGATTTATTCTTCCGGGTGCTCACGCCGCCTGTCGCATCCACAAGTCGTCCGGGCGTGAGTCCGACCTTCCCGCCGGGCAACCTTTCCTTCCTTCACGCCATCAATACCATTGGCCATAAGTTCGCCACGCCCGATCCTGGTCTCACCGGGCCGACGTCCGCTCCGACCCACGCTGCCGGACCCTACACGGGCGAAGTGGATTTCTTCTTTGGGGATCTTCCGCCCGCCAACGCGGCGCAATGATCGACGGCAACCGAACCGCACGACAGTGCGATTCGATGCGCGGCAGAAATTTCTGGCAAACGTGGCTACCGCCAGAACATCGGCGAGGTTGCCCGCGGATTTGCGGGGCATGCTTGCGCCGGGATTCTGTTCGGACTTTTTGATCCGTTCTTACGGATGGAGGTAGCGCTGGAGGACGTATTGATAGTCGGGTCCGGAGGCCAGCGCGGCGCCGATGGCGCTGGGGGCTTGCCCGCTGGCCGCCTGCTTGCCGGCGCGGATCAAGTTAGGATCTTTCCATTTGTGGGTCTCGGCATGGCCATCGGCAAATCCGTAAGTGTTCACGTTGCCGTGATACATCGCCGGCGGATCAACCCAGCGAAAAGAATCAGGATTGCCGACGGTGAAACTGACCACCCAGTTCCCGACATTGAAGCCGCGTTCGTCCGCATCCTCGGTGAAGATCATGGTCGAGGCCGGCCGGTTGATCTGCGAAACTTTCGTCCACCTTCTATTAATCCCCCACCCGGTTTCGCTTCCGTCATTGCAGGTGCGTGAATAACTGTCATAGGCCCAACCCCCGCCGGGCTGGCGCTTGAAGCGCTCATCACCAGGGCAATGAAATACGCCAGCTGCGGGGGCGTATTGATGGAGAACATTGTTAGTGCGCAGCCGCCCCTGAATGGTCGCCAAAGCCTGGGCCGCAGTCAGACCGGCCCCAAACGGCCAGGGTGGAGCGCCCCAGAATCCGCCGCCCGATTGATACGCAATGATCGCATCATTGTAATCGGTGGCATACATGTTGTAAGCCAGCCCGATTTGTTTTTGATTGTTCAGACACGCGGCTTGCGTGGCTTTGAGTTTGGCCTTGGCCAGCGCCGGTAACAACATCGCGGCCAGAATGGCGATGATGGCAATGACCACCAGCAGCTCGATCAAAGTAAAAGCTCGGCGGGTCGCGCTACGTTTCGGGGTTGTCGGATGGTTTGTTTTCATGGGAGGCATCAGTTGACTCGGAGTCGGGTTTTCAATATCGTCGCGGCCGTCCCAATTTTCCGCTGTAGCCGCGTGGTGCTTTCGGAGCAAGGTTTGGGGTCGGCATCATTCTCACCTTAATGCAATCCGCTTCGCGCTGTCTGTCGCAGGAACCTGCGATATCCCCGCGCCCCGGGTCATTAGTTTCCGCGACAAGACGTCGCGCTCCCAATTCGGTTCAATATTCATTCGAGCATGAAACCAGATTTCAATTTCACTTCGTGGTCCGCGCTGAGCGTTGCGGCTTTCTTTGCGTTTACCAGCACCCAACAATCCCTGTTCGCCGCACCCGCGCCGCTGCTCAACGACCCCGTGGACATCAGCGCCGACTTCCAGAACTTCGCCAACACGTTGTTCCTCGCGGACAAGCTGGCGTCCTTCGATCCCGCGACCGCCTCGGGCAAACTCACGTTCCAACGCTCCGTGCTGGTGACCAAGCACGCCTTCGACAACACGCTCGCCGGCACGAAAAACGTCGAACAGAACGAATTTCCCGCCATCGAATACGCCGCCAATCCGGAGCAACCGTTCTCGGTCGAATTCGTGACGCCACACACCGTGCGCGTTCGCATCAGCAGCGGGCCGCAGTTTCACAAGCAGACCGACTCGTTGATGCTCGCCGGGCCGGTGACGAAGGACACTTCCTGGAAATACAGCGCCGTCAAAGGCGGACATCGCTACACCAGCGCCGCCGGCTCGGTGACGATCCTGGAGAATCCGTGGCACGTCGAAATCCGCGACGCACACGGCACGTTGCTCACCAAGACCGATCACAGCGAGGACAACAAGACCAGCTTCACGCCCATCCTGCCGTTTTCGTACGTGCGGCGTGGCGTGGATTACTCGCGCAGTTTCAACGCCGTGTTCACGCTCTCGCCCGGCGAACAAATCTTCGGTTGCGGCGAAACTTTTATGGGCTTCGACAAGCGCGGGCAGAAGGTCGTGCTATTCACCGACGACGCCAACGGCGTGCAGAACGAAACGATGTACAAGCCGATCCCGTTCTTCCTCAGTAGCCGCGGTTACGGCATGTTCATGCACACGACCACGCCGATCACCTGCGATTTCGGCAAAATCTTCAGCGGCATTAATTCGCTGATGATCGGCGACGACGAACTGGACCTCTTTATTTTCCTCGGCGACCCCAAGCAGATTCTCGACGAATACACGAAGCTCACCGGCAAATCGCCCATGCCGCCGCTCTGGTCGTTCGGTCTGTGGATGAGCCGTTGCACCTACGACAACGAAAAGCAGGTGCGCGAGATCGCTGCCAGGTTGCGCGAGAATAAAATTCCCTGCGATGTGCTGCATCTCGACACCGGCTGGTTCGAGACCGACTGGCGTTGCGATTACGAGTTCTCCAAGAAACGATTTCAAGATCCCGCGAGGATGATCGCCGACCTCAAGAATGACGGTTTCCACGTTTCGCTCTGGCAACTGCCGTACTTCGTTCCGAAGAACACGCTGTTCAATGAGATCATCGAAAAGAATCTCGCCGTGCGCGATGCGAAGGGAAACATCCCGTATGAAGATGCGGTGCTCGACTTCTCGAATCCCGCCACCGTTGCGTGGTATCAAGCGAAGATTGCCGCGCTGCTGAAACTCGGCGTCGGCGCGATCAAGGTGGATTTCGGCGAAGCCGCGCCGGTGAACGGTCTTTATGCGTCCGGTCGCACCGGCTTCTACGAACACAATTATTATCCGCTTCGTTACAACAAAGTTGTCGCGGACATCACCAAACAAACCACCGGCGAAAACATCATCTGGGCGCGCAGCACCTGGGCCGGCAGCCAACGTTATCCGCTGCACTGGGGCGGCGACGCGGAAAACACCGATCAAGGCATGGCGGCGGAATTGCGGGGCGGACTTTCGTTTGGGCTGAGCGGCTTCACCTTCTGGAGTCATGACGCGGGCGGATTCGTCGCGGCGCCGTCGGCGGATTTGTACCGGCGCTGGCTCGCGTTCAGCGTGTTGAGTTCGCACAGTCGTTGCCACGGCATCGGCCCGCGCGAGCCGTGGGAATACGGCCCGGCGTTCATGGACGATTTCCGTCGCATCGTCGAACTGCGCTATCGCCTCATGCCTTACATCTACGCGCAGGCGAAGGATTCTTCCGCCCGCGGTCTACCAATGCTGCGCGCGTTGTTCATCGAGTATCCGAATGATCCCGGCTCGTGGCGTGTGGACGACGAATATCTCTTCGGCACGGACCTGCTCGTCGCGCCGCTGATGCACGAAGGCGCCACCAGTCGCACCGTTTATCTCCCGCCCGGTAACTGGATTGATTACCAAAGCGGCCAGAGCTACGCCGGCGGCTGGCACAAAATCGAGGCCGGGAACATTCCCATCGTGCTGCTCGTCCGCGACGGCGCAGTCGTCCCGCACATCGGGCTGGCACAATCCACGTTGCAACTGGATTGGACAAAGCTCGAACTCGTCTCCTTTGCAAGCAAAGCCACCGACGCAAAAGGTTTTGTTTGTCTGCCTTCGGATAACGTGCTCCGCAACGTAACGGTGACCAAGGACAAGCTCGTCGCCGATCCACTCGCTGGAAAAGTGACGTGGACTCTCCGCGATTACGCCGCAACCAAGTAAGACCACGCCTTCACGCGAATGAACAACCGCCCGCTCGTTGCGTCAGCACCCATTTGCCTTGGGAGCTCGGACGCACAACTCGCGTCTTGGACTGCGGTGGCAAGCGCAGCGCGACACCGCTTTCGCGCGCCCAAAGTTCTCCCTAACTCGACCCGTTCGCGCTCGCTCGAAAGCGCCGTCGTCGCTGCGCTCTGCCGGCGCAGTCCAAAAACGCGGCAGACCTGAGCAATCACCATCTTTTCCATTCCCATCATTTTCATGAACTCAAAAACCATTCTTGCAGCCGCCCTGTTGTCTGCATTTGCTCTTACGCACCCGACTCAACTTCCCGCCAGCGAATCTGCGGCGTATCTCGAACGCACCCAACCACTCGAAACCCGCGTCGAGGATTTGCTCGGTCGCCTCACGCTCGAAGAAAAGATCCAACTTTGCCACGCCGACTCGAAGTTCACCTCGGCGGCGATTCCGCGTCTGGGCATTCCGCGCCGCTGGCTTTCGGACGGTCCGCACGGTGTGCGCGAGGACGTCGGACCGGACACGTGGGACGTGGCGGGGCGCACGGATGATTTCGCCACGGCGCTGCCCGCGGCGATTTGTCTCGCGGCGACCTGGAATCCCGAGCTTGCGCATGAAGCCGGCCAGGTCATCGGCCAGGAAGCCCGCAAACGCGGCAAGGACATTATGCTCGGCCCGGGCGTGAACATCCTGCGCACCCCGCTCTGCGGTCGCAATTTTGAGTATTACGGCGAAGACCCGTTGCTCGCCGGGCGCATGGCCGTGGGTTACATCAAAGGCGTTCAATCGCAGGGCGTCGCCTCGTGCGTGAAACATTTTGCCGCCAACAATCAGGAAACCGATCGCGGCACGATCAACGTGGAAATGGACGAACGCACCTTGCGCGAGATTTATCTGCCCGCGTTCAAAGCCGCCGTGCAGGAGGCGAAGGTCTGGACCGTGATGGGCGCGTACAACAAGTTTCGCGGCACGCACTGCTGCGAGAGCGATTATCTGCTCAACCAGATCCTGAAGAAAGAATGGGGCTTTCAGGGCATCGTAATTTCGGATTGGGCTGGCGTGCATGACACGCGCGGCGCGGTGCTCGGCGGGCTCGATCTCGAAATGGGCACGGACAAGGCCTACGACGATTTCTACCTCGCCAAGGCGTTCCGCGAAGGCGTGAAGAACGGCACGTATCCGCAAGCGGTGCTCGACGACAAGGTGCGCCGCAACCTGCGCGTGATGATCGGGCAGGGGGTGTTCGATCCGCGCCCCGAAGGTTCGCTCAACACCAAGGCGCATCAGGAAACTTCCCGTCGCGTGGCAGAGGAGGGGATTGTGCTCTTGAAGAATGAAAAGAACTTTCTCCCGCTCGACACGAGCAAGATCAAGTCTGTCGCCGTCATCGGCGAGAACGCGACGCGCCTGCAAACCTACGGCGGCGACAGCTCGCGCGTGAAGGCGTTCTACGAAGTTTCGCCGCTCGCCGGGATTTTGAATCGCATCGGTACGAATGTGAACGTCACCTACTCGGAAGGTTATCGCAAAGGCGGCGACGCCTCCCTCGCGGAACGCGCGGTGGCTGCGGCCAAGGCGGCGGACGTGGTGATCTACGTCGGCGGCATCAATCACGACATCGGCTACGACAGCGAAGGCGGCGACAAGAAAGGTTTGGAAATGCCGTATGGCCAGGTCGAGTTGTTGCAGAAACTAGTGCAGGCGAATCCGCGCATCGTCGCGGTGCTCGTCGGTGGTTCGCCGATGGAAATGGACGCGTGGCTCGGGCAGGTGCCCGCGGTGTTGCTCTCGTGGTATTCCGGCATGGAAGGCGGCAACGCCATCGCGCGCGTGTTGTTCGGCGACGTGAATCCCTCGGGCAAACTGCCGGCGACGTTCCCGAAGCGCCTCGCGGATTCTCCCGCCCACACCGGCGGCGCGAAAAGTTTTCCTGGCGAGAACGGCACGACAGTTTACTCCGAAGGCGTGTTCGTCGGCTATCGCTGGTTCGACACGAAGAACATCGAGCCGCTTTTTGAGTTCGGTCATGGTCTGAGTTACACGACGTTTAAATATTCCAATCTGAAAGTTGCGCGCGGCGAAGATGCGAACAATCCCAGCGCCACCGTGCAGTTTGACATCACCAACACCGGCAAACGGGCAGGCGCGGAGGTCGCGCAGATTTATGTGCAGGACGTGAAGGCGAGCGTCGCGCGCCCGACGAAGGAGTTGAAAGGCTTCCAGAAGATTTCGCTACAGCCGGGCGAAACGAAGAAGGTTTCAATTCCACTGGGCCGCAATTCATTTGCCTTCTTCGACGAGAAGCAAGGCGCGTGGGTGGCCGAGGCGGGCGAGTTCAAAGTCCATGTGGGCGCTTCGGTCCGCGATATCCGGCTGGTAGGCTCATTGAACCTGGACCGCAACAACGCGTGGAAGGAATAGGCAACGTGATCGTTTTAAGTGCAAGGCTGAAGCGGGATTTGGCGCGGTATATCTCATTGGCGATTGATCTCCGGCCACATCGTCGCTGGCAGTCCCGTGGCCTTGATCAATCCCACCGGGATTGTGTCCTCCAACCCAAGGTTGCGAGGCACGAGCTACCTTGGGTTTCTCGCCGCAGATTCCGCCAACCCCAACGGGGTTGCGGCGACGTCGCCAGTCGCAAATCCACAACCCCGTTGGGGTTGTTCAAACCTCAAACTCATTTCACCCAAGGTAGCTCGTGCCTCGCAACCTTGGGCTTTAAGCCAGAATCCCGTTGGGATTCGATGGTGACTGGTCCAGCTCGTTTTGGATCCAAGTCCGGAAACAATGATGGTGAGTCGGGAAGTAGAGCCCTCCTGGCATCAAGTCCGCGCTGGAACATTCCGATCCTGCTCCTCGTTCTCTGCCTCGCCGCATGGTCCAGCGTTGCTGCACCCGCGGTGCGCCTGAACAGCCTCGGCTTTCTGCCGGACCAACCCAAGCAGGCCAGCATCGCGACCGCGGCCACTAACTTCACGTTGGTTCGCCCCGACGGGAACGTGGTTTTTTCGGGCGCACTCTCCGGCCCGTGCACCAATCGGGACACGGGCGAAGCTTTGTTCACGGCGGATTTTTCGACCTTCACGAATGCCGGAACATTTCATCTCGTCGTGCCGGGTGCGGATCGTTCTGCGCCGTTCCGCATCGGCTCGGACATTTATCGTGAGCCGTTTATCGCGGTGACGCGCGCCATGTACTTGTGGCGCTGCGGTACGGCGGTTTCGGGCACGCATCAAGGGAAAACTTTCGCTCAAGGCCTTTGTCACACGAACGACGCGTGGCTCGATTACGTCGGCGAAAAAGGCGTGCGCAAAGATTCCCCCGGCGGCTGGCACGACGCGGGCGATTACAATAAATACGTCAGCAACGCCGGGGTGACGGTCGGCTGCATGTTCCGCGCGTGGGAGGACTTTCGGCCGGCGATTCAACGGCAGACGCTGAATCTGCCGGAACGTGGCGGACCGCTGCCCGAGTTTCTCGCCGAGATCAAATGGAAGCTCGACTGGCTGTTCACCATGCAAGCGTCGGACGGTTCCGTGTATCACAAGGTGAGCACCACCGACTTCGGCGGCTTCATCATGCCGGAAAAGGAAATTGAGAAACGCTATTTCACGCCGTGGAGCAGTTCCGCTACGGCGAGTCTCGTTGCGATGCTCGCGGCGGGCGCGCGACATTTGCGCGAGTTCGACGCCGCGTACGCGGACCGCTGTCTCGCGGCGGCGCGTAAGAGTTATGCGTTTCTCGTCGCGCATCCGGAGAATCAATCCGCCGATCTGACGGGTTTCTCCACCGGCACGTATCAGAGTCACGATGCGGACGACCGGCTCTGGGCGGCGGCGGAACTGTGGGCGGCGACGGGTGAAACGAATTTCCTGCATGACTTCGAGACGCGCGCGCGCGGGCGCCACCAAGGTTTCGAGGTCGCGTGGGATTGGGCCAACGTGCGCAATCTCGGGCTGCTGACGTATTTGTTTTCCGCGCGCGAAGGGCGTGATCCGGCCTTGGTGGAATCGCTGCACAAAAGTGTGTTGACCACTGCGGACGAAATCGTTGCCGCCCGCGCGGCGCATGGCTACGCGCGGCCGTTGGGCGAGCGCTACAGTTGGGGAGGCAACGGCACGGTGGCGCGGCAGACGTTGGTGCTGCACGCCGCCCATCGGCTTG
>CAZKMR010000003.1:0-46340 GCA_964553795.1 uncultured Bifidobacterium sp. | reverse complement strand
GGCAACGGCACGGTGGCGCGGCAGACGTTGGTGCTGCACGCCGCCCATCGGCTTGATCCGAAATCGGTATATCGCAACACCGCGCTCGATGCGCTGGGTTATTTGTTCGGGCGCAATCCGTTCGGGCGCTCGTTCGTGTCCGGCGTCGGCGCGAATCCGCCAATGCATCCGCATGATCGTCGCTCGGGCGCGGATGGCATTGCCGAACCGTGGCCGGGTTATCTCGTCGGTGGCCCGAATCCGAAGGCAACGGACTGGCGGGACGTCGAAGAGGATTACCGCACGAACGAAATCGCCATCAACTGGAACGGCGCATTGATCTACGCGCTGGCGATGTTCCTGGACTAACCGCGACATCTATCGAATGAATCAGGAACGTCCCCTCTCACCCCGAACCGGAGCGCCGATCACCCGATCGGCACGCCGGGCAAACGAGCCGAGCAACGAGCCGATCGGGTGATCGGCGCTCCGTTCTGCTGAATACGTCACAACAATTTTATGAAACTGAGAACAATGTCCCTCCTGGCGCGAGTTATCATCCTGACGTTTTTGCTTGTCGGGCTCACCAGTGACGCCGCCGCATTCAGCGCTCGCGAACGGCTTTCGTTCGATCACGACTGGCGTTTCGCGCTCGGCCACGCGACGGATGTGAGCAAGGATTTCAATCATGCCACCGGCCAGTTTTCTTATTTCGCCAAAGCGGGATTCGGCTCGGGCGCGTCCGATCCGAAGTTCGACGATCAGAATTGGCGCAAACTCAACCTGCCGCATGATTGGGCGGTGGAACTGCCGTTCAGCGAACGCGGCAGCAGCTCGCACGGCTTCAAAGCCATCGGCCGCAACTTTCCCGAAAACAGCGTCGGTTGGTATCGCAAAAAGTTCCACATCCCCAAGTCCGATCTCGGCAAGCGCATCAGCCTCGAATTCGACGGTGTGTTCCGCGATTCCATCGTATGGGTCAACGGTCATTATCTCGGCACCGAGCCGAGCGGCTATAGCAGCTTTGCCCGCAACATCAGCGAGATTCTCAATTACGGCGGCGAGAACGTGGTCGCCGTGCGCGTGGACGCGTCGCTCGAAGAAGGTTGGTTTTATGAGGGCGCGGGAATTTATCGGCACGTCTGGCTGGTGAAGACCGCGCCGCTCCATGTCGAGCGCCACGGCACGTTCGTCACGACCATCATCAAAGCGAACTCCGCCGATGTCGTCGCGCGGGTTTCCATCATCAACGAGGGGACGAACGCAGTGACATTCGACGTGGAACAGAAGATTCTGGATGCCGACGGCAAGACGGTCGCAAAGAGCCTCGGCACACGTGCGGGCCTGGCTCCGGCAGATACCATCGAGTTTGCCGAAGGCATCACTGTCGCCAACCCGATGCTCTGGTCAATCGAGACGCCGCACCTGTATAAATTGATTACTACCATCGTCGGCGATGGCGCCGTCGTTGACCAATACGAAACCACGTTTGGCATCCGTTCGATTCGCTTCGATCCGAACGAAGGGTTTTTCCTCAACGGCAAGCACGTGAAACTCAAAGGTAGCAACAATCACCAGGATCACGCGGGCGTGGGTGCGGCGATTCCCGATGCGTTGCAGGAATTTCGCATCGCCGCGTTGAAGAAATTTGGCTGCAACGCCTATCGCGCGTCGCATAATCCGCCGACTCCCGAACTGCTCGATGCCTGTGACCGCCTTGGGATGTTGGTCATCAACGAGCATCGCCTGATTGGCACGACCGAGTATCACTATGACCATTTGAAGCGCTTGATTTTCCGCGACCGCAATCATCCCAGTGTCATCATGTGGTCCGTTGGCAATGAAGAGTGGCGTGTTGAGGGAACGGAGCAAGGCACGCGCATCACGGAGGCAATGCAGGCATTCGTAAAGCAACTCGACGCCACACGGCCCGTCACCATCGCCATCAGCGGCGGTTGGGGTGGAGGGAATTCCATCCCGATCGAAGTCGCTGGCTTGAATTATCTCGGCAATATGAATAAAGGCGGCTTCACCACCGAGCAATGGCACGCCAAGCGCCCGGAACAAATCATCGTCGGCACGGAGGAATGCGCCTTCAACCAGACCCGCGGCATCTATTTCGATGATCGCAAGAATTGTCACCTGCGTGCGTATGACTGGGATCCGTCCGACTGGGGTTCGAGCGCGGAACAAGCTTGGTCGCATTACGCCGATCGCGATTATCTCGCGGGAATGTTCGTGTGGACGGGTTTCGATTATCGCGGTGAGCCCACGCCGTTCGGCTGGCCGGCCATCGGGTCGCAATTCGGCATTCTCGACCTGTGTGGTTTTCCCAAAGACTCTGCTTATTATTTCCAAGCGTGGTGGCGCGACGAACCGTTGCTGCACATTTTCCCGCACTGGAACTGGGCGGGCAGGGAAGGGCAGGAGATCAGCGTCTGGGCGCACAGCAATTGCGACGAAGTCGAACTCTTCCTCAACGGCGAAAGTCTCGGGCGCAAGACGATGAAAAAATACTCGCACCTCGAATGGCCGGTGAATTACGCGCCAGGGACTTTGCTCGCGCGCGGCTACAAAGCCGGCAAGGAAATCCTCACAGCAAAAGTCGAAACCACCGGCGCTCCCGCCGCGATTCAACTTGTGCCCGACCGCGCTCGCATCAAAGCCGACGGCACGGACGTTTCCGTCATCACCGTGCAAGTGAATGACGCGCAAGGTCGGCTGGTCCCGACCGCCGGAAACGAGATCACCTTCACGTTGAGCGGCCCCGGGAAGATCATCGGCGTCGGCAACGGCGATCCTTCCTCGCACGAGCCGGATCAATTCCTCGAAAAGGATGGCAGTCCTGCGGCGACCTGGCGGCGCAGCCTGTTCAACGGCCTCGCGCAAGTCATCGTGCAGTCCACTGGACAGCCGGGAGAAATCAAGTTGACCGCGCAGGCGTCCGGGTTGTCGCCAGAAGTTTTGGTAGTCCGCGCCGCTGCCACGAAATGAGGCGCGCTGGAGGATTGCGCGCAAAGAGTCAGGTAGTTTTCCTCGCGATGTTCCGGAGGATTTGCTCCAGTCTGGAGCAGGTCCGGAGCGAGAGTGTGACTATTAAAAAAGAGGAGCGCGACGCCCACTCGTCGCGCTCCACCATCCACTAAAACCTGAGCGTTCATCAGCCCCACAAACATGTCCCACGAACAAACGCCGGATTCAGTGCTTTGATTGAACCACCACAACGTGCGCCTGTAATGTCGTTAAAACCTGTGATTCTGTGTGACGTGATTTCTCCCGGGACCAGCCGTCATCCAACACGGCTCAATTCAATCAATTCACACCCGTGCGGAAGGACGAGGCGGGGAGGTCGGCACCTTGGGCGTCAGTTAAAATCCGCCGCTTGCGGTCTCATTGAGTTCAACTGATTGGATTTGAAGACCGGCTCGCTCCAAGGGGGGCGTGTACAAGCAAACAGCCGTTGCTATCGAACAACGGCTGTTGTGGCGGCAAAGAGTGGTTTAGCTGATCCGGCGGCGGATGCCACGGAGTGCCGCAAGCGCTCCCAATCCCAACAAGGCCAAGGACGAAGGCTCGGGAACCTGCAAAGGTGTGTAGGTGGTGAGGGCCGAGATCAGCGCCTGCTGGCCAGCCACGGTATCGGGCAGGACCGCAAGAGCAGGAGGATTCGGCTGCGAATCAGGCAGATTGAACAACAAGCGATTGGCATTAAATGTGTGTCCGCCGGACGACTGCTGGCCCGATTCCCAGGCGGCGACCAGAATATTGCCGCCCATGGTTGCGAGGATGTTTCCCGTCCCGACAGTGCCCGAGCCCAACGCGTTGAATCCGGTGCCACTCGTTCCGGTGGTGAACCAATCGGCCGTGCCTGCGCCTCCGAAAAGACTCGCGCCCGCAGCCGTAATGGTCGTTTCACTTCCCGACACGTCTCCACCCACTGTGCCTCCGGAATGCCACGTCCAACGGTCTGAGTCCGGCCGAGTCACAAAGCTGGTGAACGACACAACTGGAATAGTGAGGTTGTTGAAGCTCAATGAATTTCCCGCGTTTGCATAGGCAAAGCTGCCAAGAATTCGACCCACGATAAAGACATCGGTGCCGGCCGGGATACTGGCGGGATTGCTGTAATCTCCAAACGTCACGTTGACGCCTTGGAAATTGGAGTTGAGGAAATTAATGATCGGCTGATTTCCTGCAAGATCGGTACCGGATAAAGTGACGTTTACGGCGCCGAGATTCGAAGTTGCCACTCCTAAGGACAGGGCGGCCGCGACGGCCCAGCACCGAATTCCTTGCTGACAAGTTGTTGTTTTCATAGTTGGTTGTCTGAGAGGTTCGCAGGCATCGTGTCCCGACGGAGCATTTACTACAATACGATGTTCGTCGTATTTCGATGCCATTTGGCGGTTCAATCTCGGGGGTTTTACGGATGTATGAACTGAGTGGTGGCTCATTAGAGCCGATCAAAACGGAAGGTGCGCCCGGGTTATCGCGATGCCTCCAGTTCCCATAATGCTGAAGGGGGATTGAGGCCCGCACCCCGACTGCATGGTTCACGCGTAAACGAGCCGGAAGGCGCTGCGGTGGGTCATTGGCAACGACAGGGCGTTGCCAAAGCGAGATCACGCGCATTCTGGGTTCTCAGGGCAGACTTTCGGGAAACCTGGTTTCAATCCACATCGGTGCGAAAGGGGGAGGCGGGGAGGCCGGCGCGGTTGAATAGATTTCCCACCGGCACGTTCGCCCAGCCATAACGAACGGCCTTGGGCTGGGCCACGCCGGGAGCGCTCACCACCACCGTGTCGCCCTGAATCGCGGCTTGCGCCGGGTGAAACTTTTTGTCGGCGCCGGCGACGGTGAAGCCTTTCAGTGCGCCGTCGCGGGCTTCGAGCCCGCCGTCGAGATGAGTAAAGCGCAGGATGGCTTTCGCGCCTTCAACTTTGAGTGAATCGAACACCGGCCCGGAATACTCCAGTTGTTCGCCGTAAGCGAGGGCTCGCGCCGCCAGGGCCAACCGGGCGCCGACCGGTTTTTTGTTCGCCGGATGAATGTCGTTGGCGTCGCCGCAATCAATGGTCACGGCCATCGCCGTGTTGGTGGCGCGTTGCAGCGTGAGCAGTTGCGCTTCGCGGATTTCCGGCGTCATTTCGTGATGAGGAGCAATTTGTACGAAAAGGAACGGAAAGTCGCCGAGTCCCCAGGCGCGTCGCCAGTCCGCGATCAGGGCGGGGAACAGTGTCTGATACTGCTTGGCGCGCGGGGAGTTCGCCTCGCCTTGATACCAGATGACGCCGCGCAGCGCGTACGGCTGGAGCGGGGCGATCATGCCGTTGTAAAGAACGGTGGGCGAACCGGAACTCTGGCTGAAATCCGTCGGCGGCCAGCCGGAATCGGAGAGGGCGACGCTGGATTTGCAATGCCACGATCCGGCGAGGGAAAGAGATTCGGTTTTTCCGCCGGCGCGGAAGGTGAGTCGCAGGGCGCCGCTGTAGAGGCCGCCACCACCACCCGTGTCGAGCACGCGAACGGCGATGACATTCGCGCCGCGCTGGAGCACCGCGTTTGGAATCCGATAAACGCGCGGCACGTCCCAACCCATCGTCGCGCCCACGGGTTTGCCGTTGACCCAGGTGGTGTCCGCGTCGTCCACCGCGCCGAGATGGAGTTCTGCGTCGCTACCGTCCCAGTTTTGGGGCAATTCAACCGTGCGGCGAAACCACAGGATTCCGTTGAAATCAGGAAAACCGGCGCTCTCCCACAAGGTAGGCAGGGTCATCGTGCGCCAGTCGCTGGTATTCAGATTCGCCGCGCTCCAGGCCGGGGTCGCTTTCGTGCCGGGATCTACCTGTTGATACCAAGCGTCCTGTTTGGCCTGCGTTTCGCGCCGGGCGAGTTCGGGATTGGCGGCTTGTTCTTTCAAGCTCGTGAGGGCGCTGACGAATTCGGGAAACTGGCGCAACGTCGCTTCGCTCGTCCACGCTTCCGCCGGCGTGCCGCCCCACGACGCGTGAATCAGGCCGATGGGCACGCCGCGGGCGACGTGGAGATCGCGCCCGAAGAAATAGCCTACGGCGGTGAAATCCTTCACGGTTTCAGGCGTGCAAACGGCCCAACTGCCTTTCACCGTTTGCTGCGGGGCGAGGGCCTTGGTTTGCGCCACGCCGAAGTGCCGGATTGCGGGATAATTTGCGGCGGCGACTTCCGCTTCCCAGCCGGTGATGGGCGGCTGGCCGGCGCGCAGGCCGAGTTGCCGTTCCATGTTGGACTGGCCGCTGCACACCCAGACTTCGCCGACGAGAATGTTCGTTCGCACGAGTTGGTTTTTGCCGGTGACGGTCAACGAACGTGGCTCACCGAGCGCGAGTGGTTTCAAGCGGACCAGCCACTTTCCATCGGCGGCGGCAACCGTCGCGATGGACTGGCCGGCAAATTCCACAGTGACTTTTTCTCCGGGATCGGCCGTGCCCCAGACCGGGACTGGGACGCCTTGCTGCAAGACCGCGTTGTCCGCGAACAAAGGATTCAGAGTGACGTTGGCCGTCGCCGGTCTGGTGGCCAGCAAAATCGCGAGCAGGCTGAGCGTGGAGGCAAGGTGCGGTTTCATAAAGTGAGACAATCCGCCGTTACGATAGGAAAGGCTCGGTTTGAATTCAGCCCCGAAATGACGTCGCGGACCTCGCATATTTCCATGACACGCGAAAGCGTGATGTTTGACCACCGCCGAACTTAGCTGTTGGCGGCAAGATTTTGTCTCGATTAGTTTGAGCCATCATCATGAGCGACGTCACGTTGATCTTGGATGCCATCCATCGCGGTGAACGCCAGGCTGCGGAGCAATTGCTCCCGCTGGTCTATGACGAACTGCGGAAGCTGGCGGCGGCGCGGATGTTTCAGGAGGCGGCCGGGCATACCCTGCAACCGACCGCGCTGGTGCATGAAGCCTGGCTGCGGCTCATCAAGGTGGAAGATCAGACCTGGCAGAACCGCGGCCATTTCTTCGGCGCGGCGGCGGAGGCGATGCGGCGGATTTTGGTGGAGCACGCGCGGCGCAAGGCAGCCGGGAAGCGGGGCGGTGGTCAGCAGCGGTTGAATATTGACGACCTGGACCCGGTTCAGGCGACGCCGGACGAAAAGATTTTGCTGATTGACGAGGCGCTGGAGGAACTAAAGCGGGTGAATTCCGAACGGGCGCGCGTGGTGGTCCTGAAATTCTTCGGTGGCATGACCAACGCCGAAGTCGCGGAGACGCTGCAGGTCAGTCGGAGCACCGTGGATCGGCATTGGGAATGCGCCCGGACCTGGTTGTTCCAAAAGATTCGGCAAAGCGTCTGAATTCATTTCGGTGAGGCAGAACGGCCTCCGATTTCGCATGAATGTTTGAGAGTCTGCATGAACGAAGCACTGACAGAAAAGGCCGAGAAGATTTTTTGTGCGGCACTCGAGGCGGAATCGCCGGCGGAGCGCGACGAGTTGGTGACTCGCGAGTGTGAGGGTGACGCGGAGTTGCGTTCCCTGGTGGAGCAACTCCTCGCCGCGCAAGGGGAGGTGAACAATTTCTTTGGGTGTTTTCAGGACGGCGTCGCGGCGCGCTTGCCGCTGGAAGATCTTTCGGCCGCCTTCGCTGAAACCACCGGCGCTACCCGGACTGCGCCAAGCCTGGAATCGAAGGACGAGTTCGTGGGGAACAAGGTTGGCCCGTACAAGTTGCTCCAGAAAATTGGCGAGGGCGGCTGCGGCGCGGTTTACCTGGCGGAGCAGGAGAAGCCGGTTCGCCGCAAAGTCGCGCTCAAGATCATCAAGCTGGGCATGGACACCCGGAACGTCATCGCCCGGTTCGAGGCGGAGCGGCAGGCGCTGGCGCTGATGGATCATCCGAACATCGCGCGCGTCTTCGATGCCGGCGCGACGGCATCGGGTCGCCCCTACTTCGTGATGGAACTGGTGCGCGGCGTGAAGATCACCGAATACTGCGATCAGAACGAACTGGACACCCGCGAGCGGCTGGAACTCTTCATTCCCGTCTGCAATGCCGTTCAGCACGCGCATCAGAAAGGCGTGATCCACCGCGACATCAAGCCCTCGAACATTTTGGTGACGATCATTGACGGTAAGCCGGTGCCGAAGGTGATTGATTTCGGGATCGCGAAGGCGGTTGAAGGCCGGCTGACGGACAACACCGTTTTTACGGCTTACGAGCAATTCATCGGCACACCCGCCTACATGAGCCCCGAGCAGGCCGTGATGAGCGGCGTGGACGTGGACACGCGCAGCGACCTCTACAGCCTGGGAGTTTTGCTCTACGAATTGTTGACGGGCCGAACGCCGTTCGAGACAACTGAACTCCTGAAGGAGGGCCTTGATGGTTTGCGGCGCACGTTGCGCGAATGCGAACCGCAACGGCCGTCGTTGGTGGTTACGACGATGCAGGGAGCGGCGTTGACGCGCGTGGCCACGCAGCGGCAGGCCGAACCGGTGAAATTGATTTCGCTCTTGCGCGGCGATCTCGACTGGATCGTCATTCGCGCCCTGGAGAAAGATCGGTCGCGGCGCTATCAAACTGCCAACGGCCTGGCGTTGGATGTGCGGCGCTATCTGGACAACGAGCCGATTGTGGCGCGGCCCCCCAGCCGGCTCTATCGGTTTCAAAAGCTGGTCCGCCGCAACCGCGCGGTTTTCATTTCGGCGGCCGCGGTCAGTCTGGCGCTGCTGGCGGGATTCGGCACCTCCACTTGGCTGTTTTTTAAGGAGCGCGAAGCCCGGCGCGAAGCGCAGCGCGGTCGCGAATTCGAGGTGCAACTACGCCACAAAGCCGAGGCGCGGGAAATTATCGCCCAAGCCGTCTCGCTGGTGGAAAAAGGTCAGTTCGATAAAGCAGATCTTTTGGTCGGCGACCTTCCCGCGTCGGATGCGGCGGACGTGGGAATGGAAGTGTTTCGCCCGCTTGGCGACTGGGCGGCGCAGAAGGGCAACTGGCGGCGCGCGGCCGAGTACTATTCTGTGGTCGTGCGGTTGACGCAGTTCGAGCGCGCGCCGGTTTCTTCGCGGGATTACACCCGATACGCCGTGGTTTTGGCGGAACTGGGCGAGCATGCCGCTTACGAGGATTTCTGCCGCGAACCCATCAAACGATTCGGCGACGTTAGCGATCTAGTCATTACGGAACGCATTGTTAAGAACAGTCTGCTGCTCCCGCCCGGTCCGGAACTGTTGGCCAGCCTGACCCCTCTGGCCGAACGCCTCGAGCAGTCCATTCCCGCCGATGTTCTGACCGCTCGTTACAACGACACCGTTCCGTGGCGCTGCCAGGCGCTGGCTTTGATGAGCTATCGCCGAAGCGATTACGCCGGCGCGGCCCATTGGAGCACGATTGGCCTGAAGATTGCCTCGGGCCCGAACTTGTCGCGCGTGGCCAGCATGCAGGCTGTTCTCGCCATGGCATATCATCACCTGGGTCGGGACGCCGAGGCCCGGGCGGAACTGGTCAAAGGCCAGCAGGTGATTGCCGAAAATTTCAAACCTCCGTTCGCAACGGCGGACGTCGCGTTCGACTGGTTTCTGGCCCGGCTACTGCAACGCGAAGCGGCGGCGTGCCTCGAAGGTTCCTTGCCCGCCGCGAAATAGCGTTGAACGTAAGCGCCGGATTCCGAGGTCCGAAGCCGGAGGGTTGCGAATGGATCATTTTCACCGAACGCTCAAGCGGTTAAAATAATTGAGGCAAAGCGCCTGCCGAATTGCGCATGACTGTTATAGCCTCGTGCAATCTCCTGCGAGAGCGGGTTGGCCGTGCTTGGAGCGGCCAGTTCTCCAGGGGCAGGGGCACGTTATTAACGACATGCACAAGCCCGCGTTTCAAGACATGAAGATCGAATATACGAACAGGACTGCTCGCGCTGTGATGAATTGCGGTCGGTTGTCCGTCGGCCACGTTTGCCGTGCGAGCAGATTCATCCGAAAGCTGGGTGACTCCATACCAATCGTGGGGGCCGACTCGTTGACGGGGCGAAAGGCCGAAGGATTCCTCCTAACTTTCTTTGTCGGTTTGAGCCTGCTGCTGCTCGCGCCATCCGCGCCAGCGCAGCTCGTTCACCCGGGAGCCCTTTCCACGCAAGCGGATCTCGACCGCATGACGGCCAAAGTCGCCGCCGGCGAGCAGCCTTGGAAAGGCAGTTGGGACATTCTCGTGGGCAATCAAGGGTTTTACATGGGCGGCCCGGAAGCCGTGCCCACGGTCTTCGTTGATTCGGGTAACGGCGGAAATACTTACATGAATCTGGCGCGCGATTCTCATCGGGCCTATCAAGCCGCATTGCGTTATCACGGTTCGGGAAACCCGATCTACGCGGACAAAGCGATTCAGATCATGAACGCGTGGTCCACCACGCACACGAACTGGGACGGCAACTCGAATGTTCTCCTGCGGATGGGCCTCTATGGCTATGCATTTGCCTGCGCGGCGGAATTGATGCGCGGCTACAGTGGCTGGGCGCCGGCGGATTTCGCGGCGTTCCAGCAATACATGCGCATCCAGTTTTACCCGGGCAACTCTGCGTGGCTCGCGGGTCAGAACAATAGCCATTACTGGGCAAACTGGACCCTGGCGAATATGTGTTCGATGCTCGCCATCGGGGTCTTGTGCGATGACCAGGCGATTGTTGACGAGGCACTCAATCACTTCTACAACGGCGTCCACACCGGCGGGATCCAAAACTCGGTGTATTACGTTCACCCCGATGGCTTGGGCCAATGGCAGGAAAGCGGTCGCGACCAGGGACACGCCCAGATTGGTCCGCAGTTGATCGGCACCTTCTGCGAAATCGCCTGGAATCAGGGTTACGACCTCTATAGCTACCTAAACAACCGGGTTCTCGCGGGGGTCGAATACATCTCGAAATATAATACTGGGCACGCCGTGCCATTCGCCGCTTACGTCAACAGCGATTACGCCACCTGGCCGCACGTTTATCGTTTTTATCAAAAGGAGGTCGCCGGTGTGGGTGGCGTGAGCCGGCCCGGCTGGGATTTGATTTACAACCATTACGTCAACCGCATGGGCATTGCCGCGCCTTATACGGCGAAATACGCGAAAGCGACCCGTCCCGAAGGCGGCGGCAGTAATTACGGTGGCAACAGCGGTGGCTTCGACGGTCTGGGCTTTACCACCCTGACGCACAGCCGCGATCCGATTGCATCGGGCGCCGTGCCGGGCACGCTGTTGCCGCGTGTGCAAGGGCGTCAAATCACACTCTCCTGGGCGGGATCGGCCTATGCCCAGAGTTACAACGTCAAGCGCGCCATGACCAGCGGCGGGCCTTACACCACGCTCGACAAGGTTGACGGCGATAGTTTGTTTTACGTTGATCCGGGCCTGACGGCAGGCACGACTTATTATTACGTCGTCTCGGCCAACAATCCCGGCGGCGAAAGTGCCAACTCCACCGAAGCCGCCGCTACGACGGACAGTCAGCTTTTCGGGACGGTCATCGGCTCGGACTATTCGTGGGACCATTGCGGTGCCACCAGGGAAATCCTGTTCGACAGTGTGCTTGGAAATTTCATTGATGTCGGCGCGTCCGGCGGTGGCTGGGCCGGGCTCGACTTGGGATCGGGCGTCAACGCGGTGATCACGGGCGTGAAGTATTGCCCCCGCAAAAATTTCGCCAACGCCATGGTCGGCGGCAAATTCCAAGCCGCGAACACGCCCGACTTCAGTAGCGGCGTCATTGATTTGTTCACCATCACCACCGCACCGCCTGAAGGCGTGCTCACGTTCCAGGCCGTGAACAGCGGCTCGGCCTACCGTTACGTACGGTACATCCAGCCCAACAATGGCGGCTGGAACACCACGGCCGAGGTGCAATTCCTCGGGACCGCCAGCGGCCAGAACGCCCCGACCGCGCCGACCGTGAGCGCCACCTTGGTCAACGGCCTTCAGATTGATCTCTCGTTGAGCGGCCTGAGCGGCATTCCGGGCACGGCGGGCTATCGCATCAAGCGTGCCACCACTCCCGGTGGGCCCTACGTCATTTATGGGGACGTCAATACCGGTTACCACGACACGACCAAGTTCAGCGATGTCGAAACCGAGTTGGACACGACCTATTACTATGTCGTCAGCGCCTACAATCAGCTCGGTGAAAGCGCCGATTCTGCCGAAGTCTCCTGCTCGACGCTGGCGACGGGTAACCAACTGATGGCCCACCTCAAGATGAGCGGAAACGTCGCCGACAGCTCCGGACAGAACTTCCAGGCCAGCGCGTTCGGCTCCCCAAAATATTCCACGGGATATGTCGGTTCGGCGATTGACTTGGACGGCGCGGACGATTTTGTGACGTTGCCTGTGCGCGTGGCCGATTCCGCAGACATCACGGTCGCGGCCTGGGTCAAGTGGAACGGCGGCGCCGCATGGCAGCGCATCTTCGATTTCGGCACGGGCACGGGGTCGTATCTTTACCTGACCCCGAGCAGCGCAAGCGGCACGCTGCGCTTCGGGATCAAGAACGGCAGCGAGCAATTCGTCGAGGCGCCCGGGCTTGCTGCGGGGACATGGACGCATGTGGCGGTGACGCTGAGCGGCGACACGGCGACGCTGTATGTGAACGGCGCCCCGGTGGCTTCGAATTCCTCCATCACGATCAACCCGTCGGACTTCAAACCGTGGGCCAATTACATCGGCAAGAGTCAGTGGGGGAGCGATCCTCTGTTCAACGGGCGCATTGATGAGTTCCGCGTTTACAACCACGCGTTGTCGGCGGGAGCGGTGGCCGCCTTGGCCGCCCAAGCGTCCGAGATGACTCCGCCCGCGGCTCCCACGGGACTGAGCGCGACAACCAGCAACGGAGTGGTCCAGCTCGACTGGGCGGACAACGACGAATTCGATTTCGCTTCCTACAAAGTCTATCGCTCGACCCTGAGCGGCAGCGGCTACAGCGTGATTGCTTCGGGACTGACCGCGAGCGCTTACACTGACAATACCGTCGCAAACGGCGTGACCTATTTCTATTTCGTGACGGCGGTGGATACCAGCGGCGGCGAATCGGACAGCAGCAACTGGATCCCGGCCACGCCCCAAGGGGTGCTGGTCGTCCGCTATGGACTGGAGGACAATACGCTCGACAGCTCGGGCAACGGCAACAACGCGATCGTGACCGGCGCGCCGACGTATGTCGCGGGCCACATCGGCCAGGCGATTGATCTCAACGGCTCGACCGATCATCTCAGGATTCCGTCCGGCGTGGTCCGCACCGTGGAGAGGATGACCATTGCCGCGTGGGTCAACTGGGATGGCGGCGGCAACTGGCAGCGCATCTTCGATTTCGGCGACAGCACGAGCCGGTATTTGTTTCTCTCGCCCAAATCGGGTGGCAACACGTTGCGCTTCGCGTTCAACAACGGCAAGGGCGAGCAGTTCGCCGAAACCTCCGCGCTGGCCATCGGGACCTGGGTTCACGTCGCCGTGACGCTCAAGGGTGACACGGCGACGCTTTACGTGAACGGCTTTCCGGTCGCGACCAAGGTCGCCGCCATCAACCCGACCGGCTTCGATTTCAAACCGGCGAACAACTACATCGGCAAGAGTCAGTTCGGGTCTGATCCTTTGTTCAACGGCCGGATTGATGACTTTCGAATTTACAACTACGCGCTGACGGCCTCGCAGGTCAACGACGTCAAGAACGGCGGCGCTCCCGGCGACGACACCACGCCACCCGCAGCACCCACAAACCTGACGGCCACGGCTGCCGGCGGCACCATCTCGCTGGACTGGGCCGACAACACCGAGCCAGATTTCGCGAGTTACACCGTGTATCGCTCCACCACCAACGGCAGCGGTTACACCAGCATCGCCACAGGTCTGGCCACCAACGCATACACCGACAACACCGTCACCGACGGCACCACCTACTACTACGTCGTGTCCGCAATGGACACAGCCGCCAATGAGTCGGTCCAGAGCGCGGAAGCCTCCGCCACCTCGAGCACCCTGGCCCTCCATCTCAAGTTCGACGAAAGCGCGGGAAACGTCGCCGCCGACTCCAGCGTTCACGCGCGCCATGCCACGCTCATCAACAACCCGACCTTCACCGCCGGGAAGATCAGCAACGGACTCACGCTCGCCAGCGCTGCCTCGCAATACGCGACATTGCCAGCGGGAATTGTGAATGGTCTGACCAACTGCACGATCATGGGTTGGATCAAGCTGGGCACGGTCGCCACCTGGCAGCGCATCTTCGACTTCGGCACCGGCACGGACAATTACATGTTTCTCACCACGCAGTTCGGCACCGGTGGCAGCGCCAACAAGCTGCGCTTCGCCATCCGCACCCCCGGAGTTCCGGAGACCGCCGCCAACCGGCTTGATAGTTCGGTCACCACACCCATCGGCAACTGGGCGCACTTCGCCGTCGTCTTGTCCAACAGCACCGGACGGCTGTATCTCAACGGGTCGCAGGTGGCGATCAGCACCGCCATGACGCTCAATCCTTCGAGCCTTGGCATCGCGACGGCAAATTACCTCGGCAAGTCGCAGTTCAATGATCCGTATCTCAACAGTTCGCTCGACGACTTCCGCATCTACGGCCACGCGATGAGTGCCGGCGAGATCGCTCTTTTTCAGCCCTTACTCGGCGCTCCGAATGGACTCGCAGCCACGCCGGGCCACGCTCAGGTCCAACTTACATGGAACCACGTGGCGAATGCGACCAGCTACACGCTCAGCCGTTCCGACAATAGCGGCGGTCCCTTCACGCCCATCGCGCAACTCAGTGGCACAAGTTTTACGGACACGAACGTGACCAACGGCGGAACCTATTATTACGTCGTCCGCGCCGCGAACTTCACGGGCGAAAGCCTCGATTCGCTGCCGGTCAGCGCGCAACTCGTGTCGCTGGTGCCGCCGAACTTGGCGTTCACGATCAGCGGGGGCGAACTGCAGTTCACCTGGCCCGGCGACCACACGGGTTGGCGGCTGCAAATGAACACCGACTTGAACACGACCAACTGGCAGGATGTTGCTGGCACTCAGGCCGCCAATGCGGTGTCCATTCCGACCACCAACGGCGCGGCGTTCTTCCGGCTGGTTTATCCGTGACGCAGACTGATTGCGAAATGAAACTCACGCCGAGGCGGCAACGTCCGCAGAGAGATTTCCTGCCCACACCTTTGCGCCCTTTGCGTGAAGTGAAGACGCATTTGGACGGTTCTGAAAATCCATAAACGATGAAACCAATTGTGATCAAATTGTCCGCCCTGTTGCTGGCCGTCTCGCTCTCCGGCGCAGTGGCGCAAACCAATTATTCTCTGCAACTGCCGCCCATTGCTGCCGGGCCGTTCAAACCCGATTGGAATTCGTTGACGAATTACCAGTGCCCGGAATGGTTTCGCGACGCGAAGTTCGGCATCTGGGCACACTGGGGGCCGCAAAGCCAGCCCGAACACGGCGACTGGTATGCGCGCAACATTTACGTGCAAGGCAGCGGCCAATACAAAGCGCACCTGAATGACTACGGTCATCCCTCCACCAACGGTTTCAAGGACGTGATCGGTGTCTGGAAGGCGGAACGATTCGATCCCGATGCGCTGTTGAAATTCTACAAAGATAACGGCGCGAAGTATTTCATGGCCCTCGCCAATCACCACGACAACCTCGATCTTTGGAATTCCAAATATCAGCCGTGGAACTCGGTCAACGTCGGTCCAAGAAAAGATTTGATCGGCGGCTGGGCGAAGGCGGCTCGGAAGCACGGTTTGCGGTTTGCCGTCAGCGTCCACGCCGCCCGAGCCTGGACGTGGTACCAAGTAGCGCAAGGCGCGGACAAGGACGGGCCGTTCGCCGGCGTGCCTTACGACGGCAAGTTGACCAAGGCCGATGGCAAAGGTCTTTGGTGGGACGGCCTCGATCCGCAGGACCTTTATGAACAGAACCACCGCCCGGGCCGAACGCTGCATCACGATTTCGATCCCGCCAAAGGCACGAGCCTGCCCGATGCGGCCTACCTGGAAAAATTCTTCCAACGCACGAAGCAACTCTGGGACGATTATCAACCCGACCAAATGTATTTCGATGACGCGATCCTGCCGTTTCACGAGATTGCCAGCGAAGTGCCGCTGAAACTCGCTGCGCACTTCTACAACTCGCGCCTCAACAAGAACGGCCGCACCGAGGCGGTGATGAACGGGAAACATCTCAACGAGATGCAGCGCCGGACGATGGTCTATGACATCGAACGCGGCAAGGCGCACGACATCCTGCCGCAACCGTGGCAGACGGATACTTGCATTGGGTCGTGGCACTACAGCCGCGGCCTCTACGAGCGCAAGGGCTACAAATCCGCGCCCTCCGTGGTCCGAATGCTGGCCGACATCGTCAGCAAGAACGGCAATCTCATGTTGAGTGTGCCGCTGCGGCGCGACGGTCAGCCGGATGAACTCGAAGTTGAAATCGTCAAGGAAATCGGCGCGTGGTTGAAGGTGAACGGCGCGGCGATTTATGCGACGCGTCCGTGGAAAGTTTACGGCGAAGGCCCTTCGACACAATCCGCCGAAAAAGGCCAGTTCGACGGTCAGAAGGACGTGTCCAACACGCCGTTCACGGCGGAGGACATCCGGTTCACGCACTCCAAGGACGGCAAGAAGCTTTACGCCATCGTGCTGGAAATTCCAAAAGACGGAAGTGTCACGGTGAAATCTCTCGCGAGCCATTCGCAGTATTGGCCGGGCAAGATTGCGAGCGTTCGTCTGGTCGGTGGCGGCAAACTGAAGTTCACCCGCGACGAAGCCGGCCTGCGTGTGATGTTGCCCGAAAAGTTCGATCGCAAGATTGCCTTCGCCTTGGAAATCCGCTCTTGAAATATCCGCGAGCCCGTTCAGCGCAACGACGACTTTTATCCGGGAGTTGTCGTCCAACGAATCTCCTTTTGACGAAGCCCCGATTCGAGACGGGCGGCGGATTTTGAAATCCTCGCGACTGTAGTGACGTGAGGATTTTCGCAACCCTCAGGGCGGGAAAGGGGAGCAGGAAAAAACTAAGCCAAAACCAAGCCAGAGAAATTGAGGAATGCTAAAAAGTGGTGGCTGGGGGCGGAATCGAACCGCCGACACAAGGATTTTCAGTCCTCTGCTCTACCGACTGAGCTACCCAGCCTCAGAAGGACGGATATTCAACGCGTTCAGTTTCCGTTTGGCAAGTTTGATTTGCGACGTGTTTGGATTAATTGCATCCGTCGCGGTCAAATCAGTCGTTCTCGGCGTGGGTTTGATCTTGATCCGGCTTCGGACGATAAAGCACGGCGACATTGCCAACGCGCATGATGAGTTGGCTGCCAGTCTTTTCAGCGAGTTGCGGCGCGAGTTCTTTCTTCTGATCCTTGAGATCGGCGAATTTTACTTTGAGCAATTCGTTATGCTGCAGCGCCTCGTCGAGGGCGGCGATGAATTGCGGCGTCAGGCCTTCTTTCCCGACTTTCAGCGTTGGTTTCAGCAATTGACCGCGCGCTTTGAAGTCGCGGATTTGAGCATTGGTCAGTTTCACTGGGGCAGCAATATGAGGGAATACTTTGGAAAAAGCGCGGAATAAAAAAGCGGACAGACTCTTCGTCCATCCGCTCGCGCAATAAAGCTTTGGTTGATTACATGTTGGCGATGATGTTGTCGCCGAAGGCGGAACACTTGATTTCGGTTGCACCTTCCATCAAACGCGCGAAATCGTATGTCACCTTCTTTGACCCGATCGCACCGTTCAATCCTTTGAGAATCAAATCCGCCGCTTCGGCCCAGCCCATGTAGCGCAACATCATTTCGCCGCTCAACACCACAGAGCCGGGATTTACGACGTCTTTGTTCGCGTACTTCGGCGCGGTGCCGTGGGTGGCTTCGAAGATGGCATGGCCGCTGAGGTAATTGATGTTACCTCCGGGCGCGATGCCAATGCCGCCGACCTGCGCCGCGAGCGCGTCACTGAGATAATCGCCGTTAAGATTCAACGTCGCGATGACGTCAAAATCTGTCGGGCGCGTGAGCACTTGTTGCAACGTAATATCGGCGATGGCGTCCTTGATGATGATGCCCGCGCCGGGTTTGCCTTCGGGAATTTTGCACCACGGACCGCCGTCAATTTCCACCGCGCCGAATTCGCGTTTGGCCAGTTCGTAACCCCAGTCGCGAAACGCGCCCTCGGTGAACTTCATGATGTTGCCCTTGTGCACAATCGTGACGCTCTTACGTTTGTTCGCGATGGCATATTCGATGGCCGAGCGCACCAGACGTTCCGTGCCCGGCTTGCTCACAGGTTTGATGCCGATGCCGACGGTGTCCAAGGCTTCCGCGCCGAAGCGGATTTTCTTGAACGCGGCGGGCATTTCCTTTTGCAGAAACTCAATGATCTTTTTCGCTTCGACTGAACCGGCTTGGTAGTCAATGCCCGCGTAAATGTCTTCGGTGTTCTCGCGGAAGATGACCATGTCCACTTTCTCCGGATGTTTCACCGGGGAGGGGACACCGGTGAACCATTGCACCGGGCGCAAACAAACGTAGAGATCAAGCATCTGGCGCAGCGCAACGTTCAACGAGCGAATGCCGCCGCCGACGGGCGTGGTGAGCGGGCCCTTGATGCCGACGAGGAATTCCTTGAACGCTTCGACGGTGTCATCGGGTAGCCAGTTGTCGAATCTGTTTTTCGACGCTTCGCCCGCGAACACTTCAAACCAGGAGATTTTGCGTTTACCACCGTAAGCTTTTTCCACCGCGGCATCAAAGACGCGCACGCTGGCGGCCCAGATGTCCGGCCCGGTGCCGTCGCCGCGAATGAACGGGACGATGGGATTTTCCGGCACGTTGAGTTTACCGGCTTTGATGGAAATTTTACCGCCGGCGGGCGGGGTGACGTCTTTATAGGCCATATTCAATTTGCGATTTCAGATTTGCGATTGACGGTTCTTGAAAATACGAGCGGCAGGGTTGAATTTTGCCGGCGTAATTTCAAGGAAAGAAAGCAGGCAAGCGCTGGTTTCGATGGCTCCGACTTCGACTTTTGTTTCGCTTGGGATAGTGCTATACAAGCCCAGCATGCATCAAATCGGCAAACCAACTCGCCTGGCAGTAAATAATTCCTTCGAACCATTCCGTACAATAGCCTTGCGCCGGACGATTCGCGCGGGGCTGCTGCTGCTCATCACGTTTGGGGTTGCGACTGTAAGTCCTACGCTTGCGGCCGCGACGACGAATCAATCGCCGACGATTTTGGCCCGACCATTCCCGTTGGCCGCGGTGCGCTTGTTGGATGGGCCTTTCACCAAAGCAGTGACGGCGAATCGCGATTATTTGTTGGCCCATGATCCGGACCGACTGCTCGCGCCGTTCTTGCGCGAGGCGGGTTTGACGCCCCGGGCCGCGTCTTACGGCAATTGGGAAAGTACCGGCCTCGATGGCCACACTGCCGGCCATTATCTCTCGGCGCTGGCAACCATGATTGCATCCGGCGCGGATACGGCGGATGGCGAACTTCAGCGACGGCTCGATCACGTGCTCATGGAACTGGAGCGTTGTCAGGCCGCTTCCGGCGACGGTTATCTTGGTGGCGTTCCCGGGGGGCGCGCGTTCTGGAAAGAGATTGAGGCTGGGCGAATCAATGCCCACGGCTTCGGGATCAATGGCAAATGGGTGCCGTGGTACAACCTCCACAAGACTTTTGCGGGCTTGCGCGATGTCTATCTCACGCTGGGCCACTCCAAGGCTCGGGAAATTCTAGTCCGCTACGGTGACTGGTGCGAAAAACTTACCGCTGCGCTTTCCGACAACCAGATGCAGCGCATGCTACAGGCCGAGCACGGCGGCATGAATGAGGTGCTGGCCGATCTCTACGCGATTACCGGCGAAGAAAAGTTTCTGCGCGCCGCGCGCCGATTTTGTCATCAGGCAGTGCTCGACCCGTTGCAACGCCAAGAGGATCGCTTGACCGGGATGCACGCCAATACGCAGATTCCGAAAGTCATCGGTTTGAAGCGCATCGCAACGCTAAGCGGCGACGAGCGCGCTGCCGGTGGGGCACAATTCTTTTGGGAGACCGTCGTAAATCGTCGCTCGGTAGCTTTTGGCGGGAACAGCGTTTCCGAACATTTCAATGATCCGAAGGACTTCTCGCGGATGCTTGAGCATCGCGAAGGTCCGGAGACTTGCAACACATACAACATGCTACGGTTGACGGAGCAACTCTTCGCCACACACCCGAAGGCTGAATACGCGGATTACTACGAACGAGCCCTCTACAACCACATTCTCGCCTCCATTCACCCGACCAAGCCTGGGTATGTTTATTTTACGCCGATTCGGCCGGAGCATTACCGCGTGTATTCGCAGCCGGAGCAAGCCTTCTGGTGTTGCGTAGGCAGCGGCATGGAAAATCCCGGAAAATACGGCGAGTTCATTTACTCGCAGGCTGCCGACGGTCTTTACGTTAATTTGTTTATCGCGTCCGAACTGTCCGCGACAAACCTTGGTCTGACACTGCAACAAGAGACGGCTTTTCCTGACGAAGCGCAAACGCGACTACGGCTGCAACTCAAAACTCCCGCCACGTTCACGCTGCATCTGCGGCATCCAAGTTGGGTGGCGGCAGGCGAACTGAAAGTGCGCGTGAACGGCGAACCGATGGCCGTTTCATCAAAACCGTCGTCCTACCTTGCGTTACGCCGCGAATGGCGAGACGGCGACCGCGTGGAAATGGAATTGCCGATGCGAACGATGGTAGAGCCATTGCCGGATGGTTCGGCGTGGGTTGCGTTTTTACACGGCCCGATTGTGCTGGTGGCGCCGGCGGGAACGAACGCGCTCGTGGGCCTGCGCGCGGACCACACACGGATGGGACACGTGGCACATGGCCCATTGGTGCCGTTGGATCGCGCCCCGACTCTGCTCGCGAGTATCGCGGATTTGCCAAAGCACGTGGTTGTCGACCAGGACGCGGGGCCGCTGCGCTTCCGCATTGTTGATGTCGTTGAGCCGGCCGCGCCCAAAGGGCTCCCGCTCGTTCCGTTTTTCCGGCTGCACGATGCGCGGTATCAGATGTATTGGGCGACCGCAACCAGGGAGGAATTTCTCGCGCGACGTGAGTCGCTCGCCGCGGAAGAACGCACCCGGATGGCACGTGAGGCCGCCACACTCGATAGCGTTGCCATCGGCGAACAACAATCGGAAGTGGAACATGGATTCGCCGGCGAAGAAACCGAGACCGGCATGCACGAGAACCGGCGCTGGCGGCATGGACGTTCGTTTCAATACATGTTGAATACCCGAAATAGTCAGGCCGCCGAACTCGCTATCACCTACTGGGGCGGCGATACGGGACGCACATTTGATATTTTGGTGGACGGTCGGGTGGTGGCGACGGAGGAACTCAAGGGAGCGCAACCGGGGAAATTCTTCGAGCGACGCTATCCTATTCCCGCTGATATTCTCCAGTCGGCTGCCAATGGGCGCATCACGGTTAAATTTGTCGCCAAGAATTGGCTGGCCGGCGGAGTTTACGAGGTGCGCTTGGTCCGCTCATCACAAAACTAATGAATGCAGTCGCCGTGGGATTTCGGTTTTCACCGGAAAAACCAAGCGAAGAAAAGGATGGTGGAGCCGAGGAGATTCGAACTCCTGACCCCCACAATGCCATTGTGGTGCTCTACCAACTGAGCTACGACCCCATCCAAAAGCGGCGCAAAGATTAGCGAGGCCAACGGTTCAAAGTCAAAATCATTTTCTGTCTCCGTCGGATTGCATCGGTAAAGTTCTTCCCATCTGACTTGCACTCATTAACATTTCGCCATGCCGTCATTCGACATTGTCAGTGAAGTGAACTCGATGGAAATCGAGAACGCGGTGAACATCGCGAAGAAGGAACTCGCCAACCGCTTCGATTTCAAGGGGAGCAAAGCCGAGATCGTGTTGGAGAAAAACGACATCAAACTTTCCGCCGAGGATCAGTTCAAAATCAATGCGCTGGTTGAGATCGTCATGGGCAAGCTGGCCCGGCGCAACATCAGCATGAAAAACGTGGAGCAGGGGAAGCCTGACGTTTCGCCGCTGGGTCACGCGCGCCAGGTCATCAAAATCAAGCAAGGCATCGCGACCGATGTCGCCAAGCAGGTGACGACTTTTATTCGCGACGGAAAATTCAAAGTCACCACGCAGATTCAGGATCAACAGATTCGCGTCACGGGAAAAAGTCGCGATGAACTACAAGCCGTCATCGGCGCAGTGCAAGGAAAGGAATTTCCGGTGGCGTTGCAGTTTCAGAATTTCCGCGACTGACGATCACGCCGGAGATTTGGCGTGTTTTTGCTCCAACTCCGCTTTGGTTTCGGCCTGGAGCAAATCCAATTCGTCGCGAATCTCGTTCTTGCTCTTCCGGTCCATGCGATCGATGAACAAGATGCCGTTCAAATGATCCGTCTCGTGTTGCACGGCCCGGGCGAGCAAACCGCCGCACCGAAACGCAATCGGTTTTCCCTTGGCATCGAGTGCATTCACTTCCACAGACTCGGGACGGAGCACGTCACCGTATAATTCGGGAAAGCTCAAACAGCCCTCCGGCCCAAGCACAGCATCATTCAAGGGTTTGAGTTCGGGATTGATCAACACCAGCGGCATGAACTTGTCCACATCGGCGGGTTTGCCATCCCGTTCCAGAGTGGAAGGCCGATCAGTCACGCCACGCACATCAATGACGGTCAACTGAAGTGCCTTGCCAATCTGCTGCGCGGCCAACCCAATGCCTTTGGTGGCGTACATCGTTTCAAACATGTCGGCGATCAGTCGCTTGAGCTCCGGCGTGATGCTGTCGATGCGCGCACCCTTCTGGCGCAAAATGGGATGACCGTATTTGACGACAGGTAAAATCATTTGCTCGGCCAGTTCTGTTGCAAACCCACGAGGTCTTGCACGGTGGGACTCTTCGCCGTGCGCACATAAAAACCGCTGGTGGAAACGCCAGTCAGCACGCTGGCGGGAATGTCGAGTCCCAGCATCTGTCCGAGACAAAAACCGGCGTTGAAGTGATCGCCCGCCCCCGTGGTGATGAGCGGTTTGGGGGTGAACGGACCTTCCACAATCGCGGCTGACTTGGCGTTTACGGCCAGCGCGAAGGAAACGGGGTGGACCACCACGGTGCCGATGGCGACGCGTTCGCGAATCTGTTTGGCGAGTTTTAGCAAGCCTTCGGGCGAGCGGTCTTTCAGATCGAGGTCGAGATGTCCGCCGATTTCATAAGCTTCTTTCTCGTTCAAACCGAGAATGGCATCGAAATGCGCCTCGAATCCGCCGATGAGTTTTAACGCTTTCAGGATATCTTCCCGCGTGCGCTTTTCCGGATCGGCCAGATCGAAGAACACCTTGCGGCGTGCCCCGTTGAGTTTGGGGCACACCTCCTTGAGAATGGCTTCCCAGATTTCATTCATGCCAGTCAACATCGTCCAGTTCACGAACCCAACGAACTGCGCGTTCTGCATCCGGCTCAGGAATTGATCAAAGCCGAAACGACTCTTGATGTTCTCCCAGTTGACTTCCTTCAACGCGGACAATTTGCCGCACATGATTTTGCCATCCTCGAACTCCAGCGCATCCGTGTATCCCGGCTCGGCCAGCGTGTGGACTTCAGCGCGCTTGGTGAAATCCGCGAACACGGGATGGATATTGGGATAACCCAGGTTGCCGAGATACGAAACCTTGAGGCCGAAACTGGCGAGCGCATTGGCCATGATCGGGCCGTTCCCGCCAAGTTTGGTTTGCTGACCGACCATTTCGACATTGGTGCTCTTGCCCGCGGCGGCCGCGAGTCGTTCGGCGTATTTCGCAATGGTCGGCAGGCGCGTGAAGCTATCGGCGCTCGCGCGTTTATCGACCACATGCAGGATTTCATCCACGAAGCCATCGAGTCCGACAAACGCGTTGAGCGTGCTGACTTTGGCGAGGTTGGCTTGGAGTTGGTTGGCGCAACTGGCGCGTAATTCTGGGGTATTGTTCATGGTTTCGGTCGGAACAGTGAATGGATGTTAACAAAAAGCTTAGTCCGCGTTGATGCCGAGCGCTTGCAAGACGCCTTCCAGTTCAGCATCGCTGTAGAAATTGATGGCCAACGAGCCCTTTCCATTGGCGTATTTCAATGAAACTTTTGTTCCTAATTTCTCGCGAATCTTGGTTTCCAGATTCGACACATGCGCGTCCGTCGCCAGCGGCGTCGGGCTGGATTTCTTCGGTTCACCGCGCGTTTGCAGTTTCGCCACGAGCCCTTCGGCCTGGCGGACGTTTAATCCCTCCTTGATGACGCGTTCGGCGGCTTCGCTTTGTTGCGTCGGACTTGTGAGACCGAGAATGACTTTCGCGTGTCCCACGGAAAGTCTTCCGTCCCGAATAAAGCTTTGCACCTGGCCGGGCAACTTGAGCAATCGCAGCGCATTCGCGACCACGGCACGGCTCTTGCCCACCTTGGTCGCGACCAGTTCCTGCGTGAGTTGAAATTGATTCACCAGTTGCGCGTAACCGAGCGCTTCTTCGATGGCGTTGAGATTCTCGCGTTGCAGGTTTTCGATGAGCGCCATCTCCAACACCGCACGATCATCCGCCTCACGCACAATCACGGGCACTTCGGTGAGGCCGGCCAATTGCGCGGCGCGCCAACGCCGTTCCCCGGCGATGAGTTCAAACTGCTGACCATGCGGCCGGACAATCAGCGGCTGCACGATGCCTTGCGCTTTGATGGAATCCGCAAGTTCCTGCAACGCTTCCGGCGGAAAATCTTTACGGGGCTGAAAAGCGCACGGCTGCACCTGTGTCACGGGCACGCGCCGCACGGTGTCGCGTGACGCCGAGGCGGGCGGGGGGATCACCGCGTGCGGCACGGTGGCCGGCACGCCAGATGGCGTGGTGTTCGTGGACTCGGTGGTGGCGGTCGCGGGCTTCACCGACGCGGGATTGGCGATGGCGGAAGAGCCACCCAACAACGCACCCAAACCTCGTCCTAAAGCCGGTTTTGCCATGCGGTCAGGGTGACGAACGGTGGATTCAATGTCAATTTCTTGTCCCGGCAGGCATAGCGGGACAGATCACGCGTCCCCGTGCCAATCAGCATCTGCTCAAACACAAACAACCGTTCAACCCGGCAGTCTTCGCCAAAGAGGAAGAAAAGATGCGCCGCAAGAAGCTCCAACGGCTGGAAGCCATGGCGACCACTCTCAATTACCGTCTCGTTCCGGATTATCGGGTTAGTTCCTCAGGAGCATACCAAACACCTGCCGCGCACCCTGTCACGAAAGAATCCTGAGCACTTGCAAAGTGCGGGCGATGTGGTGAAGCGGGGGCGAACCGGAAGGGAGCTGTAAACGGGCTCGCCACTGGTGCTCACAATGAACCCGTTCATGGAGCTTGGTTCCGCGGGCGCCGACCCTATCACGGGTTAAATTTGTTTGAACCTGCGATGGTCCAATCGTTCTCCCGGCGCTGCGAGTGGGGAACACTCACGGTCCGGAAGGGGTGGCGAGGCGGGAGTGTCGCCCTACGGGGAGCGGGCGGATTGGGGCGGCGATTTTCTTTGAAAGAGAAAGTAGAGCGGCGTGCCGATGAAGACGAGGGCGAGGCCAAAGAGGGAATTGATCAGAGCAGGTTTGCCGGCGGCCACGGCTTCGCGGTAGGTGACGAGGTCGTTGTAGGCGGTGAGGCCCAGAAAGATGACGGCAAAGAGGATGAAGATGAGGGGCACAAACGGGTAACCGGGCACGCGGTAGAGGCGGCGAGCGTCGGGCCATTTGCGGCGCAGCACAAAAATTCCGTACGCTCCGGCCGCGTAGAAAATCCAGGTCACAAAAATCAAGGTGTCGGTCAGGGTGTCGAAGGTGCCGCTGAAGAGGAGGGCGACGCTCCAGAGGCCTTGCACGACGAGCGAGGCGGCGGGGGTGTGATAGCGCGGATGGACGTGGCCAATGAAGCGGGGAAAGACGTTCATGCGGGCCATGGAGAAATAGACGCGGGCGGTGGCCATGATGATGGCGTTGGCGGTGCCAAAGGTGGAGAGCATGACCAAGGCGGCGATCCAGCGTCCGCCGTGCGGGAATAATTTATCGGCGACGTCGGCGGCAACGAGCTTGGAGCGGGCCATTTCATCGATGGGCAACACGTAGGCGTAGGCGAGGTTCATCAGGAGGTAAATGGCGGTGACAATGAGCATGCCCCAGAGCAGACCGAGGGGGATGTTGCGCTGGGGTTGTTTCACTTCGCCGGCGATGTAGGTGAGTTTGTTCCAGCCGTCGTAGGCCCAGAACGCGCCTTGCAAGGCGGCGGCGATGGCGGCGAAGAGCGCGAGACCGGTCAATGACGCGGTAGTGCTGTCGGTGGCGAAGTTCGCGACGCCGCTGCCGGGGGCAGGCATCAGGAACGCGCCGAGAACGAGCAGGAGCATGGCGATGATTTTGGCGACGGTGAAAATGTTTTGCACGAGCCCGCCGAAGCGCACGCCAAGGTAGTTCACAGCGGTGAGGAGAATGATGAGCGCGGCGGCGAGGCCTTTGACGCCGATTTCTTTGAAGGGAGTAATGTCGCCGATGAACGGCAGATGGAAGGACCAGGTGGCGACGGTTTCGGGAAAATGGGGCAGGGCAAAGAATTGGGTGGAGTATTCGGCGAAAACGTAGGCGACAGCCGCGATGCTGCCGCATTGAATGATGGCAAAGATGGCCCAGCCGTAAAGGAAGGCGAAGAACGGACCATACATGCGTTCGAAATAGATGTATTGACCGCCGGTTTCGGGGATGAGGCTGGCGATTTCGGCGTTGGTGAGCGCGCCGAAGAGGGTGATGACGCCGGCGAGAATCCAGACGAGCAGGAGGAGTTCGGGCGAACCGAGTTGCGCGGCCATGACGCCGGGTTTGCGAAAGATGCCCGAGCCGATGACGCCGCCAACGACGAGCATGACGGTGGAAAAGAGGCCGAGCGTGGGCAGGAGATTCGCTCGCGGCGCAGGGGCAGGGGATGACGGTGCGGTGCTCACGCGTTGGGGCGAACAATGAGCGAGTGATTCCGGCGGAGCAAGCCGGAAGCGGGACACAGATGTGTGCCGGCACGCTGAGGGGAGGCCGGGGGACCGAACTGCGGAAACAATTTCTGCGGCGAGAAAAGCAGCACGAGAGGGTTGTTCCGGCGGGAGGTTTGGCGCATAATTCGCGCCGATGGGAAACAAGTTATGAGCGTTGTGATTGAGCCGCCGCGGCAGAATTACGAACTGTTGACCAAGGAGGGCGACGGAGAATTCCTCGAGGTTGCCATGGGCCCGCATCATCCGTCCACGCACGGAGTGTTCCGCATGGACGTGGTGCTGGACGGCGAACGAGTGGTGAAACTCAAGCCGGTCTTCGGTTACCTGCATCGCAATCACGAGAAAATCGCCGAGGGCACGAGTTATCTGAGTTCCATGCCGTACACGGATCGGCTGGATTATTTTTGTTCGCTGACGAACAACTGGGCGTATGCGTTGACGGTGGAGCGCCTGGCCGGGTTGCAAGTGCCCGAGCGCGCCGAATACATTCGCGTGATCACGGCCGAGTTGACGCGGTTGCAAAATCACGCATGTCTCGCGGGATTCCTGGCGCAGGACATGGGCGCGAGCGGCACACCGTTGATGTATGCGTTTCGCGAGCGTGAGAAGATTCTGGATTTGTTCGAATCGCTGACGGGGGCGCGGATGATGTGCAACTACATGCGGTTCGGCGGGTGTCGGTGCGATTTGCCGCCCGGTTGGCTGGAGCAAGCGCGCAAAGTGGTGGCGGAAACGCCGCGATTCATTGACGAGTTTGAAGCATTGCTGGCGGGCAATGAAATTCTCATGGCGCGCACGCAGGGCATCGGGAAATTGCCGCGCGACCTCGCCGTGAGCGCGGGCATCACCGGACCGATGTTGCGCGCGGCGGGAGTGAACTACGACATTCGCAAGGTGGACAAGTACGGCATCTACGACCGTTTTCAATTCAAAGTCCCGCTGGGTGACGCGGGCGACACGTATGATCGTTATTACGTGCGCGTGCTGGAAATGCGCGAGTCAGTGAAGATTCTGGAGCAGGCGCTGGCGACGATTCCGGACGGACCGATCATTGATCCGAAAGCGAAGTTGCGCGGCTTCCGGCCGAAAGCGGGCGAGGCGTACGGGCGCATTGAGGCGCCGAAGGGAGAATTGGGTTTCTATCTAATCAGCGATGGCGGACCGAATCCGTATCGGTATCGCGTGCGCCCGCCAAGTTTCATCAATCTGACGGTGCTGGAGGATATGTGCCTTGGCCATACCGTCGCCGATGTGGTGGTGATTTTGGGCAGTGTGGACATCGTGTTGGGGGAAGTGGACCGGTAGGAGATTGGAACTGCGATCATGCTACGAACCAAACTCTGGTTGGCCCAGCGCGGGTTGAAGTCCGAGGCGCCGCAAAAGCGCTTGGAAGCGGTGCAGCGGATTCGCGCGCTGAAGGAGCCGGAGGCGATTGACGTGCTGAGCGAGGCGTTGCAGGACGACGAGCCGGCCGTGCGCGTGGAGGTGGTGGCGGCGTTGAGTGATTTGGAAGACCGCCGCGTGCTCAAGCCATTGATCAGTGCGTTGCGCGACCACAGCGACACGGTTCAGGAGATGGCGGCCCAGGCGTTGAAGAAACGCGGGGACGCTTCGGTGATTGATCCGCTGGTGGCGGTGTTGTTGCGCGGCACACCGGGGGTGCAATATCACGCGGCCCAGGCGTTGCGCGCGTTGGGTTGGGCACCGCGCACGATGGGTGAACAAATTCCGTTTTACGTTGCCTGCGGCGATTTCAAGCGGGTGACAATGTTTGGCACGGCGGCGGTGAGCGCCTTGGCGGCGGTGTTGCGCGGCGGCAGCTACGAACGGCGCGTCGCGGCGGCGCATGCGTTGGCGGATGTGGGCGACCCGAGCAGCCTCAAGCCGTTGCTGACCGCGCTCAAGGATGCCGAGGGCATGGTGCGTTCGGCGGCGGCCAGCGGGTTGGCGCGATTGGGCGACGTACAGGCGTTATCGGGATTGGTGGCGGCGCTCAAAGACCGGGATCGCAACGTGCGCGTGGCGGTGATCACGGCGCTGGGTGAATTGGGCGATAAAGAAGCGGTGAAATCGTTGCAACCGCTGGTCAACGATCGGGAATGGGAAGTGCGAGCCGCGCTGGCCGAGGCGCTGGGCCGGTTAGGCGACCGCAGCGCGCTGGAAACGGTGATGAGTCTGTTGCACGACCGCGATCAGGAGGTGCGGCAGAACGCGGTGGATGCCATTGGCCGGGTCGGCGCGGGCGACGAAGGCGTCATTGAGAATTTGGTCCTGGCATTGGTGGACGAACACATGGGTGTGCGTCAAGCCGCGTCCCGCGCGCTTAGCATGCTTGATCCGTACTGGGAGCGTTCGCCGCGCGTGCAGGCGCTCGTGCCGCAGTTGCGCGAGGCGATGCGGCATCGGGATTCCGCGGTACAATTCGCCGCCGCGGCGGTGTTGCGGCGCATCACGGGCCGGAGCGCCAGCGAGTTGTTGACCGCCGCGCCGACGAGTGTGTTTGGCCAGGCGGGCGATCACGTCTTTCAACATCTGCAAAATCTGTTGCGCGATACCGACGAAGAAGTGCGGCTGGCGGCGGTGGAAGCGATTGTGCGCCTGCGTTCCCCGGCGAGTGTGCCCGCGTTACAGGGGATGTTGAGCGACAAAAATCGGTGGGTGCAACAAACGGCGGAGGCGGGATTACAAACCATTCTCAGCGCGCGCTGACCCGCATTTCCGTTCATGGGGGAGGAATTCACTTCACTTTTCGGTCCAAGTGCGACTCAATATCGCGCGTCTGACAAATTATTCATGACCACGAATGATTCACCCCAACCCGGCACTGCCGCCGTGCGGCACGTGCTGTTCGTGGATGACGATGCGACCTTCCTCCAGACGGTGCGCGAGTTGATGAGCGTGCTCAGCGAGGGGCATTGGGAAGTGTTGACCGCGGAGAATCCCAGTCGCGCGTTCAACATTCTCCAAAATCATGCCGTGGACCTCGCGGTGATTGACGTGCAAATGGGCGTCATGGACGGCATTCAAATGTTGTCGATGCTCAACCGCGGGCATCCCAACGTGCAGAAAGTCGTGCTCACCGGTTACGCGACGGAAAAATATCGGGCGGCCTGCCTGAGCAACGGCGCGGAGTTGTTCCTGGAAAAACCCACGAACCCGGCCGGCTGGCAAAGTCTGTATGGCGTGCTCAACGAGTTGGTAAAACTCCGCCCCGAGGAAGGTTTTCGCGGCGTGTTGCGCAAAGTGGGCTTGCAGGACGTCATCCAGATGGAATGTCTGGCGCGCAGTTCGTCGGTGCTGGAAATCTCCAACGCCCGGGTGACGGGAAAAATTTTCATCGAAACCGGACAGATTGTGCACGCACAAGTCGGGGCGACCACGGGCGAGGACGCGTTCAATCAATTGTTGTCGTTGGGCGGCGGGCAATTCGCCGTCAAACCGTTCAGCGAACCGGAGAGTCGCACAATTTCCGGGCCATGGGAATTCCTGTTGATGGAAGCGGCGCGCAAAAGCGACGAAGCCAAGGAAGCGCTGGTCGCCAGCGCCGGAGCGCCCGAGGCAGAAGCTATCGCAGCGGAAATTCAAGAACTGGAGAAAGCGCCCCCGCCCGCCGCGCCGTTGCCGCGGTATGAACCGGCGCCCGTCCTGCCGCCGGGCGTGCCGTGGCGACCGCGCGTGGACGAGATGTTGATTTTGTCAGGGCAGGGGGAGGTCATCTACGAATGGCAATGTCCCAACGTGGATGTGTGGGTGAATTTTTTCGAGTTCGCCTCGCAACGCGGCCAGCGGTTGGCGCAAATTTTGCCGCTCGGCGATTTTGATCGCCTCGAAATTCAAAGCGGCGGCACGCGGGCGGTGGTCATGATTTCCAGCGACCGCGGCGTGTTGGTCAAAACGCATCGCGAGGCCGTTTAACGATACCCATGAGCGCCGAAGCTAAAGACACCATCGCCACCTGGCTGCGCGCCAGTCCGGCGTTGCGCGGCGCGTTGGTCCGCGGGGTGCGCTTTCCGGATGAAACGTTTCTCACCGACGTGGAAGCCCGGGATTTTTCGACCGCCGCGCTGGAACAGGCGTGGCGATTGGTGGCGGATACGTTCCAAGTTTTGAGCGCGCAGCGGCTGCCTCCGACGCGATTGACCTGGACGCATGAGAAAACCGTCATGCATTGCGTGCAGCATCCGCAAGGCGCCATTCTGGGCATCGTGTTGTCGCGCAAGGTTGCCGACGTTGATCCCATGGCGTTGGAAAAAATGTTAACCGAGTTCCAAACGTTGACGTTTGCCTGAACCGCCCGCCGTCCGTCATCCGCATGAAAAAAATCAACCTCGCCGCCGTGCCTGTGACGGAATCCCGCTCGCCCAAAGGTCGCTTTCGTCACTTCAGTCAGGACCTGCTCACGGCGTTGCGCCAGACCAACGGCGATCGGCTGACGGGCGTGCAGTTTCCGTTTGAAATTAAACTTGTCCGCCTGCCGCCGCATGCGGCCAACGGCCCCTATCGCGCGCATTCCGCCCGCTGGGTTTATTATCAGATCATCACGGGACGCGGCGTTGTGCGCACGCCCAGCGGCAAAGCCGAAGTGCGCGAAGGCGATTGCATCATGCATCCGCCCGGCGAAGCGCATCAACTGCTGAACACCGGCGCGGTGGACATGATTTATCACCTCATCACCGATGCGCCGGCATCGGATGCGTGTTACTACCCGGACAGCGACAAGTGGAGTTTGCCGGGACACACCAAGCCGGTGCGGGTGCAACCGGCGGACTACTACGACGGCGAAGAGTAACGCTTCGGCGGAGTGACGTTGGTCAGAGAAACTTTCCCGGGTTCAAAATCGCATTGGGATCGAGCGCGCGTTTGACAGTGCGGTGCAAATCGCGCGTCTCGCGGGAAACCGCCAACGGCCACCAACGTTTCTTGGCGATACCGATGCCGTGTTCGCCCGTGATAGAGCCGCCCCAGGCCAGGACTTGCTTGAACAGATCGTCCAACGCAGCTTCGCTGCGTTCTTTGGCGCCGGCTTGCGTGAAATCCACCATTACGTTTGTGTGAATGTTGCCGTCGCCAGCGTGCCCGAAGCAGGCGAGTTGCAATCGGTGTTTCTTCTGCAACCGCGCCGCAAAACGAAACAGATCCTCCAAGCGGCTGCGCGGCACGACAATGTCTTGATTCAACTTGGTCAAGCCGGTGTCGCGGAGCGAATAGGAAAATTCGCGGCGAATCTGCCAAACGGCCTCGCATTGTTTGTCGCCCAGCCCGATTTCAACGAATAACGGTTGCTGCGCGCGGATGAGGCGTTGCAGCGCTTTGATTTCGCCGCGCACCGAGTCGCGTTGCCCGTCAATCTCAACAATGAGATGCGCGCGACAGCCGCGAAGGCGTTCGCTTTTGGTGCGTTGGTATGCCGCCGCCAGCGTGAAAGCGTCCGCGAGTTCCAACGCCGCCGGAAGAAAGCCCGCGCCGAGAATCGCGTGCAACGTACGCACGGCCTGACGCATGGAGCTGAATCCAATGGCGAGGTTGGCGCGATACGGCGGGCGCGGCAGCAACTTCAACGTGGCCTCGGTGACAATGCCGAGCAGTCCTTCCGAACCGACGAACAAGCGATGCAGATCGAAGCCGGTTTTGTTTTTGTGCGTGCGCCCGCCCAGCCGCACGATGGCGCCGTTGGCGAGCACGACTTCCAATCCGAGCACGTAATCGCGGGTCACGCCATACTTCAAACAGCGTGGCCCGCCGGCATTGGTAACGATGTTGCCGCCGATGGAATTGTTCGCCCGGCTCGCCGGGTCCGGTGGATAAAACAAATTTTGCTGCTCGACCGCCGCTTGTAACTCCGCCGTGATGACATTGGGTTGCACCACGGCAACAAAGTCGCCGGGATTGATTTCCTGGATGCGATTCATCCGTTCCAACGACAGCACAATGCCGCCGCGCAACGGGACGCAGCCGCCAACGTAACCATAACCCGCGCCGCGCGCCGTGACCGGGATGCGATGCTTGTTGGCAAAGCCCATGATGGTAGCCACGGATTTGGTGGAGCGGGGCAGGGCGACCGCGTCGGGCTGATGCGCGGCGAACCATTTGTCACCGGCGTATTTTTTCAAAGTCGCGGAGTCGAGTTTGATTTCGCCAGGCAGAAGTTTTTTCAGGGCGGTCAGCGCGCGGGACAATTTATCATTCATTCGAGCGGTTGGACGGGACTGTTGAGAAATTCGTGCGCTTCCGCCGCCTCCGCGTCGGGCACTTGCACCAGAATGCCACCGGCTGCCAACGCGTAGCCCTCCATTGTCAGCGAGGCGAGTTCGCCCTTGATGCTCGGATGAAACCCGGCGGCCTCAAGACGCGACGCGGTCAAGTTGGCATCCGCGGAGTTCAACGCAGTGTGAACAGTGATCATTTCCATATTCAACCCATACTGCCGGAAGCGGCCTCGCGCAAATCGGCGAAGATAATGACGCCCGCGCCAGTTTGAATCACGCTTTGCACAGCCGCCTCCACCTGCTGGCCGATATGCGACTGCGCATGGTTCACAACTACCATCGTGCCATCGGGCAAATAAGCAACGCCCTGGCCTTTATCTTTGCCTTCGCGCACGATTTTGAGCGTCAGCACTTCACCCGGCAACAGCGTGGGCTTCAACAGGCGCGCCAGTTCATGCAAATTGAGGCAGGTCACGTTTTGTAGCGCGGCGACCTTGCCGAGATTGTGGTCGTTGGTGAACAGCTTGGCGTTGAGATTGCGCGCCAGCCGCACCAGCTTGGCATCTACACCGGTTTCCTCGGGGAAATCGCCTTCGTGAATTTTCACCTCGTTGCGCGGGTTCTTTTGAATTCGTTGCAACATATCCAATCCGCGCCGGCCCCGCGCGCGCTTGACGGCGTCGTGAGAATCCGCCACCTGCTGCAATTCCTTCAACACAAACCGCGGCACGACGATGATGCCTTCGATGAAGTTGGCTTCGAGCAAATCCGCCACGCGACCGTCAATGACCGCGCTGGTGTCCAACAGAATCAAATTATCGGGTTTGTCGCCGCGTCGGGAAAAGCGCACGTAGGGAATGATGAGCGAAAAATCTTCTTTGTTGCTGCGCATGGCGAGCACCATGCCGATGTAGCTGAAGCCCAAAAAAAGTGCGAGCCGCACCAGCCAGCGGACGTCTTCATCCGTCCGGTCAAACAACCCGGAGTGGTCAATCAATTGCGCCACCACCAGTCCCAGCACGAGGCCAAAAGTCGTCGCGGAAAAAGCGCGCAGCGAAAAGCCTTTCAGCATTTCGTCCAGCGCGATCATGAGTCCGCCGAAACCGAAGCCAATGAAGCCGCCCGCGAGTCCGCCGGTTTGTTGCCCGAACAAGTCGGGGCGCACCTGGGTCAGCGCCAGTCCGGCGAGCACGCAGAGTCCGAGGAACAAGATGCGAATGACCCAAATGGAGGCGATCATTTGCAGTCGGAGTTAGGCGGATTCTTCTGTTTCCACAGGATGCCCCACAGGCCGCGCGACGCGAGGTTGCTGGAAGTGAAGGCGAGATTCTGCGCGAGGGCGCTCAGGTTGGCGGCCAACTCTTCGTCGCGCAACAGTCGCCCGGCTGCGCCGTGCCCGCTTTCCAGTCCCGCCATCAGATTCGTCAATGAACTGGTGGTGACTTGCAGATTCCGAATTGCCGTGGTGATTTCGGTTTCGTTGCTCTGCACGATGGAATGGACATATTCAGCCAGCGGCGGCAATTGGGCCGCGAACTGATTCAAATTACTGACCGCCATGGTGACGGGTTGGGTGTTGCTGTTCACCATCATGTTCAGCCCGTTGATCGTGGCTTCGGCTTCGGCAATCATCAAACTCAGTCGTTCGAGGGAATTGCCGAGGTGGGCGAGCTTTTCCTCGGTCAACACCAGCCGCCGCACGTCGCTGACGGCGGCGTTGAGGTTCGTGGTGGTTTGACTGATCTTCACGATCATCTCGGTGGCGACGGCGACCGCCTCCTGCATGTTGAACGGCGGTTTGGCCACGACGACCGCCTGATTCGTCAGCGGGTAGCCTAGGTCTTTGGTCGGATAAATCGCCACAAACTGGTCGCCCAGAAAGCCGGCTTGCTCGATTTCAAATCGCGCGTCGCTGTAGAGCGTGCGACCCTCTTCAATCTTCAGCACAATCGTGACGTCCTGACCGCCTTCATTCAGACGCGTGCCATTGACATGGCCGACCTGCACACCGCGCATCAGCACTTTGGCGCCGGGTTTGATGCCCCCGACGTTGCCGGAGATGAGTTGCAGTTCGTAGTAATCTTTGTAGAAGGGCGCGCTCTGGCTGAACAAAATCGTCAGGGCCCCAAGTAAAATGAGGCCCAACAACAGGAAGATGCCTACTTTGATTTGAATCCAGGATTGATTCATAATTTGATTCAAGGATCGGCCACGCCGTCAATAAATTGCCGGATGACCGGATCGTTTGAAGTGAAAATATCTTCCGGGTCGCCCGTTGCGTAAATCTTTTTATTGTGCAGCATCACAATCCGATGCCCGACGCGCCGGGCGCTGCGCATGTCGTGGGTGACGACAATCGTGGTGACTTTCAGACGTTCCGTCACGCGAATGATCAACTTGTCAATGCTGTCCGAGACGATGGGGTCGAGGCCGGTCGTCGGTTCGTCGTAGAGCAGGATTTGCGGCTCGTAAATGATGGCGCGAGCCAGTCCCACCCGCTTGCGCATGCCGCCGGAAAGTTCGGATGGACGCTTCTTCTCGATGCCGGGCAACTCCACCATGTCCAGCGCTTCGGCGACTTTATGCGCGATTTCCTTGTCCGTGAATTTCCGTTGGCGGCGGAAGGCAAAGGCCACGTTTTCCGCCACGGTCATCGAGTCGAACAGCGCCGCGCCCTGGAACACCATGCCGAACTTGCTGCGCACGCGGATCAAATCCCGTTCGCCCATCCGCGTGATGTCTTCGCCCTCAATCACGACCGCGCCGGAGTCGGGTTGCAACAACCCGATGATGTGTTTCAGCAGCACGCTCTTTCCGCCGCCGCTGCGCCCGATGATGACGAGTGCTTCGCCTTCTTCGATCTGAAAGCTCACGCCATCCAGCACGGGTTGGGCGCCGAACCGTTTTTTTAAGTCGCGAACTTCAATCATATAAGGTGAACACCCGCCCCAGCAGGAGGGTGAGAAAGAAGTTCGCAATGAGGATTGAAATCGAGGCAAACACAACCGCTTCCGTCGTAGCGTGCCCGACGCCTTCCGCGCCTTCGCGACAAGACATGCCTTTGTAGCAGCCGATACTGGCAATGATCCCGCCGAAAATGACCGACTTGATCAACCCGATGGTGTAATCCGCAATGCTGGTGTAACGCAGCATGTTGTGCCACGAATACGTGGGATCAATTCCCAGCAGTCCCACTCCCACAGTGTAGCCGCCGGCGATGCCAATGGCGACGGCTTCGGCCGTCAGAATCGGCATCACCACCACGGCCGCCACCAGTCGCGGCACAACCAGATAGTCCACCGGATGCGTGGCCAGCGTGCGGAGCGCATCAATTTGTTCGGTGACGCGCATCGTGCCGATTTCGGCCGCGATGGCCGCTCCGACCCGGCCGGCGACCATCAAGCTGGTCAATACCGGGCCCAATTCACTGCACATGGAGACGCCGACGAGCGCCAGCGTGGCGGTGTCCATTTTGACCTGATGAAATTGATAGTAAGCTTGCGCGGCCAGCACCATACCGGTGAAGGCCCCGGTGACCAGCACCACGGGCTGAGATTTGACGCCGATGAAGTGAATGTGCTGGGCGAGGTCGCGCCAGGCGACTTTGAATGTGCACAAAGACAACAGCGCCTCTTTGACCATGAGCGCGTAACCGCCCAGACCATTCAGACATCCGCCAACAAATCTTTGCGCCAACGACGTCATTCGCGCGCAAGCTAACAAGCGTTGCACACGTTGGCGAGAGATTGATTGAGCCAGGGCAGGGACGAAATCCGCAGCTTGAGGCGGCGACCCCAGCCGCGTGGTCAGGCCGGTTTGGTGTTCGAGGCCGGCGCGCTGGAGACATTTTTGGCGCGCTCAATGGCGGCCTTTTGTTCCGCCAGACATTTGGGACAAATGCCGTGCGTGGTGGGAGTGTCAAATCCCTGCCGCAAAAATTCCTCCATGGAAATCCAACTCCCCTTGTAGTCAATGTGATGACACCAGGCACAGACGCGCATGAACTGTTCGAGATAGCGCAACCGGTCGAGTATCCGGCGGGTGGACATGCTGACCAAAAACCACACAGCCGAAACCAGCAACATGCCCAGGGTGGATTTGCGAAATTCCCACACGAACGGCTGCGCGCCAAACACCAAGGCCGTCAAGCGCGTCAGTTCATCAATGAACCCCAACATGATAATCGCGAGAAATCCCAGGTTTTGGTAGAGACTGATCTTCGAAAGCTTTGAACCCTTTTCCATACGTCTTGTTCCAGAATGCAGTTATGTCGAGCGTGGCCCGGCGGCGAGCGAGCGAAACCTCCTTGTTGGTCCGCATGCGACGTGCCGACCGCTTAATCAGACGGAACCGTCGCCCTAATGTTCAATTGCACTCAACAATGACGGGCGGATTCCACGAACAGGACATCCCCGGGGAAGACGCAGACTTCCAGTGACGCAAACGATGAATTATCGCGGCGCGACTGAATGCCGACGGAGGATTTGCGGGCGGCACCGCGCTTTAAGCGCGACCGTGCGGATGAATGCTCTGCCGTTGTTGGGCGCGAACTGTGCGCAGATGACCGTAGCCAACGAGACGGCGCTGATGCTCATCCCACAACCGGAAGGTGAACGATTTCAAGCTGCCCAGCAAAGTGATGGGTTTCACCGTCTGGAAGAGCGGTTCGGCTTTATGACATTTCTCTAAATGGTAATTCGGAATGCGCGCACTCAGGTGGTGGATGTGGTGGTATCCGATGTTGCCGGAGAACCATTGCAGGATCTTCGGCAACTTGTAAAACGAACTGCCTTGCAGCGCAGCGGTCGCGTAATCCCAGTTCTCGCTCCGTTCCCAGTAAACTCCTTCAAACTGATGTTGCACGTAGAAAAGCCAAACTCCGGCCGATCCCGCCACCATCAGAACCGTCAACTGGATGATCAAAAACGCTTTCAGTCCGAAGATCCAAATCAATCCGGCGCACATCGCTCCGACCGCCAACGTGGTCAGATGAACGGAATAACGTTCGCGAGTGGGCGCTTTCGGCTTGGGCACGCGATTTATGCCCAAAAATAGAACCATCGGAGCAACCACGAACAAAATGAACGGATTGCGCGCCAACCGATATGAGAATTTTTTCCACCGGGACGCTTCCAGATATTCTTGCACTGTCAAAGTCCACACATCGCCCGTGCCGCGCCGGTCCAGATCGCCCGAGGAAGAGTGATGAATCGCATGTTCCCAGCGCCAGTGGTAGTAAGGCGTAAAGGTCAGCACGCCCGTGATGGCGCCGAGCAGGTGATTGGCCCGTTGCGATTTGAAAAACGATCCGTGCCCGCAGTCATGGAAAATGATGAAGGTGCGCACGAGGAATCCTCCGGCCAGCACCGCCAGCGGCATCGTCAACCACCACGAAAGTTTCAAACTGTAGTACATCAACACCCACAGGGCCACGTAGGGGATGACCGTGTTCACGACCTGCCACGCCGCGCGTCGAACGGATGGTTTCTGGTAGCGCGCCACGATCTCTTTCCACTTGGAATGATCCGCACCGCCGGTACTGTCGTTGTTTTTCAAATCTTGTGTCATAATTCCACTGGCTCGGTCCGCGATTTTAACAATTGCGCCCCTTTTCGTGGGGAGGTTCGCCGTCACTTTAAGCGTTTCTGTCGCCAACACCAACCCACAAAGTGAAAAAGACAGATTTTTTTTCGAACCGTTCAATTAAGTCTCTGACTGAAAACGATTACTCTCCCGGATGCAGTTGCCACACTCGGATTTAGCGGTGGACGAATTGGAAGCTGCCGGCGGCCGGGGACCGCAATTTGAATTGCTTTCAACCCACCGCCGATTAAGCATCTGCCGTCCCGCATAACCACAACCAAAATCTGTCCTATGAATATCCACAAATCGAACACGCCTGGCCGCCTCCGCTCCGTTGCGAAACTTGTCGCTGCTCTGCTCGTGGTTGTCGCATTCGGCGCGAACGCACAAGAGCAGAAGCTCGATCTCAACGGCACTTGGAAATCGAGCTTTACCAACCAGAACAGTCAAGTCCGCGAAACCACATTCAAATTCAAAGTGGAAGGGGACAAGGTTACGGGCACAATATCCGGTCGCAACAATGACACCGCGATTGAAGACGGCAAACTGAAGGGCGACGAGTTGTCGTTCCAAGTCACGCGCGAATTTAACGGCAACAAAATGGTGATCAAATACACCGGCAAAGTCAGCGCCGATACGATCACCGGAAAATCCGAATCCGAACGCGATGGGCAAACCCGGTCGCGGGATTGGACCGCCAAACGCGAAAAACCGGCTACCGAGACAGCCAAATAACTTAACGCCAATCCGGCTTCCGTTTAACGCGCGTTGTTCCGGAACAACGCGCGTTTTTTTCCTCCACCCAAGTACCGCCGCCGGACTCATTCAGGTCGTGAAACTCAGGACTTTGGGTTTCACCAGTCGCTCGAAGTCAGCGTAGGCCAACTGGATGATTTCCTCGTGGGATCCCGCGTTAAAGGCGATCTCCTCGTTGTCCGCGAGTGATTCGGCCATATAGACATCCATATCGTACAAGTTGCCAAACGGCGGCATCGCCCCAATTTCGCAATCGGGAAAACGCCCTTTGAACTTGTCTTCGGTGGCGAAACGCACTTGGTCCGACCCGGTCACTTCGCGCAAATCCTGCACCACCACTTTGCGATTTGCCGGCAAGACTGCCATCGCCAATTCTCCATCCATCTCGACGATCACCACTTTGGCCATGGACCGTCCGGAAACATGCGCCGACGCGGCCACTTCTTGCGCCGTGTACGCTTTCGAATGTTTGAGGCTCACGTATTTCACCTGGTTTGCGTCCAGGAACGATTTTAATGTTTTAACTGGCATAGAAGTCCTTTCGCTGAAGGTTCACTTAACCGTACGCCCGCAAACTGGAGATGCAAGCGACACTTGTTAACGCCCGCAAGCGGTTACAGGAAACCCAATCAACGCGGGGCGATGCTCATCGACGCCCGGGCCGTTGATTCTGGCTTCCGCTCCGAACCGCGTCACCTCGCGCTGGGGAAGTGGGCCGACTCGAACCTCGAATCGCTGGCGAGCGCGAGGGCGTGCTGGGCCGGATTTGTGGGGTGCTCGGAACTCGTGGCGTTTGAAACCGCGGCATGCTCGGTCTTTGGATGATCGTCGGGCTGCGTTGGGGCGTCGGCGTCGGCCGAATCATGGTGCGCGACGGACCAATCGACTGACGACTGGAACGATTCGCCGGTCCGCGCTCAATGCGGGTTCCCGGTGTCGGCCGCAGAATAATTGACGAGCGCGGATTCGGCGCGACGAATTGCGATCGTGGCGTTTCGCTTTGCGGTCGAGCACGCTGAAAATGCTGCGTGGGTCGTTGCGTTGAAGCGGTCGGGCGATTGCGTTCCACCGAGCCAGCCCGCTCGGTTAACGCCGAAGAGCGGTCTGCTGTTCCCCCGGGCCGAGTCACACTTGGGGACGCTCGATCGTCACTGCGCTGCAAACCCCGACCGTCGCTGCCATCGCGCGACGTCAGGCGATTGGCCTCGCGTTCGCGAGCCAGCACTGACCGGGTGTTGCGCACCGCGCGTAATTCGCTCTCCCGACGTAATCCTTCCAACGACGGATTCGCCGGCACGGAGAGGCGTTGGTCCGGTCGATAAATCACCTGTGAATCAGCGCGGCGTTCCAATCGATCGGGCCGTTGGAAAGATTCGCGATTGGCTGGCAATTCCCGCACCGCCACCTCGCGAATCGGCGTGCTGGTCGCTGCTTCCACGCGACTGCGCTCGATACCGCGATTGACGAAACGGCGTCGGTCGTCCGCATCGAAGCGATTGACTACCGTGCTGCGCTGGAACGCATCCTCGACTTGGGCGCGATTCAAGAAATGACGGGCTGGCCGGCGATCACAGAAGTTGCGGAGGGGAACAAACGTGTAACAGGACGACGGCAGCCCGAACCCGAAATTCACTCCCACGGAAGCCCCCCAGAACGTCCACCCGATGCTCGCCGAAAAATGCGCGCCGGGCGGCAACGGCGCCCAACCACAATAGTCCGGCGTGCTACGCCAGGAAACCCAGGCCGGTCCCCAAACCCGATCCGGACACCACAGCCAACCGCGCCGGGGATGATCAAACCAACGCCCATAATGAAACGGCGCCCAACCCCAGGAGTAATAGGAATTCCAATACCACCCATGATCCGACCAGAGCCAGTAACCGTGATCAGAGTAGGGCCGCCAGGTTGGATTCAAAGCTACGACGGTCGGTTGCCAACACCAGCCGTACGACGGTAAATCAACCCACGTTCCATACGGAGCGAGTGCGGTGTAGAAAACATTAATGTTCGTTGTTGGTTGCATGACCACATTTGTGGCCGCGACCATTTCTGCGGGCGGCGTTTCATATGTCGGTGCCGTGGCCAAGGCTTCGGATTCGCTACCGGTTTGTTCCAATAGCGCTTGAATCACCGCCGAGGAAATTCCGATGTCGCGCAAGTACACGATTTGATCTGCCGTGAGGTTGTATGCCCGCTCCGAGTTCTTCACGTAGGCGATGACCAATTCATCTTTGATGCCGGCTTCACACATCCTCACCACATCCACCAAAGCCGGCGGGAGGCTGACGCGGGTGGGGCCAATGATGTTGATTGGGTCTGCGCTGGCTTGGTTAGTAGCAGCGAGCGCCGGACTGGTCGCCGCCGATGAGTTGGTTTCCACCCCCACGGCGACTGTTTGGCCGCGAGTGCTTGCGCCGAACCCGAGCAGCAGTCCAAGAACTACCACCACGTTCGCCGCAATCTTGGTGTCGATTTGCGGTTTCATTGGCGAATAATGCGGGACTAACCCGAAGTCACCCTAACGGCATTCCGGAGATAATTCCAGTGAGGCACTGCAGCGCGTTTGATCGGGGTTTGCGCAACCGAGGGAGGCGCCGCTACTTCGAACCAAACTCAGCGCGGCGGCAGATTCGAGAAAAATCTTTCCAGCGCGGCAGGGGCACTTTCACCATCCCGACAGATACCTACCCGTTCAGCCGAGGATTTCGGTGGACGGAACAAAACAACTCTGGCAAAACCTGTCGCAGTAATCACAAGTTTCGGGCCTCCGAACCCAAGCGGAACGGGAATAATGGTATGAATGCAGTGCTAAAGGCAGCAGACAATCCTCTGCCAGGTCGCCAACCGGAACAAAGCCAACTTCGCCCCGCCGATTGCCGCAGTCCTTGGGCGGCCCAATTCAAAGCTCAATTCTTGTCAGGCCTATTGCTCGTTGCCTGCGCATCTGATTCGAATGGCGCGCAACTCTTAACGGCGACTGCACCATCGCAACCAGTTTCCATCACGGCGGGCGGCAGTTCCGCCGTGCAAGGGCTCACTCCGGACGGGCGTTATGTGTTGTTTGCCAGCACCGCAAACAATTTGGTCTCCAATACAAACTCCGGGCCCGCGTCGCAGTTTCTGGCCGCCTACTGGAATATTTACGGCCACGATCGCCAATCAAACGTCACGCAGCTGGTGAGCGCCAACCTCGATGGCGAACTGGGCAACGGCGATTCCATCGGCGCAAGCCTGTCAACCAACGGAGCGCTGGTTGTCTTTGAATCCACGGCCAACGATCTTGTGGCTGCCGACACGAACGGACTGAGCGACGTGTTCGTCCGTCATGTCACACTCGGGCAAACGCTGCTGGTGAGCGTGAGCACGAATGGGGGAATTGGCAATGGGGAGAGCCGCAACCCAGTGATGACGCCGGATGGACGTTTTGTCGCGTTTGTCAGCAGCGCAAACAATCTGGTCCCGAATGACACCAATGGCCTCGCTGATGTTTTTCTGCGCGACCTGCAACTCGGCGTCACTCATTTCGTGAGCGCGGGAGCTGTGCGGTTGATGACGGCTCCGATTGCGATTTCGACTGTGCCGGAAATATCGTCCAACGGCCGCTATGTGGCCTTCCACAGTTCCGCGACCAATCTTCTGCCCCACGTCCGAACCCTGGGCGAATTGTATTTGCGCGACACGGTGGCGAATGTCACTCACTGGGTGAGCACCAATGCCCGCAGCCTGCTACTGACCCATCTCGGTAGCACCAACGGTATTTTTTACAATCACGCCATCAGCGCCGATGGCCGTTATGTGGCCTTTGCGGGAAGTCTCGCGACCGGGGCAGTCAATAGCCCGGCGCTGATTCTGCGTTACGATCGGGAAACCGGTGTGACTGATCTCGTGCATACGAACGGGACCGGCCCCCGCTTCAGCGCTTCCACCGGAATTTTAGAGGATTATTCCAGCTTGGACATTAGCGCTGATGGCCGATTCATCGCCTTCGTTGCCAACACCAACGGCACCGCCGTCACCAATGTGTGCGTTTTGCGCTGGGACGCTCTGACCACCGCCATCACGCCGGTTAGCGTAACTACCAATGGAACTCTCGGAACCAACGCGCGCTACGACTGGCCCAACATCAATCCAACCGGTAGATTCGTTTCCTTTGTTTCCACCGCAATCAACTTAGTCACCAACACTCCCACCTACGATTTTGAGTTTTACCTCCGCGATATTTTACTCGAAACAACAACGTTGCTGAGTGTGACGACCAATGGTGCCGGCGCGGGCGTCAGCCAGATGTTTTCGCCCGGCTTCCTGAGTGACGATGGGCAGGTTGCGGCCTTCGACTCGACCGGGCACGGGTTGGTAGCTCACGATTTAAACCAATCTTCCGATGTATTTGTCCGCGACCTCACCGCTGGGACTACGGAACTCATTTCAATGCGAGACTCCAATTTGCCATCCCGCACCATTGGTGTCCTCAGCGCCGCCCGTTCATTAAGTGCCGATGGACGTTATCTGGCCTTCGCCAGTGAGGCCGACCATCTTGTTCCTTATGATACGAACGGAGTCCGCGATGTGTTCGTGCGCGATTTAGTGAGCGACACCATCACTTTAGTCAGCATCAGTACCGATGGCGTATCGCCGGCGAACGGAGCGTCATACGAGCCTTCTATCAGCGGGGATGGTCGCTATGTGGCTTTTACAAGCTGGGCGAGCAATCTGGTGGCGGGCGATGCCGAGCAAATGCGCGATGTTTTCGTCCGGGATTTGTGGAGCGGAACAACAACGAATGTCAGCGCCATGCTTGGCAGCTTTGAATTCTACGGCCCCCAGCTTGACCAGGCGGGACAATTCCTGCTGTTTCGCAGCACCTCCACGCAAAGCCCGCACTTACGGCATTTGCAATCCACCACGATCAAGCACTTCCAGGTAAATAACCCTCTCGGCGTAATGACGCCGGACGGACAATTCGTCGTTTATGCTACCGGCAATCGCGCGGTCGTCTGGAGCACGGCATTAAGCGCCGACGTGTGGTCCGGCCCCAACCTCCCGGCAACTCCCATTGCACTCAGTATCAGCGGCAATGGGCAACGAGTCGCCGCCAGCACCCCAACCACACTCGTTGGTTACGATGTTCCGACCAGCAATACCTGGACGATTGCGACAGGAATTTTTCGCCCGTTTCCGGGATTAAAATTCAGTCACGATGGGAATCTATTCGTTTTTGCGACCGTCAGTTCACTCGTGGCGGCGGATACAAACATCCTCGCTGACGTTTATCTCCACGATTTTGAAACCGGGCAGCGCCAACTCATCAGCATCAATCCGGACCAAGGCGTCGCCAACGGATCTTCCGACAGTCCCGATATCAGCGCCGACGGGCGATTCATCACGTTTCGCAGCACCGCTTCCAATTTGACCGACGGCGACACAAACATCGTCTCCGACGTCTTGTTGCTGGACCGCAACACCGGGTTGCTCTCGTGTCTCAGTCGTGCACGAAACGAAGTTGACGCGGCTGATAATCGATCTCACTCGCCCCTTTTCAGCGCGACGGGGCGCTCTATTTTATTTCACAGCTGGGCGGAGAATCTCGATTCCCACGATTTCAACCATCGCGGCGATTTGTTCGCTGCGCACTTGATCAAAGCAGAAATTGCAGCCGACCAAAACTCGGCCACGATCAGTTGGCTGGTGAGTCCGGGACTCGTTTACGCGGTGGAATATAAGGACTCGCTGGATGCTCCGACGTGGCAAGCGCTGACCGAACCCGTGAACATCACGGGCCAACTGGCCCAAACAACCGATTCACATCCCAATGCCGGCCAGCGTTGGTATCGGATCGTGGCGCAATAATAATGACAGGAATCCCATGAAACTGATTTTATCTGACCGCCTCCGCAATTGTCGCCCCACCTTCCGCCGCGCCTTTACCCTTTCAGAATTGCTTGTGCTGGTGGCGGTCGTTTGCCTTTTAGCCGTAATCTTCTTGCCGATTCTGGCCCGCAATCAAACTGACAGCTCCGCGCTTCGCTGTCTGAACAATCATCGTCAGCTCATTCAATCGTGGCAAATGTACGCCAGCGAGAACAACGACGGCTTGGTCGCCGCTCAAGGGATAGCAGGGCGGCCCATCTGGATGACGGGAAATGTTTCGTTTCAAGGAGGAATAACCAGCGCACATTGGGACACCAACGCCAACATTGTTGTCAGTCCGCTTTGGCCCTACACGGCCAAACGCGCCGAGATCTTTCGCTGCCCGGCGGATCGCTCGACGGTCCTGTTTGGTGGCGCACGCCGGCCACGCGTTCGCAGCATTTCTATGAGCCAGGTTTTCGGCACGGGGGAATGGCTAAGCGGCTTTGCTGGCCCGGGACCTTACCGGGTTTACTCAAACCTCGCGCAAATTCGTCGTCCCAACAGCACCTTCGTTTTCACGGATGAACACCCAGACGGTATCAACGATGGAGCGTTCGCAAATCAAATCGCCGGGGCGGAGCCAACCTCACCCCCAGGCGGAGAACGCATCATAGATTTTCCTGCTAACTTTCACAGCGGCGGTGGCACCTTCTCCTTTGCCGACGGGCGCGCGGAAATACACCGTTGGATCGGAAGAACGATCCAACCTCCATTAAGCTATAGCAGCCAGATTTTTTTGAACATTCCCGCCGGCGACTCAGGTGTCGATGTGCGCTGGCTGGCCGCTAATACGACCGTGCGTCAGTAGGCGCAAACGACTATCGCGTCTCAAAAGCCAACTGTTCGCC
>CAZKMR010000002.1:127095-155815 GCA_964553795.1 uncultured Bifidobacterium sp. | reverse complement strand
GCCATTGGAAGCAGTGTCTCTTGACGCCACTTTTCATATCAGCGCATGGTTAGCCGTCATGTTTCACTTTCTCATCTTTCTGGCTCTCCCGCTGGCAAAGGATACGCCATCCAAAAGTGCCGTAGGTAATCTTCAACACCCTGATGGGCTCGCCACTTGGAGAAAAGTCCTCGTCCCATAGTGCAAGTGTCGAGTAACGCCAATCCCCTCTGAAATACTTGATCCCAACCGTGCCCTTCTCCACAACGATCTCGTATGGCGCTCTCCCTGCGAGAGCGAACCGACTCAAAGTATCGGCGTCCACAATGACCTGTAAGCTCGCATCCTGTCCGCCTCGCTCAGAAATCAAATGCTCGCAACGTGTGGCGAACTGCTCCAACTCCGTGCGAGGAAGCGCCTCTACCGCGTCGCAGAACGCAGCACTCTTGGCGACTCGATAGCGCAAGACTCCGTATGGGATGGCAACCGCCAACGCTAGGGCACTGGCTACTAGAATGCCGATTCGCGTTCGTGTAGTCATACGGCTGCCGCCTAACGACCCAAGCTCAGCGACCCGGCGCACGGGACGCAATGATTGCAACCGCGACGCTCCCGCCGGGTTCGCTGCTGGTAAATTGAAAAGCGGACGACCTGGTGGGTCGAACGGTTTAGGCTCTCACTGAAGGAGCAAATTCGACTGCTCCAAGCGTCCGCCCAATTGTTAATCCCAATAACCATAACCAAAGAAAGGTTCGTTATGAATGTTACTCCTGCTATAGCATGGCTCGGGCTCGACGCCCACTCCAAAAACTGTGTCCTCGCCCACCTCGATGATCACGGCACTGAAATCAAGTGGTGGAAGTTTCCTACTCAACCCCAAAAACTCATCGCCCAGGTCCAGGCCATCCCCGCCACGGACAAACGCCTCATGCTCGAGGAATCCAACCTCGCCCGCTGGCTCGGCCAACTCCTCAAACCCCATGTCCAGCAACTCGTCGTCTGTGACGCCCGCCGCAATTACCTCATCAGTCAGGATCACCACAAACACGATCGCCGCGACGCCTTCGCTCTGGCCCGCCTGTTCCGGCTCAACGAATTCAAACCCGTCTGGCAACCCCGCGACGACCAACGCGTCCTCTTCAAACGCAGTGCGCAGGCTTACGAAAACGCCGTCCAACGCCAGACCCGGCTCAAGCTCCAACTCAAAGCCCTCTTCCAACACTGGGGCCTCTTTCCCTCCGGCAGCACCGTCTTTGCCCAGACCGGCCGCAACCTCTGGTTAAAGCAATTGCCCCACGACACGCTCCGCTCCCAGGCTTTGGTCCTCTATGAACTGTTGGATCAAGCCCTGAACAGTCAAGCCCAGTGCCGCCGCTTGTTAAGCCAGAGCGGCCGCCAGTTCCCCGAAGTCCAACGCCTGCGCTCCGTGCCCGGCATCGGGCCGGTCGGCGCGCATCTCTTCGTCGCCTACATCCAGGACCCCACGCGGTTCAAAAAGTTCTCCCAACTCACCCGCTACTGCCGGCTCGGCATCCGGGATCGTTCCAGCGATGACAAACCGCTCGGCTACCTACAACTCGACCGCCACGGCGTCGGCACTTTGAAGGCCATCACCTATCGCGCCTTTCTCCAGGCCGCCAAACGGCGCACCGGGCCGGTCTGGGACTTTTACGAATTTTCCCGCCGGCACACCGGCGACAGCACCCATGCGCGGTTAAACACCCAACGCAAAATCCTGTTCACCCTCTGGACCCTGTGGCTCACGAACCAGGCATTTGATCCCGCAACGTTTTCCCGTTCCCAACCCATTGACGTGTGAACGCCACGTGCCGGCGGCCTAACGTCAGGTGACTGGCTATTCGCTGAGTCACGGGGCGGAACGGGAGTCGGCCTGAGCTCCAAACCAGATGCGCTGAACCTTGATTGAGTTCCTGCTGCTGACTGAGCCGGGCCGACCGCATCTCCCCATGGACCCTGAACCCTGGCGCTGCCGCGCCCCAAACCGGAAAGCTATTAAGAAAAAACTTCCGGCCCGGGCCGCGCGCCCCGAGTTCCATCTATCTGCGTGACGAGCGTATCAACTCTCAAGCACGGTCAGTTGATTCCACTACCCACGTCACTCAGCTCGGCCGGTCGTCACACGACCACCTGACGGCCATCCCGTCGCACCACGTTCGAACGGTCGTCCTGTGCCGCCAAAACGTTTTTCCTTTGGCTGCGCCATTGGAAGCAGTGTCTCTTGACGCCACTTTTCATATCAGCGCATGGTTAGCTGCTGCTTCATTCCGAATACAGCCATAGGCCATCAATCAGTTTCTCATTTATTCGATTGTTCGCAGAATCATCTATGTTAGCCGCGTACGCAATCATGCCGTAATGTCTCCCGCCGCCCCCCATTTCGATGATCATCATGTCATCTTGAACAATCAACGAAGTCGCACCGATCTCTCTTAGTGCTGCAGGCAAATGCTCATCGGCAGGGTTTATTAATGAAACATTCTGCTTTGTGGGCTCGCCACCATGCCACTTTGGATCACGTGGATATTCCAAGCGTCTGCGCATCACGCTCCGGCATGCGGCCAATACCGCAACGTGATCGATTTGGGTTCGGAAGCGATCCAATTGCTTCTCGTGTTGCTTCTGCATTTGCTCGATGTCGCTCAACAATCGTTTCCCAGCAGGACTGTCAAACATCTGTGCCATAGCCAAGGCGGGGTTCGTCTTGAATAAGTCCGTTGCGACGATGGCCTGCAAAACTTCATCCGTTGGAACTGAAGACGCGGTTGGCGTCTTGGGACGAGCACAACTTAAAACAGTTGCCAGTGAAAACAGAATGAGGGCAATGACTCTCATGGCAGCTAACGACCAAGCTCAGCGACGGCCTCGGGGGCGGCGGTGGAGCGCACGGTGCGCTCTCGATTTCCCGCGACGCTCGAACGCACGGCGGAGAGGCCGTTCGCTGCAGCGCCCTTGTTAGCCGTTCGTGACGAGTGACTCAAGAACGCTGACGATCTCGCCGCACTCCGTGTCTGGCTCGATAAATCCAATGTCTTCATCAATCTTTGAAACGCGGTCCAAATACCCAACGGCAAAACTCCTGCCCGACTCTCGTGAAAGCTCTCGAATCTGCTCACAGACTCCTCGCGCAAGTCCGGCGCTTTCACGGCCAGCGTCGAAATTCAGTCCCAGATTCCAAGTCGGCAAATCCTCTGGATGCAAGTCCGGCGTCTTCTCAAATCTATCGTCAATGACTCTGACCTGCGGGAAGCGGGTCGCAATCTCGTCCAATCGTCGCTTGATGGAAACCGCGACATCATGGAGGTCGTAACCATCAACGTAAACATAGACTCCAAAGCGCATGGCCAACGACGGCTAACATTATAAGTGAGCGACGGGATTGTCGTTCAACAGGGCCATCGGTGGGGACAATAAATACTGGCTTAGAGCGTGTCTAGCAGGAGTTTTCTGAACAAATGCGCGTCATATTAAAACGGCAAACTATGACTGGCAGTCCAGTGCCGCAGGGCAAGTTCATCCCCAATCCGAGGCTGAAATTGCGCGGCTTTGGTAGCAGCCGACGTGAGGATGCTCAAACTTCTCGGGCCGTCTGATCGTCGTCATTCAGGCCGTTTGCTGCTTTCCCATGGAGAAAAGTTCCCATTCCCATCAGCGCCGGCGGCGTGGGCCGCTGAACCTGGATTGCGAATGCGAGGAGCGGAGTTGCGGTCGCTGAGAGGAGGATTGGAAGCGTTGGCCGCCACCGCCGGAGCGGTTTGAGCCAGATTGGGGGCGCGCGCCGGATGTCCGCTGGGCTGGTTGAGGCGCGGATTTGCGTTGAGGTTGTTTTGGATGCGGTGAGCCTTGCTGGCGTTTGGAGCGCGGACGGTCCCCGTCCGCAGCGCGTCGCCTGCCATGAGACTTCTGAAATTGCGGACGGCTGCCGCGGAGTTCACCCGCTGCGACCGGGGACCGGTCGCGGTCCTTGCGTGCTTCGCGGGCGAGGCGGAAGTCCACTTGTTTCTTGAAGCTGTCCACCTTGGCGATTTGCACTTCGAGGCGGTCGCCGAGCCGGATGACGCGCCGGTGGCGGCGCCCGGTCAAGGTGCCGCGCGCCTCGTCGAATTCATAAAAATCGTCCGTGAGACTGGAGCAATGGACGAGCCCGCTCATGGCCAGGCCGGGCACATCGACGAAGAAACCGAAGTTGCGCACGTCCGTCACTAGCGCGGGGTAGGTGGGCGGTTGCGGCATTTCCAATTGCCCTTTCAGGAATGCGTACATCTTCACGTCTTTGCTGTCGCGTTCGGCGTCGGCGGAATTGCGTTCCGTGTCGGAAATGTGTTCGGCGGTTTCCTTCAGGGAATGGGTGTTGCCGTGTCCGGACTCGAACAACGCGCGATGCACGACGAGGTCGGCGTACCGGCGGATGGGCGAGGTGAAGTGGGTGTATTTGGCTTTGGCGAGACCATAATGTCCGAGCGGTTCGACGGCGTAGCGCGCGCGCATGAGCGAGCGGAGAAACCCGATCTTGAGCGCCGCGCCGATGGGCAGGGTGTCGAGTTTGGCGAGGAGTTTTTGCACCTCGGCACGTTTGTTGAGATTGCCGCAGGGAATGTGATGGCTCAGCACGTCTTCGCGAAATTCCTGCAAGCGCTCGGCATCGGGTTCTTCGTGGACACGATAAACCGCCCGGACATTGCGCGCCATCAAGTCGGCGGCAACGGCTTCATTGGCGAGTAGCATGTATTCCTCGATCAACTGATGCGACGCGTCGTTCTCCACTTTTTCAATGCGCGCGACGCGGCCTTGTTCGTCGAGCCGGATTTTCGTTTCGGGAAAATCCAACGCGAGCGCGCCGGCTTGGAAACGGCGGCGGCGGATGTGCTGGGCGAGTTCATGAGCATCGTGAAGCATCTGGACGATGGAGTCGTTTGGGAGCAGTTGTCGCGCTGCGACAATCTCGCCGCCGGCCAGCGGCGGGGTGGAAGACGCCGCGCCGCCCGCTTCCTCCTGGGAATGCGTTGCGCCGCTGGACGCGGCACTAATCGTCGCAGCGCGACGATTTCCACCATTTGGATTTGCCCCACGCGGTTGCTGCAAAATCGCAAAGACTTCCTTGTAGGTGAACCGGCGTTGCGAATGGATGACGGCAGGAAAAGATCGCGTGTGCAACACCCGGCCATCGCGCGTGATGGAAAACTCCACGCATTTGGTGAGGCGATCGACATTGGGTTTGAGTGAACAGAGTTCGTTGCTCAATGCTTCGGGCAACATGGGAATGACGCGGTCCACGAGATAGGTGGAGTTGCCGCGTTTGCGGGCTTCATCGTCCAAAGCTGTGCCCGGTTTGACGTAGTGAGACACGTCCGCAATGTGCACCCACAGTTTCCATTGGTTGTCCCCGTCCGGTTGCAGACAGATGGCGTCGTCGAAATCCTTGGCGTCGTCAGGATCGATGGTGATGACCTGATGTGAGCGGCAATCCTCGCGACCGGTCAAATCGGCGGCGGAAATCGTCGTGCCGTTGGCGCGGGCTTCCGCGAGCACGGGTTTGGGAAAGTGGAGCGGCAGCTGGTATTGGCGCAGCACGGACAACATGTCCACGCCTTCCGCGTCGGGCGCGCCAAGCACTTCGATGATTTCGCCTTCGGGATTGACGTGGCGCGATTCCCATTCCTGCAACTCGACGACAACTTTGTCGCCGATATTGGGTTTGCGGCCGACGTCGCGGGGTTCGGGTACGTAAATGTCCTGCGGCATCCGCGGGTCATCGGGAACGACGTACAGAAAGCGTTTGCTGCGTTGCAACGTGCCAACGATCTGGGAACGTTTGCGTTCGAGAATGCGAATGACCGAACCGGTTTCCCGCTGGGCCCCGTCCCGGGAACGCAAGCCGCGCGGGCGGAGATTGCGGCGCACGAGCACGCGGTCGCCATGCAGTGCGGTGCCGGTCTGATTTTCTGGGATCTCAATTTCCTTCAGGCCGGCGTCATCGGGTTGCAAAAAGCCCTTGCCCTGGCGGGTCATTTGAATGCGTCCGGGAATGAGGTCGGCTTCCCGCGACAGGATATAACGATTGCCCTTGGTGCGGGCGATGCGGCCGGCTTGTTCCAACGATTGCAGCGTGCGTTGCAATTGCTGTTGGCGGTGGCGCGGCCAGCCCAGTTGCTGGAGTAATTCCGGCACGTTGGCGGGCGCGTAATCTTTGCGGGCGAGTAATTCTAAAACTTGTGCTTCCATAATTTGAGCCGCCGGAGGCGACGGGTTTCTGAGGACTATGGAGCAAATGCGTCAGTTTGCCAGCTTTGAACCGCTAGTGCCGGATACCAATCTGGTGCTCCAGCCGGGCAAGTGAGGCCCAAGCCAAGGCGCCCGGGTGGAATGGGCTCACCGCCGAGGCAATCTCGCGCGTGGCCGAAGCCGCCGACCCTTCAATTTAGTTTCACGCGATAAAACTTCTGGGTCGCATTGGTTGTCGGCGTGTAGGGCGAGGTGGCGCCGATTATGGCTGACCAAGGTCCAGTGGGTGTATCGGCCTGTTCGAGTACGCCGAAGGGCCACGAGATACTGGGAAGCGCGCCGGTGAGCGAAATGGTGAGGCTGACATTGGGCACATAGTTCACGACGCTGGTCGGGCCGGCGGCGTAGTTATCGGCGACGTGCGCGGCGTTCAAGGGCGTGCTCCAGATGCGGATTTCGTCGATGCTGCCGAGCAGATTGGGATCGCCGAAATTCACGGCCGCGCCAAAGTAAGCTTCGTTGGCATTCAGTTGAGTGAGGTTGCCGCCATCCATTGATCCTGTGTCCGCCAGCGCGCCGTTAAGGTAGAGCCGCATTTGATCGGCGGCAGCGTCGTACACCGTCACGACGTGATATTCAGTGCCGGTGGACAGAAGCGGAGGATTGGCGCCGGCGCGAGTATTGACCTCGCGACTCATCACGCTGCTGTTGAAACTCATGCTCGGTACCCCGCCGGCGGCTCCGGCGCGGGGAGTGAAATCCACATAAGCGAGTCCGTTTTCCGCGCCGCCATTGGCGCGGCCGAACATCCACAACTTGGACCAGTCTTGAAGAGCACTCATGGAAAACCAGCCTTCAATGCTCAAGCTGGCGTTGGTGGCGAGGGTGGCGGTGAGATTGACCACGGCACCATTTTCGCGCGCCCCGCCGCCGGGCACTTGCAAGCGGCCATTCGCATAAGTTGCCGTTCCCAATAACGCGGCATGCGCGCCACCGACCGAGTCGAAGCCATTGGTGAAACTCCAGCGATGCAGAAGTTGCGGCGTCAGAATGGTGAGCTGCGCATTGCTGCTAATGACTTGGCCGGCGCCATTGCTGACGATGACCGAGTAATCGCCGCCATCGGTGAACGCAACATGGTTCAACACGAACGTGGCGGCGTTTGCGCCGGAGATGTTGACGCCGTTTTTCTGCCATTGATAAGCGAGCGGATTGCCGGTGGCAGTGACGTTGAAGGCGGCTGTTTCACCCACGAGCCGACTCAGTGGTTGCGGGTGTTGCGTGATTTCCGGCGGGATGGGCCCAACCCACAGGAGCAGTGAACCGGTGGCGCCAGCCACAGTGGCGCTGATGGTCACCGGGCCGTTGGCCCACGCGGTGACAAGGCCGGAGGAATTCACAGTCGCGACGGATGGATTGCTGCTGATCCAGTTCGTTGCGTAACTCGTCGTGGGGACGTTGACCACGTTGAAATCGGAACTCGTCTGTACCTGAATGTTTTGGCCGACATTGAGATTGGTGGTCGTGGCAGTCAGATACGTTGCCGTTGCCGCCGCGGCGGAAACGACATAATCCGCTCCCGCGACTGAATTCACCGCCACTTGCAACCCGGACAGGGGAATGTTCCAGACGCGGAATTCGTTGATGTTGCCGATGAGATTGGGGTCGCCGTAATTCACCGCCGCGCCGAGGTAACCTTCCACGGCCGGCACTTGGGTCATGTTGCCGCCGCCGAGCGAGCCGGTGTCCACCAACACGCCATTCAGATAAATACGCATCTGATTATTCGGCGCGTCGTAGGTACAGATAACGTGATATTCCGTGCCGGGCGTCATGGCGCTCGGATTCGGCGCCGTGCGGGTATTCAATTCGGTGCCGACGGCCGAGTTGAAACTCATGCTGGGGACGTTGATGCCGGCGCCGGTGCGTGGGGTGAAATCAACGTACGCCAGCCCATTCTCGCCACCCGGCTGACCGAACATCCAGGCTTTGGCCCAGTCGTTATGCGTCGTGACCGTGCACCAGGCCTCGAACGAAAGACTCGCATTGGTGGCGAACGTGCCGGCCAAATTCAGTGTGGCGCAATTCGCTCGAGGGTTGCCGCCACCGGGTAATTGCAATGTTCCGTTGGTGACGTTGGCCGTTCCCACCAGTGTTGCATTCACGCCGCCCACGGAGTCCACGGTGTTCGAGGTGAAACTGTAGCGGTGCTTCAAGCCGGCGACGATGGCGTCCGGCGGCAACACACCGATGTTCACCAGGGCTGAGTTGGTCTTGAGCGGATATAGTCCGCCCAGCCCGGAATCCTGCACAAGCACTTCCAAATTGAACGCCGCGCCATTGGTGAGCTGGGAATCATTTTGCACCGCGATGCTGCCGGTGGTCGGATGAATGGTGAACGCGTTGCCGTGGTTGCCGGCGACAATTTGAAACGCGAGGGCATCCAGCGGGCCGTCGCTGGCCGAAACTGTGCCCACGATCGTGCCATTGGTTGTGTCCTGCGAAATAATGGCGGTAAAGCCGTTGATTGCGGGCGTGAAGTTCAGGTCCACCGGTTGCAGATATGCCGCGCCAATGATGTTCGTTCCGGCTGGCAAGCCCGGTCCGGCCCACGCGGCTTGCACGGCATCGCCGCCGGAGTTCTCCTTGTGAATGGCTTCAAGGTAATACTTTTGGCCGGCAACAAGATCAATCAGCGCGGACGTTTGTGACGGGAACTTGGTCCATTGGCCGGGATCACTCCAGTTGCCATCGGCCAGGCTGGCGATGGTGGAAATGTTCTCGGGCGAGGCGTCGGTGCTCAGGTTCAACACGCCCGCATCATCGGAAGCAAACCAGAAGCGATATTGCCCGGTGGCGGGTGGCACGAGGAGCGCCCGGATGCGACTGCCGTAACCATCGGCGACATTTACCGCCGAACTGAACGATGACATCGTTTCCAGACTGTCGGGTTTGGTCGGATACTTGGCGTGATTGGTCAAGCTACTGAGATTCTGTCCGGTAATGCCCGAGAAAATTTCGCGGCGCAATTGGGTCGGCAGGTTCGTAGGGGCGATGAGGGTCAACGAGACGCTGCCCGTGGCCGAGAGGGCGGGCGAACCGCTGTCGGTCACTCGAATCGGCAACGTGAACGTTGTCGTGGGCGTGGTGGCGAGCGTCGTCGCGTTGGCGATGGAAACCCAACCTTCGTTGTCCACGGCGAAAATGCCTTCGTTGTTGCCGCTAAGAATGGCGCAAGTGGCGGTTTCGTTCGTATTCGCGTCGGTGATGGTGAGTTGGCCGACGCGCAAACCTGGGATGGCATCGCGTCGCACATTCGCGGCAAAACCCGTCACGCGCGGAACGTAGTTCAAATACGCCGGCGCGAGAAAAACGCCTTCGATTACGTTGGTTTGTCCGCCCGTATGCGGACCGACCCACGCGACGGAAAGATGATCGCCGCCCACGCCGTCCTTCTGGCGCGCCTCAAGGTAGTAAGCCTGACCCGCGACCAATGCTTGCGGCGCGGAACGCTGACTCGCGTATTTGTTCCATTGGTACGGATCGGTCCAGGTTTGCCCACCGCTGCCGACGACGGAAGCGATTTGCACCGCGCCGGCGGAATTCGTCGTTGGACTCAAAAGCAAGGCGCTGTTGTCGTCGGATGCGATGTAAAAAGTGTAGTTGCCGCTGATGGGAGGAATCAAATAACCGCGCAGCACCGAGCCAAAGGAGCTGGCGCGATTGCGGTCGGCTTCGCAGGCGGTTTGAATTTTTTCCCAATCCGGGTCGCGCGGAAAGCGGGCATTGCCGGTTAACGCCGTTACCGCCGTGCCGCTGCCAATGTTGTCATAAACCGCGTAGGCAATTCCGCCGGGCGCAAAGGGGGAATTGTTGGGGATGACATTAACCAGAATATTCGCTGTGGCGTTGGTCGGGTTTGCCGTCGTATCGGCCACGCGAACGGTGAGGTTATACGCTCCGGCCTGAGCAAGAGTTGGGTTGACAGCGAGGCGTAACACGCCGTCCGCCGATCCCACCGTGAATAAACCCGCGCCATTGCCGGCGATGATTGAGTAATTGAGCACGGTGAAAAAATCGGGATCGGTCGCGTTGATGGTGGTGATGGCGGTGTTGGCGGGCGTGCCCGTGAACATGTAATGCGTGCTGCCTGTGAGCACGGGAGGTTCGTTCACGTCGAGAATGCGAACGACCACACGCCGATTTAGTTCCGTGAGAGCCGGTGTCGTTTCGTTGGTGATGTTGACGAACAACTCGTATTGCACCGGGAACACCGTGTTCAACGCGAGCGTTTCGTAATCGAGTGCACCGGAGTTGGCGACCGTAAGCACGCCGCTGTTGTTGATAGTGAACGCGCCGTTGTTATTGCCGCTGACGATGGTGTAAGACAACGTCCCGGCGCCGCTGGGGGTGACTGTGCCCACAGTCGTGCCGTTGGGACTGCTCTCGTTGATGGCAAAGCGGGAAGGCAACCGAATGCCAGCGACCGTGCCCGTGATCGAGTAGTAACCAAGGCTGGCGTAATCGCTGAAACCGTCGCTGGCGGGATCGTTGCGGCCCGCGCCCGTCACCTGAAACGTGTACGTGCCGGACGGCACACTGGTAGTAATGGCGGCGTTGAGTTGATTCTGCGGATTGTTGCTGGCGATTACCGTGCCGGCGGAGTTTGCCAGCGTGGCGGAAATCGCGAGGTTGGCCCATTCACCGTTAACCGGATTGGCCTGGAGTGAAACGGCCCCACCCGTGGTGGTGAACTGAAAGGCATCGGTGTCGGCGGCGCGCTCAATGACTCCTTCCTGCGAAACCGTGTTGCCGGGATACGCTTCGAGATAACGGGAGGTTGCGAGGGCGTTGCCGGTATCGTCCGCGCGATAGCCCGCACCCGCTTTACCGCTGATGATGTTCAGATCGTTTTGCGTATTATTGGCACTCGTGTATTCGCCTTTGCTCCATTGCGAGACCGGTTTGTAATAGCCCACGCCCATGATTGGCGCCCAACCCGTCGCCCCGTTCCCGTGACCGCCGAAGTAACCTTCGTCTGGCGTGATGCGGCCATCGTGCCCGAGTCCGAGCGTGTGGCCGACTTCGTGCGAAATCACTTCGGCCGCTGATTTGCCCGCGCTATAAAAGGCCCAGCAAACACCACCGCCCCAGGAATTGATAAAGGCGACGCCGCCGGCGCCGGGCGCGGCGGTGGTCGTCGGAGTCACGATGCAACGCGCCCGACTGTTGGCCGGCGCATTTTCATAAACTTTGATGTCCGTGGTGACGTTGATGGTGAAGGGAAGAAAATCTTCCGCGACGCGTTTCCAGACGTCTTTAATTTGCGCGTTGCTCACATTGGGTTTGGCAAAATCAAATGTGCCCCAACCTTCGCCCTCGGTGCGTCCGCCGCGGTAATCGAGATAAACCACGCCGGGCGCGCCGGGCAGACTTTGCAATGAAATGATGCCGTCCTGATGCGGCGGGACAGGGTAGGTGAGCGCGTCCGACGGATTCAGCGGCGGAATTTCTTCAGCCTCATTTGCTGGTGGTTGGGCGTAGTTGACACAAATCAATTCGTCCTTCGGCAATTCCAATAAAGTCAGCGTGCCGGCCTCACTCCGTTCAATGCGATATCCGGGGCGGTGATCGGAAAAGGTGATGATACCCGCCAAACCGCTGGTCAAACCACGCGCGGTCACATCTTGCAGAAAAAATCGTCCGGAGGTGGGCGACGTTATCGCGCCGTCAATGTAAGTAACCTGGTCGTTGTGAGTCTGAATGTTCTCCAAAACGCCGGACGCTTGCTTTCCGTCCGTGAGTTCAAATTGAATGACGCTTCCCGGTTGAGCGTTGATTTGGCGAGCCAGGAATTCCGCGTCCCATTCGCGTTGCGCCATGTTCGTGTTCGCAGTGGCAGTGGCTGCGGTCGAAGCGGAGGTCGGTGCCGGCGCGGGTTGTGAAGGAGCAGAAGGAGCCGGGGAGGTCGAAGTGGCGGGCGTTGGTGATGTTGGGAGAGCAGGGTCGGGTAATTGTGCGCGCGGTGCGGAGAGCGGTTCATCGCCTGGGTTCTTGGCGACCCGAAAGACCAGAACAACGAGAACGACCAGGAACAAAAGCGCAACGGTTCGAAAGGCAGGTTTGGTGGGGATCATACGAAAGCAGCAACGGCAGGTGTGGGCAAAACAGTGGTGACGGCGAAATGGTTTTCGACATCAGCACAGAACTCATTTGATGACGCGCGAAATCGACGGCGGCACTTTATGAGGAACATCGCCGGAATATAAGGCCAAAATGACTCTTGTCATGTGGCATGAACTGGCCACGAACTTTCCTAAATCGTTGGCACCGGGCACAAGCGGTCAGGGCGTTTTGGAATTCTCGTCGCGCCCCAACAGGGCCAGGTCAATGAATTGTCCGCCACCAGTATGACGCGTATGTACTGCCAGCGTGTTCTGGCCCGGACGCAACGCGCGTCGCAGCGTATCCGTCACTTTGAACATCTCGTAAACCGTCGTGTATCCCGTGTGTTGCCAAATCAGTTCGCCGTTCACATACACTTCCGTGTCTTCGTCATAAAAAATTACCAACGCGGCGTCTTTCAATTCATCGCCCTCCCACGTGAAATTCCGGCGCAGCCAGATATCGCGCGTGTTCCACGGCGTGCGCGGATTGGCAATGGTGCCGAACGGGGCGACGCCCGTTTGCCAGGCGTGGTCGTCGAATGTGGCGGTGAACCAATTCGGACCGGGCGCAACCGTCGTGTAACGATACGGCAAACATAGTTCGCCATCGGGTGCCGCGCCCACGAGCACGCGCCACGGCTGACTCGCGGATGACTTGGGCGGGCCGGTTTGCGGACCGGCTTTTTCATACGCCGCCGAGCGCGAGGTGATGGCGTGTAACCGTTTCAGATCGAATTTCGGCCGGCGATCATAGAAGTAGAGTCCGTTCTTCTCCTGTTCCACGTCGGTCAACTGTGTGTAACAAAAACCAAACATGTCGGGATTATCGAGTAACGCGTTCACGAGTCCCTCATAGCGCGCGTAGAATTCTTCCAAGGTTTTCGGGCCAGTGCCGTAGCCCCAACCACCTTCCACCGCCCAGCCGATGCCGCCAAATTCACTGACCATGAATGGCACGCCAATGTCTTTCCGGATGGATTGTCCGACGGCGTAGCGGGTCGGGAGCGCATCGCGATTCGATGCGCCCGTAAAGAATTCCTGCCAGCGTTTCTTAAAGGTGTCCGGATCTTGATTGTAATCGTGATCGTCGCGCACTTCGGCGTCGTCCATGCGATGTGTCCAACCGCTGGTTTCAAACACGGGACGAGTGGGATCGATCGCTTTGGTCTGGAGCGTGACGATGCGTTGCAATTCGGCGGCTTCGACCGGCGTTTCGTTGAACGGACACCAACCAATGAGCGACGGATGGTTGCGGTCGCGCTGCAAAATCTCGGTCCACTCATTAATGTACTGCGAGTAATTCTCGGGGCGGAAATTGAAACCCCAGTTGGGGAATTCGCCCCAGACGAGATAGCCGAGTTTGTCGGCCCAATACAGGAAGCGCGGCTCAAACACTTTTTGATGCAGCCGCGCGCCGTTGTATCCGGCGGCCATGCTGAGTTCGATATCACGCTTCAGCGCTTCATCCGAAGGCGCGGTCCAGATGCCGTCGGGATAAAAACCCTGGTCGAGAATCAGGCGCTGAAACACGCGTTGGCCGTTAATGAGAATGGAGCGGCCCTCGATGGTCACTTGGCGCAGCCCGAAATAGCTCGCCACTTCGTCCACGGTTTTCTTTCCGCTTTTGAGGGTGAATTTCAGGTCGTAAAGCTGCGGCGCGCCCGGTGCCCAGAGTTTCTTGGTCTTCAAGTCAACGACCAGCCGATTATCGCGCCACGAAACGGGAGTGGTATCCGCGCCGACGCGTTTGCCGTCGAGATAAGCCTCCACTTGCAGCGTGAGATTTGGATCGACGCCATTGATCGTGGCATCAATCAGCACGCGACTGCGGTCGGGATCCGGCGTGAGAGCGAACGATTCGACAAAGGACGAGCCGACGGCTTCAAGCCAGACGGGTTGCCAGATGCCGGTGGTGCGCGTGTAAACGCAACCCTCGCTGATCCCGTGCGTTTGTTTGCCGGTCGGCTGGCGACCGCTCGTCGTGTCGTCATGCGCGCGGACCACGAGTTCATTTTTGCCGGGTCGCAAAAATTTGGTGATGTCGAACGCGAAGGAAACATTACCGCCGAGGTGACTGCCGACCAGTTCGCCATTGAGCCAAACCCATGCCTGATAATCCACGCCGCCGAAGTGCAGCCGGATGCGTTGGTCGATCATGCTCGCCGGCGATTCAAAGTGGCGGCGATACCAGACGTTCTTCATCAATCCGTAATGTGCGACGCCGCTCAACTTGCTTTCCGGGGCGAACGGGACGGTGATTTTACCGGCGAGCGTTTTGCCGGAGGTCAACCCGCGCGCTTCGCCGTTGCCGGATTGATCAATCTCGAATTCCCACTCGCCGTTCAGAGTCGCCCAGTTAACGCGATACGCATCGGGACGCGGATGTTCGGGGCGGGGCACGGTCGCGGCAGGAAGCGACAGGGCAATGACGCCGACGCAAGCGGCGACGACCACCATGAGTTTAGATGAACTGGCCATAATTGATTTCATTGGCAATGCGGTGGCGGACGACAAGGCGAGGAATTACTTCACTCGCCATTCGAGAATGCCACCGGAAACGCCGGGTTGCAGTTGCACTTCCAGGCGCAGGGCCGAGGTATCCACAGGTTTGAACGTCATCCGATTCCACTGATTCTTGACCGGTGGTTGGCTTTTCGCGTCCGGCACCGGTTTCCATTCGGCGGCGGTGCGATATAGCAAACGCCAGGATTTGGGAATGCGACACTGGCCGACACCCGTGTCGTCAAACCAGTACACTTCCACGGCGGACACTTGTTTGGACTGCGGAAATTCGAACTGCACCCATTCGCGCGTGCCGAGCCGATCCCACCAGGTGAAGCGCGGAATGCTGTGGTCATTGGAGGATTTTGGCGCCAAGCCGTCGGCGAGTGCGTCCACCGTGTCTCCGCCATAGCAATGCGAGGCGCTGGCTTCGTAATTCGAGGGATGCGGAATTTCTGGCGCCGACCAGCGGTGCGCGTTTGGACCGCTGCCGATGACCGGGAAGGCGGAGATGCGCAAGCGCGCCGCGCCCATCGGAATGAGCGATACCGTTTCGACCGGTTCGTCAGAAATTACCGGGCTGTCTTGCAGCACCGCGCACAAGCCGTGACGATCCAGCGTCCACTCGGGAATCCGCCTGGCTTTCGCCTCCAACGTGATCGGCGCGGCTTCAGTGGTGAACGGAAAATTGTCATCGGGCCAGTTGCCGCGTTTGAGGGTGAAGGATTTTTCCGGATGCTTCGCATCGAGCACCAAACCGTAATTCCAAGGCGTGGTGGGATGAATTTCCCACGACGGCCACTTGGACGGGTCGGCGCCTTTCTGCCAACTGGAATCGCCAATCGCGGTTTCCTTGCTGTCGCGCTTGAGGTATTGCTCGCCGATTTTCAAGGAGAAGGTCAACGGGCCATAATTCACGCTGACGCTGTCGTGATTATTGGTCCAGGTGGTGACGGCGAGTTGCATCGGCAACTGGAGCGTGACGGAGTCGCCGTTTTTCCATTCGCGCTCGATGCGAATAAATCTGCCGGTGCCGGTTGGCAATGTCGTCGGGTTGCCATTAATCGAAACTTTGGGTGTGGCGCACCAGGCCGGGACGCGCAGATAGAGCGGGAACGTCACGGCTTGCGGCGTGCCGATTTGCAAGCGGATGGTGTCCTCAAAGGGATACCGGGTTTCTTGCGCGATGCGAACCTTTGTGCCGTTCCCCACGCGGACCTTCACCTCGCTTGCGCTATAAAGCGTCGCGCAAACACCATCGTCCGGCGTGGCCATCCAAAGGTGTTTGTTGAAATACGGCCAGCCGTGGGAGTGATTGTGCTGGCAGCAACGCGAACTGAACGGATTCATCATCAGGAACGGACCGTTGTTGTCGATGCCGGGTGCATGGTTTTTGCTATCGCTCAGCACCATGTTCGGCGCCGTGAGATAGCGCAGCGCCTTGAAGTCCGGCATCACGGCGGCAGGATAGGTATTGAAAGCGACTTCTTCGCAGTGGTCCGCCCAAAATGGGTCGCCGCTGATTTCCAGCATCAGGGCATCGGACAACATTTGCTCGACCAGGCCGCACGTTTCGACGGCTTGACGCGGATCATCAAAGCCGGGACGACTGTTTTCATCGCCGCCGAACATCCCGCCGGGCACTTGGCCGAAGCGTTTGCGAATTTCAAAATGATTCGCATAGGCGGCCTGAAGATCGGTCGGGTCGTGAGAAAGCTGATAGTATTGCGCGGGCTCGCGGAAACATTCGGCGATGTTGACGTTGTGCCAGTTGGGCAACGTATCGGTCATCTTCCAGTTCGCGGTGCAACGATGAATCTTTTCTGCCACTTTCAGCAACTCCGGATCGCCAGTGTGATTGTAGAGCCAGAGAATGCTGTGGAGATTGTCGCCGCCGCGCATCTTCTGCCAGTAATGCGTCAGCATCTGGTCATCGGGCACGGTCAACTGATACTTGAAATACTTCGTCATCAAATCGAGCACGCGCACGTCGTTGGTGTGCTCGTAGTAGGACTGAAGGCAGAAGAGCATGACCATGTTGGCCCAGTAGTCGCGCGTGCCGTCATCGCGAAAGCGTTCATCCGGCCCGAAATCGCCATTGGGGCGTTGACTGGCCAAAGCGCCTTCGATCCAAAGATGCGATTCCGCGATCATTTTTGGGTCGTTGAAAATGTAGGCAAGTTCGATATAGCCCTTCAGCCAGTAGGGCAGTTCCTCCCAGCCGTATTTGCCTTTGCCAGTTTTGCTGAGCCAGGCGTTGTCTTCCTTTTGCAGCCACGCACTGATCTCGCCGAGATGACCGGTCAAACCTTCGCGCTGGCGCTGGAGCATTTCCCGCAACCACCCGCGCGGCTCGACCGAGCCCACGGGCAGCGAGAGGAACCGATTCGGCGTCAAGGGCGGGCGATTGCTGACGTAAAAGGAATTCGTTCGCGTGGTGGCGGGCCGGTCAACGATCTGAATGTTATCGGCCCACGTCGCAAAAGCCGATGCGAGCAAAACAGCGAGCGTGAGGCGCCGCATGATGCGGAGGGAAAAGTGACGCGTGGAAGGTTCTGGCAATGGCTGGTTCATTGGTTTGAGGTTGCAGTTTCAACCATGCCTCCACCAAATGTCTTGTGGCATAAAACGGCCACGCGCCCCGCTGGGCGAAATTATTTCAACGTGCCGGATGGTTCGGCGAGCGCGGTGTCCAATGAGAGCGGGACGCCAAAGTTCGGCGTGCCGTCGGCGTTCCACGTGAACTTTTGGGCGCGAGTCGTGCGCCCGCGATAAGTGTAGTTGGAATTCGTTTTGGCGTGATAAACAATCCAATCTTCCGTGCCGTCCGGCGAACGGAAGAATCCGTTATGACCCGGACCAAAAACCTGTGCGGCGTCATTGCGGGTGAACACCGGCGTCGGATGTTGCCGCCACGCAGCGGGATTCATCACATCCGCGGTTTCATCCGCGATTAACATTCCAAGTTGATAATCCGGCTTACCCGTGTCGCAGGCGGAATAAACCAGGAACAACTTGCCGTGGCGGCGCAGCACGACCGGACCTTCGCGCACTTCCTCGCAGCCGAAACCGGCCGCCGGCAGGACGACGCCGTTGCCACTCAGCGTCCACGGATTCGCCATGGGAGCGATGGTTAACACATGACCCGGGCGCGCCGCCCAGATGAAATACCACGCGCCGTCCGGTTTTTGAAACACCGTGCCGTCAATCGCGTAATGGTCGTTGGTCGGATTGATCAAACGCCCCTTGTAGGCATACGGCCCAAGCGGATCCGCCCCGGCACTTTCCAACACATGCATGCGGTGATTGTCGTCGCGATTATCGCTGGAGGTGGCGGTGTAGTAGAGATACCAACGGTTGCTGATGAAATGAAATTCCGGCGCCCACATGCCGCGCGAGCGCGTCGGGTCGTTGTCTTTCCACACTGTGTTCGCAGGCGCGGATTTAAGTCCGCCCAATGTCTGCGCTTTCCACATGCGAATGGCATCGCCCTGCGTGGTGGCGAGAAAATAATGGCCGTCATGAAATTGCAGCCAGGGATCGGCGCTGGGATTAAGCGGATTCTGAAAAGCGCCAGTGGCAGTGGAGTCGGAATTCGGCGTGGGGCAGGGTAACGGGACGCCCGCCGGAGTCGGCACGCCAAAATTCGGCGTTCCATCCGCGTGCCACGTGAAGGGTTGAAGGTGAACCTGCCGATTCCAGCCCGCGCCGGGAAACTTGGCCACGTGATAAACAATCCAGTTTTCTTTGCCGTCGCCTGCCGTTACAAACGAGGCATGGCCAGGGCTGATTACTTCTTTGGTGGACGCGAAGACTGGCGATGACTTTTTCACCCAGGAATCCGGATTCAACACGTCGCCGCCGGTCCAGGTCAGTTGGCCGAGACAATAGTTGTCGCCCCAACTCCCGCTGGCCGAATAAATCAAAAACAACTTGTCGCCGTTCCAGAGGGCTTCCGGGCCTTCGTTGACCCATGGTTGGCCGATTTTTTCCCAATCATGCTCGGGGCGTGAGATGCAAACCCGCTCGCCGCTGATCGTCATGGGGTCGCTCATTGGCGCGATGTAAAGATTCTGCGCCACGTTGTCCGTTCCTTCCCAACCGGACCAAACGAAATACAGGCGATCCCCCGGCATTTGCAGCACGGTGCCGTCGATGGCCCAGCGGTCCGTGGGCGCGGCGATCTTGCCGCGAAACTCGAAGGGTTCGCGCGGATCTTGCGTGGTGCCTTCGAGCACGTACATCCGGTGATTGGCGTTATCGCCATCATCAGCGGCGACGTAGAGATACCATTTGCCGCGCAAGTAATGGAGTTCCGGCGCCCAGAGATTGCGGGAATACTCTGTGCCCCTCGGCGGCGACCACACGCGCGACCATTCGCTGACGCCCAGATTTTCCAGGCGTGAAACTTTTTTCACGTAAATACCGTTGCGGCGGGATTGGCAATAATAGTAATCGCCGTCGTGCTGAATCACCCAGGGATCGGCGCCGGACGCCGCGACGGGGTTGGTGAACGTATTCGCACCTTGAGCCGCGCTTGCCGCGGCCAGAGAGCACGCGATCGCGGCGCAATGGCCGAGTTGCGACCACCATCCGGCTGATGACTGTTTTGATTTCAAATCGTAAGCCTGTTTGATTGCCATGGGAGTAAAACGAGAAACTCTTGGCGCGACAAACTCGAACTGTGGCAGCGCCTGCGGTGTGTTCGCGGGCGATGCGGCACAGGACACACTCGGACGCAGAGCGCCGTATGCCTATTCGATCCTCACACAAGCGCGTGTCATCAGTGCGAACAGTAGAAAAGCAATCCGGAAAGAGATTGCGCTTGTGACGGTGCGGGCAAGTGATTGAAACTGGCGGTGGAGTTTTTTTGCAGGTTGGCAGGAACAACCAGGGCGGACTTGAATGGAATCACAAAGCGTCATGGATATATCGGTTGGCATAGTCGAGGACGATGAGATTTTGCGGAACAGCCTTACCAAGCTGGTCGGCGCCACGCCCGGCGTGCAATGTGTTGCCGCTTGTGCCACGGGGGAAATGGCGTTGCAGAAACTGCCCGCGGTGAAACCGGACGTCATCCTGATGGATTTGAATTTGCCCCACATGTCCGGCATCGAGTGCATTCGGCGGCTCAAAGATCAACTGCCGCAAACGCCGGTGATCGTGCTGACGGTCTATGAAGACAGCGAACACATATTTCATGCGCTGAAAGCTGGCGCCAGCGGCTATCTACTGAAACGTTCCGAACCCGAGGAAGTGTTGGAAGCCATCAAGAACGCTCGCGAAGGCGGCGCGCCGATGAGCAGCCAGATTGCGCGGCGCGTGGTGCATTCGTTTCATGAACATTCCACGGGCGCGGAAACCACATCCTTAACGGAACGGGAAAACGAGATTCTCGCCTATCTTTCCAAGGGATTCGCCAACAAGGAAATTGCGGACGAACTGAATATCAGCGTGCCCACGGTGCGCACGCATCTGCGCCATATATACGAGAAGCTCCATGTTCGCTCGCGCACCGAAGCGATAGTTAAGTATTTGAAGTAATCGGTCGGTCGTCGCACCGAGTCGCTGCGCGTCTTCCGTTCAACCGGTGGATTGAGGCAGCGCCTCCGTATCTTCGCGGATGATTCAGGCAAGCAATTCATCGTTTCGGACGATAGCCAGGCGCATCAGGTATGAGGTAAAACAAGGCGTTCCCAATTTAGAAGCAAACTCATCATCCAACCATGAAGCAAACACGCTCTGCTGCAACGATCGTATCCGCCGCAATCCTGGCTGTTTTCGCCGGGGCGGCGACGGCGCAAACCACCATTTTCGCGGATAACTTTGACCGCGCGGATAACCGGAATATCGACGCTTCGCTGACGGGTATTACCGACAACACCGGTTCCGGCTTGGCCGCGGATACGGTTTACTCGACTCCGTGGCTCGATCCCAACAACCAACCGCCGACTTATGGCGTGCAGGACGGCGTGGCGGCCAACGGCGGGGGCGCGCAGATTCTGGGCAACCGATTGCAACTCGCCGTCGGCGCGGGCACCTCGGCGGCGTTCGTGAACCACAATTTTATCAACCCCGCCATTCTGTCGGCGGGCGGATTTTCCGTGTCGCTCGACATCGCCGCCGTGGGGCAGAGCGGTTATCAGCAAGGGGGCGCGTTTGCCCTTGGCATGTCCGCCGCCGAAGCGGCGTCGGTTGGCGACGCATTCAATCAAGGGATTGGTCAGAACCCGGCGATGCCCAGCATGACCGGCGCATTCAACGACGGGTCCACCATCGGCGCGAACATTCCGGGCTTGGTCGCTTCAGATTTTTGGTTGGCGCTGCGCGGCAATAGTTCGATGGCGTGGGGCAGCAGTTCGGGCGTCATTTCCGGCGCCGCCGCCTTGGGGTCAAAGACCGGCACGATCAGCGCGAATTTTATGTTCAGCGATTTCAACGCGGGCAGCACGGTGAACTATGAAGTGTTCTTCAATGGCGTTTCCAAGGGCACGGGCTCGTTCACGTGGAGCGGCAGCAATGAAAACTATATCGGGTTGGATGCGCGCGATTCATCGGCTGTGAGCCTGGACAACTTTGTGGTGAGTATTCCCGAGCCCACGACTGCCGTCCTGGGATTGTTGGGCGTCGCGGGATTGTTCTGGCGCCGCCGCCAGAACTAAAACCGAACGCGGTGTTTTTCCCGCCCGTCCCGGCGCGCCGAGACGGGCGTTTTTATTTCAAGGGACGTTTTTTGCCGACTTTAGAAAACAAAAAGACGGGCGCTCTGGCAATCGACCCAGAGCGCCCGCACAACCCACCCAACCCAAATCCTTAAATCTATTCCAGGCGGCCAATCAGTCCGACTGTTGTTGGCCTGAATAACGAGACCTAGTCTAGCAGCGGCGCTTCGCTTGAACATCGTCCGAAGCGATGACTTTTTTTGGTTGCGGCTGGCGGAGAAAATCAGCGTTGCGCTTCGCGACCACTTGACCCTAATTGATTCACGATGCATCGATTCGCCGCCGTGTTCGGTCGCACCAGACGCGCCGTTGTGTTCTGGGTAGCGCTGTTGCTTTTTCGGGAGCTAATGTCTGGGGCAACCCCGACGGGCCTGGCGCCGAATTATCTGGTGCATATCTGGCAAACTGACAATGGCCTGCCGCAGAATTGGGTTTCGAGCATCGCGCAGACTCCAGACGGATATCTTTGGGTGGGCACACGCTATGGCGGATTGGCACGATTCGACGGCGTGCGGTTTGTTCCGTTCAATCCGCAAAACACTCCGGAACTCAAAGACGTTCAAGTGGAGTTCCTCAGCGTGGACGGCGCCGGGCGATTGTGGGTGGTGATGGGCAACGAATCCATCAACGCCATGGCGGATGGGGAATTCACCTTGTTTCGCCAGCCGCGCACCGAGCCGCGCCTGCGGGCCATGCAGGCGCTTATTACCCGGCCCGACTCGATTCTATTCACGGGGGAGTATGCATATCTGGCGACGCTGGATTTGGCCGCCGGCACAAACGGCTGGACGGTGCATGATCCGCGCCCGCGCTTTGAAGCCAACCCGCGCACCTTCGTCGTGGATCGGAACGAAACCGTCTGGTTCACCACGTTGAATCAGCGCTTGTCCCGCTTCCGCGAGGGCCGGCTCGAATTGGCCAACACATTGCCGGGATTGATTGAGCCGCGAACCGTCGGGTTGGCCGTGGATCGTGAGGGCCAACTTTGGACGGCCTCACCGCGCCGCTTATTGAGTTGGGATGGCGAAGCATTTGTGGATCGCACGCCTGCGGAGGGTCCGCCGCCCCGGGACATCCTGCGCATTGCGTTCAGCGGCGACGGCGGACTGTGGGTGCTCGAACGCAATCGCCTGCGCAAGTTTCGTGATGGGCAGTGGGTGGTGACGGCCGACCAGAATCCGTTGGCGGATCAAACCGGGGAGGGGGGCATCGAATTGCACGGCGATGCCCAGGGCGGTGCGTGGGTGATTCATTATGGTCATGGATTTTCCCACACCAAATCGACCGGGGCTTTGCATCAATTCTCCGAGCGCGATGGCTTGCCGAATCTGTTTATCACCTGTTGGTATGAAGACCCGGAAGGCAACGTGTGGATTGGGACGGCGGGGGGCGGATTGATTCGGATTCGCGAAAGCATTTTCACCACGTTCACCACTGCGGACGGCTTGCCCGGGCGGGTGGTGCGGTCAGTCTGCGTGGATTCCGCCGACACGCTTTGGGCCGGTACGATGTCCGGTGGCCTGGCCCGATGGCGGGACGGTCAACTGGAGCGCACGCCGCTGCCGGTGCCGAGTGTTCCACCCGTGGAGAGTGTCACGGTTTGTCCAGACCTCACCGGTCAACTTTGGATTGGTTCATTGAATCATGGCTTGCTGCAAATGCAGGCGGGGGAAATCGGACGACTGGCCGCGGGTTTCGGTCAGAACGTGGCCGTGCGCGTTCTGTTCACCGACCGTCGCAACGACCTGTGGGTCGGCGGGCTGGTTAATTTGTTTCGCTACACCGCCGGTCGCTTTTACCAATTCGGGTCCAAAGACGGGTTTGTGGACAGTCATGCCATCGGTGCTCTCGCTGAGGATGAGGCGGGAAACTTGTGGATCGGCACCGGGCCGGGCGATCTTTGGCGTTACACTCCGGCGGGCGAATTCACCCGCTTCACGCCGCCGGCTGAATGGCCCTCCGTGCGATTCTCTGCGGTGCTGCCGGATACCAACGGCGTGGTTTGGGTCGGAACCCTAGGCGGCGGTTTGTTGCGCTTCAAAGACGGCCAGTTTACGCGGTGCACGTTGGAATACGGCTTGCCGGACAACAACGTCAGCCAATTACTCGACAGTGGCGACGGGCATTTGTGGGCGGGAACGTACGCCGGAATTTTCCGCGCCAACAAAGTGGAACTGGAAAGCGTGGCGACGGGGCACGCGCCGCGCGTGGCCTGCCGGGTCTATGGACGCTTCGACGGCTTGCCCGCGCTCGAATGTTCGAGCGGGTTTCAGCCTTCCTGTTGGCGGGCGGGCGATGGTCGCTTGTGGTTTGCGACGGCCAACGGCGTGGTCTCGGTTGATCCCACCGCCATCGCCGCGAATTCTCAACCGCCAATTGTCATCATTGAAGAGATGTTTGTGGACGGAAAAAAACGTTCGTTGCGGGCGCATCGGGCGAGTGGAAAATCTCGTGTGATGGAAATCGAGCCGGGCCGTCATTACGTGCAGTTTCATTTCACCGGGTTGAATTTCGCCGCGCCGGACGGAGTGCGTTTCCGCGCCAAGCTCGAAGGCGTGGATGCAGAGTGGCAGGACCTCGCGGGGCAACGTTCCATCGGCTATGGCCCGTTGCGTCCGGGCGATTATCGGTTGCGGGTCATTGCCTGCAACAACGACGGCGTCTGGAACGAAGCGGGTGATACGCTGCGGTTTAGTGTGCAGCCGTTTTTCTGGGAGACGTGGTGGTTTCGCGCCTTGCTCGCCGTGGCGTTGTTCAGTGGCCTGGGACTCGCGGTGGCGCTGGCACAACGGCGCCGCTACCGGCGCAAACTCGACGACGTGGAACGCCAGCGGGTGACCGAACGCGAACGCACGCGCATCGCGCAGGACTTGCATGACGATCTGGGCACAAGTCTCACACAAATCAGCATGCTCAGCGCGTTGGCGAATCGCGAACAAACGCCTCCTGCCGAAGCGCGCGAATTGATTGACCAGGTGCGCGGGCGGGCGCGGGAGATGGTAACCGCACTGGACGAAATCGTTTGGGCCGTGAACCCGAAGAATGATTCGGTGCGCGGGCTGATTAATTATCTCGGCCATTTTGCCGAGGAATTTTTCCGGCCCACGGGCATTCGCTGTCGGCTGGATTTGCCCCACCAGTTACCGCCGCAAACGCTCTCCGCGGATTTGCGGCATCATCTGTTTCTGGCGTTCAAGGAAGCGGTGAACAACGTCGCGCGGCACTCAGGCGCGAACGAGGTCGAGATTCGTTCCGAGATTCAGCGCAATGAAATCATGATTCAGGTGAAGGATCGCGGGCGCGGGTTTGAGCCTCCGACTGATGCGACGCGGCGAACCGGTAACGGCTTGATCAATCTACGAAAACGGATGGAGCAAGCCGGCGGTCGCGCCGAGATTGCCAGCGTGGTGGGGCAGGGCACTGCCGTCTCGTTCTATTTGCCGATTCAGTCGGGAAACGCCGCTAGTTGAGTGGTTCGGCGCGCACGCGGACGAAGAGGTTGGTCTTGCCGGTGGTCGTGGCCGGCGGCAATTGCAAGGTCACGACTTCGTAACCGGGCCGGTCTTCGTTGGAGTCCGCAGTCACCAGCACCGGCGCGGTTTCCGTCCAAGTTGTCAGGTTCTCGGAAACGAAGTAGCGGAACTGCAATCCATAGAGCGCGGCATTTTGCAGGCGTTGAAATTCAAACCGGAAGTCGCCTGAGACCGCGAGAGCTTTTAATTGCGCCAGGGCGGCATCGGCGGCGGCGGGATCGCCGCCAAACGCCCACTCGCCAAACGTATTCACGCCATCGGCGTCCGCGTCACTCTCCGGCGCTGTCGCCGCGCCCGTCAAACCGTGACGCATCGCGTAATTGATGATCAGGCCCGTTGCGACCGGCAGTTTGCGAATGACCAGATTGTCCAGTTGCACCTGGCTCGACGCGCGCGCGCTCAAGCCGATGTAATTGCTGTCGTTGCGATCCCACGTGAACGTGCGGCTGATGGAGTTGGCATTGGGGGTGTTGATGTCCACGGGTTGACCGTTGAAAAAGACTTTCACGGTCACGACATCGCTGGTGGAAAAGCCGGCCAGTTCAAAACACGCGGTCAACAAACCGTAGTTCACGCCGACGGACACGGTGTCGAGCAGACTGCCGTTGCGCCAGACCTTCACGTTGCCATTCAAGTCCAGTTCCACGAAGAAGTCCGCCACGCCCGGATTGCCGGTGGGGCTGCCTCGGAACGCGACGGCGCCCGGGGCGGGCGCATTGTTGAGGTCTGCGCCGGTCGCGGCTTCGGCTTGCGATAGGCCAACACCAAAACCGGCGTAACGATTGGCGGCATCCGATATGTCCGTGGTGATGCTCTGGATGTTCAGTTCCACGCTGAAACCGCCGGCACTGATGATGTCCGCTCCGATAAAGTTGTGTTGCAATCCGTTTTCGCTCATACCCGCGCCGACGGCCATTTGCAACGTCCCGCTCATCACTTGAATCGAACTTGCCGCGCCGCTGCCTTCAAATCCTTCGTAATAAGTCGCGCCCGCGCCGAGCGGTGGAACCCGACTGCCGGACATGCCGGCGGCGAAGGCATCTGCATCCGTCGCGTTCGCGCGATTAAACGTATCGAGGAACAAATCGCTCGGTGTGGGTGCGGGGGTCACGATGACCGGTGGCGGGGTGTTCGTGAACGTCGTGAGCCAGCGACCCGAGGGCACGCCGACGCGCGCGGCCCAGGCGTTCCAATTGGTGGCCAACTGCGCGAGCAATTGCGGTTGCGCGTAGGCGAGGTTGGTGAGTTCGACCGGGTCGGTGCTGAGGTTGTAGAGTTCCAGTTCGTGCGCCGGGGAACTGCCGTCGTATAGTGTGAAATTCTTGGTCACAAACTTCCATTGCCCGTCGATCCAGGCGCGATTGCTTTCATGCTCGAAACCCATGGTGCGCGGAATGTTGGTTTGCGTCGTGAACAGTGGTTTCAGACTGATGCCTTCCAACGGCAGGACGGGATGGCCGTTGAATTGCGTGGGATAATCCGCGCCGGTGACATCGGCTATCGTGGCCATGATGTCCATGAGATGGCCGGGTTGTTCGTCCCATTGATTCGTGCGGGTCAAACCTTGCGGCCAATGAATGATCATTGGCGTGCGCACGCCGCCGCCGTGGGTGGAATGTTTGAAGAGGCGCAACGGCGTGTTGTTCACGTTGGCCCAGCCGCCGCCGAGATAGATTATCGGTTGCCCGTCCTGACCCATATTGTCGAGCGCCGGGCCGGTGAGCGGCGTGGCGTTGATGGTGCCGCCGGTTTGACCGAAGCGTCCGCCTTCGTGGTTGCCACCGTTGTCCGACAACGCGATGATCAACGTGTTTTCGAGTTGGCCTTGTTGCCGCAGCAGGTTCACCACGCGACCGACATTGGCATCGAGATTTTCCACCATGCCGGCGTAAATCGCCATGCGCCGCGCGAGGTCGGCCTGCCGGTTCGCGCTCAAGGTATTCCACGCGGGAATTTCTTCGATGGGTTCAGAACCGTGCGGGGCCGTGCCGCCCCGCGGGGAAAGCAGATAGCGCGCATCAATGACCCCTTGCGCGAGCATGTTGCTGTAGCGCGCGGCGCGGATGACATCCCAGCCGGCGGCATAGACCGGCGTGTAGGCGTCCACCAATGGTTTGTGGATTTGCAGCGGAAAATGCGCGGCGCCAAACGTCATGTGCAGGAAGAACGGTTTTTGGTCCACCTTGGCAAAGTGATGGTTCAAGAAGTCCACCGAGTAATCGCCAATGGCATCCGATTGATGAAACGTGCCCGGGGGATAAACGCGCGCCGGCACTTCGTTGCTCAAAGAAACCAGCGTGTATTGATTCGTGCGCCAGTTGTCCGCCGAGTGACCGTTGGGGAAGCCCCAGAAATGGTCGAAACCGCGTTGCCACGGATTCCTGCCGGCGCTCGTGCCAAGATGCCATTTGCCGGACAGATACGTGCGATAACCATTCGCGCGCAAGAGTTCGGCGATGGTGACGTTATTGTCCGTGCGCAAGTTCGGCAGGGCCTGAGCAGGATCAACCGCAACCTGATGCGTGTAAAGGCCGGTGAGAATCGAGCAGCGCGTCGGACTGCATCGCGCCGCGTTGTAAAATTGCCGAAAGCGCAATCCATTCGTCGCCAATTGATCCAGATGCGGCGTCGCGATTTCGCTGCCGTAGCTGCCCCAGTCCGAAAACCCGACGTCATCAGCGAGCACCAACAACACGTGGGGCGGAATCCGATGCACCGCGACTTCGTATTCTTTGGTGACGGATTCGTCCGGAGCGGTGACCCGAATGGTGATCAGATTCGTATTAACTTTCAGCGCCATGGGCCCGCTCGTTGCCCCGGAAGCAATGAGATTGGTCACGCCACCAGCAATGATGCGAATCGTCGCCGCCGGATTGGCGGCGGTGGGTGTCAAGGTCACCGTACTGTTGCTGTAAGCGAAGCTGACCGCGTAACTGAATTGGTCGGACGCAAACGCAGGTGTGAGCGCGCCAGGATGAATGCTCAGCCCGACGAGGTCCGCCGGCGTGCCAACATCTGGTGCGGTGATGACGCCGATACTGCCGTCGCTGGCCAGCTTGTTTGTCCAAGTCAGACCGGGCGCGGGATGCGCCGGGGAAATGTTCAGCGCGCCGCCATTCAATAAGGCTTTGTTGAAGAACTTGAAGCTGTCACCCGCGGCATAGGCTGAACCGAGATTGGCGATGAATACTGTGCCGTTGCCGGCATTTGTGAGTTGGCCAGAGACCTGAACCAAATCGTTGGATGGATTCGAAGCCTTATCCACCTCCAAAAGCAGGTCGCCGGCAAGCGTCAGGTTGTTCTGCAGCGTGAGCGTTCCGACGGACGCGCCCGGAGCGAGCGCTGCGCTTGGTTGAATCGTGACTGGACCGGCAATCGTGCCTGCGCCTCCCAATGTGCCGCTCGTCACTGTTACCGCACCCGCGCCACCGAGACTGCCGTTGATGAGCAATGTTCCGTTGCTGACGACGGTGACGCCGGAGTAGGTGTTGGCGCCGCTCAAGGTCAGCGTGCCGCTGCCCAACTTGGTGAGGCCGCCCGTGCCCGCCGCGATCAGGTTTTGCGCGATGGTGATGGA
>CAZKMR010000002.1:109482-126995 GCA_964553795.1 uncultured Bifidobacterium sp. | reverse complement strand
ACTTGGTGAGGCCGCCCGTGCCCGCCGCGATCAGGTTTTGCGCGATGGTGATGGATTGATTGGTCGTATCAATGTGCGCTCCGCCATTCTGAACCTGCGCGGATTGCAGTCCTTCGAAGAAGGTGGGGGAACTGCCGAATGGTTGCAGCGTGCCGCCGTTGAAGTTGAACACCGCCATTGCGGCACCCGCATTCCCTTGGCGCACTTGACCGATCCGCAACAACCCGCCGTTCAGGTTGTACGTGCCAATCGCGCCGGCCCCGGCCCCAATAACGAGCGCATTGCCGCCGCCGGAATTGACGGTCACTTCGCCGCCGTTCTGCGTAAAAATTGAGTTCGCCCCGGCGACTTCCCCGACGTAGATATTTCCACCCGAGACGTTGTTGGCGTAAAACTCCAGCGTGCCGGAATCCAGAATCATTCGGCTCGTGCTGCCGGATTGCGCGCCGGCAAAACCGAGGCGGAAATTTCCGCCCCCGCCAATGCGCCAAGTGCCGTTGTTAATCATGCGGGTTTCCACCGTCACACCCGAAGCGGGCACAAAGCGAATGCCATCGTTGTTATGTTGCAGAAAACCGCCGTCCACCAGCACCGTGCCGTTGTGCAGGGTCATCGCGCGCGTCGTGTTGAAGTCCGGGCTGGTCAGGCGCAACGTGCCGCCGCCGTGCAGCGTAATCAGCGGATTGGCGGCAGCGGAATGATAAACCCCGCCTGCTAATTGCAATTCCGAGTTCGCCGCGATGTGCCAGATTTTGTTCGCGGGCGAAATCGTCAGGTCGAACGCGATCGTATTTGTGCCGGCCAGGTTGGTAATGACGCCGGCGGGAGCGGGATTCAGGGTCAGCGCGTTACCATGCAGATGGAATCCGCCGTGGTTGAATTGCAGCCAGCCGGCCGAGAGTGCGAGGTTGTTGGAGTTCGCCAATCGGAGCGCGCCGTTAAAAATCAAGTTGTCGCCACCCGACGGCGCTGCGGTATTCCAATTGGCGGCGCTGGACCAGAAATCGTCGCCGTCGTTGCCCGTCCAAGTTACATCCGCAGCAAAGGCGCGCGAGGCCAGCCAGACCAGGATGATCACGGACAACAGGAATACGTGCAACTGGCGCAACGCAAATCTGTGGAGAGACACAACCTTCTGGGATGTATTCATTGAAGTAGGAATTCTGGAACAGTTCGCACGACCCGTCCATCGTCCGAAACGATGACCGAAAGGCCTGTCGTTCAATGGCGCGGGCGGAAAAGCGATTCAGAAGCTGTGAATTCGATCGCGGCTTCTGCGCGAAATTGCACATTTCTATGTTGTTTCTTCTGCGTTGGTCGAATTGCTAAGTTGGCCCGGTCAACGCAATCACCCAAAATTCACTTTCATGCTGCTGCAAAAATTACCGCGCCACGGATTCAAAACTGGAATTCGAACTCTGGCGATGTTCATGGTCGCGATCCTGGCGGTGGCAGGGAGCGCGCCAGCTTCGGAATTGCGGGTCGGCATCATTGGCCTGGATAGTTCCCATGCCGTGGCCTTCACGGAGATTTTGAACAACGCGACCAACAAGAATCACGTGCTCGGAGCCAAGGTGGTGGCGGCGTTTCAGGGAGGCAGTCCTGATATCCCAACGTCGCTGCAAAAGGCGGAAACCAACGCCGCGGTCTTGCGGGACAAGTATGGCGTGAAGATTTATGACACCATCGCGCAGGTTGGTGCGGACGTGGATGCGATTCTGATCGAGAGCGTGGACGGGCGGGCGCATTTGCCACAGGTCAAAGCGATTCTCCCATTCAAAAAGCCCGTGTTCATTGACAAGCCGTTGGGTGGGAATTTATCCGAGGTACTGGAAATCATCCGGCTCACCCAAGCGGAAGGGATTCCGATGTTCACGGCGTCGGCGTTGCGCTTTGCGAAAAACACCCAGGCCGCGCGCCACGGCAGTATTGGTCGCGTGCAGAGCGCCGAAACCTCCAGTCCGGCAAACCTCGAGCCGCATCACCCGGACCTTTATTGGTATGGCATTCATGGTTGTGAATCGCTCTTCACCGTCATGGGCACAGGTTGTGAAAGCGTGACGCGCGGCGCCACAGCCGATGGAGGTATGGAAGTGATCGGCACGTGGAAGGACGGGCGACGAGGAGTTTTTCGCAGTGGCAAATCGTACGCGGGAATGGCGCGCGGCGAAACGGGTGCGGCGCGAATCGGCGCGTTCGATGGTTATGCGCCGTTGGTGGGTGAAATTGTGAAGTTCTTTCAGACCCATCAATCTCCAGTGCCCATTGAAGAAACCATCGAGCTATTTGCGTTCATGTCAGCGGCAGATCTCAGCAAGGAACGCAACGGCGCCACGGTAACCCTGGCCGAAACATTGGCCGCCGCCCGCGCATCAAACCGGACCAATTCAATCGCGCCTCGCTAGGCTCAGGTCAATCGTTTGGCAGCACGAGCGGAAAGTTTTGAACTGACCGGCACAGATCGAGAAATGGAAACAAGCAACATGAATTCAACCGCTACAAAATTAATTCCCCGCCGCGCGTTCCTGAAACGAACCGCGGTCACAACTGCCGGCGTTGTTGCCCTGTCCAGCGGCGCGACGCTCCGGGCCGCGAATGCAGCCCAAAACAAAATCGTCGTCGCGGTCATTGGCTGCAACGCGCGAGGTATGAATCATATCAGGGGTTTGTTGGGCGTGCCGAATGTCGAAGTGGGGTTCGTGTGTGATGTGGACAAACGAGCGGTTGAGAAAGGCATTGCCGCCGCGGCCAAACTCCAGGCGCGCCCGCCCAAAGCCGTGAGCGATCTCCGGCGCTTGTTCGACAACCCGGAAGTGGACGCGGTTTCCATCGCCACGCCGGATCACTGGCACGCACCGGCCACAATCATGGCGTGTGCGGCGGGGAAACACGTTTACGTGGAAAAACCCGGCAGCCATAACCTGCGCGAAAGCGAACTCATTGTGACTGCCGCGCGAAAGCACAAACGCGTGGTGCAAATGGGCAATCAACGGCGCAGTTGGCCGTGGGTGCAGGAGGCGATGCAGGCGTTGCAGGCGGGAGAAATCGGCGCCGTACGATTTGCGCGCGGCTGGTACGCCAACAATCGCGCCAGCATTGGGCGCGGGAAAATTGCCGCCGTGCCGGACTGGCTGGATTATTCCCTCTGGCAGGGCCCGGCGCCGGAGCGGCCGTTCCGCGATAATCTGATTCACTACAACTGGCACTGGTTCTGGCATTGGGGCACGGGCGAAATGGGCAACAACGCCGTGCACGCGTTGGATCTCGCCCGCTGGGGCTTGCAGGTGGAGTTGCCCACTCGCGTCACGTGCGGCGGCAATCGCTACTTCCACCAGGACGATTGGGAAACGCCGGACACGACGGTGGCGACATTCGATTTCGGAGACCGGGGTATGGCGTGGGAAGGGCACAGTTGCGCGCCGCGTGGATTTGAAGGCGCTTCCTTCGGCGTCAATTTCTATGGCGCGAAGGGCAGTCTTTCCATTGCCGGAAACAACGCCACGATTTACGACCTGAAGAACAAAGTGGGGCGCGAAATCAAAAGCGACCGACTCGACACCTACGGCTACGACGTAGTCCACTTCCAAAATTTTGCGGACGCCATTCGATCCGGAACACCGTTGGCGGCGGAGATTGCGGAAGGGCAGAAGAGCACGGTGCTGTGTCACCTCGGAAACATCGCGTGGCGCACCGGGCGCACGATTGATTTCGATCCGCAAAACCGGAAGATTCTTTCCGCTCCCGGGACGGAAGAATTCGTGGGCCGCGAGTATCGGGCCGGTTGGGAGCCGCAAGTTTGAACGGGAAGACGAAATATGCGATTGCACATGGCAACGGACAGTCGGGCGCTCGGTCGCGCCGCCGCCGCGGAGGCCGCGCTGATTTTGGGCCAAACCATCGCCCGCACGGGCGGGGCGCGGATTATCGCGGCCACCGGTGCTTCACAGTTCAATTTCCTGCAAGCCTTGCTCGCGATTCCCGGGATTGCTTGGGAGCGCGTGGAATTATTTCACCTGGATGAATACGTCGGATTGCCGGCGACGCATCCGGCGAGCTTCCGAAAATATTTGCGCGAGCGTCTCATTGAGCCGGCGGGCATTCGCACGGCTCACTTGTTGGATGGGGAAGGGGACGTGAACGCGGTTTGTCGCGCGGTGGGAGTGGAATTGAATCGCGCTCCGATTGACGTCGCCTTCGTCGGCATTGGCGAGAACGGGCATCTGGCGTTCAATGATCCCCCGGCGGATTTTACAACGGAAGAACCTTATCTGGTGGTGACGTTGGACGAAGCCTGTCGGCGTCAACAGGTCGGCGAGGGCTGGTTCAAGGACATGGCGGAAGTTCCGCGGCAGGCGATTTCCATGTCCATTCGCCAAATCATGAAGGCGAAAACAATTCTCTGTGTTGTGCCCGACGAACGAAAAGCCCGCGCGGTGCAAGCCTGTCTCGAAGGTCCGGTCAGTCCGGCTGCGCCGGCTTCCATTTTGCAAACGCATCCCGATGTCACGATGTTTTTAGATCAGGCTTCGGCGTCGTTACTGGCCAACCCCATTCATCAGCCGCATGCGGGTTGAACTTCCAGGATTGTTCGATTTGCAGGTGAACGGCTTCGCCGGCGTGGACTTCAACCAACCCGGCGCAGCAGCGGAAGAATTGCATCGCGCAATTGAAGCGATGCGGGCCACGGGAGTGACGCGTTTTTTGCCAACGCTCATCACCTCGTCGCTGGAACGGTTCCGTCAATGCGCCCAGGCGATGTTGGCATTAAATCACCCAGCGATTGCCGGCCTGCACATGGAAGGGCCATACATTGCGGTGGAGGATGGACCGCGCGGGGCGCATCCGCGGCAACATGTGATTCCCGCGACGCGCGACGACTTTCTACGCCGGCAAGAGGCGGCGCAGGGCAAGATTGTTTTGGTCACCCTGGCGCCGGAAGTGCCCGGGGCATTGGCGCTGATTGAATTTCTGGTGACGCAAAACATTCGCGTGGCCCTCGGGCACACCGCGGCGACGCCGGAACAAATTCGCGCCGCTGTCCAGGCGGGGGCGACGCTCTCGACACATCTCGGCAACGGCTGCGCGCAGCAGTTGCCGCGACATCCTAATTTCATCTGGGAACAACTCGCGGCGGACGAATTGCATGCCAGTTTGATCGTCGATGGACATCACCTGCCGCCCGCGACGGTGAAGGCGATGATTCGGGCGAAAACGCCGGCGCGCACAATTCTGGTCAGCGACGCCACCGCCGCGGCCGCCAGCCCGCCGGGTCGCTACGAATTGAGTGGAGAAATTGTCGAACTCGACGCAAACGGCCGGGTCGCGCCACCGGGCAAACCGTGGCTGGCGGGTTCGGCGCTCTCGTTGGATCGAGCTGTGGCCAATACCGTGAAGTTTGCCGGTGTTTCCGTGACGGAAGCGTGGGCGATGGCTTCCGCTCAACCGGCGGCGTTTCTCGGTCGGCAACCAGTTGGGAAAGTCAGCGCTGAATGGAACACAACTGAGGGTCGCTTCACGAGTCTGCGCGTGACAGAGGGTTAATCACGCACATTTGAACTTCATTCCAGGATTAGTGTTCTTTGCCTTACGGATAACGAACCCGAACGCATCAACGCGCGGGGCGTTAAAAATTGGGGACGATTGCTTTCAGTCAACGCAAAGCGAGGTTACATAATTACCATAAAAGCCACATTAGTCCGGTTGTGGTCAGCCGCGCGTTGGAGAGAATAAGGGCATGCCCCGTTGGAAACTGGTCAGGCGCTGCTAAACTGGCGTTTGGGCGGGTTTCGCCGGTGGGAGGCAATCCTAACCACAGATGAAGTTTCGAGAAGTAATGAAAACGCGTGTTGTTGTCGGCGGAGTTGTGACGTTGTTGGCCATTGGCGTGCTGGTGTTTCAATCGAACCTATCGCGCGAAGTGCCGTTGGTTCAAACTGCCACGGAGAATCCGCTGGTTGAACCTTCAACAGTTGCAGTTTCCTCGACCGCAAATGAGCCCAGCATGGCGACGCCAGGAACAGTCGCACCGGCAAGCGGGACAGTCGCCAACACCGTGAGCTTTAATCCTTACGCGCCGTCACTGCGCGAACCGGGTAAATCGAAACGCGCGTGGGACACTGGCTTCATGGCGGCGCATCAATCCGTGGCGGCGGGAGACGCAATCGAGTTTGAATTGACCGAAGGCCGCATCGCTCAGGGAATCGTGCGTATCACGCAGTATCGGAATGGGGAGTTGTCCTATTTTTCCGGGGACTTGAGCGCGCCGGAGTCGGGAGAGTTTTTCTTCCTGACGCCGCCGCAATTGGGTGTCGCGGGCAAAGCTGTCGGGGTAGTGATGTTTCCCGACAGTCAGACGGCGTATCGGATTGAGCCGACGGGGCCGGGCGGCGAACCGGAATTGTGGCAACGCCGGTTGGACGAGGTGATTTGTCTGCGCTCCACGTTTCCGCAGGTGGCGGCGGCCGAAGTTGACTCGCACCAAGCGGAAACCATGGAGATTCCGCCGTTGCGGGCGGACGAAGTGCCGATGTTTGTGCCCAGTTACAACAGCAACATTGTGTCGCTGCAAAGCTTGCCCGGGGCGACGGGGGTGCTGTTGCTGGATTTCGCGGGCGGTTACACGCCGACGTGGGGTGGGGTGTACTACGCTAAACCTACCGGAATTAACAACAACACGATCTACGACGTGTGGAAACGGGTGGCGGAGGATTTCCTGCCCTTCAACATCAATGTCACGACGGATTTCAAAGTTTACTTCGCCGCCCCGGAAACCAGCCGGCAGCGCGTGTCGTTCACCACCACGCCGGTAACCGCGGCGGGCGTGGCCTTTTATGGGTCGTGGAATTGGGGCGGCGACACGCCTTGCTGGTCACTCTACAACACTGGCAAGAGCGCGGCGGAAGTGGCGTCGCACGAAGCGGGACACACCTTGCAATTGTCGCATCAAGGTCAGGGCAACGGGAGCACGACCACGAATGAGTATTACGGCGGACACGGTAGCGGTGAGACCGGTTGGGCGCCCATCATGGGCGTGGGTTATTATCAGCCGGTGTCACAGTGGGCCAAAGGGGAATACGCGGGCGCCAATGAGCTCGAAGATGAACTCAGTCGCATCGTCAACAATAACAATAGTGTGGATTACCGCACGGATGATACGGGCAGCACGCTGGCCACGGCGCGATATCTCGAAGTGCATCCCGATGAATCAGTATCGGCGGAAGGCGTAATTGAGCGCACCGGCGACACGGATGCGTTTCAGTTCACGACGACGGGCGGTCCGGTTTCGTTGACCGCGCGGCCGGTGCATAACGACTGGGCCAATCTCGGTCTCGCGGTGACCATCGCGAATAGCGGCAACACCGTCATCTTGAGCAACAATCCGCAGAATACCTTGTGGGCGAGTCTCACGGCGAATCTCCCCGCTGGCACGTACACGTTTCGCGTTCATGGCGTCGGCAAGAACGATCCGCTGACCACCGGCTTTTCGGCGTATGGAAGTCTGGGGTATTACTCGATTGTTGGCGCAGTGGCGGGAGCGCGGCAACCGACGCGGCTGAGCGTTTTGGAGCAGGTTTCCAACGGCACAGTGGTGGGCGTAGTCCCGGCCAACGCGCCGGGCAACCTGGCCTATTCCTTCGCGTCCGGAAACACCGGCAACACCTTTGCGATCAACAACAGCGGCGTGTTGAGTGTGGCGAATAATGCGTTGCTGAATTACGACCAGCGCGCGTCCAACTCCGTGTTTTTCGTCGGATTCGAACTGTTCGTCAACATTCTCAATCTCGACAATCCGGGTTTGAACGAACTGAACCGGCGCGTCGTGGTCAACCTGCTGGATCGCGAAGGCAGTTATCCGCTCGCCGTAAACGGCTTCAACGCGGGCATCATTGTGCCCTACGATGCAACCACCGCCGCGCCACAAGCGACGGGATTCGATGTGCCAAATAATTTTGCGTTTTATCAGGAGGGCCTGAATGGCAACGCGCAAATCGGCAATCCGAATCAAGGTTTGCAGGGATTCCCGTCCGACCGACAGGTGCGCAGTCAAGTGGACGGATCAATCTTTGAAGTCGGCCCGTATGGCGCCCCGAATGCGCTGATGCTGGGTAATATTTATCCGGCCTCCGGCACGCTCGCATTGGCCTCCCCACAAGCGTTGAACAAGCTGGCGATTCTCGCCTCTTCAGCGAATGGCGGCGGCGTGGGCTCGTTGGTGTTGAACTTTAGCGATGGCACAAAGAGTCCCGTGTTCAACCTTAACGCGCAGGATTGGTATGGCACGACGGCAAACGTGGCTTTGCAAGGATTCGGGCGCGTGCGGTTGGGGCAGGCGACGTTCAATACGGAGAATCCCGGTTGGAACAATCCGAACCTTTATCAAACCACCATAGACTTGGCGGCGTTGGGCCTGAACAAAACGATCAGTTCCGTGTCCTTCACAAATCCGCCGGCCGGTGGTTCGCGGACCACGGCGATCCTGGGCCTCAGCGGTCAAGCGATGCCGGCCGCGGTCGCCATCGCGCAACAACCGGCCTCGACGACGAACAACATTCCCACGGCGCCGGTGACATTCAACGTGGTGGCAATGGGCGCGCCACCCCTGAGTTATCAATGGTATCGCGGCAATCCCGGCAGCGGTACCCCGGTGGTCGGGGCGACCAGTTCCAATTTGGTTCTGACCTCCATTCAACTCAGTCACGCGGGGAACTACTACGTGATCGTCACCAACAACGTCAGTGCAACGACGAGCGAAGCGGCCACATTGACGGTGTATCGCGCGCCGCAAATTGTGCAGCAACCCACGCCGGCCGCCTCCCGCCGCGCCATCGGCGAAAGCATCAGTTACTCCGTGGGCGTCAATGCCGCCTTGCCGGTCGGTTACTATTGGCGCAGCAACGGCCTGCCAATCCCGGGTGCGAATGCCGCGACGCTCAATCTGGTCAATGTGCAGAGCAACAGTGCCGCGAGTTATTCGGTGCTGGTGAGCAATCTGTACGGCAGCGCTTTGAGCAGTTCCGCGGCATTGACGGTGGTGCCGCCGAATTATCCTTACGCGCAACTGGTGCTGGCGGACAACCCGCTCAGTTATTTCCGCCTCGACGAAACCAGCGGCACCACGGCGTTTGATTGCGTCGGCGGGCGCAACGGAATTTACAACAGCACCCAACTCGGTCAGCCCGGTTACAACCTGCTCGATACGCACACCTCGGCGCGGTTTGGGCCCAGTCAGAACAGTTACGTCGGCAGCATCCCCATTGATTTCGGCAGCGCGGCGAATCAAAGCCTGACGGTGGAATGTTGGGTGCGCGGTGGCGTGCCAGGATCGGATGCCGGCTTGATTACCAAGGGCACGGGCGCGGGTGGGGAACAGATCAATCTCGATTGCGGCGGACCGGGCCGGGCGTTTCGTTTCTTTGTGCGCAAAGACGATGGCAATGCCGTGCTCGCGACCGGTAACATCGTGCCCAACAATCAATGGCAACATGTCGTGGGCGTGCTCAATCGCCCGGCGGGACAGGTGTTGCTCTACGTCAACGGCGTTTTGAACGCCAGCAATTCAGACTTCCCCACGGAGAATTATCGCGGCCTGTTGCGCAGCGCGAATGCAATGACCATCGGTTCGCGCCAGAGCGGCACCGGCGCGTATAACAACCAATGGAACGGTTTCATGCAGGATGTGGCGATTTACAACTACGCCTTGTCCGCCGGGCAAATTCTCGCGCACTATCAGGCCGCCAGTAATCGCGCGCCCGAATTCGTGAACAATCCCATCACCAAGCCCAACGCCAACGCGGGGCAGGCCTACTTCTCCGCCATCAATACGGACGCGACCGAACCGAATGGCGACGCGATTACCTTCGCCAAAGTCAGTGGCCCGAGTTGGTTGACGGTGGGATCGAACGGCGCATTGTCCGGTACGCCGGCCAACGGCAACGCCAACACGAACTTATTCGTAGTGAGTGCGCGCGATGCCGCCGGGCTTTCCAACGTTGCGACGTTGAACATCTACGTGAACGCCAGCCCGGTCTTCAACGAGGATCCCTTCAGTTTGCCGGACGTGTTGGCGGGGCAATCACTCAACGTCAACATCGCGACCAACGTCACGGATTTGAATCCGATTGAGTCGTTGAACTTCGCCAAAGTCAGCGGCCCCGCGTGGCTTTCCGTGGCCGCCAACGGCACTGTTTCCGGTACCCCGGCCGGCGGCGATGTCGGCACAAACACTGTGGTGTTGAGTGTGACCGACTCCGGCGGTTTGGCCGACAGCGCCACTCTGTTCGTGCGGGTGGTGTCGCCCGTGCCTTTGCAGGCGAGTCTCGAGCCGCAAGGCAACGATCTGTTGTTGAGTTGGACCGGTGGCACGCCGCCGTACCAGGTGGAGATGCGAACCAATCTCACCACCGATGTCTGGACGCCGCTGGGCGCGCCGACCACGCAAACGTCTTTGCTCATTACTCCCAGCAACGCCGCGACGTTCTATCGCGTGAGCGGGAATTGAAGGAGTTTGGATTCAATTCTTCTCAATGGCAGACTCAACTCGTGTAAATCTCTCTCTTCAAGGGCAGATTGTTATTGCGTGTTGCTCCGAATGAAAATGGCCTCTTGAATTTTTTGAAAGCACGTTTCGTACACATTTGGATCTTGGATTGGTTTGTCACTCTTTGATTTCATGCCATAACCCGATGATGACTCGTTGATCTGAACGAAATTGACTCTGACGAACGTGCGACCAGTTCCAAACTCTTCTATGAACGCGCTGGCGTCGGTGTTGCTCATATGACTGCCCCAAAATGCCGTGTGTTTTGTCGGGCTTGAGGCAGTGATCAGGCCGGTTTCCAAGTCCGCGGCTTTGATGATATATCCGAGGTCTTGAAACACGGAGAGTGTTGAAGCGAAAGCAATCCTCTTTGTGGTGTCGAATTCTTTCCGCTGAAACGCTTGTAGTTCTAGTGAGCTTTTTTTGGACGCACCGCCAGAAACACATCCAGACACAGTTGCAACCAATGCAGCAAGAAGCAAAATCTTCGCAATTTTCATATCACTCTCAAAAACTGGTATACATGCTATTAAAGTCAGAAACGACCTTATCAGAGTTGAACTTGATAATTAGTGTCATAGTTTTGGAAGACTGTTCGAATCCACTCGTGCCACCGCCTGCGATGAGGATGGTTGCATAACCTCCAGCCTGTCTGGAAACTGTTGCGTGCTTTTGATAAGTCCAAACCTCGCGTCCTTGTGCATCAACTGTGGCGATATTTGGTGCGCCAAACTTTTCAAGAACCTCAGCTTGAGTTGTGACCCCATTCTTCAAACTCAACTGGACGCTTCCATGGGTATAATTGCTGTTTCGTTCAATGGAGTTGGCTCTAGGATTGGGTATGCTGCAACCAATAAAGAAAAACAGCATTGCGCAGCAGATCGCAAAAAGTGTTCGCATGGAGGCACGCTAATCAAATCACCAAGTGTGTAAAGTGCAAAAGTTTGCACGGACAATGCGATGGAGTGACTACTCATGTGTCGCTGAAGAACAGCATTTCAAATTGGGGACAATGGCCACAGAACAGTATCAACTCCGGCGTTCACTTTAAACTCCGCAAGCCAGCGCGCCGGGCGCGGATGGCGAGAAGTTTTGCCTTTCTCGCGCCGTGCTTTCGAACCGAAAACTGCTTCCTGCGGACCACATACGGCTGCGGACTCCAGGTCGCTTTCCAAACGGTGACAGGTTTGCCACTGCGCCGATTGACAATTTTCTGCACGCCATGAATGCCGGAGCGCCCCTTCCGACGGCGTACTTCGGCCCAGAACCGCCGGGGAGTCATTTTGGATTCCCCCATTTTTGAGCGCAGCTCGCGGTAATGGCGTTGCGCGGCGGCGTATGCCTTTTTGCGTCCGCCCAGTTGCTTGTCTGCGAAAAAGGCGGTGTGGATTTTTCCTTTGCGCTGCAAGCGCACGAAATAGCCGTGGTTGTACTTGAGCGGCTGATCAATCCGGCAGATGCCGGGCGTGCGTGAGGGAGTGTTCATGCAACGTGAGAGATTGGAATGCAGAATAGGTGAGGCAAAACCGGCATTGGGAATGGAATCAGTTTCAAACGCGGCATCTCATCTCAGCAACACCGGGCGCACGCGTTCGGCGATCAGCTTGTAACCGTCCGCGTTGAAATGCAGTCGGTCGCTGACAAACAACTCTGGACGTGGCTCGCCCTTGGCATCGCGCAAAACATCCGCCACATCGAGGTGTTTCACCCGAGGCTCAGTTTTCGCATAAGCGGCGATCAAATCGTTGAGTGCATTTTCCCGTTTGGCGGAAGACCACCGCGATGGACTGTTGTTCCAGGCCATGAATACGATTTCAGTTTCCGGTAAGCGCGAATGCACTTTGGCGACGAACGCTTTGAAATCGGCAAGCACTGCTTCGGGTGTTTTGCCCACCTGTAAATCATTGCCACCGGCGCGGAAAATAACCTGTTTCGGCGCGTAAGGAAAAACCAGTCGCTCGGCGAAGTGCGTGGAGTCGGCAATCTCCGAGCCGCCGAAACCGCGATTGACGATCGGCACGTTCGGGAAATCGGTCGCGAGCGATTTCCACAAGCGAATCGTGGACGAACCGAGGAACAGCACACCGTTCTTCGGGGGCGCATTGGTTTTCTCGGTGGCTTCCATGGCGGCAATTTCTTTCTCCCACCGCTCGAAATTTGGATAGTCCGTCGCCAGCCATTTGTGAAAGCGCAACCATTCCTCGAACCGCTCGCGCCATTTCGCAGTCGGGCCGTATTGCGGGTCGAGACTGTTGCCGTGCGAGCCGGCGGAGTAGGCATGGAGTTCGGCGGGCACACCGACATCACGCAACGCTTGATAAAGCCGGAGCGAGTTTTCCACAGGAACAGATTTATCCGCCATCGTCGCCACGATGAAGAAAGGTGGAGAGTTGCTGCGCACCTGTTTTTCCAACGAGAGCAATTGGATTTGTTCCGGCGTCGGATTCGTGCCGAACAACGCGCGCCGCGAACCTTTGTGCACAAACGGGTCTTCCATCGTCACCACCGGATAAACCAATGCGGCGAGGTTGGGTCGCGCGCTGACGCGGTCAAGCGCGTCGCCCATTTTGCCGTGCGGCGAATCCCACAGCGTGGCCGCGCACGCGGAAAGATGTCCGCCCGCCGACCCGCCGACTACGCCGATACGATCTTCGCGAATGCCAAATTCCACCGCGCGCGACCGGACGATTCGCACCGCGCGCAAAATGTCCTGCAACGGCGCGGGATGTCCGTAGTTGTTGAGCCGATATTTCAGCACGAACGCCGTGATGCCGCGTTCCACCAACCAACGCGCATCGCCCGCGCCATCACTGACCCGCACGTAACCGCCGCCCGGCGAAACAATGAACGCCACGCCCGTGGACTTCGCCGGCTCGGGCGCATACACCGTGAGCGTGGCGTGATGGACGTTAGTAAAGCGCCCGTCAATTTCCGTTTCCGGCGGCGCGTCGGCTTTGAATCCCGGTACGCCCTCGGGCCAAAGCGGAATGACCAGCGGAGCGCCGATAGAGCTAGCCGTCGCGAGGCAGACGAAAATGAAAAGGCGCGTAAGTTGTTTCATTGCTGAAATAATTACGCAGCAAAGCGGAACATCCAAGCAAAGGTTTGGGCGAATCTCAGTATTTAAGGATCTCGCGCGTTCGTTTCAGTGCTGCGTCCCGTTCACTTACGGCCCAAGCAGCACGCGATAGAAGCGCAGCGGGTAATTCGTCGTGTTCGGGTCGCTCCAGGAGAACGGTAGCACGGGGGGATTCGTGATCAGGAGCGGAGTCCAATTCACCAGATTCGTGGAAGCTTGCACGGTGTAATCCGGACCGGCGTCACCCGCGATCTGGAATTGCAGCGCGCTGCCGGAGAGCGACACAGATTGCAGGCTCGGTTCGACGGGGCGCAGCACGGTGAGGGTGAAATTTTGCGTCGCACTCAGCGCGGGTGAACCGTTGTCGGTGGCGATGATGCTCATCGTGTTGGTGCTGTTGCTTTGCGCGATGAGCGGGCGCCAGTTGAAAACGCCGGAACTGGCATTCACGGTCGCGCCGGCGGGAGCGTTCTCCAGATTGAACGTGAGCGTTTGCGCGGGCACATCGGTATCGGAGGCAATGTTGGTGAAGTTCACGGTCGTGCCGGCGATGACGGTTTGATTCGGAATCGGTTGCAACGTGGGCGGAGTGTTTACGACCGGCGCATTGGTGGTGCTGATGAGGATGCCGTAGGGAATCGGGCCGAAGGTCGTGCCGTTGCCGGTGGCGGTGAACGTGAAGTTCGCGATGCCGTTGGTGTTGGCGGCGGCAACAAAGCGTGCAGTGTAACCGTCGGCGAGCAACGTCACGGTGCCATTCAGCTCATTCGCGACGGCGTAAGTGAGATTGGTTGCGCCACCGGTGGCGGTGCGGAGGTTGACGTCCACAAATCCATTTCGGTCGCAGAGCGCGTGCGCGTCGGCGCGCCAGTTCAAATATTCTTCCAAGCGCGTGTAGCCGGTCAGCGCGTTGGTCAGGTTGCGATCTGTCGCGTTCAGCGGATTCAATCCCAGCGCGAGTTCCCAGAAATCCGGCATGCCATCGTTGTCGTTATCAGTGGGCGCGGGTTCAGCCACGAGTGTCGGCCACGTGCCAACCTGCGCGACCGCGTCAATGATCATCCCGTTCTGCTGACGCACGGTGCTGGCGACGCGTTGATCGGTGCTGTCGCGCCGCCACGGCATCGCGCCGGACAATGCGACCACGCGTTGATACGCAACGGGAGCAGACTCGGTCGTGGCGGCAGGCACGACGAAGGGCGTGGCGAACGGCGTGTAGGATTCGCTGAACATGGCCCAACCGGTATCCGTGCCGTCGAGCAGGCCGTTGCGATTCAGGTCAATGAAGTTGCCATTTTGATAAACGTGCGTGGTGCTGCCGCCGCCTTGGAGAATGTAATTGTAAGTGCTGGACGGACCTTTAATGCAGTAGTTGCCAACGTAATTCATTTCCGTGGACTCGTCCGTGCCGCCGGTGTAACCGGCACGGCCGCCGTAGTTGTAAATGACGTTGTTGCGAAAATCCAAGCGCAACGTGCCCGCCTGCGCGTCGCTGCCGATGCGCGGGTTGCGGCTCTGATTGTGCGCGTAGAGATTGCGCAGATAACTGTAGGTGGTGTCGGCGGAGGCGGAAATGAGTCCACCGTAACCGTGCGCGCCTTTGCTGTGGATGGAATTGTTCAGCGACTCCGTGATGAAACAGTTTTGCACGGTGAGATTCGCGACGTCCGTGCTGGACGATAAAACTTCATCTACGGACCAGGACGCGGACACATGATCCACGATGATATTCGTGCCGGCGTTGATCCACATGGCGTCGGTTTCCTGAAGCGCGTTCGTGCCGAGGCGCGTGCGGAGATGCCGCACGATGACATTGTTCGCGGCAATGTTGAACGAATAATTCTGAATGCAGATGCCGTCGCCCGGTGCGGTCTGGCCAGCGATGGTGATGTTCGGACGATTAATCGTGAGCGTGGAACTGAGAATGATGTTGCCTGAAACCTTGAACAAAATCGTGCGCCCCGAAGCCGGTGCGCCGGAGATGCCAGTGCGCAGCGAGCCTGTGCCAGTGTTCGCCAGCGTGGTGACGTAGTAAACATCACCGCCACGACCGCCAGTGGCGAAAGCGCCCGCGCCTTCCGCGCCGGGGAACGCCGGGGCGAGCGGCGTCAGAACCGTAAGCGTGGCATTGCTGCTGACCGCGGAACCTGCGGGCGTGCTGACGAGAACGGAATACGTGCCGCTGTCCGTGGGCGACACGCTGCTAATAAAAAACGTGGCGTTGGTTGCGCCGGAAATGTTCGCGCCGTTCTTACGCCATTGATACGTGGGCGAGGGAATACCGGTCGCCGTGACGCTAAGCACGGCGGATTCGCCGGGCGACAAAGTTTGGTTCGTTGGGTGCGAAAGAATGTTTGGCAGCAACGCCGGCGACCAGCCATTGAGCCAGAGCACGGCGCTGCGGGCGTTGGTTAAATCGGGACTGTTCGCGGCGAGTTGCGTGCCGTTGTAGCTGACCGCTGCCGTGCCGAGCAGATTGCTGTTGCCGAATTCCCAATAACGCACGTTCGCATCGGTCCAGCCAGTGATGTGAGAATCAATGCGGCAATTGATGAACGCCACGTTGCCGTCGGGATTTCCGATGGACCGGCCGAGCGTGCAAGTCGGCGAACCGCTGCGCGTGAGCCGACAATTTACAAACGACATGCCGTTGCTCGACGCGGCGGTGCGCGCTTGGGTGATGGCGCCGCCGAAGAGCGATTTGATTTCGCAGTTCGTGAAAAACGCGTTGCCGCCGCCCCAGATGAAATCCACGTCGCCCTGAATCAAGCTGTCCTGGAAATAACACTGCGTGCCGCTGGTGTTCATCAGAATCGTGTCCTGATAACTGGCGAGGGTCACATTGTAAGCGACGAACCGTTTGCGGTCGGTTTGCACCATCAACGCCTCGGCTTGCGAACCGCCTTTGGGCGTGGTGTTGGTGATGGTGAGCGTATCGAGCGCGATGTCATTGGCGTTCACCTTGAACGCCATGCGGAAATGCGTGGTGCCGTACATCGTCGAATTGTTGTCGTAACCGAGGACGGTGTTGGTGCGATTCTCGCCGCGAAACGTGAGGTTGTGCCGGTTGTTGACGTTGACGATTTCGTAATAAAATCCGTTGCGAATGTTGATCAGTCGCGGCGTGGTGTTGCCGTTGGGAACAAAATCCACCGCGCCTTGCACGGTGCAAAAATCTCCACTGCCATCGGCGGCCACGATGAGATTGGTGCTGTTCGCCGGTCCGGTGGGTTTGGTGGTGAAGCGCCAGGTCGTGCTGTTGTTGATGCCGGGAAAAACGTTGCCGACGTTGTCGGTGAACACGCCGCCGTCCATCAGCACGTAGTAAGTCTGATTCCCCGTGAGCACGCCCGAGTGCGGATAGATCGTCGCGACGTTGCCGGAAATCGTGACGGGATGGTTGGTGAACGTTTCGCCGCCGATGACGCGGGCTTGGACATTGGACGCCGTGCTGCTGGAGGGGTGATCGACTAGCGTGTTGAGATCAATGGTGTCCACGGGAATCGCGGGTGAAGCGACGTTGTAGATGCGAATCGTGCCGCTCTTTTGCAAGCGCACGGGTTTGTCGAACGTGAGACGCAGCAACGTGTCGGTGCAAATGCCGGTGGCGTTGTTGGCCGGCGCGAACGCAGTCGCCACGGGCGGAATTCCCGTGACGTTGAACGTCGTGCTCAGAGCAGTTTGGCTGTCGCTTGTTGCCTGGAGTTGTTTCGCGCCCGCAGTGCTGAGGCTCAAATTTGCGAACGTAGCGATGCCGTTGTCGCCGGTGACCTGGGTCAACGTGCCATTGGCCGATCCGCTGCCGCTGGCAAGTGAAATGGTGATTGGCGCGTTGGTCACAGGAACTCCGGTGGCATTTGTCGCAACAACCGTCACCGCGGGAGAAATCGCGACGCC
>CAZKMR010000002.1:92234-109382 GCA_964553795.1 uncultured Bifidobacterium sp. | reverse complement strand
AGGCGGCTGTCGATCTGCAAGTTGTTCGCGGCAGCGAGCGTGATGCGGAAGGCGAGCGTGAATTGCGAGCCGGCCGAAGCGGTGAGGGTGGACGTGACGGAAGCGAGATTGATGTTGCCGAGATAACTTTGGCTGCCGCTGCCTTCGGTGATGAGATCCTGATTGTTGCCGGTGGTGATACTTTGGGCCGGGCGCACTGCGATGCGATGACTGCCGCCGTTGTAAGCGATGCGGGAGAGATAACCTTGCCAACCTTGCGCGCCGCCGGTGACACCTGCCGTGCCGCTGACGGCGTTTCCGTTCATACCGCCCGCGAGCGGGGCAATGCCGCCGGAGTTGTAGAGCCCGAAACCCATTTGACCCGATTGTGTCAGCAGTCCGGAGGTGTTGATAAACGTCACCGTCAGTTCCACAAAATCACCGGTAGTCGTCAGCGCAATGGGGCTGGTCGAAAAGAGCGCGTGTTTCTCGATGTGTCCGGAGCTCGTGGTGGCAATACCGAATTTGAGATCATTTGCGCCAATGGTGGGCGCGGGACTCCAACCTTTTGACGAGAACAGATGATACGCTGCGGAGCTGCTCGTTGGCGGCGCGGGCGTGGTTGAGTTCAGGGTGCTGGAATTGAAATTATCCGCCATTACCGTGCCGCCTTGGGAGAGCATCGGGGTGAATAGCAGAAGGAATGGGAGCAGAACGACCGCAAGACAACGTGTAGGCGAATGCATTTACAACAATTATTTGGTGAACCTGATCATTAATAGCAGAAGCACGGGGGAATTCCTCCCGATTTCGTGCAAAGCAGGTTGGAAAATGTGCGCTGGCAGATTGGGCAATCGAGCGGTTTAGGCCGAATCGATGGTGGTTTCGCCGGGGCGCAAAAGTGTTTTGCTGTAGAGAACCGACGCATGCTTAGGATTGACCTGCGCGCTCCAGACCGGCACAGATGCTTGCAGACACAACAAACAGGCCGAATCCATGAGTGCACATTTTTGCCATCGCTCGGGCGGCGCGATTATTTCGATGCGGCTGCTCGGCGCGTTAATCGTGTGGCTGAGCCTTTTGGACGCCCGAGGCGATTTGTTGTTCTATGACGGCTTCAATTATCCCGTCGGCGAAAAATTGGGCGAAGCCGCTTCGATTGAAAATTGGGAAAATCCCAAAACCCAAGTGACCATCGGCAGCGGCAGTTTGAATTATCCGGGGTTAGCTGCGCCGGAAGGCAATCACCTCAACGTCGATTCCGGCGGCGCGAGTCTGGATTCCGTTCGCACCGTCAGCGGCGTTTGGAAAGAGCAGGGCGGTGGGACGCTGTACGTTTCATTTTTGCTGCGACTCGAAGGACTCGCAGAGATCAGCGGCACGGGCGAAGGCACGTCGCTGCTCACGATCAATCACACGTCCAACAAATCGCAATTGCTCGGCATCAATCTGCTCAACGACGGCGCGGTGCGATTGGGCGTCGTGAAATATCCGTCGGATGGCGCGGTCGTCAGTTCATTTGTTTTTTTCACGAATGGGCCGGGCGCGAATCTTTCGCCCAACGGCAGCCCCACGTATCTCGTCGTGGTGAAATACGAATGGAAAGAAGGACCGAACAACGACGAGGTGTCGTTGTGGATCAATCCCACAGCGCTGGGCGACACGGAAGATGCCGGAAATAAGATCGTCACCAGTAGCGGACCAGATGGTAGCAAGAACGCGGGGCGCTTCACGTTGAGCCGTGGGCCGGCGGTGAAGCTGGATGAATTACGCATCGGCCAAATCTGGGCGGACGTGACGCCGTTGGCGCAACCGACTCGGCCGCCCCTGTTGATCGTCGGCATGCTGGTGCTGGGATTGGTGGCGGCGGTGTTCTGGATCACGCAATTGCGCCGCAAAGTGCAGGAACGTTCGGCAGCGTTGCGGGCGCAAATTGAGGAACGCCAGAAGGCGGAACAACAACGGCTGATGGAACAGGAACGCGCGCGCATTGCGCATGATTTACACGATGAACTTGGCGCGGACATCACCGAGATCAGCATGTTGGCCACGCGCGCGCAGAACGGCGAAGACGGGAAACACAGCTTGAAGCAGATGGCTGACAAAACGCGGCAGATGGTGGCGAAGCTCGAGGAAATTGTGTGGGCGATGAATCCGCAACACGATTCGCTGCGCGCGTTGGTGAGTTATTTTTCTTTTTACGCGGATCGCTTTCTCGGTCTGGCCAACATCCGCTTGACGATGGATACTTCGGAGGACGCGGCGAGCGTGGCGGTCGAGGCGCGCGTTCGACATCAATTGTTTCTCGTGTTCAAGGAAGCGCTGGCCAACGTGGTCAGACATTCCGGCGCGAGCGAAGTGAAACTGGTCGTGCGGGTGGAGAATCAAAGGTTGCGCGTGGAGGTGACGGATAATGGCTGCGGCTTTCGCGCGCCGGAAACCACCGGCGGCCACGAAGGTGTCGCCAGCATGCGACGCCGGATGGAAAAGATTGGCGGACAGTTTGAAATTGTCGGAACGCCCGGGCAGGGCACGACGGTGAAATTTTCAGTTCCATTGGATTCATGACGCGCATTGCAATAGTCGAAGACAACAAAGTCATTCGCGAAAGTCTCACGGCTTACGTGCAGATGGACCCGGAGTTTCAATGTATCTGCGCGTGCGGCACGGCCGAGGAGGCGCTCGAAGTGTTGCCGCACGAACGGCCCGACGTGGTGCTGATGGATATTCAATTACCCAATCAATCCGGCATCGAATGCACCGCGCAACTCAAACAACTGCTGCCGGACGTCCGCATCATCATGGTCACGGTTTACGGTGATCCCGATCTGATTTTCAAAGCGCTGCGAGCCGGCGCGTGTGGTTATTTACTCAAGCGCTGCACGCCGGAAGAATTGACGACCGCAGTGCGCGAAGTGCAACAAGGCGGCGCGCCGATGTCGCGCGAGATTGCGCGTAAAGTCATCTCGCATTTTCAATACGCGCCCGAACCAGCAAACGATGCTTCCGAAGTGGATAATCTCTCACCGCGCGAACGCGAAATTCTCGAGTTGCTGACGCAGGGTTTTTCCGACAAAGAAATCGCTGAAAAACTGGGCGTCAAACACGGCACGGTGCGCTGGCATCTCCAGCACGTTTACGAAAAGCTCCACGTTCGCTCCCGCACCGAAGCCGCGTTGAAGTTCAAGTCCGCGCAGTAGGCAGCCTTCATTCGGCCCGAGCCAAACCAAGTTCCGGACGCGTATCGCGCTCGTAGAATTTGCCGGAGTTCATACCCGGCGACGTTAATACTTTTTTGATACTTCCTCCCCCGGTTTTGATTACCCATTCCTCTCCGAGGTGACTGAAACTGTGGGCATGAAGAAACGAAACGGAAACACACTCCTCAAATCAGGCCCGGGCCAAGGATTCACTGCGCGCCTCTTCGAAGGCCAATAACCCGAGGCGGCTATGGAAAACCTCATCGTTGGTATTATCGCGTTGCTCCTGTTCCTTTACCTGTTCGCGGCCATGATCCGGCCCGAAAAGTTTTGAGGATTTCGTATGACTCACAAAGCTCCTTCTCTCTTTGACTGGAAAATCGTCGGCCCGGCGACAGTGGATGCGTTCAAGAAGCTTGATCCGCGAGTGATGGTCAGGAATCCGGTGATGTTCGTAACGATGGTCGGTGCGCTTTTGACGACCGTTGGAATCTTCACCTCATCGGGCGAGCGCGGCTTCGTGGCGCATCTCGCGGTGTGGCTGTGGTTCACGGTTCTTTTCGCCAACTTCGCCGAAGCGGTCGCAGAAGGGCGCGGCAAGGCGCAAGCCGCCACGCTGCGCAAGGCGCGGAAAGAAACGACGGCGCGGCGACTGAAAGACGGGCACGAGGTACGTGTTCCGGCGGCCGAATTGCAAAAGGGCGACACGGTGGTTTGCGAGGCGGGCGATGTCATTCCTGCTGACGGCGAAGTGATTGAAGGCATCGCGAGCGTGGACGAAGCTGCCATCACAGGCGAGTCCGCTCCGGTGATTCGTGAGAGCGGCGGCGACCGCAGTGCGGTGACGGGCGGGACGCGCGTGATCAGTGACCGCATCATCGTTCGCGTCACGATCGAGAAAGGCCACGGCTTTCTCGACCGCATGATTGCAATGGTGGAGGGCGCGAAACGACAGAAAACACCGAACGAGATCGCGCTGACGATTCTGCTCTCGGCGCTCACCCTGATTTTCCTTTTGGTGACCGTGACCTTGAAGCCGTTTGGGCTGTATGCCGGGACGACGTTTAGCCTGCCGGTGCTGGTCGCGCTGTTGGTCTGCCTGATTCCGACGACCATTGGCGCGCTGCTGAGCGCAATCGGCATCAGCGGCATTGACCGGCTTATTCGTAGAAACGTCATGGCAACCAGCGGGCGCGCGGTCGAGGCGGCGGGCGACGTGGATGTGTTGCTCCTGGACAAGACCGGAACGATCACGCTGGGCAATCGCATGGCCACAGCGTTCGTTCCGGCGCAGGGTGTCGCGGCGGAGAAACTCGCGGACGCCGCGCAACTCGCGTCGTTGGCCGACGAAACGCCCGAAGGCCGCAGCATCGTCGTGCTGGCGAAACAACAGTTCAAGCTGCGCGGTCGGGAAGTGGCCGAGCCGCACGCGAAGTTTGTTCCCTTCACGGCGCAAACGCGTATGAGTGGCGTGGATTTCTTCTCGGTGAGCGCACCCGCCTCGGGTGCAGCCGACGACGCCCCCGTCGTCGGCACGGGTGGAGGGGTGGGTTCGACGAGGGCGTCGAACCCGACACGCGAGGGCGCGTGTGCCCCCCAAGTCATCCGCTCCATTCGCAAGGGCGCGGCGGACGCGATGCGCGCCTACGTAGATCAGCAAGGCGGCACGTTTCCATCCGACGTTGGTCAGGCGGTGGATGAAATCGCGCACCAGGGCGGCACTCCGCTTGTTGTTGTGGAAGGCAAGAACGTCCTCGGCGTCGTGCAACTCAAGGATGTGGTCAAAGGAGGAATCAAGGAACGATTTGCGCAACTGCGGAAGATGGGAATTCGCACCGTGATGATCACAGGTGACAATCCGCGCACCGCCGCTGCCATTGCCGCCGAAGCCGGTGTGGACGACTTCATGGCGCAAGCGACACCTGAGGACAAACTGAAGCGCATTCGCGCCGAACAGGCGGACGGTCACTTGGTCGCGATGACCGGCGACGGCACGAACGACGCGCCCGCCCTCGCGCAAGCCGACGTGGGCGTGGCCATGAACACCGGCACTCAAGCCGCGCGTGAGGCCGGCAACATGGTGGACCTTGACAGCAATCCGACGAAGCTCATGGAGGTCGTCGAGATCGGGAAACAACTCATCATGACGCGCGGCGCTCTGACGACGTTCAGTCTGGCGAACGACGTGGCCAAGTATTTTGCCATTCTGCCGGCGATGTTCGCGACCCTCTATGCCACGCAGGGAGCGCGCGGACCACTCGCGGACATGGACATCATGCGGCTGCATTCACCGGAGTCGGCGATTCTGAGCGCGGTCATCTTCAACGCGCTCATCATCGTCGCGCTGATACCGCTGGCGTTGAAAGGAATCGCCTATCGTCCCATTGGCGCGGCGGCGATTCTGCGACGCAATCTCCTGATCTACGGTCTCGGCGGCGTGATCGCGCCATTCATCGGCATCAAACTGATTGACCTTGTCCTCGCCGGTCTGCGCCTTGTCTGACTTGAAAGGAATCCCATGCCTATTCTCTATTTGCTTCTAGGACTTCTCACCTTCGCGCTTCTGTTCGTTTTGACGGCTGTCGTCGAGCGCTCGGAACGGTGGGACTAACTCGCACGCTTTATGAATGCCATTCTTCTGATAGCACTGATCGTCGTCGGCGCGGCGCTCTTGTCCTGGCCGCTGGGCCGCTACATGAAATGGGCGATGGACGCGGACGCGTCGAACGGACTCGCGGGAAAGTTTGACCGGCTCTTCCAATTCTTCGGTGGGCGTGTCACCGCCGAGTCGCAGAACTGGAAGCAGTACATGATCTCGATGCTGGCCTTCAACGTGGTCATGTTCGTCGTGAGTTTTGGAATCCTGGCGCTGCAACCGTTTCTGCCGCTCAACCCGGACGGGCAAAAGGCCGTCGAAGGAAGTCTGATCTTCAACACCGCCGCCTCGTTCACGTCGAACACGAACCTCCAGCACTACTCGGGCGAATCCACGATGAGCTATCTGTCGCAGCTTTTCGCGTTGATGTGGTTGCAGTTCGTTTCCGCGGCCACGGGCATCGCCGCGTTGACGGCGGTGGCGCGCGGTTTGGCCGGACGCAAGGATATGGGCAATTTCTTTCTCGATTTGCAGCGCGCTACGTTTCTCGTGCTGTTACCGCTAGCCGCGATCGTTGCCACGTTCATGGTGTTGGGCGGAGTGCCCATGACGCTCGCGGGCGCGGCGCACGCGACAACCTTGGAAGGCATTGAGCAAACAATTGCGCGCGGACCGGTGGCGGCGTTTGTGGCGATCAAACAGCTCGGCACAAATGGCGGCGGTTTTTTCGGCCCGAACAGCACGCACCCATTGGAGAACCCGACGTTCTGGACGAATATGCTTTCGTCGGTCTGCATCCTTCTTCTTCCGATGGCGTGCGTATGGATGTTCGGGCGGATTGTCGGGCGGATGCGTCATGCCGCCGTTGTGTTCGCCGTCATGATGACGCTTCTGTTGGCCAAGATCGCCGGAGCGGTGTGGTTCGAGCAGGCGCCAACCCAGGCCTTTGCCGACCTGCCCATCGAGCAGAACGTCGGCAATCTAGAAGGCAAGGAACTGCGTTTCGGCACAAGTGCTGGGCCGTTATGGGCGGTGCTCACCACCTCCACTAGCAACGGATCGGTCAATGCCATGCACGACAGCCTCAACCCGTTGACCGGCCTGATGCCAATGATCGGCATGTGGCTGAATGCAACCTTCGGGGGCGTGGGCGTCGGCATGATCAACATGTTCATCTACATCGTGCTCGCGGTGTTTGTGGCGGGCATGATGGTGGGGCGCACGCCGGAGTATTTGAGCCGCCGGATCGAAGCGCGCGAAGTGAAACTCGCCGTTATCGCGCTCTTCGCGCACGCGCTCTTCGTACTTGGCGGAACGGCCATCTTCGCCGCGACGCCCTGGGGACAGGAGACGTTGAACAACACCGGCGCGCATGGCTTCAGCGAAATCCTTTATGAGTTCAGTTCCGCGTCGGCGAACAATGGATCGGGTTTCGAGGGTTTGGGTGACAACACCGTTCCGTGGAACGTGGCCACCGGAATCATCATGCTACTGGCGCGCTATATCCCCATCATCCTGCCGCTGGCCATTGCCGGTTCACTGGCCGCGAAGAAACCCACGGCGCAATCGTCCGGCACGCTGGGTGTGGAGGACGGCACGTTCGGAGTGATGCTGATCGCGACGATCATCTTCATCGGCGCGCTGACGTTCTTTCCGGTCGCTGCGCTTGGACCGATTGCCGAACACCTGCAATTCATGAGGTAATTATGAAATCACTCATCTCCAGTCTTCGACTCGTCATTGTGACGATGCTCATTTGCGTGGCGGGCTACACTGCGGTCATCCTTGCCATCGGCCAGATTGTGACACGCGACACTGCCAATGGCTCTTTGATTGCGGACAAGGACGGCAAGATCATCGGCAGCCGGATGATTGCACAAAAGTTCGAGCAACCACGCTACTTCTGGCCTCGACCCTCGGCGGCAGGCAAAGACGGCTACGACGCGATCAGCGCCGCAGGAAGCAACAAATCACCGACGAGCAGTGATCTCACGGAGCGCGCCAAACAACAGATTGAGCGCTACGGTGCATCCGTTGAAAACCCTCTGCCGCCCGAACTCGCGGCGGCATCCGGGGGCGGCCTCGATCCGCACATCACCGAGCACGCGGCGCGTTATCAGGCTGAACGGGTGGCGAAGGCGCGCGACATCCCCGTGACGCAAGTCGAAGCGCTCATCGATCAGCACGCCTTCGCGCCGGGCGGCGCACTCACTCCGGTCCGGATCGTCAACGTGCTGGAATTGAATTTGGCACTGGATTCCATACCATGACTCTGTGAGCGACGGCGACCGACCCAATCCCGATGCGCTGCTCAGTTCGATTCAGCGCGAGGAAGCCGCGAAGCAGCGCGGTCGCCTGAAAATTTTCCTCGGCATGTGTCCCGGCGTGGGCAAGACCTACGCCATGCTCGAAGCCGCGCGGCGCGAACAGGCCGCCGGACGCGATGTGGTCATCGGTTACGTCGAAACGCACGGTCGTAAGGAAACGGATGCGTTGACCGTGGGATTGCCTGCCGTTGCGCGGAAAGCGATCGAGCATCGCGGTGTCACACTCACGGAGATGGACCTGGACGCTGTGCTCGCTCGCAAGCCCACGCTTGCACTGGTGGACGAGTTCGCGCACACCAACGCGCCCGGTTCGCGCCATCCCAAGCGCTATCAGGACATTCTCGAACTGCTCGATGCCGGCATTGATGTCTTCACGACCCTCAACATTCAGCACGTGGAAAGTCGCGCCGACGCAGTGCGACAGATCACTGGCGTCACCATCCATGAAACCGTGCCGGACACGACCCTTGACGGCGCAGAACTGGAACTGGTGGATTTGCCTCCGGACGAACTACGCGCCCGGCTGGCGGGAGGCAAGGTGTATGTCCCGGAGCGCATCCGCGCGGCGCAGGAAAATTTCTTTCGGCCGGGCAACCTGGCGGCGTTGCGCGAACTCGCCTTGCGCCTTGCGGCCGAACACGTCGGGCAGGATGTCCTCGGATATCACCAAAAGCTCGGCATCAGCGGCCCATGGAAATCCGGTCAACGATTGCTGGTGGGCGTGAGTTCGAGTCCCACGTCGGCGTCCCTCTTGCGCTGGACCCGCCGACTGGCCGGGGAGTTGCACGCGCCGTGGCTGGCCGTGTATGTCGAGTTGCCCCGACCCTTGCCGGAACAGGACCAGACGCGGCTCGCCCGGCATCTCGCGCTGGCGCGGGAGTTGGGCGCGCAGGTCGTCACGACAACCGACGACGATGTGGTTCGCGGCATCTTGCGCGTGGCCCGCGAGCAGAACGCGACCCAAATGGTCGTGGGCAAACCGGCCGGATGGCGCGTGCTGGAGTTGTTTCGTGGGGGCTCCCTGCTCAATCGGCTCATCCGTGAAAGCGGCCACATTGATGTTCACGTCGTGCGGGTCGAGGGCGAGCAAACTCCGTTGCGTCAACCGCCGGTGCTCGGATTTGAAGTCAATGATCCCCGTGCCTATGGTCTTGTGGCCGGAGTGGTCGCGCTGCTCACGGTCGCCAATTTCATCCTTCAGCAGTGGATTGGCTACGTGCCGGTGTCGCTGATCTATCTGTTGAGCGTGATCGTGCTGGGAGTTTTTGTCGGACGCGGCCCAACTCTCGCCGCCGCGACACTCACGGCGCTTTCGTGGAATTTCTTTTTCACCGAACCGCATTTTACGCTCCACATCAAAAGCGCCGCCGACACGATAATGTTCCTCACCTACTTCGTGGTTGCGCTGGCGATGGGACACCTCACCGCCCGGTTGCGCGCGCAACAGGAGGCGGAGCGGCGGCGCGAACAACGCGCCACGGCGCTCTATCTCCTGATCCGCGAGTTGGCCAGGGCGTCCGATTTTCCGGATCTGCTGGCCGTTGCCGTGCGCGAGTTAGGGAAGGCCTTTAACGCAGAGGTTGCAATCTCAATGCCTGACGAAGCGGACGCCGTCGCGGTGACACCTTACTTTGCCAGTACGTGGACCATGTCGGAGAAGGAACAGGGCGCGGCGGCTTGGGCGTTTCGGCATCGGCAACCCGCCGGTCGCGGCACGGACACCCTGCCTTCGGCGGAGGGACTGCATGCGCCGTTGCTCGCGGGTGAACGCGCGGTCGGTGTGCTGAGTTTGCGATTTCGGGATGCCGCGCCGCTCTCTCCCGCGCAACGAGATTTGTTGGACGCCTTCACTCCGCAGATCGCCCTGGTGCTCGACCGGCAACGGTTGAGGGACGACGAACACAAAGCTGAGTTGCTGGCGCAGTCCGAGCGGCTCGGTAAAACGCTGTTGAATTCCGTTTCGCACGAACTGCGCACACCACTGGCGGCCATCAGCACGGTTGCCAGCAGCCTGCCCAATGCCGGACCGCTCACCTCAGCACAGCAGACACTCGCTGGAGAACTGAACGAAGCGTCGGCTCGACTGAATCGGCTCGTGCGCAATTTATTGGACCTGTCCCGGCTCGAAGCCGGCCATTTGCGGCCAAACTTCGATTGGCACGACGCGCGCGATGTGGTGAACGCAGCCATCCAAAATTTAGGGAACACACTCTCCGATCACACACTTCGAATCGAAATTGCCCCGGACCTGCCGTTGGTGAAACTGGATGCCGTGTTGACGGAACAAATTCTTGGCAACCTGCTCAACAATGCCGCTGCCTACACGCCGCCCGGAACTTTAATTGAGGTCAGCGCCCGGGCTGACGGAGCGCGTTTTGTTTTGGAAGTTGCGGATCGCGGCCCGGGACTTCCGCCGGGCGATCCAGTGAAGCTTTTCGAACGATTCCAACGCGGCCCGAACGCCGCGCCCGGGGGCACTGGAATTGGCTTGTCGCTCGTCAAGGGTTTCGCTGAAGCGCAAGGAGGAACTGTCGCTGCCGCGAATCGTTCCGGCGGCGGAGCAGTGTTCACCGTGTCCCTGCCGCTAACCAAGATGCCGCCCGTCCCGAAGGAAAACGAATGAGCCACGCGAACAAATCACTCGTGCTGATCGTGGATGACGAGCCCCAAATCCGGCGTTTGTTGTCCGTCACGCTCGAAGCCAACGGCTATCGCGTTCTCGCCGCCACGACCGGGCAGGAGGGCCTCGTGCTCGCCGCCCAACATCGTCCGGCGTTGGTCGTGCTGGATCTCGGCTTGCCCGATTTACCCGGTCAGGAAGTGTTGCGCCGCCTGCGTGAGTGGAGCAACGCACCCGTGCTCATCCTTTCTGTGCAAGACGATGAAGCGGGAAAAGTCGCGGCACTCGATGCCGGCGCGGACGATTACGTCACCAAACCCTTCAACACCGCGGAACTGCTGGCGCGGTTGCGCGTCGCGCTGCGTCACGCAACGAAGCCGGATGAAGCGGCGGTGTTTCAGAGCGGGCAATTGGTCGTGGACCTCGCGACTCGTCGGGTCACGGTTGGTGGTCGCGAAGTGAAGCTGACTGTGACTGAATACAATTTGCTTCGGCTGCTCGTGCGCCACGCGGGCAAGGTGCTGACGCATCGGCAAATCCTGCGCGACGTTTGGGGGCCGGGTCATGAAAACGACACCCATTACCTGCGCGTTTATGTCGCTCACCTGCGCGAAAAGATCGAAGTGGACGCTTCGCGGCCGCAACTCATCAGGACCGAATCAGGGGTAGGCTACCGCTTGATAACGGGTTGAATCGCGGCTTCGGCTGCTGATGCGACAAATGTCGTATGGGTTTTTCGTCGTGACCCGGCAGAATGCCGTGACATGAAACCACTGTTCTCGTTGCTGGCAGTCGGCCTTTGCGCGGTGCTCGCGGTCGCCTCGCAAGCGGCGCCGCTGAAGCCGCGGATCGTCGTTCTGACTGACATTTCACCCAACCACATCGAGCCTGATGACATGGAATCCATCATCCGGCTGTTTGCGTGCGCCGACTTGTTTGAGATCGAAGGTTTGGTGGCGACCACTGGCTGGAGCAGCGGCGGAAATAACGCGGCCTGGATCAAACTGATTCACGACGCCATCGATGCGTACGAAAAGGATTTGCTCAATTTGCAAAAGCGTTCCGCCCAGCAATTGCATCGGGCGGATGAGACGCGGCAACAGATCGGTTATTGGCCGCGTCCGGATTATTTGCGATCCGTGACGGTGGTCGGCAGTCAGAAGCGTGGAATGGAGTTCATCGGCAAGGAGAACAATTCACCCGGCAGCGACTTGATCATCAAGTTGGCCGACGAATCGGACGAGCGTCCGATCTGGATACAAGCGTGGGGTGGTGGCAACACGTTGGCTCAAGCCATCTGGCGCGTGAAACAGGAACGCACGCCGGAGCAGTTGAAAGCGTTTTTGAAAAAACTTCGGTTCTACACCATCACGGATCAGGATCGCGCTTACCAGAAGGGCACGCGGTTCGACATCAGTTCGCATCAGTGGCTGCGGCGCGACTTTGAGCAGGAGCTTGTTTTCCTGTGGGATGAATCCGCGTGGTTGTATCAGAATGCCACGGGCAAGCGCAATTGGGCCGAATACGAGGCGCACATTCAAGGTCACGGCCATCTTGGGCGACTGTATCCGAAATACAAATACGGCGTCGAAGGCGACACGCCCGCGTTTCTGTATGTGTGGCCGAACGGGCTCAATGAGCCCGAGCATCCCGGCTTCGGCGGTTGGGGCGGTTATTTCATGTGGGGCACGGGCCCGGATAATGTGACGAAGGCGTATGTGAATCAGGCGGGAACGCCCGCGCACGCGATTTCCAAAAAGTATGAAGCACGCTTCTATCCGGCGATCTTCAATGATTTCGCGGCCCGAATGGATTGGGCGAAGGACGGCGACGGTAATCGTAATCCAATAGTAAGCGTCAATGGCGATAGTGGAATTGCTACGCTCAAACTCACGCCGGCTGCGGGTCGAACCGTCACGCTGGATGCTTCCGCTTCCAGTGATCCCGAAAACAACAAACTGAAGTTCTCGTGGTGGGTTTTGGCCGAAGCGGGCAATTGCACCAACAACATCGCCATCTCAGGCAGCGAGACCAGTCGCGCCAACGTCTCCATTCCGTCCGACGCGGCGGGGAAGAGTTTTCATGTCATTTGCGAAGTTACGGATGATGGCACGCCGAACCTGACGAGTTATCGGCGTATCATCGTCGCGCCGGCCAGCGAGTAAGTGACGCGAGGCGAAAGTTGCATTAAGCTCTGAGTCGAATGACGCATTCCAAACTCCAACTCCAGGCTGAACGACTTCGAAAACCGGTCCGGTCAGCGACGCCTCTTGCGCCCTTTCAGGGCGCGATACGTTGGGGGACGTTGACCCAGGGTAGCTTGCGCTTCGCGCAAACAACCCTGGGCGGTATTCTTGTCGCCCTTCAGGCGACCTGGACGCAAATGGCTCACGCGCTTTCGATCCAGCCGCGCCGTGCGGTAATCTTCTTAGTTCTGAACTACGCTCTGCTGCCGACTTTGATTGTTCATGCTCAGGAAACCAACGCGTCTGAGCGACGAACTCGGTGGGGCGATTTTTATCTGCGTCAGAAAGCGGAATGGTATGCGACGGAGGAAGCGCGGCGTGTGGCGGACAATCTGTTGCAATATCAATCGCCGGTCGGTGGCTGGCCCAAGAGCGTGGATTTTGCGGCAAAGCCGACGCCGCAATCGCTCGCGGACGCAGCGCGTGGCGGTCGCGCCAACAGTCTCGATAATGACGCCACGACCCGGCCAATGGAGTTTCTTGCGCGTGTCGCGCAGGCTACGGGCGAGGAAAAATATCGTCAGTCATTCCTGCGCGGCGTGGATTATCTTTTGGCGGCGCAATATCCGAATGGTGGTTGGCCGCAGTTTTTTCCGCTGCGCGAAGGCTATTATTCCCACATCACTTACAACGATGGCGCGATGATTCATGCGCTGACGTTGTTGCGCGATGTCGCCGCTGGTCAGTCGCCGTATGATTTTGTGGACTCGGAGCGGCGCGCGGAAGCATCGGCTGCGGTGGCCAAGGGAATTGATTGCATCCTGCGCACGCAGATCAAACAGGACGGCAAACTCACTGCGTGGTGCGCGCAGCACGACGAAAAAACTCTCGCGCCAGCGTGGGCGCGCAATTACGAAATCCCGTCGTTGTCCGGCGCGGAGAGCGTCGGCATCGTGCGCTTTTTGATGCAGATCGAATCGCCGACGCCCGAGATCATCGCCGCGATTGAGGGCGCAGTGTCGTGGTTGAAATCCGTCACCATCACCGGCCTCCGTTACGAACGCGGCACGCAAGCCGATGGCAAGCGGGACGGTTGGGTCACGCCCGATTCCAAGGCCGGTCCGCTGTGGGCACGGTTTTACGAACTGGGTTCAAACCGGCCGATCTTCACCGGGCGCGACAAGATCGTGCGTTACTCGTTGAGCGAAATCGAACGCGAGCGCCGCGGCGGTTATGCATTCTACGGCGACTGGGCGGAATCTCTCTTGAACCGCGATTATCCCCGGTGGTTGGCCAAGCATCAGATAGCGCCGACTTCCAAAGCCTCGTCCGAGGCAACTCCGGCGAGCAAATAAACGGACTGGCCGGGAAATGAATCGGAGGTCGTTCACGGCGACCGCGGCGCTCTTTTCTCAATTTCTGAATTGTGAAAGAACCTCCGATATGGGGGCTGCTACGTCTTCCACCGCGTTGAGCGTCACTGTTTTCTGAGTCTTCAACAGTCTCCGGCTCTCCCCCTGTACATCTGTACAGCTAAGCACTTGTCCAGCTAGGCGGGGCACCGGGTTTTGAGGTTAACTCCGTTTCACAGCCTGAAGCATGAAACGAATTGCAACCATTTGCCTCCTTCCCGAGCCCGCGATTGGGGACACATTTCTTGTCCCCGCAAGCGAGCGCACAATAAGCGAACAGATTCTTTGTAAAATGAATAATACGACCCAGCAGATCAAAATTATTGGATTAACCACCTTGGTGACGATTGCTGCCGCAAACTGCTTTGCGGCGGATGCCGTGATCGTTGAAAGTCGCACAGCCGACGGCGCGCGAAATCCCGTCTGGACGGAACTGAGCGGCAAGTGGGATGACAGCAAAAATAAATCGCGCGTGTCCCGAACCACGAAGCTCGCGGCCACGAACGTTTCCATTTGCACGACGAATGTTCCCGCCCCGGCGTTCAAAGTGATGCCGTCGGGATTGGCAGCGGGTCAGACTTACCAGGTGGAAGTGACGTTCAGCACCAGCAGCACGCACGGCGCGGCGTCGGACCTGATAGTGGCAATTGCAGCCGAGGGTGTTTCGGCGAGCACGATTCCTACGAATTCCCCGGCGTTTCAAAATACGGGCGCGGACCGGTGGACGACGCTGGGCAATATCACCACCGCGACCGCGACGCCCACGCTGACGTTTACGTATGTGAGCGGCACGTTGACCAAGGAATCGCGCTGGTACGCCGATGCGATTCGCTTCACGCCAGTGACCGCCGCTAAAGCCAGTGAATGATTTCTCGTGTGGTTGAGCCGAATGGTTGGTTGTGGCGAGGACGCCCGCAATCGTGACCTCGTTCAACCAGACCCATTTTCATCCATAACTCATCCCGAAGTGAATCATCAACCCTACAATCGATGAAAACACCCATTACTAAGTTTCGTTCGCCGCTCGCCTGGTTGAGCGGCAAAGCGCTGCTCGTGCTCCTGCTCGCGCTGGCGTTGGGGCCCGCGCACGCGGCGCTGTTGTTTTACGAGGGCTTTGATTATCCGGATGGCCAGGAACTCGGCGATCCCGCGGGCGCTCCGGCCTGGGAAAACGGCAAGAGCCAACTCACCATCGGCGCGGGCACGCTCGATCATGTGGGCATTGAAACAGGCATCGGCAATCGCATGCATAGCGCTGCCACCACGGCGTCTTTCGATGGCGTGCGCACTTCGGCTGGTGCGTGGGCCGAGCAATCCAGCGGCGTGTTGTATTGCTCGTTTTTGTTGCGCGTTGAAAGTTCGACCGGGTTGGCGACAAGCGGCGAAGGTACGCCGTTGCTCACGATTGGGCGCACCGCCAACAGCAGTCAGATGTTTGGCGTCAATCTGCTGAACAGCGGTGGCATCAAAGTCGGCGCGATCAAATATCCCGGCGGCCCGACGTCGCCGAGTACCGCATTCTTCAGCACGGGCGATGGCGCGGACATCGGGTTGAGCACGGTTCTGGTGATTGCGAAGTATGAATACGTGGAAGGGGCGGGGAATGATGTCGTCACGGTCTGGGTTAATCCCGCGACGACCGGCGGCGCGGAAGATCCGGCGAATTTCGTGTCCACCAGCGCGGGCACTGACGGCACGCGCGTCATGGGTCGCTTGACGTTGTGTCGCGGTCCGCATGTCAGTGTGGATGAGATTCGCATCGGTCAAACCTGGGCGGAGGTCACGCCGACCGGTGGACCGCTGGTGGCGACGCAATTGGGCTTCGGTCAATTGCAACAGGTTTCCTTCGTGGGGCAGCAACTTCATCCGGTGATTGTGAATGTGCTCAATCCCGGCGGCGTGCTCGTTCCGACGAATGGCGTGCCGGTCACGCTCAGTCTCACCGCCGGCAGCGGCAATTTGAACGGCACATTGACGCGTCTCAGCGGACCGGATGGGCGCGTGGTGTTTGATGATTTGAGTTTCGACACGGTCGGCAAGGGCTTTGAGATCACGGCTACAAGTAGCCTTGGTTTAACTCCGGGTGTCGCGGGCAATCTTTATGTTACAAAAGATCCCGATGCCGGAGCGGGCAGTGCGCCGGTCATCACTGAAACGCTGGCGCTGGCGAACAATTTCGTCCTGCGTGGGCAAGGCGCGGCCAACGCTGAATATCGGGTGCTCACTTCGACGGATGCCACGCAGCCGTTGAATGCGTGGACACCCATCGCGACGAATACGTTTGATGGCAGTGGAATGGGGGCGTGGACCAACACGATTGCGCCGCTGGAATCGCAGCGGTTCTTCTCGTTGGCGTCGGAAGGCGGCGGCGCGAACTCGATGTTCCAACATATGGGCTACGCGTCAGTTCCCGGACCCATCACCGGCGGCGGCAATACGTCCGACATCGTGGTGGTCACGAATCTCGCGGGCTTTCTGTCCGCCGTCTCCGGACTCGAGCCACGCATCATTTATGTGGACGGCACGATCACGCTGCGCGACAACGGCAACACCTATTTGTATGGCAACAAAACCATCATCGGGCTCGGCACGGATGCGACGTTGATCGGTTGTATCGGGATTTTCGGTTTCCAGGGTTCAACGGTCTATAACGCGACGAATATCATCCTTCGCAATCTGCACATCACGAATCCGAGCGGTTACGGCGAAGACGACGCGATTACCATCAAGAACGGCGGCGGTCACGTGTGGATTGATCATTGCACGATTTACGATTCGCAGGACGGCTTGGTGGACGCGACGCGCGAAGCGGATTTCATCACGGTTTC
>CAZKMR010000002.1:0-92134 GCA_964553795.1 uncultured Bifidobacterium sp. | reverse complement strand
ATTCGCAGGACGGCTTGGTGGACGCGACGCGCGAAGCGGATTTCATCACGGTTTCGTGGTGTCGGTTTTATTACACCGCGCCCAACGGTCACGAGAACGTGAATCTGATTGGCGGTGACGACGGCGATACCACGGACATGGGCAAGTTGCATGTGACGTTTCATCACAACTGGTATGGCGATCTCGCCAAGGAACGCATGCCGTCGGTGCGTTATGGTCGCGTGCATTTCTTCAACAACTATCTCAACAGTCCGGGCAATAATTATGCCACGCGCACCCGGCTCAATGCCGAAGTGTTGGTGGAAAAAAATCACTACGAAAATATCCAGAATCCGTGGGAACTCATCATCACGAGTGGCAACTCTGGTTTGCTGCGCGCCACGGGAAATATCACGAACTCATGTACGTTCACGACCGCTTACAATCACAACACCGGCGGCACGCTGGTGTTGATTGACGGCAGTGATGTGCTGACGGATTCCGGCACTGATCCCATCGGGCTGAATCCGCCGCCGTATGCTTACACGTTGGACGATGCGGCTGCCGTGCAAACGCTGGTGACCACGCATGCCGGCGCGGGCAAAGGTCCGTTCGCTCCTTGAGCAGAAAGTTAACCCGCCGCCGAGCACTCCTGGAGCCGGACCAGCCACGGATTTGAGAACAAGTTGACGCGAATTTTATTACGATCATTCGCGCAATTCGTGTTCGGTTATGCAAATCGGTGGTCGGCAGGGAGCGCATGGTTATGTGTATAAATTCCGCGTGCTACCGGCGGCGCAGGCTGACACAGTTTTCGCGTGCGTATCACCTTTTTTGCCATTGCCATCATCGCGTTCCTCGCCGTGACGCTGGTTTCCTCTATTGCCGCGGATAAACCGGATCGTTACCTCGCCGAGGCGCGACGCATCCTCAAGCAAGTCCCGTTGATTGACGGGCACAACGACGTGCCGTGGCAATATCGCGATCGCAAAACGGATTTCGACGGCATTGATCTGGAGCACGACACCGCCGAGCTGAAGCCCACGATGCACACGGACATTCCGCGCTTGCGCGCGGGCGGACTCGGCGGGCAATTCTGGTCGGTTTACGTGCCGACGCGACTGTCCGGACCGGAAGCGGTGCAGGCGACGATTGAGCAAATTGACGTCGTGTATCGCATGTGTGAGCGGTATCCGAAGACGTTTGAGATCGCGCTGACGGCAGATGATGTGGTGCGCATTCACAAAAAGGGCCGCATCGCGTCGCTCATTGGCATGGAGGGCGGTCATTCCATCAACAACTCGCTCGCCACGTTGCGCATGATGTATCAACTCGGCGCGCGTTACATGACGTTGACGCATACGAAGAATACGGACTGGGCCGATGCCGCCGGCGATGAAGCGCAACATCGCGGTCTGACTGAGTTTGGCAAAGATGTAGTGCGCGAGATGAATCGTCTCGGGATGCTCGTGGATTTGTCGCACGTAACGGATGACGTGATGCGCGATGCGTTGGCGGTGTCGAAAGCGCCGGTGATTTTCTCGCACTCGTCGGCCCGCGCGCTTTGCAATCACGTGCGCAATGTGCCGGATGACGTTCTGAAACTGACAGCAGCGAACGGCGGCGTGGTGATGGTTTGTTTCCTGCCGGCGTACGTGGTTGAACGCGATCGCGCTTACTTCGAGCGCGTGCGAGCGGAACGCAGTCGGTTGGCGGGAATTCACGGTGAAGATCGCGCGGCTATCAATGCCGCGTTGGCCGATTGGCGGGCCGCGAATCCCGATCCCAACGCCGCCAGCTTGAGCGACGTCGTGAATCACATTGATCACATTCGCAAAGTGGTCGGCGTGGATTACATCGGCATCGGCTCGGACTTTGACGGATTCAGCGGTCCGCCGAAGGGATTGGAAGACGTGTCCAAGTATCCGGATTTGTTGGCGGAATTGCTGCGCCGCGGCTACACCAAAGATGACGTGAAGAAAATTGCCGGGCTGAATGTGCTCCGCGTCATGCGCGCGGCGGAGAAGGTGGCGAGGGAGTGGAAAGAGTAATCTGCTATTCGGCGTTCAATAAATCTCGAAGACGTTGTCTGTGATTTTTCGGAAGGTAGAGTGTCGGTTGCCGGGAACACCGCCGCGGGAGCCGCGCTGTGGTTCGTAGGCGCTCGCATTCGTCCCGCAAACCACCTCAAGTCCAAAATAGGGAATGGCATTACCCCCGGTCGAAGGCAACCCGAACAGTCGGATGCGGATAACTTCAGCGGTGGTCTCGTGCTGGGTGTTACGTAGCATCTCTGGTGGGTAATAACGAATTTCTATTGGTTTCAGAGCGGCGAGTGCTTGGGGCAAAGGATTAGTGCTGCCACCGCGAAACCAGGAAAATGGCTCAGTGGAGTGATTCTCGACGAGCGATGCGCAATCGCGTTTAACGGCGTCCCAACCGCCGGCAGCTTGGACTCGTTCCGCCAGGAGTCGTCGTTGGGAGCGACGCTCTAACCAGTCCGGTGGCCATAGGCCGGGGTTTAAAACCCAAACCACCATCATTATGCCGCCCAAGGCGAACAGACCCCAGATGCCGTGGATGACGGGACGTTTTTTTACTTGTTCGGCCACGGTATTGGAAAACTGGGCGCAGGCGAGTCGCACGAAAAAGGTTAAGGCAGCCAAAGGGCAAACGACAAACAGGATGGCAAGCGCCGTTTGCATCTTGGTTGAAAGGTCAACTGACGTTGTCGGGATAGAGCCGCGAAAGACGTCAGATTTCGATTCGTGATAGTCCAAGTCAGTATCAAGGGCAATCATCATTTGCTCGAAAACCGCGACAGCTTACTGCTGAGGCGCTGTCACAACATTCAATTTTGACGCTCTGATGCGCTTCCCCTACGGTGGAAGCCTGTGCAACCGACGACAGATACCAATTCCCTCGCCGCCGAGCAGGCGCGCTTTATTCGCGATCAGCTTCCGCCTGATGGACTCTTTGCGGGTCAACAATGGCGCATTACGCCGACGCCGTTTCCACTGGGAGAAAAACTCGCCAAAGAAATCGAATCACTCGGGCGCGTGTTGCTGCAATTCTATCGCGCCACAAATTTGCTCTATCGCAAAAGCGCCGAAGGGAAAATGCCCGAATGGGTCGCGCGCTGGCTCGATCTTGGCAAACCCGCTGAATTGATCGCGCTGCAACGTGCGGCGGCGTTCAAGAACGACGTGCCGCGCGTGATTCGACCGGATTTGCTCATCACCGAAGACGGCTTGCGCGTGACGGAATTGGATTCCGTTCCCGGCGGCATCGGTCTGACCGCGTGGTTGAACCAGACCTATGCAAAAGTCGAGAGTCGAGAGTCGAAGGTCGAAAGCCGGATTCTCGGCGGCACGACAGGGATGTTGAAAGGCTTTGAGAGCATCTTCGGTGAGGCCGAACACGTTCATGTAATTGTTTCCGACGAAGCGGCTACTTATCGTCCCGAAATGCACTGGCTCGCGGAACAACTCGGCGCTCGTTTTGCCGTGCGGGATGCGAGCTACACCGGGTTTGCCGCGGGCGACGCCGTGTATCGCTTCTTCGAGTTGTTCGATTTGTCGAATGTCGCGAACGCGTCGCAGATTTTTGAACTCGCGGCAGAGAATAAGATTCGCGTGACGCCGCCGCCGAAGCCGGTGTTCGAGGAAAAGATGCTGTTCGCGCTGTTGTGGAATCGCAATCTCCACGGCTTCTGGCGACAGGAACTCGGCGAAGCGTTTTTGAATCGGCTGAAGCAGCTCGTGCCGTACACGTGGATTGTGGATCCGACGCCGTTGCCACCGCATGCAGCGATCCCGGAACTGAATCTGACGGACTGGCAACAACTCAAAACGATGTCGCAGAAAGAGCGCGATTTGATTTTGAAAGTGTCCGGTTTTTCCGAAAACGCCTGGGGCGCGCGCGGTGTCTATCTCGGCAGCGATTTGTCGCATGAAGATTGGTCCAAAGCGGTGGACACGGCGCTGGCGAATTTCGAGAAGTCGCCGCATGTGTTGCAGCGCTTTCACAAGCCGTCGCTCGTAGAGACGTCGTGGTTTGATTTTGAGAAAAGCGAAGTCGTGCCGATGAAAGGCCGGGCGCGGTTGTGTCCTTATTATTTTGTTGCCGGGGAAGGGGACGCGGCGCGGCCGCAACTCGGCGGCGTGTTGGCGACGATTGTTCCGGCGGATAAAAAAATTGTTCACGGCATGACGGATGCGGTGTTGGCTCCCTGTTCCGTATGAAATCAATAAATGATATGAAAATCCTGATTTGGTTGGTGGTGCTGAACTGCGCCGCATTTCAATCCAACGCCGCCTTTCAACCTGAGAAGCTGGCGGAAATTGACACGGCCATCACGACCGCGATTGGCGAAGGGAAATGTCCCGGTGGCGTGTTCTGGCTCGAACATGGCAAGGATCGCTATCTTAAAGCATACGGCCAGCGGGCAGTCGTGCCGAAAGAGGAAGCCATGACCGAGGACACAATTTTCGACGCGGCTTCGTTGACGAAGGTCGTTGCTTGCACGCCGGCGGTGATGTTGCTCGTGGAACGCGGGCAAATCAGTTTGGACGATACGGTCGCCAAGTATTTGCCGGAGTTTGCCGTGCACGGAAAAGAGAAGATCACGATTCGCCAACTGCTCACGCACACGTCGGGTTTGCGTCCGGACATCAGCTTGAAACCGGATTGGACCGGTTATGATGAAGCAATTCGGTTGTCCTGCGTGGAGAAGCTTTCGGCGCAACCGGGTGAGAAGATTATTTACAGCGATACAGGCATGATTTTGTTGGCGGAAATTGTGCGGCGCGTTTCGGGAAAACCGTTGGACCAATTTCTACAGGCAGAGATTTATGAAGTGATCGGGCTGCGCGACACAGGTTTTAATCCGCCGAAACAAAAGTGGTCGCGTATCGCGCCGACGGAAGTGGAGAACGATGTGCCAGTGCGTGGTGTGGTGCATGATCCGCGGGCGCGGCGGATGGGCGGCGTGGCGGGTCACGCCGGTTTGTTTACTACAGCCAGCGATCTGGCGCGGTATGCGCGGTTGCTGTTGAACGATGGAGAATTGGATGGCGTGCGCATCTTCAAACCGGAAACGGTGAAACTGATGACGAGCGTGCAAACGCCGCCGAACGTGACGGGGCGACGCGGCTTGGGCTGGGACATTGACACGGGCTACAGCGGCCCGCGCGGAGAATTGTTTCCGCTGGGTTCATTTGGCCACACGGGTTGGACGGGAACGTCCATCTGGATTGATCCGTTCTCGAAGTCGTTCGTGATCTTCTTGTCGAATCGGAATCATCCGACGGAAAAGGGAAGCGTGATTGTTTTGCGTCGGAAGTTGGGAACGCTGGCGGCGCAGGCGATCACGGATTTTGATTTTGCGAATGTGGCGGGAGCATTGCCGCCGCGTGAACAAGCTGACACAGGTAGGGCGGGCAGTCCTCTGCCCGCCGCGCGTGTCATTGCCAGTGACGGCGCGCACGGAGTGACGCGCCCTGCCGGCACCGTCCTCAACGGCATTGACGTGCTGGTGAAAAAGAATTTCGCGCCGTTGAAAGGAAAGAAAGTTGGCCTGGTAACGAACCACACCGGGCATGATCGTGCGCGACGTGCGACGATTGATCTGCTCAAGGAAGCGCCGGGCGTCACGCTCGTGGCGTTGTTCGGTCCGGAACACGGCATTCGCGGCGAAGTGGATGAGAAGTTCGGCGACAGCAAAGACGCGAAAACCGGTTTGCCCATTTACAGTCTCTATGGCGAGCGACGTAAGCCGACCGCGGAACAGCTCAAAGGACTCGACGCGTTGGTGTTCGATATCCAGGACGTCGGTTGCCGTTTTTACACTTACACCTCGACGATGGGACTGTGCATGGAAGCGGCGGCGGAAGCGGGCATTGAATTCATCGTGCTCGACCGGGCGAACCCGATTGACGGCGTGACGATTGATGGGCCGGTGTTGACGGAAAAAACCAGCTTCGTGGGCTTTCATGCCAAACCGTTGCGCTATGCCATGACGATGGGCGAACTGGCGCGCATGTATAACGAGGAACGAAAAACCAACGCGAAGCTCACGGTCATTGAATTGGAGAATTGGCGGCGCGATATGTATTTCGACGAGACGGGGCTGCCGTGGACCAATCCGTCGCCGAACATGCGTAATGTGAAGCAGGCGATTCTATATCCGGGCGTGGGTTTGTTGGAACGTGCGCTGTCCGTGGGGCGGGGGACGGATACGCCATTTGAACTCGTGGGCGCTCCATACATTGACGATGTGAAATTCGCAGCGGAATTAAATCGGGCGGCGCTACCCGGGATCGCCTTTGTGCCGATCCGGTTTACGCCCACCTACAGCGTGCACAAGGACAAGGAATGTGGCGGCGTTTATATGCTGTTGAACGATCGCGCCAAGTGCAACGTGGTGGATGTGGGTTTGTTGATCGCGAAAACGGCGTATCGGCTCTATCCGAAAGAGTTCCCGGTGGATAAGCCGGAGAATCTTCTCCTCCACGCGGGGACGTTGGCGGCAGTCAAAGCGGACAAACCTCTGGATGACATTCGCGCCACGTGGAAAATGGACCTCGTGGATTTCCAGCAACGTCGCGAGCGTTATCTGATTTACAAGTGAGCTAACGTCGCTTGCGTCTGGGCTTGAAGAGCTCCAACTGCGGTTCTCTCAAGAAATCGTAGTGCTTCAGGATGCGAATAGTCTGGAGTAGATCGGATTTCTGGTAGTTGCGGTTCGGCTCGGTTTGCGTGACGAGGTCGGCCAGCATGGTCCGGAACGGAATCACAGCATCGATGCCTTTGGCCTGGAGCAAGCTGATGCTTTTCGCGTGTTCCTCCGGATTTTGCGGCAGCGCGGGAACGACCAGAATCTTCAACGGGGCGGCGTGATCGCCGAAAACGCGGGCCGCCTTTTGGAAGACTTTCGTGCCGACAAAGCGAAAAATTTCGGGCGTGTTTTCAAGGCGCGCCGAACTAAACGTTTCGGTGTGCCAACCTTTGACCACGACGATGGCGCGTTGGACGTGTTTCAGGTCCGCGGATGTCAACACGAATGGCGGGTTGCCTTCGCGGCCAATGGCGCGCGGGTTAAGCACGAAAAAATCGATGTCGTCTTCCTCGCGCTTGGTTTGAGCCACATGCTTCCGGTGTTGGCGCACGAGAAACTCATGCAGATCGAAATACTCGCGAACGATGGTTTCGCTGACAGCGCTCATGAGAAAAACGGGAGAATTCGCCGCGCAAGTCCAGGGAAACTATGATTCCTCGGCGAGCAGCGCGCGGTCGATCGCGGTGGGGGGGACGCGTTGCCCCCAAACGACTTTGCCGATGCGTTGGGCGAGGACAAATTTGATTTCGCCATCACTGACCTTTTTATCAAGCCGCATGGCGGCCAGAAGTTTCGGGCGTTGGCTTCGGCCCAGTTTCACCTCGGTTGGCAGGCCGGCACGACGGAACAGTTGCATAATGCGATGCGCATCTTTTGGCGGCAAGCCGGTCTGAGCGCAGGACAATCGGGCGGCCGCTACCTGACCGATGGAAATGGCCTCGCCGTGGAGAAACTTGCCATAACGGGAAACGGCTTCGAGTCCGTGACCAATGGTGTGGCCGAAATTCAAAATGGCGCGCAAACCGCTTTCGGTTTCGTCCAGGCCGACAACCTCGGCTTTGATTTCGCAACACCGTGCGATGATTTTGCCAAGGGTTTTCGTTTCCCGGCGCAATAATTTCGGGAGATCGCGTTCCAGGCGTTTGAAAAGTTTCGAGTCGTAAATGACGCCGTACTTGATGACTTCAGCGAGGCCAGCGCGAAATTCGCGTGGCGGCAAAGTGGCCAGGGCCTCGAGATCACACAGGACCACTTTGGGCTGGTAAAAGGCGCCGACGAGATTCTTGCCGGCTTTCAGGTTTATCCCGACTTTACCGCCAACGGAACTATCCACGTGCGCGAGTAATGTCGTGGGCACTTGCACAAAGGGAATGCCGCGCAAATAAGTGGCGGCCACGAATCCGGCCAAGTCGCCAACCACGCCGCCGCCCAGCGCGACGATGAAGGATTTGCGTTCCAAACGATGGGATGCGAGCCGGTCGTAGCAGCTTTGCACGGACTTCAGGCTCTTGGCGGTTTCGCCGGCGGGTACGATGACGAGTGATGGCTCGAAACCGGCGCGGAGCAGAGAATTGTAGGCTGGTTTCGCATACTCGCGACCGACATTGGTGTCGGTGATAATCGCGCAGCGTTGGCCGAGTTTGAGTTGTGTGCAAGTGGAGCCCAGCTTCCGAATCAAGCCAGGTGCAATCTTTATTTCGTAACTGCGATTACCAAGCGGAACTCTGACGGTGCGCACAGCGGGTAGCATAGGGACTCGGTACGGGCTGTCAAAGCGTCGTTGCAAAACTGAAACAATTGGCCGGGATTTTTTGAGTCGCGTCGCTGAACGAGAAAAATTTCGGCGCATTAAATCGAGAAGTTGCAATCGGATTGCAGTTGCACCGTGCTTGGAATTGGGTTGCGCGGCGCGATTGGTCAGAGGCAATTGTCAACGTAGGTCATTTAGATAATGAAGCGGAGTTTGGATTCGTGTTCATCACGAGGCGAAAGTGAGTTTGATGTCGCGTTAGAGAGGCTTCGGGTTAAATCGCTCGCTGTTGAAGTTCTAGCGGTCTTAAGGCGCATCGTCGACCATGAGAGTGTTGCTTGAGTTCGAGCTGATCGTCTCGAAGTTGACAAGCTTGTTGTGGGGACAAGTGGAAAGTTGCGGCCTGTAACTATTTGATGTCAGCCCAGAAATGGTGTTCAGCAGCCTGAGGCGGAATTGCGATAAACCGAATAGGGAAATCGAATCAATTGTGTGTAACATGCAGACTAAGAGGGATGTGGATATTAATTTTGTCGGGTGGCTTTCCCAATTTCTAAGTCGTTTACGTTTCGCGACGATGTTTGAAGGCACTCTGGTATGTAGAAATACGTAGGCGGTTTTAAGTGCCAAAGTGAAAATAAACCTTGAAATACCGTGACGAAAACGCATAGTCGGTCATCAAAAGGCCCGTTCAGTAGAGAACAATTTGGTGCGACCCTAAAACGACGTGAGATTTGTATGAAAATGTCCAATAGATTTTTCCCAAGTATGGTGTGCTTTGGGGTGGTGCTGGCCGCTTGCGGCAGTGCCGAAGCACACACTCGCCATCTGAACGACAACAACGCGCAAGTTACCATCGGGGTCGATGACAACTTTGGGATGGGGCAGTGGATCGTGGACGGCGTCAGCCAAATGAACCAGCAACAGTTCTGGTATCGAAACGGTAACTCTGGCGGCGAAAAACCGATAAGCGCCTTGAATCTGTTGAACGAAGACCAGCCCGCCGCGAATCTTCTCAACGTTCTTTACGGTAACAGTGCCTTCACGATTGAAATCAATTACACGCTCACTGGCGGCGCGAACGGTAGTGGCTATGCAACAATCGGTGAACAAATCAAGATCACCAATCTTTCGGCCAATCCGTTGGATTTTCACTTCTTCCAATACGTCGATTTCGACTTGGGCGGCAGTGATGCGGGCGATACTCTCTACTTGAATCAAAATCTACAGGGACTGTTTGATGCCGTATATCAGAACAAGGGAAGCTTTTATTTCGCGGATGAGATCATCAGCCCCGGCGCTGATCGGGGTCAAGTCAACGAACAAAGTGCGGGTCTGGTTCTGTTGCACAGCCTAAACAACAATTCTCCTACGACCCTGAATAACTACGTCGGCCCGGTTACGGGTGATGCCGCGTGGGCCATTCAGTGGGATCCAGTCATTCCGGTAGGCGGCTATTTCCAGATTGCCATCAGCAAGAGCGCGTATCTGGTTCCGATTCCTGAACCATCCGCTTTAGCGATCATTTCCTTAGGCGGAATGCTTCTTGCCATGCGTAGAAGCAGTTCAAGCAAGAAGTGACCGCTCTTGAGGTGGCGGGCTTTCCACCTCTTTTACCGGCCGAGATGGGGGGCGGCTTGTACCATCAGAACCCATGCACTCCATTCGAACCCGCGGCGTCTTGTTGACCTGTGCGACTGTCTTGAGCCTCAGCACTACGGTAATTTTTGAACGCTCGGTCCTCGCAACTCCTGCGGAGATAACCACCTTGGCCAGTTTCGCGGGTCCGAATGGCGCGAATCCTTATTCGGGGCTTTGTCTTGCAAGCGACGGTAATTTTTACGGCACTACGCATCAAGGTGGCATCAATGGATGGCCGTTAGGACTTGGGAGCGTTTATCGCGTCACCCCGAACGGAGTGCTAACGGTGTTGGCTTCTTTCGGCTCAATGCCCAATGGCAACAAGCCTTACGCTGCATTGATTCAAGCCCCTGATGGATTCTTGTATGGAACAACCTGGCAAGGCGGTACAGCGAATTCGGGGACGTTCTACCGCATCAGCACCAATGGAGCACTCACAACATTACTTTCGTTTACGGGTGCAAACGGAGCACGTCCTTCTGGGCGACTGACGTTAGGTGTTGACGGCCATTTGTACGGCACGACCCAACTTGGAGGTGCGCATAGTCTGGGAACCGTTTTTCGCGTATCGACCAATGGCAGCCTGACCACCTTGGCGTCATTTGACGGGACTAATGGAGCCAATCCATACGCGGAAGTGTTCTTGGCGCGTGACGGTCATTTTTATGGGACTACTGTAAACGGAGGAGTATCCAATCTGGGGACGATATTTCGAGTCAGTACCAACGGTGCCTTAGTGGCCCTTGCTTCTTTCACCAATGCCAATGGCGCTAACCCGTATGGCGGACTGGTAGCGGATGCTTCGGACGTTTTGTACGGGACTACCGCTTATGGTGGCAGCGGAGGATTTGGAACGGTTTTCCGAACGACTACCAACGGGGTGCTCACTACCCTGCATTCATTTGCTGGAAGCGCGGATGGCGATAACCCCCGGGCGAGTTTACTATTGGCTCGCGACGGAAAGCTTTACGGGACGACCACGTTGGGTGGAGCAGCCAATGGTGGGAGCAGTTGGGGAACTATTTTTCAAATCAGCACTAATGGTCAACTCGCGGTCTTGGTATCTTTCAACTACGATTCCAACGGAATTTCTCCTTACTGCGCCTTGGTTCAAGATGCGGAAGGTTATCTCTACGGAACTACGTTCAGCCAAGGCGTCGGCTTGAAAGGAACAGTGTTTCGTGTGAGCCCCGGTGCACCAGTGCTTTTACCAAACCTGCAAACTGGCAATACCATTCGCTTGGATTGGAAAGCCTGGCCCGGGTTGGGATATCAGCTGCAATACAAATCCGGAGCTGCGGGCGCTCCCTGGCAGAATCTCACGGGCACACTGGTCCCGACCAATCGAATGATCAGCGTTGTTGACTCGATCCAGCCCGGCAGCACGCGGTTCTATCGGGTGAAACGACTCACCAGCCCATAGTTTTTCAGGGAAAACGTTCGAGCTTTTTCAAACCACTGGAGTCGGTCAGCCAACGAGATGGGCTTGGCAGATTCATCCTTTCAATGGGCGCATATAAATTGACCGCTCGCCCGCGTTCTCGTAGCGTTTGAGTCCTTATTCTAAAGGCAAACATGATTGGTTTTATATTCAAGAAAATCATTGGTTCGAAAAACGAACGTGAGGTCAAGAAACTGCGTCCGCTCGTCGCCCGGATCAACGAGATTGAAGCCGGCCTGCAATCGCTTTCCGATGATGAATTGCGCCAGAAGACAGCCGCTTGGAAAGCCGAGCTTTCGGCCATTGCCGACAATGAGAAACTCGCGACGCGATTGAATGAGATTTTGCCCGAGGCCTTTGCAGTGGTGAAGAATGCCTGTCGGCGGCTGTGTGGCAAGGAGGTCGTTGTGCGCGGGCATCCCCTGAAGTGGGAAATGGTGCCGTTCGATGTGCAATTGATCGGCGGGATGGCGTTGCACAGCGGCAAGATTGCAGAAATGGCCACCGGCGAAGGCAAGACTTTGGTCGCGACGTCTCCCGTTTACCTAAATGCCTTGACCGGGCGGGGCGTTCATGTCGTGACCGTGAACGATTATCTGGCGGCGCGCGACTCCGAGTGGATGGGCGCGGTTTACAAGTTCCTCGGTTTGAGCGTGGGCTGTATTCTACACGACCAACCGCCGCATATCCGGCGCGACCAATATAACTGCGACATCACGTATGGCACGAACGCAGAGTTTGGGTTCGATTATCTGCGGGACAACGGCATGGCTACCCGCCGGGAGGAGCAGGTGCAACGGGGACACTACTTCGCCATCGTCGATGAAGTGGACTCCATTTTGATCGATGAGGCGCGCACCCCGCTCATCATCAGCGGTCCGGCGGTTCGCACTTATGACGAGCAATATGCTCAATGGAAGCCCTCGGTGGAATCGGTTGTGCACGCCCAGGAACGTTTATGCGCGCGTTTTCTTTCCGAAGCGGAAGAACTGTTGAAACAACTCCGCCCCACCGACGGTTCGAATCCGGCCAATCCCGATGCGCTCGCCAAAGAAATCGGATTGTTGCTGTTTCGGGTGAAGACCGGCGCGCCAAAGTCCGAGACGTTGATGAAGCTGTTGGAAGAGCCGGCCAATTTGAAACTCATGAATGCCGCCGAACTGTCGCTGCATTTGGATCAGAAGAAGGTCGAGCTCTATGCGGAGAAGGAGAAGTTGTTTTACGCCATCGACGAAAAAAGCCACGAAGCCGATTTGACGGAAAAGGGGCGGAGCTTTCTTTCCCCCAAAGATCCCGACGCTTTCGTGCTGCCTGACCTAAGCACAGCGATGCACGACATCGACGTTGGCCCGGAGCCGGATCCGCGGAAACGTATGGAGGCGAAGGCCAAATTGCAGTCCGATTTCGAAGCGAAAGCCCAGAAGATTCACTCAATTGCCCAATTGCTTAAGGCTTACTCGCTCTACGCCAAAGACGTCGAATACGTCGTGCAAGATAACAAAGTCATTATCGTGGACCAAAACACGGGTCGCTTGATGACAGGCCGCCGTTGGAGCGATGGACTCCATCAAGCTGTCGAAGCGAAGGAAGGCGTTGAAATTGAGCGCGAAACTCAAACGCTGGCGACCATTACGATTCAGAATTATTTCCGCCTCTATCAGAAACTGGCGGGCATGACCGGCACGGCTGAAACGGAAGCCGGCGAATTCTTCGATATTTACAAACTAGGTGTGCTGGTTATTCCGACGCACAAACCATGTATTCGCCAAGACGCGAATGATTCCGTCTATAAAACCAGACGGGAGAAATATAATGCGGTGCTCGCGGAGATTAAACGCGTTCACGCGGAAGGGCGACCCATTCTCGTCGGCACCATTTCCGTCGAAGTCAGCGAACTCCTCTCGCGCCTGTTGCAGAAGGAAAAGCTGGTTCACTCCGTCCTCAATGCGAAATATCACCAGCAGGAAGCCGAAATCATTACTCGGGCCGGGCAGCGGGGCGCGATTACCATCGCGACCAACATGGCGGGGCGCGGCACGGACATCAAACTCGGACCGGGCGTCGCGGATTTAGGCGGGTTGCACGTTCTCGCGACGGAACGTCACGAGGCCCGACGCATTGACCGGCAGTTACGCGGCCGCTGCTCCCGCCAAGGTGATCCTGGTTCGTCCCATTTCTTCATCTCACTCGAAGACGATTTAATGCGCTTATTCGGCGCAGGCAACATCGTCAAATACATGGAGAAGCTGGGCCTGGAAGAAGGTCAGGAACTTGAGCATCCCCTGTTGAATCGCTCCATCGGCCAGGCCCAAAAGCGGGTCGAGCAACATAATTTCCAGATTCGCAAACGCACGCTTGAGTATGACGACGTGATGAACAAGCAGCGTGAAGTGATTTATGGCTTCCGCAATGAAATCATCAATTCGGACGATGTGCGCGACCGGCTGATGGACATCATGGAAGAAGTGGTGATTTCCAAAGTGGAGGCGCACACCAAAGCGGAATTTGACGAGCACGAATGGCAAACCCGGGCGTTGGCGGATTGGGTGAATCTCAATTTCCCATTGGGCATGCCGGAGGACGAAATTAAAAAAGCCGCCCAGTCTGGAGATGAAGCACCAGTGCCGGGATCGTTGTTTGATGGATTAAGTCCCGCGCAATTCGCCGTGTGCAACTTTATCAGTGACAGTATTCGCAAAGCCTACGACCTGAAGATCAGCTTTGAAGAATCCGACAAACTGGCCAGTGTGGAACGCTTCACGATCCTGACTGCCATCGACAAGCTCTGGCAGGAACATCTCTACGACATGGATAGCCTGCGTTACAGCATCGGCTTGCGGGCGCACGGGCAGCGTGATCCGCTCATCGAATACAAGGCTGAAGCGTTCAAGATTTTCGATGAATTGATGGTGAACATCAAAACCGAGATTTGTCATAACATCTTCCGAAGCGCCTCCAGCCTGATGGCGTTTGAAAACTTCCTGCGCAATGTGCCGCAACAGACTTTGCACCAATCTGCCAGCGCCTTTGGCGGCAGCGCCACGGGCGCGCCAAGTAGTGCGACGCAAGCCAAGGCCAGCGATGTGGTCAGCGAGGCGGCGGCGGCGGTCGAGAAAGCCAAGCCGGTTCGCACGGGGCCGAAAGTGGGACGCAACGATCCGTGTCCATGCGGCAGCGGGAAGAAATTCAAGCAATGTTGCGGTAAATGAGAAATGAAGTGGTGGGTTGGCAGGGACTCGAACCCTGGACCAATGCCTTAAAAGGGCACTGCTCTACCAACTGAGCTACCAACCCACAAAGACACAAGCGGCGTTACCGTCAAATTGGGATAACCGGTTGCGAACAGCCCGCCTGGTTGCGGCGAGGGGCAAAAAATTAGTCAACTCTACCGGCTCATGCAAGGCTTTTTCCTGTCATCGTCGGTTGCGGCGTGGGAAAAATCCTGGGCCGAGCCAGGCCCATTCTTGCGAGGCGGAACTTCAGGCCGGTCGCAAGGCAGCCAAAGCCGTACTTCACGCTGCGGCGAAAATTAATCGAAGAAGCTTCAGCAAAATACTTTGTCGGGCAACTGACTTCGCCGATCGTAAAGCCGTGCCACACAATTTGCGCGAGCATCTGATTGTCGAAAACAAAATCGTCGGAATTGCTGCTTAGATCGAGACGTTGCAAAATTTCCCGGGAGAAAGCGCGGTAGCCGGTATGGTATTCGGACAGCTTTGCTCCGATTAAGAGATTTTCGGCAAACGTCAATCCGCGGTTGGCGATGTATTTCCAGAGCGGCATCCCGCCGCGCAAAGAGTAGCCGCCGAGAATCCGACTGCCCAACACACACGGATGCAATCCATTGGCGATCAGCGACACCATGGCCGGCAGCAACTTCGGGGTGTATTGATAGTCGGGGTGAATCATCACAACGATATCCGCGCCAGCCTCGATGGCGAGGCGATAGCAGGTTTTCTGATTGCCGCCGTAACCGGTATTTTTTTCGTGAACGTGAACTTGCACGCCTTCCAGTTCCCGTGCCACGGCGACGGTGTCATCGCGACTCTTGTCGTCCACAATGATGATCAGGTCCACGATTTGTTGCTCCTGAACTTCGTCGTAGGTTTGGCGCAAGGTCTTGGCGGCGTTATACGCCGGCATCACCACGACGACTTTATTTCCGCGATACATGACGGCGCACAAACTGCCGGGACTGGGGCGGGGAAGCAAATCCAACCTTGCCGACCAACAGGCCTGGGCCTACTCTGGCGGCGTTGAACAAGGCGAAGCCAGATTCAGGAACAGAACCTCCGCAAAACTGTTGTGCCGATGGTGCAACCTGTCCGCTTTCCCAATGCGAGGCGGGCTCAGTCGTTTGTATCAAGCAACTCACCGCACAGCCGGACATCATTGATCGCTTGCGTGAAATGGGCTTGGGCGAACAACAACGCATTCGCCTCGTCAGTCGCCATCCGAGTTTGATTTGTCAGGTTTGCAACGCGCGGGTGGCCTTAAGCCCGGAGTTGGCAAAGGCGATTCTCGTTGAACCGCTCCGGAAAGCCGGCTAAGCCATGACTTCCGCTCTGCAACCTCTTACCGCTGTCGCCGTCGGCAAAACTGCCACCGTCGCCGAGATCAAACTTCCGCCGGCCGCACGACCGCGTCTCATGGAGATGGGCTTGCTGGTGGGAACTAAAGTCGAGTTGGTGCGCTTTGCACCGCTGGGAGATCCGGTTGAAATCAAGGTGCGCGGCTACAATTTGACCCTGCGCAAGAGCGAAGCGGAACAGATTCTGGTGCAGGAAAACAATTAAGCCGGACCAACGTCCGGCTTAATGCAGCGTCTAAGTTCTCTTCCAGCCTTGCTCAACTCGATAGTGCTCCGGCCGCCGGCGCACTTTGACTGAAGGTCAGCCTCTCCTTATCACTGCTGACTTTGATCGGTTCACCTTCGTGCAAGTGACCGCGCAGAATTTCTTCAGCCAGCGGATCTTCCAGGTAACGTTCGACCGCGCGACGCATCGGGCGTGCGCCGTATTGCGGGTCGTAACCTTTGTCCACTAGGAAATCTTTTGCGGCTTCATCAAGTTCCAGTTTGAGGTTCTTACCCTTGAGCCGGTTGACCACTTTAGTGATTTCCAAATCGAGAATCTGAATCAAATCCGGTTTGGTCATCGTGCGGAACACAATCACATCGTCGAGGCGATTCAGAAATTCCGGTCGGAAGACCTTTTTCGACTCGTCGAGGATGCGCTCGCGCATTTTCTCGTAGGTGGATTCGTCGGAAATCGGCGAGAAACCCAGCGTGGAATTCCGCTTGATGGTGTCCGAGCCTACGTTCGACGTCATCAGAATGATCGTGTTGCGGAAGTTCACGACGCGACCAAAGCTGTCCGTCAATTTTCCTTCTTCGAGGATTTGCAACAGCATGTTCCACACGTCGGGGTGCGCTTTTTCGATTTCATCGAAGAGCACGACCGAGTACGGCTTGCGGCGAACCTGTTCCGTCAACTGACCGCCTTCTTCATAGCCGACGTAACCGGGCGGCGATCCCACCAGCCGGGACACGTTGAATTTTTCCATGTATTCGCTCATGTCGAGTTGGATGAGCGATTTCGTGTCGCCGAACATTTGTTCTGCCAACGTGCGGGCCAGCAACGTCTTGCCCACGCCTGTGGGGCCGAGCAGCAAGAACGTGCCGATGGGGCGACGTGGATCTTTCAGGTCGGCGCGCGAGCGGCGGAGGGCTTTGCAAATTGCTGAAACACCTTCCTTTTGTCCGACGACCACTTTAGACATTTCGCCTTCCACAGCGAGCAGACGAGCCATTTCATCCTGGCCCATGCGTTGGAGCGGAATGCCGGTCCACTTGGAAACCACCGTCAAAATGTCTTCTTCGCCGACAACCACCCGCTTTTCTTCCCGAGCCGTGCGCCAGTCGGACAAAATCTTTTCCAACTTCTCCTTGGCCTGCTTTTCTTTGTCGCGCATGTTCGCCGCGCCTTCGAAGTCTTGATTTTTGATGGCTTTCTCTTTCTTGCCCTTGAGCTCTTCGATTTCCGTTTCGATGTGCTTAACCTCGGGCGGGCGCGTCATGGTGCTGATGCGCGCGCGCGACCCGGCCTCGTCCAAGACGTCAATTGCTTTGTCCGGCAGGAAACGGTCGGTGATGTAACGATCGGATAGGTGCACGGCGGCGGTCACCGCGTCATCTGTGAACTCCGCTTTGTGATGTTCTTCATACTTCGGCCGCAACCCTTTCAGAATCTCGATGGCGTCCTCAATGGAAGGCGCTTCGACTTTAACGGACTGGAAGCGGCGTTCGAGCGCGGCATCTTTCTCGATGTACTTGCGATACTCGTTGAGGGTGGTTGCGCCCACGCATTGCATCTCGCCCCGGCTCAAAGCGGGTTTGATGATGTTGGACGCGTCCATCGTTCCTTCTGCTGAGCCGGCGCCAACAATCGTGTGCAACTCGTCGATGAAAAGAATGATGTTCTTGGCGCGGCGGATTTCGTCCATCACGGCTTTGATGCGTTCCTCAAACTGGCCGCGATACTTCGTGCCCGCCACCATGAGGGCGAGGTCGAGCGTTACGACGCGCTTTTCGCGCAAAATTTCCGGCACGTTGCCTTTGGCAATTTCCTGGGCCAATCCTTCGACAATCGCGGTTTTGCCCACACCAGCTTCACCGAGGAGCACCGGGTTGTTCTTCGTGCGTCGGCAAAGAATTTGGATGACGCGTTCGATTTCGTTTTTGCGGCCAATGACCGGATCCATGTCGCCCTTGCGAGCGATTTCGGTCAGGTCGCGTCCGAAAGCTTTAAGAGCAGGGGTCTTAACTTCGCCTTTTTTCTCCGGTCCGGCGGCGGCTTTTTCGGGAGCTTCGCCCCCGCCTTGCTCTTCTTGCTGCGCAAAATTGGGATCCAACTCCTTCAGAATTTCCTGACGGGTTTGTTCAATGTCCACCTCGAGATTCTTCAGAACGCGGGCGGCCACACCGTCGCCTTCCCGGAGCAAGCCGAGCAAAATGTGTTCGGTGCCGACGTAGGTGTGATTCAGGGCTTTCGCTTCTTTGGAAGCGAGCGCGAGGACTTTCTTAACCCGCGGCGTGTAGGGTATGTTGCCGATCATTTTCTGATCGGGCCCCGTGCCAACCTGCTTCTCGACTTCCATCCGAACGGTTTCGAGGTCCAGCCCCATTTTTTGGAGCACGTTGACGGCGACGCCCTGGCCCAATTTAATCAGGCCGAGCAAAAGATGCTCTGTGCCGACGAAATTATGGTTGAAGCGGTCGGCTTCTTTACGGGCCAGCGCCAACACTTGTTGAGCGCGGGGGGTAAAATTGTTCATGGCTTCTTCGCTCATAGTGAATGCAAGTTGCTATGATTTGTCGGTCTTGTCCAATCCCGGCGCCGCCGCGCTCCCCGGCTTGGCCACGGGGCGGCTGACGGGTTTCAAACGCTCGCGGAGCATGTCTGCCCGAAGCAGGTCGCGTTCCTCGGCGGACAGCTTTTCCGAGTGGGTTTTCTGCAAATGGGCCGGCTGGGTCAGGATGAATAGTTCGTCCACGAGTGAGCCATCTGTCTTGGGAAACAACTCCAACTCCACGCCAAGCCGGAGCAGGGACAGTAAATTCATCGTTTCCTTCGACGAAATGCAATGGGCGTTCGCCAAAATGCCATAGGCCCGGCCAATGTGGTTGTAAACCATTTTGGGCTTCTTCTCCAATAATGAGGCACGGGCGTTGTCTTCGTGCTCAATGATCTGGGCCAGAACTTTTTCCAGCCGTTCGACAATACTGTTTTCCGTTTCGCCCAACGTCATCTGATTGGACACCTGAAAGACATTTCCCAACGCCTCGGTGCCCTCGCCGTAAAGTCCGCGCACGGCCAAACCCAGTTTGTTCACGGACTGAATGATCGGATTGATCTGCTCGGCCAACACCAACCCCGGCAGATGCAGCATCGCGCTGACCCGAATGCCAGTGCCGAGGTTTGTGGGACAAGCGGTTAAGTAACCGAGTTCGTTGCTGAACGCATAGTTTAGTTTCCGCTCTAACTCAGAGTCCAAATGATCAATCGCCTGCCAGGCCTGTCGGATTTGCAAACCCGGACGCAAGGCCTGAATGCGCAGATGATCTTCCTCGTTAATCATCACGCTGAGCGTTTCACCATGGTTGATAACCAGGCCGCTGCCGGCGCTCTTGGCCGCGTGTTCGCGGCTAACAAGGTGGCGCTCAACCAAAATCTGTTTATCCAGTGCCGTGAGATTGTCCATCGTCTCGGAGAAGGCACCCTTCATTTCGCGCAATCCTTCGACGGCGGGACGAATCACGTCCAGAGTGCGCACGCGTTCAGGTTTCTTGGCCCAACCGGGGAAGGCTGCGTCTTTGATATTCCGCGCGAGGCGAACGCGACTCGACAAGACGATCCGATCGTTCGGTCCTTTACGACGCACACTTTCGGCTGCGGGAACTAGAAATTCGTCGAGTTTCATCGGTCAAACTGCCGCCTCGGTCAGGCGATGATTCAATTGCTTGATTTCGTCGCGCAGTTGCGCTGCCTGTTCGAAGTTTTCTGTCTCAATTGCCTTGTTCAACTTCTTTTGCAAGGAAGCCAACTGATCGGTGATGTCGCGCTTGGTGCGCAAGTTCTCCGGTACTTTACCGACGTGCCGGGTGCCCTTGTGCATGGATTTGAGCAATCCGCCGAGACCTTCCGAGAACGTCACGTAACACTCCGCACAGCCCAGTCGGCCGGACTTCTTAAAATCCGCATGCGTGAAACCACACTTCGGACATTTTACTTCCGAGCCACCGCTGGATTGCTCCAGTTCCTGCGACGCGCCCAGGCCGAGCAACAAATCAGCGAGCGAAAAACCGGTTTGGTCGTTCACCCCTTTGGATTTTGCGCATTCTTCGCACAGGTCCACCTTTTGCATCTTGTCCCCGGTAATTTGGGTTAGATGCACTGTCGCGGTTTTCTCTTTGCAAATGCAGCACAGCATAGTGTCAGACTTTATATCGGCTCACCCGTTGCGTTCGTCAAGGCGTGGTAATTCTTCACCAGTTTTTTTGTCAGTGGCCCGGGTTTGCCCGAGCCAATCACGCGCCCATCAATCTTCACGACCGGCATGATTTCCGCCCCAGTGCCGGTGAGAAAACACTCATCGGCATTGAACAAATCATACCGCGTCAAATTCGGTTCAGTGACCTTCAAGCCGGCCTCCACCGCGAGGTCCATCACCGTGCCGCGCGTGATGCCATATAGCGCGCCGGCGGCGAGTGGCGGGGTGGACAACACGCCGTTTTTGATGATGAACAAGTTGTCCGCCGTGCATTCCGCCACGTAACCATCCGCGTTCAACATGACCGCTTCTTCCACGCCTGCGTTGTTCGCTTCGATCTTGGCCAAAATGTTGTTCAGGTAATTCAGCGACTTGATGGCCGGATTGACCGCACTGTGCAGATTGCGCGTCGTCGGCACCGTCACGATGTCCATGCCCTTGGCATACAAAGCCGGGGGATAAACCTGAATTTTCCCCGCGATGATGATCACGGACGGATTCTTGCAACTGCGCGGGTTCAAACCCAGCGTGCCGACGCCGCGCGTCACCACGAGGCGAATGTAACCATCGCGCAGTTTGTTTTTGCGGCACGCCGCGACAGTGGCCTTCATCAAATCCGCGTGCGACATCGGGATGTCGAGCAAGATCGCCTTCGCTGAGTAGAACAATCGGTCGATGTGTTCTTTGAGCTTGAAGACGCGCCCATTGTAGGCCCGGATGCCTTCAAAAACTCCGTCGCCGTACAGCAGTCCGTGATCGAACACGGACACCATGGCTTTGCCCTCGTCGTAATATTTTCCGTCAACGTAAACTTTCATGTCAAACCTGTCGCAAGCATGGGAAAAAGCCCTCCGCAACGCAAACGGGAATTTCCGTTGGAACTCTAGCGCGACCGTGTTTTTTCAGGCGCTGGGAAGGTCTTGAGTGGCGGGGTACGCGGATGAGTTCTAGATCCCGCTGCTCGACAACGTAGTGCTGATGCTGTTGACGATTTGGGCGAGCTTGGGGTGGGAAGATTCCAGCTTTGCAACCGACTTCCGCAATCCTTCCGTGGAGAGATTCAGCAACTGCGGATCTTGCTCGGCGCGCATCGCTTCCTGGGTGCTGAGTTGGGCAAAAGCAACAATGCTTTGCGCCTGTTCGTTGTGCGTCTTGGCCAGTTCGCCTGCCTCGGCCTTGAGCGTGGCCAAGAGCGCCAGCAATTCTGCGCGCCGTTCCGGTCGGAGCGATTCCGACCCATGAATGCGCGCTTCGATTTGCTTGATGGTTTCGTCAATCATACCGCGGTTGTGTTGCTGCCCAAACCTAGCCGGATTTTCGTTTCGAGCAATAACGGAAATCATCGCACCCGCGTCGCGACCAGCGGCGCGACCACCCGCCAGATGGCAGATTGAATCTCCTCAACCGAGCCGGCGGCATTGATGATCTTGATACGTTCCGGCTCCGCGGCGGCAATGGCGTCGTAGCCCTTGGCCACTCGTTCAAAAAAGGCGCGATCCGCTTCTTCCATGCGATCGCGAATGAACGGCAACGTCGCTTGCCGCGAGCGCAACCGTTCCTCGCTGACACTTTGCGGTACTTTGAGAAAAAGGGTTAGATCGGGGCGTGTATTGCCCACGGCAAGATCAATGATGTTTTTGACCGTCTCCAAATTGAGTTGCCGCCCGTAACCCTGATACGCCGTGGTGGAATCGTAAAAGCGATCGCAAACAATAATCTCACCGCGCGCCAGCGCCGGGCGAATGACCTCGCGAACGAGTTGGGCGCGACTGGCGTTCATCAATAACAATTCCGCCTCGCTGGTCATGGCCGCATTGGCGTGACTGTGTTTCAGCGTGTGCCGGATTTCCTCGCCGATGGGCGTGCCGCCGGGTTCACGAAACACTTTGACCGTGTGCCCCCAGTCTTTCAATCGCTCGACCAAGAGCGGCAACTGCGTGCTTTTGCCCGCGCCTTCGTTGCCTTCGAATGTGATGAATAGTCCCTTCACAGGATCAAAGTTTTTTGAGCTTCGGGCCTTTGGGTGAATCTTCGACAATCCAACCCTTGGCTTTTAACTCGTCGCGTATTTCGTCGCTGCGTTTGAAATCCTTAGCTTTGCGAGCGGCCTGTCGCGCTTCGAGCAAAGCGACAATTTCCGCCGGCGCTTCCGCCTCGGCGACGCTGCCGATACCAAGGACGGAATTTACATTCCCCCACGCGGCGAGTTCGGCGGCGGCCTGCGCGGCGGAGAGGGAATTATCAGCAATACGTTTGTTGGTCTCGCGCACCCATTCGAAGACCGTCGCCCAGGCGGCCGAAATGTTGAGATCATCGTCGAGCGCGGCGGTGAAATTGGCAACCAGTGATGGAGCGCCGGTCTCCGCCCCGGCGTTTTGCTCTAAATCGGAACGAGCCGGGCCAGAGGCCGACGCTCCCAATTCGCGGAGTTTGCCGACGCATTCGTCAATGCGCCCGAGCGCACTCTTCGCGCCAGTCAAACCGTCCAGTGTGAAGTTGAACGTCTCGCGATAATGCGCGGTGAGCAGAAGATGACGCACCTCGCGCCCCGTGAAACCTTTCGCCACTAGATCGCGTAGTGTAAAAAAATTTCCGAGCGACTTGCTCATTTTCTTGCCTTCAACGAGTAAGTGCGCGCCGTGCAGCCAGTATTTCACGAACGGCTTGCCAGTCGCGCCCTCGCTTTGGGCAATTTCATCTTCGTGATGCGGAAACTTTAGGTCTTCCCCGCCGAGATGCAGATCGAAACTTTCGCCGAGCACTTTCATGCTCATCGCGGAACACTCGATGTGCCAGCCGGGCCGACCTTTACCCCACGGACTGTCCCAGGTCACGTCGCCGTCATCCGGCACATAAGCTTTCCAGAGCGCAAAGTCGGCGACGGATTCCTTTTCGTATTCATCCGAGGAAACGCGTTCGCCGACGCGCATTTCGTCGAAGTTCAATTTCTGCAACTGGCCATAGTTGCAACCGCAGCCGCGATATTTTTCGATGCTGAAATAAACCGAGCCGTCATTCGCTTTGTAGGCGATGCCGCGGGCGATGAGTTTTTCGATGAGCGCGATGATGTCGGCGATGTATTCCGTGGCGCGTGGTTTGACATGTGGTTCAAGACAGCCGAGCGCTTTCATGTCGTCGAAAAACGCGGCTTCGTATTTCCCGGTGAATTCGCGCAATGACGTTTTCGTTTCGCGAACGCGGCGAATGATTTTGTCCTCCACGTCGGTGATGTTCATGACGTGTTTCACGTCGTAACCGCGAAACGTCAAATAGCGTCGCACCAGATCGCCGAAGACAAACGTACGCCAGTTGCCGATGTGCGCGAAATCGTACACGGTCGGGCCACAGCAGTACATGCCGACTTTTTTGGAAGTGGCATCGAGTGGCGCGAACTCCTGAACGGAGCGCAACAGTGTGTTGAAAAACCTGAGACCCATTTTGTCGCCCGGAGCTTAAGCAAAGAGCGCGGAAAACAAAGTGGAAAAACCAAGTGCCAGGGAGTCAAACCTATGGATGGGTGAGAATGCTGGCGGGAACGACGGGGGCGTTGGTGGTTGTCAACTCGAGTTGATTCCAGCGGCGAATCTGTTTGTCTTCCACAAGGCGGATTTCCTTTTTCAATCCAGTGAGACGGCTTCCGTTTACGGCGACAAAGATCAGCATGATTGATGCGATGGCCAGCATGACGACCACGAGGACAAACCCCTGTCGTGGGGCGGTGCGCGATGGAGAAATCATTCTCATGGCAGAGTGGTTGTAGCGGTGAAGGTGAATAGGGGTCGCACCAACGCAGGTTCGCGTTGCGGTTTCAGTTCCAATTCCCAGCGCCAGGCGGTCGCGTGGCGGCGTGGATCGGATGTCATGGTGGATTGCGCCACTCGCGGCAGAAAGAGCTGCCACTCGTTTCCGACGGCGGTGCGTCGCTCGATTTTGTTTTCCGCAAAGCGATAAAACACTTCGGTGTCGCGCTGGATAATTTGCAGCGTTCGCGTGGCGTCATTCCAAACCGGTGTCTGAACGGCGGCGCGAATATCTGCCCGCCAAAGTTCACCGGTGTGCAACGCCTGCGTGATGTCGTCGGTATTGCGGCGCATCGCCGCGCTGTTTTCCATACAACGGTAGAACGCGGCGGTTCCCATTCCGAACACCACGGCAAACACGCCGATGTAAACCAGACACTCGATCAGCGTGATGCCGCACTGCCGCTGCGCGCGCGAGGATGGGGATTGGAACGAAAGCTTCATGGCCGCATGATTTCTCGCCGCACGGTGAAACCGCGATTTCCTTCCAGAGGCAACCATTCGACCCGGAGTGATTGTTCGGTCACTGTGAGTTGTAGTCTTCCGGGCGGCAGATTGGTCGCGGCGCGGGCGGGCGAGGTGAGTTGATAAATTCCATTGGAGTAACTCCGCCATTCGCCGGCGGCCAGGACCTCTGTTTCTCCATCGACGATCTCCATGGCGATGGTGCGTTGATAGCTGCGCAATAAAAGTTTGCTTTCCTGCGAAAACGAAACTGCCAGCGGAATCACGGCGAGGCACAGGAAACCAATCGCCACGAGCAGATCCGCCATGAGCATGCCGCGTTGCGATTGTCGCCGAAGACGGTTTGGTGATGGGATTACCATAGTGTGCCGGTGTTGATGATGGAGATCAGGAAGGCGAACACCGAAATGACCACTGCCGCGACGAAGAGGCCGTTCACAATCACGAAGGCGGTCGAAACCACGTGGGCGGTCGCCTGTTGTTGTTGAAAAGCTTTGGCATTCAAAGCGTCGTGCCAGCCGTTCAGCGCGCCGAGAAATCCGCCCTTGGCGTGAGCAGCATTGGTCAAGCGCCAGCGGAATTCGCCCCGATCATCAAGCTGCTCCATGGCGCGAATGAGGGTTTGTCCTTCGCGCAAGGCGGCGACGATTTTATCAGCACGTTGCTGAAAGATGCGATTGCCGGTGCATCCTGCCGCGAGGTTTACGGCCTCGGGTTCGGGCATTCCGGCATCCAACAAGGTTGCGAGCATGACGGAGAAATCGCGGAGCATGCGTTTGCGTCGCCACGGCAAGCGCCAACTGAGAGAATCGGCGCCCGGGAAAAAACTCCGGAAGCGCGGCCCAAGAATGTAAGCGAGCGCGGCAAGGCAGAGCGTGAGTTGCAAAACAACCTGAGTGCCGACGAGCGGCACACGATTATCAATCAGCCATTGAATGGGCGCGGCACTCCCGACGCCGAGTCCCGCGGCAACTTCTTTGAATTTTGGGAAGACTACGATTGCCATCATTACAAATACGAGGACGGTGGCAGGCGAGACGACAAAGGTGATCACAACGAGATAGTTCAGCGCGCTGCGGGTTTCCGAGACGGCATCGGCGAGCAGTTGACGGCAGGCCGGGAACACTTTTCGCAAATCACCGACGCGCGTGCCGGCTCGCAGCATGGCGATCACTTGCACAGGCAACAACCGCGGCACTTTGGCAAGCGCGTCTTCCAGTCTCAACCCTCGCTCCAACCAAAACGTCAGCGTGTGAAACGGCCGTCCCAGCGAAGGGTCGCGACTGTGGGAAATTCCAATCAGGGATTGTTCAACGGGCAAACCACGTTTCAGGGCGGTTTCAATCAGATCCAAAATATTGCGGGCGCGTTCGGCCCGACGCAACGGCAACGACAGCAAAAAGTGCAGCAACGCGAGCCCGCCGCCGATGACAACCACCCAGATGCCGACTAGCGCCAGCGACAGAATCAGACGAATCGCAATGTCAGATGCATCGTTCATGATAAATCAATCCGCACCCAGCGAATTCATCAGGCGCGTGAGGGAGAGAAAAACCGGTTGCACCTGCATGATGATTACGAGCCCGAGCGCGAGCACGGAGCAGGGCAGGGCGGAGTACAGCAGGATGTCGGCGCGATGCGTGGCGCGGGATTGATAAATCTCCGCGGCGTGTTGAAATCCCGCGCCGAGATCTTCGCGACCATGCGCAACCAGCCAAATGAACAGCGGCGGGAACGCCTGGCCTGGTTGCGCCAGTTCAGAGAATTTCGCGTGTCCCGCAGCGAGCCGCTGGCGCCAGGAGGCGAGTTCTTCCGCCGCGCGCGAACCGGATTCCATCCGTTCGACTAACGCCAGCGCCTGGTCGAGTGGGACGCCGTTCCGCGCGAGCAATGCCAGGGCAGAAGCAATTTGCGCGAGGCTGGATTCACGAAACGACGGAACGCGCCAGCGTAAAAACCTTCGCGCGGCCGGGATGGTTAATGCCAGAAGCGCGGCAGCCAGCAACACACTCAACAAGACCGGCGGCAGCCACAGGGCGATTTGAGTCGCGGGTGGCAAGTCCTGCGTGAATACCGCCATGCTGGGCCAGACAATTTTGTCGAGCAGGTAAGCAATCAGGACGGAAAGCAGCAGCGAGGCGACGAGCACGATGAGTGGATAAACCAACATGCCCTTGAGTTTGGTCCAGATGGTATAGCGCCGTTGATAATGATCGGCGATCAAAGTGAGCACGCCGGGAAGGTCGTTACTTTGTGCACCGACGCTGAGCAGGCATTGATACAACTCGGGCAGTCGGCGCCGACTCACCGCGTCGCGAAGCGGAATGCCGCGCGATAAATCGGCGGCGAGCAACTGAAGTTCGTGGCGCAGTTGGTCATCCTGCATCTCGGTGCACAGTTGGTGCAACGCCCCCTCGAGCGGGATGCCGTCGCGGAGCATTGCGGCCAGTTGCTGATTAAAAAAGGCGAATTCGTCGGTCTTCATAATCCCAGCACGCGCTGGAGTTCGTTTTCATTCGACAAACCTTGGTTTAATAGCTCACGCGCGTTGGTGGTGAGAGATGAGGCAGGTCGAATGGATTGCAGATGGCGGCGGCGCACGGCAGCGCGCAGATCCTCGGTCAGGCGCAACCATTCCACGGCGGGGATGCGTCCGACGTAGCCGCTTTGGAAACAATGTTCGCATTGTTGACCCCGGCAATTTGGACACAACCGGCGAAGGAGGCGTTGGTTGACGACCAGTTCGAGTGCGGCTGCCACGGCAGAAGGATCGGGACAAAGCGTCAAGAGTCGCTCCAAAACCCCCTGACACGAGCCCGCGTGAAGCGTGGCGATGACCAAATGCCCGGTCAGCCCGGCGCGCACGGCGAGTTGCGCGGTGGCTTCGTCGCGAATTTCGCCAATCACCAATACCTGCGGGTCGTGGCGCAAGAGATGACGTGCGGCGCGAGCGAAATCGAGCCCGATGGCCTCATTGATTTCGGTTTGCATGATGCCGGGAATGATCTGTTCCACCGGATCTTCCACTGTGATGATGTGACGGCCACCGAGTTCGATGAGGTAACGTAAGCACGCATAAATGGTCGTGGTTTTACCGCTGCCAGCCGGACCGGTGAGCAGGAGCAGTCCGCTGGCCTGACGCAGAAACGATTCGAGTTGCGCGGCGGCGGCGGGAGGAATCCCGAGTTCTCCGATTGTTTGGGTCGTGGCGACGTTGAACAAACGCAGCACGATCTTTTCGCCGGTGACCGTGGGATAAGTGGCGACGCGGAGGTCGTAAGGACTTTCTAATTCAGCACGTTCGATGCGGCCATCTTGCGGCAACGATTCTTGATACGTTTTGAGGCGGGCGAGGAATTTGATGCGGCCCAATATGCGCTCCGCCAGTGGCGCGGGCAGGGTGGTAATGGGAGTCAACACGCCGTCCAGCCGAAAGGACACTTCCGCAGAACCGCCGCGCCTCTGGAGGTGAATGTCGCTGGCGCGGGCGCGAATCGCCTGACGCACAATCGTGAGCAACGCGGTCGCGGCATCGGTTTCCGCCGGCGCGGCGTTGTTCGCCTGAGAATCCTTGGTTAGCATAATTGGGTTAATCGTTTGTCGGCCCTGAGGTTCGACCGAGTGTGTTGAGATTCCTCACGGTATTTCCCAGTTGCCATTCGCGGCGTGGTTTCCCACAGTGCGCCCATGCAATCGCACGAACTCCTGCGCGAGGTCATTCAGAAGACCAGCGCCAAACAGGTCGCGGGGGACCTGAATCTTTCGCTCTCCATGATTTACAAATGGTCCGAGCCGGATGAAGGCGACGGCAGCGGCGCGGTAAATCCGCTGGATCGGATCGAGCAATTGCTGCGCAGCACGAACGACCGGCGCATCGTGCAATGGATTTGCGAGCGGGCCGGTGGTTTCTTCATTTTGAATCCGGTGAACCACAAGCCGCATCCGGATTTTCTGATTCCAGCGACCAATGAAATCGTGCAGGAGTTCGCCGACTTGCTGGCGGTAATTGCGATGGCCGCGGGCGACAATGAGATTTCGCCGAAGGAAGCGAAGACGATTCGCGCGCGTTGGGAGGAACTCAAAAGCGTGACCGAAGGATTTGTGGCGTGTTGCGAGAAGGGCAATTTTTCGGCGTTGAAGGAGAAGCCCCCGGTTGCTCCACTCGCTTAGTGCATGCTTGCCCTCACAAGGGAGCGGAACGCAGCAGTATTTTCAATCGCGCCTCTTGTCCGTCGCCAAGCGTGATCTGATTTTCGGCGACGTTCCCCGATTCCACACAAACCATGCGCAGATATTCCCGGTCGCCAAAATCACTCATGGCTTGCGCCTTGGCGATCCACGGATTCCATACCACCGTGGCGAGTGAGTTCTCTTTTTCCACCTCGATCACGCGGCGCAGGGCGGCATCGTGGATTTTCACGGTGTGCGGCGTATTGAGATAGATGCGGTCCACTTCACCAGTGAAGCGGATGGCATCGTTGGCTTCCCGGGTGCGGGTGCGATTGGCCAGCGCATCGAGATATTCCACGCCTTGCAATCCGGTGACGCTGGTTTGGCTGATGTCGCCGACATGGAAATACGTGTGCAGGCAATTCTCGAAAGGGAAGTCGCGGCCGGAATAATTCGTGACCACCAATTCGGCGGTCAACGTGCGGCTCACGGTCACATAGTAATCCACCGGGATGGAGCGTAATTCGGCGCTCGGCGGGAAACTGAAATGGGCGATCACGCTGCCGTCACTTTGTTTGCTGACCTCGACCAGTTCCCACTCACGCACGCGGGCAAAGCCGTGTTGCGTCGCGCGACCGGCGGGTTTACCGAACCACGGGAAGATGATGGGAATGCCGCCGCGAATGGCGGCGTCCTTTTGGAAGCGGCTCTTCTCGCTGAGAAAAAGCACCGGGGGCGCGCCGTGCGGCTCGAAGTGGGTGACGCAAGCGCCCTGCAGATAAATTTCCGCCGTGCTCCACGGCGTTTGAATCTGCACCAGCGGCAATCCTCCGCGACCGTTAATCACATTCATGGCATGCTCAATTGGCGAACCGCCTGAACGCGTTCGTGGTCATAAATACGCGTCCACCGGTTCGGCCCCCAACGTGCCCGACAACTTTTCAAGATAGTCCGCGGACTCCACCGTCGCCAGCATGGCGCGCGCCGCCGTCAACCGGGTGGCAATATCCAGGCGGGTGGCTTCGTCCGCATGCGTCGGACGTTTGAGAAATTTGTCCAGGTAATCGGCGTGCCGTTTCCAGAGTTTGCGATCCACGGTTTGTTTCGCTTTCAGTCGCTCCGCATACCAATCGCTCGCAAGCAGGCTGTCCCGGGTGAACAATTTCCGAACCTCGGGATGTTCCAGGCCTTTGCCCTCCCATTGGTCGTGCAACATTATGTGCAAGAGCGCCTGCAAGGGTGGACACGCCTGTTTCACACTACCGTCGTTGAAATACATCTGCGCGACGCGCTTTTGTGTGGTGATGATGTTTTCCATGCCATCAACAAAGACGTCCATGTCCTGCAACTCCGGCTTGAGCATCGCATCCGTGAAGACCGCGTGCGGATGATTGAACACGCGTCCGAAGAAGTAGTGGACGAAACGAATGTTGATCCGGTACCCAAGCCGGCTGGCCAGCACCTTTTTGCCCTTGTGCTCGAAATCTTCACATCGGTCGAGATAGTGATTCTCAATGAGAAACTTCGGGTCGCGTTCCTGGGGATCGAGATGACACCAGACTTCGGGGACGATGAGGCTGATGTCGTGGTCCACGCGGAAATGCGGCCCGACGTAACCAGCGGCCGTGACAAATCCGTTGTGACCCGTCAGCAGGAACGCCACCAGCGCATTGTTCAAGTCCATGATCGGTGGCAACGCATTGAAGGGGCCTTTGGTCAACGCACCTTCCGAACCGGCCCCAGTCGTCGAGGGCGATTTGCCCGTCATGCTGCAAATGAATTCCATGAACAATTCCGGCAACTCGAAATAGTGAATCGGATTGAACACGGCGAGCGAACGAATGCCCTTATCGGGCGGATTGTTCCGGCGCCCCGGCAATACGGCGGCGACGGGATTGTAAACGGGCTGCGTCAACGGGATGCGGCGGCGCAGGCGCGCTCCCACTTCGGCCAGATGCACTTCCCGCGGCGTCAAGAGATCGGGCCGGATTTGCAGGTAACGCGGATTTTTGCTGGGTTTCCCGTCCACGAGACGGGGATTGGCTGTGCAAACGAAGTAACCCGAGGTCGCGGTGGCGGCGTCGCGGATGATGCGTTGCATCGGTTCGGTGTATTGATTGAAGCCGATGGCGTCTTCCATGAATTCCTTGGCCAACGAACACGGCAACGGTTCGTAGTTGGAAAAGAAATTGTCCGGGCGGGAAAAATCGCGTTCGGTCAACTTGTCGTAACCACGATGAATGGCGTCGTCGGGACGTTGGAACAACCGGCGCTCACAGTTCTGGACGAACTTCACTGATTGCCCATTTACATGTTCGGGCACGTGGGCCAACTGGTCGCGCGGAACCACTACGGAAGCGGTGATGTCATCTTCGGCCTGAATCTTCAGGGCTGGATAAAAATCTTTGCGTAGCCCGAAGGTGCGCCACGCGCCGTCGTCATCGAAACCGACGCGCAAATGGGTGGTGACGAGTTTGCGGTTGTCGCACTTCAACTCGTTCGCGGGCGTGCCGTTGATGATGTCCACGCTGAAATGTTCGCGCCAGTTCTGGCCCCATTCGGGTTGATAGTGGCGTTTGATCACGAAGACGAGTTCCTTGATGTATTGCGGGATTTTGTCCAACCACGTGTTGTATTCGTAGGTGTAATCGCGTTCGTCCGGCGTCAACAGCTTGATGACCGAACCGAGCGAGCGTTCGGCCGACAGCACGGCGCGCTCGTCTTGGCGCTTCGGGTCTTTGAAGCGGTCGGAATAATCGTGGTCAATGAGTTTCGCCACCTTGTCCAAATCTGCTTTCAAATCGGCCACAAACACGGGGCCGGTGAGAATGGCATCCGTGATGGGCTTGGAAATTTCGGATTTGCCGCCGCCGGAAACCGTGCAGGGTTTGTGACAAAGCAAACCTTCCGCAGTGATTCCCACCAGCCGCCAAGCGCGTCCGAAGCCGGCGGGTTTTTCCATGCGGACTTTGTAACCCGACGGCCGGACGTAGGTGTTTTGGGGCATCAGTTTGATGGCGTGTTCGCCCTTGGCGTTGGTCCAGTGGACGCGTTGATCATGCAAATCAAACCGCGCGTACTCGGGCACGTAAATGATCTCGGGGTGCTTTTTGTCCACCGCGTAACCTTCGGGCTTGATGTCCATCAAATCGCCGTAAAGCGAGAACACTTCTTCAATGTTATGGCCGAGGCGTTTGACGTGAACGTCGCCGCTGAATTCTTCGCCGAGGTCATACGCCGGAAACGCCAGCGCGCCACCGGCGTGTTCTTCTTCGCAAAGGCCGAAGAGATTCGCCGCATAGCTGAGCTGCGTTTTGACCTCTTTCTTGCAGTAACCGAAATAGTTGTCCGCGATAATGGTGACGACCACGCCATGCTCGTCCCGGCACGTGAGCTTGAACGCCGTGCCGTTGTTGTAGAGTTCGTTTTCCTCCTTCCAACACATCCCGTCGCGCCGTTGGCGTTCGGTGGCGTCGTTCCAATGCGGCAGCCCGACGGCTTTCTTGGTGGTGCGGACGAGATGCGGCGCCAGAATCACGCAACCCGTGTGGCCGGTCCAATGTTCGGTATCGAGCCCGGCATCGTTCTCCGGCAGCAACGGATCGCCCGCGTTGCCGAAGATGCTCTCCACAAAATCCAGATTGCTCACCATGTTGCCCGGAGCAAAGAAGCGCACCTCCATCGTTTTCTTCGGCGTGAAGCCGGGCACTTCCGGGCACACCATCGGTCGCAGCAACAGCGATACGAAACACTCCGCCGGGTTCTTTTGTGTGGAGGTGAAAGGCAGGCGCATCAGTTCCTTGGGCGGATTCAATGCCAGCGCCAGCATGCGCGCGAAGGTGAGTTTCGGCACGCCGAGTTTGTCGTCGGGAATCGGCAAGCCGCCTTCGGTCACGTGAAAAATTCCGGCCGTGGTGCGACGATCGCTTTTGGGATTGTGCAACACGCCTTGTTTGACCCGATACGACGTGATGATGTCCGAGGAAAATTCATCGCGATCCACCGGTATCGAGAGCACGCGGGCCAGGCCGGCGCGATCCAGCGTAAAGGTTCGCAGTGGCAGACGCGGCACCGGCACGTCCTGCAGATAATCGTAGAGGAAGGTTTGGATGCGTTGATCCGCCGGGCACAAGTATTGGCCCAGCAACCGGTCCTTCTCCTGATATTGCGCGGCAAACGCCGACACGAGATCGGTCGCATCCGCTTCGCCCGCCACCGGCACCGGCTGACAGCCGAGCAGGGCGAGTTTGACGTTGATATAGGACGTGAGTTGCGCGGGCGTGAGGCCCGCGTCAATTCCAGGGACAATCGAATCAACCATAGCGTTTCTTGATAGATTAATTGGTTTTGGTGAACAAGCCCGCGATTGCTTTACATCAACTGTTTTATGCTAACCCGCACTTCCATCCGCCGATCGGTCGTGCCTTTGTATTGCCCGGTCAGCGGGGCAACGTCCGCGTAATCACGCCCCACGGCAATCTTTACGTACGTTTCATCCGGCTGACAGTTGTGCGTCGGGTCCAGGCCGCGCCAGCCGACCCCGGGGATCAACACTTCCACCCAGGCGTGCGTGGCGTTGGCAATTTCCGTCGCCAAATATCCGCTGACATACAACGCCGGAATTTTCACGGCGCGACACAAACTCAACATCACGTGCGCGAAATCCTGGCAGACGCCGCGTTTGTCACGCAGCACGTCGCGCGCATGGGTGTGTACGGAAGTGGAGTTCGGTTCGTATTTCAATGCGCCGTGGACGAATCGCATCAAGGCCAACGCCGCCTGCCATGTGTCGGTCACGCCCGTGGTAGCGTCAATCGCCTGCCGCCAAACCTCAGGCGACAACTCCACAAACCGGCTTTCCTGTAAAAAATCAAACACCCGGGTTTCGCGGGCGGCTTCGCCGATGCGCGCCAACGGCCACGGCGTTTCGGTCGCCGCCAGCACCGGACGCGGTTGGGTGGCGACGCACAACTGGCTTTCCACCAACAAACTGCTGTGCGGTTCGGTGATTTCGAAATGATGCACCACGTTGGAATAAAAGTCGTAATGATGCCGCAATCGCGCCGCCGGCAAGACTTTCAGCAGAAAATGCTCCACCGTCTGCCATTCGTCCGAAAACGGTTGCAACCGCGCTTCATTGAAACTGTCTCGCACCGAAGCTTGGTATTGGTATTCCGTGCGATGGATAATTTCCCATCTCATCGCTTGGGATCCTCGGCGACATCCACCGACACTTTGACTTCATGCTGGCCGCCGCCCGTGAGAATGCCCGCCACCGGACTCACGTCGCCAAAATCCCGCCCATACGCCACCGTGATGTGCTCGGGGCCGGGCAAACAATTATTGGTCGGATCAAAATCCACCCAACCGGCCTCGGGACAGAATACGCTGAACCACGCATGACTGGCATCCGCCCCGACGAGCCGCGGCTTGCCCTCCGGCGGGCGCGTGCGCAAGTAGCCGCTGACATAACGCGCCGGCAAGCCGAGCGAACGCAGGAACGCGATGCCCAGGTGCGCGAAATCCTGGCACACGCCGCGGCGTTTCGCCAAAACCTCTTCCAAAGGCGTGGCGACCGTTGTCGCCTTCGGGTCGTATTTGAAATCCGTGTGGATGCGGCGATTCAAATCCTTCGCGCCAACCAACAGCGGCGTGCCCGGTGCAAAACTTTGCCGCGCATAGTCGGCGAGTTCCGCCGACGCTCGAACTTGCGGTGAATCGAAGAAGAATTCGTATGGCTCGACCACGTCCGGTGAAACCGGATCGCGAAACAGGGCCGCCACCTCTTCCCAAGCTGGCGCAGATTCCGCCTGCGGCAATGCGAGCGGTTGCACGCGCACCCGGCTATGTGTCACGATTTCCAACTTCTTGTGAACTTCCTGAATGGTGAACAGGCACAGCAGATTACCGAAGTAATCCGCGCGATCTTTGCGCAACGCGGGCTCGGGAAAAATTTTTAGCGAAAAGCTTTCGCGCGTTTGGGTGGTGGTGCCGCGCGGCTGCAGCCGGGCGACGTGATGCGACACGGTCACCGGCGCGGCGTAATCATAAAGCGTGCGATGGACAATGCGATAAGTCATGCCACCTCCCGACCGGTGCGTGAAATGGCGGAGTGCGCGAAGTAACTCACGGCAATTGCATCGGAGAGCTTCGGCAAATCCCGCAACGTTTGCTGGATGGTCTTGTTCAAATGGCTCGCGGGCCAGGTTTCGGGTTTGCTGGCCAATTCCCGCGCGTCCATGCGATTCAACCGATTGAGACATTCGGTCAGCAACCGCGAGCCCGAACCGGGGGCGCTTTCGCGTTCCTGCGGCAAATGGCGGAAGTGTTTCGCCAGTTGATTGACCTGAAACAACACCGAACGCGGATTTTTATCATCTAACAAAACGAGATCGAAAACCGCCGGCACGGTCGCCAACAAATTGTAGCGGGAGCGGAACGTGATGGAACTGTCCACGACCTCGAGAATCGCTTCGAGCACACTGGGATTCTCGGATTCCGGATGTTGCAACGTGGCTTCGAGTAGGTGGCACAGATAAATGGCGCGCTCCAGCCGCAGCCCCATGTCAATGAAGCGCCACGCTTGCGCCCGCGTCATGTTTTCACGTGCCAGACCGTGGAACGCAGCGAGGCCGATTAGCGTTTGATTCAAAACGCCAACCGCGTCGCCTGTCAACATAACCATGCTTGCCGTTGGCGTCGCGAGTCGGTCATTGAGTTGACTCAACACGCGCCACATGTCACTGGAGGTTCGGTCGCGCACCAGCATGGCGAGCCGTTGCAAATGATCGGCAATCTGTCGCACGCTGCCGGGGCGGGCTGGATCAAAAATCGCCGCCAACAATTCCGCCTCGAACGCTTCGGAATTCTGGTGCAATTCCGGTTTGTCGAGAATGCCCGGCAACTGGCCCTGGGTTTGCAACGTTTGCAGCAAAGGCACGATTACCGACAAGGCGCCGCCCGCGCGCTCGGGATTGAAGCGTTGCAACGAGGTGCGCAATAACCGCGCGCTGGCGTCCGCTCGTTCGCAGTAGCGGCCGAGCCAGAAGAAATTGTCCGCGAGTCGTGAAGGCAGATTGTTGCCGGTGCGCCGCAATTCGATGTTTTTTCCCGGAGCATGCAACAACGTGTCTTCATCCACCGGTCGCGCGGAGATGACCCAGGTGTCCTTGCTGCTGCCGCCGCGTTGCATGGAAATGAACCGACCGCCGCGGTCTGGCGACACGCGCGTCAACCCACCCGGCATCACGCGATAGCCGTCGGCGGTCGCGACCAGAAACACGCGCAAGCCGACGGGCTTGGCGACCAATCCCTTGCCATCCCAAGCGGGCGCGGTGGACAATTCGACGCGTTCTTGCGCCACAAATTGATCGGGGTCGAACTCAATCTGGCGCCGCAGCGACTCGCGTTCTGCCTCGGTGAGTGACGCGTCAGGATTCGGCGTGCGTATCGTCGAACGGAACGCGGGTTTCACGAACAGTTCGTCCAAATGTTCGAGCACATACTGGCGGGCGGTTTCCTGGCCGCACCACCAGGTGGCGACGGACGGCAAGTGTAATTCCTCGCCCAAGAGGTGTTCACACAATCCCGGCAGGAACGACATGAACGCCGGGCTTTGCACGATGCCGCTGCCGAGGGCATTGGCCATCGTGACGTTGCCGGCACGAATGGCTTCCACCAGTCCGGGCACGCCAAGAATCGAATCATTCCGCAGTTCCAACGGATCGCAAAAATCATCGTCCACGCGGCGCAGAATCACATCCACGCGCTCCAGTCCGCTGAGCGTTTTCAGGAACACCTGATTGTCGCGCACGGTCAAATCCTGTCCCTCCACCAGCATATAACCGAGATAGCGGGCGAGATAGGCTTGCTCGAAATAGGTTTCGTTGTGCGGGCCGGGCGTGAGCATGACCACGCGGGCTTTGTCTTGTTGCCGCGGCGACAGTTGGGTCAAAGCGTTCTGCATGTCGCGGAAAAACCCGGCGAGCCGATGCGCGTGATTGTCGCGGAACGGTTCGGGTAAAATGCGCGACGTCGCAAGGCGATTGGCCAGCGTGTAACCCGCGCCGGTCGGAATTTGCGTGCGATCCGAGACCACCCACCAACGTCCGTCGGGCGAACGCGCGAGGTCGGCCGCGTAGAAATGCAGATACGTGTTTTGCGGGACGCGAACCCCGTGGCAGGGACGCAGAAAATCCGGTTGCGCGAACAGCAGGGCCGGCGAAAGCCAGCGGGTGCGAATCAATTCCTGTGGCCCGTAACAATCGGCGAGAATTTTGTTCAACAACGTGGCGCGTTGAATCAGCCCGCGTTCGAGGGCTTGCCATTCCTCCGCAGCGATGATGAGGGGAATCGGATCGAGCTGCCACGGGCGCTCCATGCCGCGAGGATCGCCGTAAACGTTGTAGGTGATGCCTTGTTCGTGAACGAGGCGCTGGCAGGTTTCGGCGCGGCGCTGCAATTCCGGCGTGTTGAACTCCTCCAGGGCACGAAACAACCTGGCGTAATGCGGGCGCATTTCGCGTTGTTCGTTGAGCAATTCGTCGAATACCCCTGCGTGCTGCCGGTAGGTGTCCAGCAGGCCGGCGGCTTTTGTTACTGCTTCCGCAGCCGTCGAGTCGTCCATTGTAGGCGCAGCTTCTAGCACACGCGCCCGGCGGTGGCGAGATTTCTTGTCGGCTGCGTCAGACATGGCGCAGGTCGAGCGTGAACGGAAATTCAGGATTAATCTTCGCCGGTGCGACGGTGAACTTACCTTGCGAATGGCCGTTCCGGAAAAACCGCGCCAGTCGCCGCGATTCCGCCTCGTAACTGTTCACCGGGAAAGTGTCGTAACTGCGTCCGCCCGGATGCGCGACGTGATACGTGCAACCGCCGATACTGCGACCGTTCCAGGTGTCCACGACGTCAAACACCAGCGGCGTATGCACGCCAATCGTGGGTTGCAAACATTCCGGCGGTTGCCACGCACGATACCGCACGCCCGCGACGAACTCACCATTCGTGCCAGTTGGATGCAACGGCAGGCGATAACCACCAACTGTGACGGCGAAGCGGTCGCCGGTGAGGCCGCGCGCTTTGACTTGCAGGCGTTCGAGCGAACTGTCCACGTAACGCACCGTGCCGCCGCCGCCGGGTTCTTCGCCGAGGACGTGCCAGGGTTCGAGCGCGGTGCGGAGTTCGATTTGCATGTCGCGCTGTTCCAAATCACCAATGAACGGAAAACGAAATTCGAAGTGCGGCGCGAACCAGTCGAACTCGAACGGATAACCGGCCTCGCGCAAATCGCGGATGACATCCTTGAAATCTGTTTCGCAGAAATGCGGCAGCATCCAGCGGTCATGAATGTCCGTGCCCCAGCGCACGAGACTGTTCTTGTAGGGCTCGTTCCAGAATTTTGCGACAAGGCCGCGCAGCAAGAGATGTTGCGCGAGGCTCATGCGCGCGTGCGGCGGCATTTCAAACGCGCGCATCTCGACCAGACCAAGCCGACCCGCGCTGCTTTCGGGCGAAAAAAGTTTATCAATCGAGAACTCCGAGCGATGCGTATTCCCGCTCGAATCAATCAGCAGATTGCGGAACAGTCGGTCGCAAAGCCACGGTGGGGTGTAACCAAAGTTCTGCGTGTTGCGTTCCAATTCCTTGAAGGCGACTTCGAGCTCGTAAAGCGAATCATTGCGGGCCTCGTCAATCCGTGGCGCTTGCGAGGTCGGGCCGATAAACAAACCGCTGAAGAGCCAGCTCAGGGACGGATGATTTTGCCAATACGTAATCAGCGATCGCAATAAATCCGGGCGGCGCAGAATGGGGGAATTCGAAGTTGTTTCGCCGCCGATGATGATGTGGTTGCCACCGCCCGTGCCGGTGTGCTTGCCATCAATCATGAATTTTTCCGTGCCGAGCCGAGTCTCCCGGGCTTCTTCGTAGAGCACGGTGGTGCGTTCGACCAGTTCGTCCCAGGAATGACTCGGATGCAAATTCACCTCGATGACGCCCGGGTCGGGCGTTACCGCCAGTTTGTTCAAGCGTGGATCGCGCGGTGGGGTTTCGCCTTCGATGATAACGGGCGTTCCCAATTTCGTCACGGCGGTCTCAATGCCGGCAACCAGATCGAGATAATCCTCCGTCGTCGCAACCGGCGGCATGAACACGTGCAAGCGTCCGTCGCGCGGCTCGACGCACAATGCGGTGCGCACGATCCATGGCGCGCTTTGACCTTGCACGGGACGGCGATTCGGGTCGTGTTCAAACTCTGGCAGCGGCGGCAACTCGACGCGTTCGTCTTCGACTTCGCCAAGTTCCTGCGCGCGTTGGCCGGGGCCATAGCCGACGGGCAACGGTGCGCCGCCTTTGCGCCGGATAAAGTGCTGGCCGGTGCTTTCGGGTTTGCGAATTTTGTAGGGAAATTCCTTCGGCAGTTGCGGCAGATTTGGATTCGACGGGTCTTGCTGCCAGTTCCATGGAAAATCTTTGTCAGCCACCCACGGTATGGAATCAAGCGGCAAGCGCAGACCCATCGCCGAATCGCCCGGAATGAGCCAGAGGGTGTCGTCATCGCGCAAAAACCACGCGCCGGACATCCAGCCGAGTTGATTGCCATACCAAGCGCGCTTGATCGGCAATGCATAGCCGACGACTTCACCCAGACCTTTTTGAAACACACGCGCGATGCGTTCCCGCTCCAGTTTGTCCTTGAGGTTGGATTTTTCCGGCGTGACGTTCGATGGGAGGCGACGCTCTTTCCACGTGTAGTAAAACGCGTCTTCGTAGCCGGGGATCATGTATTTCGGATCCGCGCCGACCACGAGCGAAATTCGTTCCAGCAGTGCTTTCGCGTCTTTTGCGCCATGCCCGTAATCCTTCGATTCATCGGCGATGAGTGAATCATCTTTCCAGATGGGCACGCCATCCTTGCGCCAATAACAACCCAGCGCCCAACGTGGAAGTTGCTCGCCGGGATACCATTTGCCCTGGCCATAGTGCAGCAGCGAACCGGGGGCGAACTTTTTGCGAAGTCGCTTGATGAGTTCGCCGGACAATATCCGCTTCTGATGTGAAACCGCGGTAAAGTTCCATTCCGGTCCGTCTGGATCATCAATGGAAACAAACGTCGGTTCGCCGCCCATGGTGAGGCGCACGTCGTTCTTTTTCAGGTCGGCATCGATGGCGTGACCGAGCGATTCGATGCGACTCCATTGTTCCTCGGAGTAGGGCAGAGTGACGCGGGGCGATTCGTGAATGCGCGTCACGCTCATGTCGAAGCTGAACTCGCATTCGCATTCATCGAGCGAGCCGCTGATGGGTGCCGCGCTGCTTGGATCGGGCGTGGCCGCGAGCGGAATGTGACCTTCGCCGGCAAGCAACCCGGACGTGGGATCAAGTCCAATCCAGCCGGCGCCCGGCAGATAAACTTCCGTCCACGCGTGCAGATCGGTGAAATCCTTTTCCGTGCCGCTCGGGCCATCGAGCGATTTCACGTCGGCCTTGAGTTGAATCAGGTAACCGCTGACAAACCGCGAGGCGAGCCCGAAGTGCCGCAGCAACTGACACAGCAGCCACGCGCTATCGCGACACGAACCGTTGGCGAGTTGCAGCGTTTCTTCCGGCGTTTGCACGCCCGGCTCCATGCGGATGCTGTATTTGATGTCTTTCCACAGGCGCTGATTGAGCGCCACGAGAAAATCAATCGTGCGCAATTCGGATTTGCTGTCGGGCGCTTTGCTTTTACCGTTCAGCAATTCGCGTTTCAAGTCGCCAAGGTATTTCGCGAATTGGGGCGTGGCGGAGCATTTCAAGCGGAACGGCGCCAGCTCGTGATCCAGCGCGTGGTCGTAACCGAAAGGGAAATGTTGCGCTTCGGGTTCGAGAAAGAAGTCGAAGGGATTGAGTACCGCCATTTCCGCGACCAAATCCACTTCCACGCAAAGCTCCTTCGTTTTTTCGGGAAAAACGAGGCGCGCCTGATAGTTCGACTGCGGATCTTGCTGCCAGTTGAGGAAATGTGGTTCGGGCGTGACTTTTAGCGAGTAGCTGAGAATGCGCGTGCGCGCATGCGGCGCGGGGCGGAGGCGCACGACCTGCGGACCGAGATTGATGAGCCGGTCATACTGGTAGTGCGTGCGGTGATGGAGCGCGACGTTGATGGCCATGGGAATTTAGGATTTCTGATTTCTGATTTGGCGCGGCGTCAAAGCGCATTGCTGCTGTTGTTCCTCCTGCTGGACCATGATCTCGTCTTCGAGATTGTTGAACTGTTGAAAAATGTAGGCGTTGAACAATGCCGCGCCGATGTTGTTCAGCTTGGTTTGCAACTGGTCGAGATACTGGTGCAGGCCGATGTCGAAAATCTCGTCGATCGTGGTGAACTGCAATTCTGCCACCAAACGGCCGGCGAGTTTTTCCGCGTCGTTGCAAAATTTACCTTCGGCCACGCCGGAGATGCGGCGGAGGGCGCGATTCAATTCCGCGACGCAAAACTCGACGGAGCGGGGGAACTCCTCGCTCAACAACAAAAAGTCTGCCACCAACACTGGATTGACCTCGGCCCCATGAATGGATTTGTAGGAATCCCACGCGCTGCACGAGCGCAAAATCGCGGACCACTCCAAGGCATCTTCCTGGCTTACCCGCGTCGGCATGCCGCGTTCGGGTAGTTCCTGGTAGCGCAAATCCAGAATGCGAGACGTTTTGTCAGCGCGTTCGATGAACTTGCCCGCCTGCGCGAACCACCAGCCTTCGTTGTGAATCAACGTGGCATCCGTCAGGCCGATGATGTGCAACGACCCGGCTTTAATCTGTTGGAAGAATTCACTTGGGCTTTCTTTCCAGACCTGCCGCGCCTGGGGCGTGCGCACGAACCAATAGAGCCGATTCAATTCCTCCCATAACTCCAAGGTGATTTGGTCGCGCACCATGCGGGCGTTTTCGCGCGCCTGACAGATGGAGGCGATGATGGAGTTGGGATTCTCCATCTGAAACACCAGAAACTCGGTCACGTTGTTCGCGGTGGCTTTCTTGTGAAACGCGAAGAATTGCGCTTCGTCACCGGTGGTTTGCACGATGGGCAGCCAATGTTCGGCGAGCCGTTTCTCGTTCAGGTCACGCAGGTCGAGCAAGAGTTGCAGATTCGTGTCCACGATGCGCGCGATGTTTTCCGCGCGCTCAATGTAGCGCGACATCCAGTAAAGTGAGTTGGCAACGCGAGAGAGCATATTATTCGTCTCCGTATAACACCCACGTGTCTTTGCTGCCGCCGCCCTGCGAGGAGTTCACCACAAGCGAGCCTTTCCGCAACGCCACGCGCGTGAGACCGCCCGGGACAGTGACGATCTTTTCTCCGTAGAGCACGAACGGCCGCAAATCAATGTGGCGTCCCTCAAACAAGCCTTCGCTGACGTGGGTGGGATGACGCGACAGCGAAATCGTCGGTTGCGCGATGTAATTGCGGGGCTCGGCTTCCACTTTTTTGCGAAACTCGCTGATTTCCGCTTTCGTCGCCTTCGGGCCTATCAGCATGCCATAACCGCCCGATTCATTCGCCGCTTTGACCACCAGTTTTTCCAGATTCTCGAGGATGTATTTTTTGTCTGTCGCTTCATTCGCCAAGTACGTATCGACATTCGGAATCAATGGCTCTTGGTCCAGGTAATATTTGATCATGCGTGGCACGAAGTAATACATCACTTTGTCGTCAGCTATGCCCGTGCCGATGGAGTTGGCGAGCGACACGTGCCCCGAGCGATAGGCACTCACCAGGCCCGGCACGCCCAGCATCGAATCGCGCCGGAATACGGTCGGGTCGAGAAAATCATCGTCCAGCCGGCGATAAATCACGTGCACCGGTTTCAACCCTTTGGTCGTGCGCATGAACACCCGCGCGTTGCGCACCACCAGATCGCGGCCCTCCACGATATCGATGCCCATTTGCCGCGCCAGATACGTATGTTCAAAATACGCCGAGTTGTACGCGCCCGGCGTTAACAATACGACGGTCGGCTCGGACACGCCTGCCGGCGCGATGTGTTGCAACATGCGCAACAGTTCCTGCGGATAATCTTCCACCGGGCGCACGCCAATCGTTTCAAACATTTGCGGAAACGTACGTTTCATCGCGCGCCGATTTTCGAGCACATAACTCACGCCGCTGGGACAACGGCCGTTGTCTTCGAGCACCAGATAATTGCCTTGGGCATCACGAATCAGGTCCGTGCCGCAAATATGGATGTAAATATCCTTTGGCACGTTGAAGTTCACGAACTCGCGTCGGAAATGTTTTCCGGACAACACATATTCCGGTGGGATGACTCCGTCTTTGAGAATCTTTTGCTCGTGATAAATGTCGTGCAGAAAGAGGTTCAGCGCGGTGATTCGTTGCGCCAAGCCGCGTTCCAGAAATTCCCATTCTTTGGCTGGAATAATTCGCGGCAACAGATCGAACGGAAAAATCTTCTCAGTGCCCGCCGAGTCGCCATACACGTTGAAGGTCACGCCTTGCCGCATGAGCGCGAGATCCACCGCCTGACATTTACTCTCAAACTCCTTTTTGGTGATCGCCTGAAACAACTCCGCGAAACGCGCGTAGTGTGGCCGGAGTTCTTCGTCCGCCGTCATCATTTCGTCGAAAAACGACCCCGGATCATAACCGGCGAACAATCGGGTTTTTGGTTTGGATTTGAGCGTGGTGGTCATTTAATGACAACAATGGGTGGAAGGCCCGGTCGGCGCCAAGCGCGGCCCCGCAGAATCTTAGGCTGGTCAATCATGGCAAAATTCGGCGCAAACCCTCCGGCGCTGCGCTTTGGATTGGCCATCGGGAGTCGCAACGCAGCCGATGAAAGATTTGCATCGAAACCATCATAGCAACCGCCTTGCCGCGTTACCTCGGCGTGCGTCCAACATAACGCAGCAAGCGGTCATCGGTCGGATGGCAATTAGGTTTTGGCGGCGATCGCGATGGCTTCGCATCATGACGGTCGTTTTGCAGACTTGCCGAATGGCGGGAGGGTCGAGTATCGTTTCACGCGTTGGGCGTCGGCACTCGATGATTTCAGTCGTGACTCGGCCAAAGATTGGGCCAAAGATTGTTGGCCGGTCACCAGTGGAATCAACTTTCCGGGCCTCAAGGATGCCAGAGTAGCTCAGGGGTAGAGCAGAGGACTCATAAGCCTTTGGTCGCAGGTTCAATTCCTGCCTCTGGCACCACTATTTTGCTTAAACGGTGCATCAACACAGCTTTTTTCTCCGGTTCATTCATTGACTCCAACTGCTTGTCTGATAGTCTCCCCGCCTGTTTTCACGGTTTTGCGACGGACATTGAACCAACTCATTTATGGCTAAATCAAAATCAACCAAATACGTTTACACGTGGGGTAACAAAAAAGCTGACGGCGACGGCAGCATGAAAGCCCTGCTGGGCGGCAAAGGCGCGAATCTTGCCGAAATGACGCGCATCGGCTTGCCCGTGCCTCCCGGCTTCACCATCACTACTGAAGTCTGCACTTACTACTACGCGCACAAGAGAACGTATCCCAAGGAACTCCGTTCCCAGATGGAAGCCGGCGTTGCCAACATGGAAAAAATCATGGGCACGAAATTCGGCGCCACCTCGGGCATGCCGCTGTTGGTGGCCGTTCGTTCCGGCGCCCGCGATTCCATGCCCGGCATGATGGACACAATTTTGAACCTCGGCTTGAACGATCAGACCGTGCTCGCGCTCGTTAAAGCGACCGGCAACGAACGTTTCGCGTGGGACTGTTATCGTCGCTTCATTCAGATGTACGGCGACGTGGTGCTCGGCGTGCAGAAGCGCGAGAACGAAGATCACGAACCGTTCGAAACTGTCATTCATGCTTTCAAACACGAGAAATATCACGCCGATATCGAAGACTCCAAACTCACGGCGGAAGACCAGCAGGAACTGGTGAAGCGCTTCAAGATTCTGGTGCTGGAACGCACCGGAAAATCTTTCCCGAGCAATCCGTGGGATCAGTTGCTTGGTGCCGCGGGTGCGGTGTTCGGTTCATGGATGAACGATCGCGCGATCGTTTATCGTCGCAAATACAACATCCCGTCGGAATGGGGCACGGCCGTCAACGTGCAGGCAATGGTGTTCGGCAATACGGGCGAAACTTCTGGTTCCGGCGTGGCGTTCACGCGTAATCCGGCCAACGGCACCAATGAATTCTACGGCGAGTTTCTCATCAACGCGCAGGGCGAAGACGTCGTCGCCGGCGTGCGCACTCCGGAGCCGGTGGCGAAGCTCAAGGACCAGATGCCCGCGAGCTACAAGGAATTGATGAACGTTCGCAAGATCCTGGAAAAGCATTTCAAGGACGTGCAGGACATCGAATTCACCGTGCAGGAAGGCAAGTTGTTCATGCTGCAAACCCGCAACGGCAAACGCACCGCGGCTGCCGCGCTCAAGTTCGCCGCCGACATGGTGAAGGAAAAACTGATTGATTGGGAAACGGCGATCATGCGCAACCCGGCGGATCAGTTGGAGCAATTGCTCGCGCCGATTTTTGATCTCAGCGAAGTGAAGAAAGCCAAAGTCATCGCGACCGGATTGCCGGCCGGTCCTGGCGCAGCCACAGGCAAAATTTATTTCAACGCCGATCGCGCGGTGGTTGCCTCGGAAAAGGGTGAGAAGGTTTTGCTCGTTCGCGTTGAAACGTCACCCGAAGATTTGCGTGGCATGATCGCCGCCGAAGGTATTCTCACGGCACGCGGCGGTGTTTCTTCGCACGCGGCACTCGTGGCCCGGCAGATGGGTAAGGTTTGCGTTTGTGGCGCCGCCGCTGTGCAAATCAACTACGACACCAAGACGGCGTTCATTGATGGCCAGACGTTCAAGGAAGGCGACTTCCTCTCGATTGACGGCACGGCAGGTCTCGTTTACGCCGGTCAAATCAAGACCGCTCCGTCCGAAATCATCACTGGCTTGCTGAACAACGATACCGCGGCACAAAAAACCGAGAAGTATAAGAACTACGTGCAGTTGATGAACTGGTGCAAAAAGGCCACGCGCCTCGCGGTCCGCACCAACGCCGACACGCCGGAGCAGACTGCGCAAGCGATCGCATTTGGCGCGGTGGGCATCGGCCTGACCCGCACGGAACACATGTTCTTCGAAGGCGATCGCATTGATGCGATGCGCGAAATGATTCTGGCGGACAGCCTCGAAGCGCGCGAAGCGGCTCTGGCCAAGTTGTTGCCGTATCAACGCGATGACTTCCACGGCATCTTCAAAGCGCTCAAGGGTTACCCGGCCACGATTCGTTTCCTCGATCCGCCGCTGCACGAATTCCTCCCGCATGCCAAGGAGCAGCAATTGGACTTGTCCAAGAAGCTCGGCATCCCGGTGGAAAAAATCATGGCTCGCGTGCATGAACTGCATGAGTTCAACCCGATGCTCGGTTTCCGCGGTTGCCGTCTCGGCATCAAGTATCCGGAAATCACGCGCATGCAAGCGCGCGCCGTGCTCGAAGCCGCTGCTGACGCGACGAAGGAAGGCTTCAAAGCCAAGCCGGAAATCATGATCCCGCTCGTCGGCTTCAAGAAAGAACTCGACCTGCAAGTCGCCATCGTTCACGAAGTCGCGGCTCAGGTGCAGAAGGAGAAGCGCGTGAAGGTCGCTTACAGCGTCGGCACGATGATCGAAATTCCGCGCGGCGCACTCACGGCGGATGAAATCGCGCAGACGGCGGAGTTCTTCAGCTTCGGCACGAACGACCTCACGCAAACCTGCCTCGGCATGTCGCGCGATGACTCCGGTTCGTTCCTCGGTGCTTACACCGAAAACGAAATCGTGAAGAAGAATCCGTTCGCCTCGATTGATCAGACTGGCGTCGGTCAGCTCGTGCAGATCGCGGCAGAGAAGGGCAACAAGACGCGCCCTGGCATCAAGCTCGGCATCTGCGGTGAACACGGTGGCGATCCCGATTCGGTGAAATTCTGCCATCGCGTGGGATTGACCTACGTGAGCTGCTCGCCGTATCGCGTGCCGGTTGCGCGTCTGGCGGCTGCTCAAGCGGCCATCGAAGAAAAGCGCAAAGCGAAGGCGACGAAAAAGAAGTAAGCCGCTATTCTTAGAGAACGATTCAAAGCCGCTCCGGTAGTGCCGGGGCGGCTTTTTCATTTTCAACCGGGGGAGCCATTTGTCGGCTTATGGTTTCGGTTTGCGACTTACCCGGACTGAAACGTCTTCCATCAAGTGTCTTATTCTGAGGCTGGCGAAAGCAGTTCGTCTGGCAGCGCGGCAACTTTTTACTCTGGTTGGATGACGCAGTCTGGTCGTTGGCGATGCGGTGTTGCACTGCAAAACGTCTGTAAATAGCAGTTTACGCTGTTGAAGTGGAAGGAGTGAGCAGGGTGGTGGCATCGCCCCGGGGCAGCCTGGGTATGTCCGTTGGCCATAAAGCTGCTGGTTTGGTGACGTTTGAGGCGCACTAACTCAACTTGTTCAGTCGGTTAAAGCGCTACGAAACAGACGTGTCCGAATGAAAATGCACCTCCAATCCCGGACATCCGCGCGAAGCAAAGTGCGGGCATGTGCCGGTTTGACTTTGGCCGAAGTGGTCATCGCGATGTTCATCACTGCGCTTGCGGTGAGTGGGATTGTTCGCGGTTACGTGTATTGCACAACCTCGGCGGAAAAGGCCGGGCTGCATCTGGCCGCCAGCGCGCGCGCGATGGAACGACTCGAGGAAACGCGTAGTGCCAAGTGGGATTTGGCGAGTTGGCCGGCGGTGGATCAACTGGTGTCCTCCAATTTTCCCAGCCGAACCGTCACACTGGATTTATCGGGCGACGGCAAGGGCGTGGTCGAAGCGACGGTGGACACAACCATCACCACGGTCTCCAGCACTCCGCCGTTGAAGCGCATTCGTGTGGACTGCGTCTGGCAATTTCGCGGCATCCAGGCAACCAACACTGTCGAAACCTGTCGCGCTCCTGACCAATGAAACTTGTCACCGCAACCATTCCTCACGGCAACCGTCGCTCCCGTGGTTACACGTTGGTCGAATTGATGATTGCCATGACGGTGTTTCTGTTCCTGGTGGGCGGAGTCATCTTCGCGCACCTCTTCGGGTTGAGCATGTTTCGCATCACGGAAACCAAACTCAACGCGACGGCGGACGCCCGGCAGTTGATCGGCAATCTGGCCAACGAAGTGCGCACCTGCCGCTCGTCGGTGATCGGTAATGTGAAGAACGGCACGTTTGCCGCGCTGTTGGACGGCGAGACGCAGCAAGGCAACGGATTGCTGATTTACCCGACGACTAACGCCGCCAATTTCATCATCTACTTCATCAATCCGTCGGATCAAACCTTCCGGCGCACCACCAGCACGCCCGGCTCGGCCACCATTCTGGCAGAGTCCGTCACGAACACCATTGCGTTTCGGGCGCAGAATCATCTGGGCCAGGTATTGACCAACAGCCAGAACAACCGGGTAGTCCATCTGAAACTTGAATTCTTCCAGGCGCCGCGACACATGCAGGCGGCGGATTATTACAAACTGGAAACCGCGGTGACGCGCCGCGCGCTTTGACGATATGAAACTGTTTTCTTCCAAACCCTCGCGCCGCGCCGCGGGCAGCGCGTTGATGTTGACGATGATCATGATGGGAATCGCGCTCGCCATCCTGGCCAGTGCGATGACGTGGTCCGCCACCAGCACCCGGTTGACACACCGCAGCATTCAATACACCCGCGCGGTGGCGGCCGCCGAAGCGGCGACTGAAAAAGTGTTAAGCCAAATGACCCGCGATTACTTGTCCGGTGGCGAAAAGCTGGTGTTGGACAATCTTGCGACTTATCGGCAAACCGTGCCGACGAGCGCGGACTCAGCCTATTGGGCGCAGTGGGCGTTTGACAACGGCGCCGGGCAATCCGGCCGCGTTCATGTGCAAAGCAGCATTGCGACAAATTATGTCGTACTGAATTCCGCGTACTCGGGTCTGCGCGGATTCGTTTCCACTTATACGATTGTGGCGCACGCGCGCGAGTCCGCCACCTATCAGAATGTCGGTGGGGGGGTGTTGCAAGAGGTGCAATTGACCCGTATTCCGGTGTTTCAGTTTGCGATGTACGGCTCGGCCGACATGGAGATCCAAAACGGTCAGCCCCTGATCATCAACGGCCGCGTACATGCCAACGGAACGCTTTACGTGGCCCCCATCAGCGACCTGACGTTTCAATCAGATGTCACGTCTTCGGTAAATATTCTGTATGCGCGCCATCCATTGGACACCCGCACGCCGCCTTATGGGACGACGGTCTATCAGGCGCTGAAAGAGTCGCCGGTTCCTGCGATGACGCTGCCCATCGGCACGACTAATACTCCCGAAGCCATTCGCGAAATCATTCACCCGCCGATCGCGGGTGAAGATCCCAACTCGCCCTTGGGGCGGCTGCGTTATTACAACCAGGCTGACCTGATTATCGTCGTGTCGAATGCGAGCGTCACCGCATCCAGTGGCCGGTTCAACAACTTTTCCACAACCATTCCCACAAATCAGGTGCTGAGCTACGTGACGCTGACCAATAGTTTTCGCGACGCGCGCGAGGAAAAAACGGTTCGCCCGGTGGACCTCGACATCGGCGCACTCAAGGCGTGGAGTGAAACGAATAATACGCTGCGAGTCGCCCTGGGTTCGCGGGACTTGTCATCGGTTTATGTGCTCGATCGGCGCACGTTGCCGGGTACGGAGTTGGCGGCGGTGCGAGTTCGCAATGGCATGACTCTTCCCTCGCGCGGACTGACCGTTGCCACGGCGCGGCCGCTTTATGTGCTGGGACACTACAACCAAACCAACGTGCTGAATCTCGCCACGGCGAACACCTCAACCACCAAGCCCGCCTCCCTCGTGGCTGATGCCGTCACCTTTCTCTCGGTGGCCTGGCTCGATGCCAACAGCACCAGCGGCACGCGCAATGCCTTGCCCACGACGGTCAATGCGGCATTGTTGACCGGAGTAGTGGAGACCACCTACGGACAATACAGCGGTGGCATGGAAAACTTTCCGCGCTTTTTGGAATCCTGGGGCGCGGCCAACGCGCTCACCTACAACGGTTCGATGGTGAAGATGTTTCCCAGCCAGTACGCCACCAATGTCTGGGGCAAAAGCGGCGTGTATTCGGCGCCGCGGCGCGATTGGGCATTCGATCTGAATTTCAACGATCCCAACAAACTGCCGCCGCTAACCCCCAGCTTGTTGCGAGTGGGCCGGGGGCGGTGGGCAACTGTGCCTGATGGCCAAAACTACGCTGCGGCCAGCCCATAGTCGCGCCGCCAGCGACGCCTGGCTGGCTCGCACGCATCCTATGACGCGCACCACCATCATCACCGGTTGGGCGAAGCTGCTGATTGCTGCCGGTCTGCTGGGGATTGCGGTGGGTGGCGCTGGAACTGAACCTGACCCACCCGTAACGGTCGCGCCTGATCCTTTCTCGATTGAGTCGGAAAAATTCGTTCCCATCGATTTTTACCAGCAGGAAAAGAAACGCGAAGCCGCGCGCGAACGACAAGAGCAGTTTCGCAAACGGATTTCCATTAAAGACGCTGTCGGAGATGACGTACCAATCGCTTTTACGCGCCGCTACGTGGAGCCGGCGGCGCCAGTGGCCAAAGCCGAGAATCTTTCTGCGGCGTTGTTTCGTCAGGGATTGCTGCTGCTGGCGGCAATGGTTCTCAGCTTCGTGGTGATTCTGCGCCTGGTCGCGCCGGCGCTCTTCAATAAAGCCGTGCGCAAACTCAATCCGCTGACCGAGTCAGGCCCGGCGGCTGACGCGCTCAATCGGGTTCGCTCCGAGGACGAGGCCTTTGCCGCGTTTGTCGCCAGTTTTCAGGCTGGCCCCAGCGTCCCGACTCAGTCTGAGGCCCGAGCGGACGGCGTTGGCGGGGCCTTGGCTCCAGTCGACTTGAGCCGATTGTTGGCCGGACAGCGTTCGTTGTTGGAACAAATTGAGCGCAGCAACGACGACGGCGCGCGGCGCCGGATACTTGCCGACCTCGGTCGCGAAATGCAGGCGTTCAAGAACGAGATTGGAGCGCCGGGTTTGCTTCCTGCGTGGCAAATGACCTGTGCGCTCGCGGGTTTGCTCAAACAATTGACCGACAAAGCCGGCAACGTCACGCGCTCCACTTTGCGCACGGTGACGGCGGCGACTGAGTTGCTCGGCGAGTTGTGCCGGCCCGACATCCGCAAAGACCTCCTGAACCATCCGCCGTTGAAGTTCCTCGCGGTGGACGACGATCTGGTCAGTCGCACTGCGGTGGCCATGTCGCTGCAAAAGGCGTTGGCGCGACCGGATGTCGCCGAAGACGGCGCGACGGCACTCGCGTTGGCAACGGAGCATTCTTACGACGTCATTTTTCTCGACGTGCAAATGGCCGGCATGGACGGATTCGAATTGTGCGAGAGAATTCACGAGACGAAAGCAAACCGCAATACACCCGTCGTGTTTGTCACGGGGATGAACGACTACGAAGCGCGAGCGCAATCTCTGTTGAGCGGCGGGGCTGATCTGTTGGGTAAACCGTTCCTCACATTTGAAATCACTGTGAAAGCGTTGACGCTCGCTTTGGGGCGGCGTTTGCTGGCCAGCGCGGTGGTCGCCCCCGCAACGGATCGCGTGGAAACCACCCATGCATTCCGCGGCAATCCCGCGACGACGGCGCCAGCGGTCAGCGATCAGCCGACCGGCGACCACCAATCCGCCGCCGCAGTTCCGGACGAAAATCTGGCGGAAGTATTTGCAATGCGCGCGACGACGCATCTCGGCTTATTGCCGGAAAAATTCCACGCCGTCGCGACGGCGCAGACGGCGCCGGCGCGCCAGGAAGCTTTGGCGGCATTCTACGTCGCCATGAAATCCCTGACGCAAACGCAGTCGCCCGTCGTGATTCAACCGCTCCGGCAACTTCAGGTGGCGCTGGATGGTTTGACCAAAAAGCTGCTCAAGCATCCGAAGCATTGGACCTCGTCCGCGCTGGCGACACTGCACAATGCGTTGGCGTTGTGGGATGATTTTCATGTGTCGGCCCGGCGAAGTGATCGCTGGGATACGACGCCGTTGCGACTGTTGGTGGTTGACGATGACTTGGTTTCGCGTCGCGCCGTTGTTGGTGCGCTCCAGAATGCGTTCGACAAACCGGCGGCCGCCGAGAACGGAGAGGCCGCAGTGTCATTGGCGACAGCCAAACCGTTCGATTTGATTTTTATGGATGTGTATATGCCGCGCATGGACGGATTCACGGCCTGCGCCAACATCCGGCAAACTTCGGTCAATGCCCAGACGCCCGTGGTATTTGTCACCGGGCAATACGATGGTCCGGCGCGCGCGCGCGCCGCGTTCTGCGGAGGAAATGATTTGATCGCGAAACCGATTCTGCCGGCGGAATTGACCGTGAAAGCGCTGACGTTTGCCTGGCGCAATCGGCTGGAGAAGAGCGGTGTGACCAGTTCGACGGAATTTCTGGTAGCGACGGACGCGCGCGCGGTCGCCAAAGCGCATTGAACGCGCGCGCGAGAGTTTTCCCGTGTTGCTTCGCGGGGATGCTGGACACCGAATTCAGCTTCTGGAAGACTCCGCGCCCGTGAAACAATCAATCGTAACGTTGGACATGGAAGGCGTATTGACGCCGGAAATCTGGATTGCGGTGGCTGAGAAAACCGGCATCCCGGAATTGCGGCGCACGACGCGCGACGAACCGGATTACGACAAGCTGATGAATTATCGCATCGGCATTCTCGACCAGCACGGCATCAAGCTTTCCGACATTCAGAATGTCATCGGCACGCTGAAGCCGTTGCCCGGCGGTAAGGAATTTCTCGATGAACTGCGGACAATGGTGCAGGTCATTATTTTGTCGGACACCTTCGAGCAATTCGCGCAGCCACTGATGAAGCAGCTCAACTGGCCGACGCTGTTCTGTCATCGGTTGATTGTGGAAAACGACCGCATCACCGGCTATCAACTGCGTCAGCCGAACCAGAAGCAGAAATCCGTGGCCGCGCTCAAGTCGCTCAATTATCACGTCGTTTCAGCCGGGGATTCCTACAACGACACCGCGATGTTGGGTGAAGCCAACGTTGGTTTCCTCATTCATGCGCCGGAAAATGTGAAGCGCGAATTCCCGCAATTCCAAGCGGTGGAATCGCACGCAGAGTTGCTGAAACTGATCAAGGCGGCGTTGCCCTAGACAAAGTTATTTGCAATGCCCAACCAACGAAAAAAGGGGAAGCAATTGGTGGGAACTTGGTTCAAAGCGGATGAATTAAGTGTTTTGCGTGAACTGCAGCGTCGTCTCGGGACGTCCAGCAGATCGCAGACAATCAAAGAATGCGTGTTGCGCGAATATCTGAGAAACGAATCCAAAGAGTCCTAATGTTAACGGACAATCTAGTTAGTCCTCTGCCTTCGATTCGCGCGTCGTCAGGTCTTGCACGGCCTGGCGCACGTCTTTGCCTTCATGCAACATGGCATAAACCTCATCGATGATGGGTGTCGAAATCTGATAACGCCGGGCCAACTCAGAGGCTGAACGCGCCGTTGGAAATCCTTCAGCGACGGAACTCACGCTGCTCAGGATGCCTTCAGGTTTCTCGCCACGCCCGACGCGTTCCCCAAAACCGCGATTACGGCTGAGTTTCGAGAAGCAGGTCACCATCAGATCGCCAATGCCGCTCAAGCCGGCAAAGGTTTCCGGCTGAGCGCCACAAGTGACGCCGAGGCGACGCATCTCGACAATGCCGCGCGTCACGAGCGACGCTTTGGAGTTGTCGCCAAACCCGAGTCCGTCGCAAACGCCCGCCGCGATGGCGATGACGTTTTTCAGCGCACCGCCCAGTTCCACGCCGACGAGATCCGTGCTGGTGTAAACGCGGAATGCCGGGCTGTGAAACACCTTTTGCACGGCGTTGGCAACCTCAATATCGGCGCTGGCGGCGACAATTGCGGTCGGGATGCCGCGGGCGACTTCCAACGCGAGCGACGGACCGGAGAGGGCCGCCAGTCGCGCTTGCGGTGCATTCTCGGCCAACACGCCGCACATGGTCAGACCGGATTGATGTTCGATGCCTTTGGTCACGCTGATTGCGATGCCGGAAAAATTCTGCAACGCGCGGGTCACTTCGCGAAACGCTTTGGACGGAACAGCGACCACGATCATGGCCGCGTCTTGCACGGCGGCGGCGAGGTCGGATTCGAAGCGCCAGTTGGACGGCAGATCAATACCGGGCAGGTAGCGCTCGTTCCGGCCGGACGCGGCGACTTTTCGCAACTGCGCCGCATCATGGCCCCACAATGTGACCTGACAACCGCCGCGCTGGAGCAGCAAGGCCAGTGCGGTGCCCCATGCGCCGGCGCCCAGTACGCTGACCTTCATTGCGCGCCCTCCGGTTTGCCAAAGCGAATCCGGTTTTCTGTGCCGTTGCGCAAGCGTTGAATGTTGGTGCGATGTTTGTAAATGGCCAGGACGCCCAGGATGATGGCGATGATTCGCAACGCGAGATTCTCGTGCGTGAAGCAAACCGCAGTCGGCAGCGCCACCGCCGCAACTAGCGATGCCACAGAAACGTAACGCGTTGCGATAAACGCGACGAGCCACAAAGCCGCCGCGATCCCGACCGCCGCCGGCGCCAATGCCAGAAAAACTCCGCCGGTGGTGGCGATGCCCTTGCCACCCTTGAATTGAAGCCAGCAGGTGTAGTTGTGACCCAGCACCGCGCCGATCCCGGCCACCAACCCGTAGCCAAAGCGCGCTTGCACGTCGGTGACTCCGACCGTCGGGAAAAACTGCGGTATTACATCATTCAAGGAGGAGTAGAAGTTGATGATGAGCGCGACGGCGGCGAATCCTTTTAGCGCATCAATCAACAGCACGAAAATGCCCGGCCCTTTGCCCAAGGTGCGAAAGACGTTGGTCGCGCCCATGTTTTTGCTGCCCACGGTGCGAATATCAATGCCGCGTGTGCGCGCGACGAGATAACCGGTCGGGATTGAGCCCAGAAAATAACCGATGAGTGCGACGAGAATGTAACCGCCAATTGCCACGCCCGCATGTTGGCGCGCCGGCGCGCACGTTGAAAGGGGAATCTTGCAGTGCCGTACAAACGAAGAGAAATGCATTCGCGCCAACATCATTCTACTCGACGGTGGCGGGAACTTTTTTATGCTCCCCACTCATGAGCACAACCAAACTTCTCTCGTATGGCGTGGTGGTCGGCGTTGTTCTGTGCTGGCCGGCGCTGCTACCGGCGGCGAGCCAGTTGACCGTGACCGCCGCCAATCCGCTGGATTTGGCGCGCGCGAGCCAAACGATAGAGTTGTCGGCGACGCAATTGGCGCCGTTAGCCGCGCGCGACTTGAACACCATTCGTATCAAGGACGCGGCGGGAAAGGACTTGATTGTGCAGGCGGTGGATACCGACGGTGATGCCTATCGCCGCCCGGACATCGTGATTTTTCAAGCCGACTTTGCGCCGAAAGAAACTTTGTCCTTCACAGTGGCGGTGGGCGTCAAGCCAGTTTACCAGCTGGAACAATTTCGCGCATTTGGCCGATTCAATCGCGAACGGTTTGACGATTTTGTGTGGGAGAACGATCGCATCGCGCATCGCACGTATGGCAAGGCATTGGAGACCTGGGCGGGCGAACCACTCACCAGCAGCACGATTGATATCTGGTCCAAGCGCACGCCGCGCATGGTGGTCAATGATTGGTATCTCGCCGACGATTACCACACCGATCATGGTGAAGGCGCGGATTTTTATTCCGCCGGGTTATCGCGGGGCTGTGGTGGGAACGGCTTGTGGGCCGCGGACCGCTTGTGGACTTCGCGAAACTTCATTAACTCGCGGGTGCTGGCCAATGGCCCGATTCGCGTGTTGTTTGAATTGGAGTATGAACCATTCGAGGTGGACGGCATCAGCGTGAGCGAAGTGAAACGCGTTTCGCTGGATGCGGGTTCGCAACTGGATCGCTTTCAAAGTCGTTACCAGCAATTCACGCGGCCCGGTCAAGCCCGGCAATTAATCAGCGGCATTGGCCTTAAGAAAGTGGGCAGTGAAAAAGTGGAAGTGAACGCCGCGCGCGGCTGGCTGGCGAAATGGGAGAAGGTAGAAAAAAACGCCGGAGAGCAGGGGCTCGCCGTGGTGGTGGGGCCGAAGTCGTTCGAGAAACATGTGGAGGACAAGCTGAACCACCTGGTGTTGACCAAAGTCTCGGAAGCCGGCGAAGCGACCTACTGGGCGGGCTTTTGTTGGGACAAAGCAGGTCACATCACCAATGCGGAGGCGTGGAAGAAACACGTGGACGAGTTCGCACAAGGACTGCAGGCGCCGATTGTCGTGACCGTGACGGAGAAATAGTGGCGCGCACACCTCGCCGCCTGACCGAGCTGCGGTGTTGCAGGATTTTCACTTCGGTTTGCAGAGAGTGGAAGACCGCGAGTCGCGGGCTTCTGGTAACTTAACCGGTATGAACCCACACGTGTTGAGGCGGAACGTCCGTTCCTTGGGCGCGACCGGATGGTTTTTGCGGTGTGCGCTGATTTTAGGAATGTGCGGCAGCGCAACCGCAGTCGCTGCGGACCGACACATCACGGAAATCGTCGTGGCGCGTGACGGCAGCGGGGAGTTCACGAACGTGCAAGCGGCGATCATGTCGGTGCCGATGGGTTACGCGACGAATCCGGTGGTGATTCACATTCGGCCCGGCGCCTACAAGGAACAACTCTACGTGCAACGCGAGAAGCGATTCTTCCATCTGCGTGGTGAGGACGCTGCCCGGACCATTCTGACGTTCGATCTTCATGCCAACGTGCCCGGTCCGGACGGTAAGCCAATCGGCACATTTCGCACGGCGTCCACATACATTGATGCGGAGGATTTCACGGCGGAGAATTTGACCTTTGCCAATTCCGCCGGGCCGGTCGGGCAGGCGTTGGCGATTCGCATTGATGGTGATCGCGCCGTCTTTCGCAACTGCCGCTTTCTGGGTTGGCAGGACACGATTCTGGTCAATCGCGGGCGGCAGTATTTCGAGAATTGCTACATCGAGGGGCATGTGGATTTCATTTTCGGCGGCGCAACCTGTTGGTTCGAGCAGTGTCAGATTTATTGTCTGCGCGACGGCTACATCACGGCGGCGTCCACGCCTGACACGAATGAGTTTGGCTACGTGTTCAATGCCTGTGACATTTCCGGCGCCGCGGGCGTAAAAACTTATCTGGGCCGGCCGTGGCGGGATTTTGCTGCGGTAACGTTCCTGAACACGCGCATGTCAGAAGTGGTGCGCCCGGTCGGCTGGCACAATTGGAACAAACCGGAGCGCGAAAGCACGACGCGCTACGCGGAATTCGGTACGACAGGCGCGCGAGCGGAATTAGCGCCGCGTGCCAATTGGGCCAGGCAACTCACGCCGGACCAGGCAAAACAAATCACCGTGCAGAAAGTTTTGGCCGGTCACGATGGCTGGAATCCGCTGACGCAGGGGAAGTATTGAGTGTGAGTTTCTGGAAGTGGGACGGGGATGTCAGCGCCAGCTTTGCCGCAGGGTGGCCGGATTCGCGTCTTTGGATCGCAACGATTGCAAACTGAGCGCGGCGTGGCGTTTGGCCAGGCGTTGGCCGGTTTCGTCGGTCATCAATTCAGTGTGATAGAAGGCAGGCGCGTGCCAATTCAAGGCCCGATAGAGCAGGAGTTGCCGCGCGGTGGATTTCAACAAGTCTGCGCCGCGCACGACTTCGGTGATGTGCATGCGCGCGTCGTCCACGACACAAGCCAGTTGGTAGGCCGGAACATCGTCCGGTCGCCAGACAACGAAATCGCCAAAATCTTTGCCGGTGACGAATGTTTGCGGTCCGAGGTGGCCATCAACAAACGAAACGGCTTCGCCGTCGGGAATGCGAAAGCGCCACGAAGTGCGGCGCAGCGGAGACTCGGTCGCCGTTGCGGCTCCGTTAGCCGGCGTTGTAGGTGGTGAGATTTCCAGCGCTTGTCGGGGGTCTGGTTTGGGGCGGCACGTGCCCGGATAACGCGGTTCATCGTCGTCTTCCGCGTGAGGCGCGTGGACGGCGGCAGCGATGTCTTTGCGCGAACAAGTGCAAGGGTAAATGAATCCGCCGGCGCGAAGTTGTTCCAGTGCCGCGCGGTAAATGGGCGTTCGCTCACTCTGACTGTAAGGAGCGAATGGGCCGCCCACGTCCGGACCTTCGGTCCACGCGAAACCGAACCAACGCAAGTCTTCGTACATGGCGGCGACGAACTCCGGTTTGCACCGCACGCGATCCAAATCGTCATTGCGCAGAATCAGCGTGCCTGCGGCGTCGCGGGCGCGTTCGTAAGCCGTCCAGAAGGTGCGGGCGTGGCCGAGGTGCAGGAAACCGGTCGGAGACGGCGCTAAGCGGCCGCGATACGATTCGCTGGTTGGCGGTAAGAGAGCCACACAGTTCCGATTTTAGTACGTCAGGAGACCAATCAAGTTGATACCATTGTTGGCCAGTTCCCAACGATCACCGCGTTTGGTGACGAGCTTGCGACAGGGATTCTTTTGATATTCTGCTTCATTCACCGAGAGCAGTTGCACGCGGGCTTTGCTTTTGATTTCGCTGGCGGCGCGGGGAATCACTTCCACCGGGATGCCCACAAAATTCAGTCCCAGCTCGTAGCCGGCCACGCCTTCTTTGGTCGCGCGCGGATTGGCGCGCACCAACGGCGCGTAACGCGTGAGCCATGGGAAACTGGTTTCGCGCACGAACACGCGGCACAGAACGGGCTGACTTTGCAAGAGACGAACGAAATTGAATTTGCCGCCTTGCTCGAGTTGTTCGAGAAAGACCGCGCGTGCATCAATGCCGAGAAGATTCTGGCCGTTCCACTGGCCGTGATCGTTGCGTTGCCCGGGGAACTGTTTCTTGTACCAGGCTGGAAACTTTTCGTTGATGAACAGGTTCAGTTCAAAGTGCACGTGTGCGCGGTCTTTGGAAATCCCCTCGCGCGTGTTGGCCGTGCGCCCCATGATGCCGATGGGTTCGCGGGCTTTCACGGGGCTGCCGGTTTTCAAATCCGCGCGCACCTCGCGCAAATGCGCGTAGGTAGAATACACTTCCAGTCCGTCCACGTTGTGCCGGAGAATGATGTAAATGCCATAGTTCGACAGGGCGGACTTGCGATTGATGTAGGCGACTGTCCCATCCGCGGTCGCCATGACGGGATCAATCGGTTCGTTTTTCTTGTCGCGTTGCAGGCAGCGAATATCGAGACCCTCGTGCAATTGCCAACCTTCCGTACGTACGCAGCCGAAACAACCGCTGGTCCACGGTTTGCCGACGGTGGGCACAAAGAAACGTTCCCCGCCGCCATCGGGATCAAACAAGGCGTGATTGGCGGTCGGCAGATGAAACGGTTGAGCGAACGAAATGCAGGTGCAAAAAGCGAAAGCGAGCGAACAAAAAAACTTCAACATCATGAGGGGGAAATAGCGGTGAGCCACGGCCACCGGGTCACGGCACTTCACTGAATTTGGTTTCGGGTTTGTAGCCGGCCACGTTGTTCCAGCCTTGGACCAGCGTTTCCGACTCGTTGTAATCGGCATCCGGCGTGAAATTAACGCGGCCATCGGCGATGCGCCCCGGAATGATGGGCGCGGCGAGCCAGCGATCGAAGACATTCGTGCCTTGGCGGAACTGGGAGCGAATGGCGACGCGGCGGTACGGATTCGCGGCGGTGTACTGTTCAAGCAGCCGTTGGCCTTGCTGATTGAACTTCAAGCTGATGGCATAACCATCGGGCAACTCCATCAATCGGGCCGATTCCAATTGTGCCTCGCTCAGGAACGGACGTTTTTCGATGTTAATCCAGACCGGAGCGGAGCGGGGGACGCAAATCCGGTCGCTGCCGTCGTTGGGCAGGGGATTGCATTCCATGTGCAACCGGAGCGTGGCGGTCTGTTTTTCGGGGTCCGGCTCGGACGTCTTGCAACCTGCGATTACCACCACGGCGGCGAGCAACAGCAAATAGAGATTGAATTGCGACGGACGAATTACCATAGTGACGACACAAAAACGGAACACGAAAGCAAAGTAAAGACTGATATGGGAAAACAATACAACAAGCTCGTCAAACGCAAGCGTCGGCTCGCTTACAACAAGCGCAAAAAAACCGCGGTCAAAGCCAAGAAGAAAACCGCCGCTGCGTAACGGACTTCACCAAACAAAAAGCCGCCCCACCGGGCGGCTTTTGCATTTTGAGATTCGTCGTGATGTCGTGATCGGCGCGGCTTAGTTGGAGCGAATAAAATCGTCCGCTTCCAAGACAGTGCTGTCATCAAATCGGCGGTTCGGGCCGGCGGAGCGGATCAGAATGCCTTCCTGGGCAAAATAGATGCGTAACGGGGTTCCCCACGGGTCGAGATACTCGCCTTTTTCGTTCAATTCAATTTTCCGCCCGGTCAGCACAATGATCTTCTTGGGGTTATCCCCTTGCAGCGCTTTGGCGATTTGGGCGTTGCCGCCAACCGGATAAGAACCGAGGTTTTCCTTGTAGTTCTGGAGGCAACTGAACAGGGTTTCAATCTCCTGATTGAACTTGGCGGTTCTCGCGTTCGCCCGGAACGTATTCCAGGCGTTGGCTACCCAGAACGAGCAGCAAATGACGGTGATGAGCCCGATGCCGATCAAAACTTTTCTCATACCCTGAATTAAGCAGGGACAGTACCAACGAAGGCCTCAAAAAGGGCTTCGCGTGGTCAGGCGGCTTGCGGTGCGGCAGTGCTTTCGCGGATGACCAGCTTGGCGGGCAAACGTCGGCTTTCCGGGCGTTCACCCTTGAGCAATTGCTGCATCAATTCTACGGCCGCGACCCCCAACCGGAGTTTGGGCTGCCGCACGGTCGTCAAGGGCACGCGAAAATGTTCGGCGACCAGAATGTTCCCGAACCCGAGTAGCGAAATGTCCTGCGGAATGCGAATGCCCTGTTGCAGCAAGGTCGAAGCGCAACCGATGGCGACGAGATCGTTGCAAGCCTGAATGGCAGTGGCATTGCACTTTTCATTTGCGAACTGGAGCGCTGCCTTGTGTCCGTCTTCAATCGTGCTGCCGGCGTGAAACACCAAAGCATCGTCCACGTCGAGTCCGGCGTCCCGGTGCGCGCGGCGAAAGCCTTCGTAACGTTCCTGCGCCCAAATGGCCGGCAGCGGTCCGGTGAAATAGGCGATGCGTTTGTGGCCGAGTTCCAACAGATATTTCGTGGCCGCGAAGCTGGCGGCGAGTTCGTCCGTTTGCACGCTCACAAATTGACTGCAAAATGCCGCGGGCGAGCCGAGCAGGACGACCGGCGTCTGACTGGTTTCCAATTCGCGATAAATGCGCGCGTCGTTTTCCATGCGATACACGGGCGTGACAAAAATTCCGTCCACCCGGCGCGCCAGCAATCGGCGCAGACAGACTTCTTCCAACTCCGGTTTGTTTTGCGTGTGGCACAACAGCAAATCGTAACCGAGTTCCTGCGCGCGTTCCTCCAGCGCATAGACCATGCGCGCAAAAACAGGATTGGTCGTGGAGGGAATGACGAGGCCAAAAAGTTTGGTGGCGCGGGTGCGCAGACTCTGGGCGCTGGAATCGGGCACGTAGCCCATCTCCTTGGCGGCGGACTTGATGCGCGCGCGGGTGGTGGCGGCGACGTCCGGTTGATCGCGCAAGGCTTTGGAAACCGTCATCACGGACACCCCGACCCGTTCGGCGATATCAACAAGGCGAACCATTTTACTTGGGAGGTTGAGCATTCATAAATAGGCCCCGCGCCATTGCAGCTTGCGCCGCAACGCTTCGAAGAAGGAACTGTCCGCGAGGTGCATCAATTTTACCGCGTGGCGACTGCGCCGGATGGTGACGATGTTTTCCGGCGTCAGTTCGGTAATGACCTCGCCGTCGGCGCTTAAAATGGTAGCCGCCCCTTTGGTGGCCGGTTTGACGTGAATGGTGGCGTTCAGGGGAACAATCAGCGACCGATTCGAAAGAGTGTGGGGACAAATCGGTGTTAGGGCGTAAACATCCGCGGTGGGCACAACCACGGCCCCGCCCGCCGCCAGCGAATAAGCGGTCGAACCCGTGGGCGAACTGACAATCAAGCCGTCACAGCGGTAGCGCGTGAGGGGTTCGCCATCAACGTCCACTTCCAGATCGATGAGCCGCGCGACTTCGCCGCGGCCGATGACGATGTCATTGAGCGCGGGTTCACGAATAGTCTTGCCGTTGACTCGCACGCTGGCTTCAAGCAGGGCGCGTTTCTCGAATTTGAAACCGCCTTGCCAGATTTGCTTCAGCGCCCGCTCCAGATGATCGGACGGGACGGCCGTCAGGAAACCCAGGCCGCCGATGTTGATGCCGAGCATGGGCGTCGCAACGCCCGCTGTGTCGCGCGCGACGCGCAACATCGTGCCGTCACCGCCGAAGACGAGCAACAAATCCACTTCGCGCGCCAGTTGCATGGGATTAAGGCAAACCGTGGCATTGAACTTGGCCAGTTGCGCGGTGACGGGTTCGGTGAAGAGTTTTCGGCCGGTCGCCCGGATCAACGCCGCCGCGCGCGTCACGGTGCGACCGCACGAATGTTTGTCCGGGTTGCCGATAAGTCCGATGCGTCGGAGATGATTAGCCGATTTTTTCAAGCAGTACTAGAAATTCTTTGTTGCCGGCCGGACCGTGCAGCGGGGATTCCGTGATGCCGTGCCACCGCAGCCCGCCGGTGTTGGTCACAAAACTCTCCAGCTCGTCAATGATGCGTTTGTGAATGAGCGGGTCACTGATAACGCCGGCGCCTTTGTCGGCTTCTTCCTTACCGGCTTCAAACTGAGGTTTGAGCAACGCGACGATTTTAGCGTTCAAGCGCACCAATGCAATCGCGGCGGGCAGAATTTTGCGCAAGGAAATGAACGAGCAATCAATCACGGCCAGATCCACCGGTGCGAAGGGCGGCGGCATTTGCGCGGGCGACAGATGGCGCGCGTTGGTTTTTTCCATCACGACCACCCGTTCGTCGCGTCGGAGTTTCCAGGCCAGTTGCCCGTGGCCGACGTCCACCGCATACACTTTTTTGGCCCCGGCTTGCAGCAGGCAATCGGTGAATCCTCCGGTTGATGCGCCGAGGTCGATCGCGGTTAATCCGGCAATCTCCAACTGAAAATGCTGCAACGCGTGTTCCAGCTTGAACCCGCCGCGACTGACAAATTTTTCCGCCACCGCGAGCGCGAGTTGATCCGAGTCACCGACCGGGTCGCTGGGTTTGCGGGCCGGCTGACCATTGACCAGCGCTTGTCCGGCCATGATGGCGCGCTTGGCTTTCTCGCGACTTTCGCAGATGCCGCGGTCCACCAACGCCTGGTCCACTCGAGTCATGGCACGCGGAGCAGCAGGCCGTTCAGCGGGAGGCGATGATTCATCGGAACACGACCGGCAGTCTTGGTCCAGAGCATCATGAGTGAGCGCGCCGCGCAAGCCACGCCTCAAAACCGAAGTGTCAGGGCAACGCTTAAGGAATGGGTTTCCGATCGCCCCAGGCGAATGCGGTCACTCGGTGGTGGCAGACCGACGAAATCATCCGCATCAACACTCGCTGGATCGGCGCGGAAGTAGCGATACTCGATGCCGAGGTTGAGGCGTTCGTTGATGGCAAAATTGACGCCGGCGAAAGCCTGCCAGGCAAAGACCGTGTCGGCCGCCGAGCCTTCGAACAGCAACGGGCCAATTTGAATGTCGTCTCCAGTGAGAATCGTGCTGGCGAGGCCCACCCCCGCGCCCGCATACGGCGCGAAGCGGCATTGGTCGGGAACATGAAGCCGCAGATTCAAAAGAAACGGAACCTGTGCGAGCGAACCGTCGGATTGCACGGCGCCGGTGATCATCTCGATATTGTTCGCCGTAACTCCGGTTTCGAGTTCGGTCGCGAGCCAGTCTGTAATGCCGTAGCCCGCGCGCAAGCCGAGGCGGATGCCGGGGTCGAGTTCAATCATGCTGTTGACTGCGATCGGCTGCCCGAAGTATTCCCGCAGTTGGACGTCTTCCGAACTGGTGCCGCCGACGTCGGCTTTGAGGTAGAAACGATTTTGCTCGGCGGTGGCAAAAAATGGCGTGGCGGTCAGAATCAGTAATACGCCCAAAAGGTGAAGTGGTTTGTGGTTGTTCATACTTCCTTTCCCGTTGCGTTTGACGTTGGCGCAGGTCCAATGTTCACGCGCATCTTCGTGGCAAGCGCCATCCCAGGCAAGCCCGGATTTCAAACTTGCGTTTTGCCCGGCTGACCGGAAGACTGCGCCGACAAATATGGAACAAAATGTCGCCGATTCGCCCTTGTTGATGAACGCATGGGCCTGGTTGGAAAAGAATCTGAAGTTGGTGGTGATTGTCGTGGTGGCCGTCGCTGTGGTCGGCAGCCTGTTGGCCTATTCCAATTGGTCAGCGCGGCAGGAACGCATTGCCGCCGGCAAGGAATTGTCCCGGGCCATTTACCTGACCGGCGGACCGGCCAACGGCCAAAGTGCCGTGGCCGAATTGCAGAAAGTGGCAACGCTGCATTCCGGTTCGGATGCCGCGGCGCAAGCGGTTTTGCTGGCCGCCAACACGTTGTTTCAGGAGGGAAAATACGCCGAGTCTCAGGCAGAGTTTGAGCGGTTTCGCAAGGAATACTCCAACAACCCGTTGGTGGTGCAGGCGATTTATGGCAGCGGCAAAGCCGCCGCCGCTCAAGGGAAATGGGACGACGCCTCCCAGGCATTCAAGTTGTGCGTGGATCGTCACGCCGGATCGGCGGTGACGGCGTATGCGAAATTTTCGCTCGCTCGCGCTTACGAGCAGCAAGGGCAGCCGGATCTGGCGCTGCCGCTGTATCAGGATGTTTTGCGCGAAGGCAGCAGCCGGTCGGTTTTGAACGAAGCTATGCAGCGGGTGGAGGCGCTCTCGCCCGCGCTGCCGCCGGCCACCACCGTGGAACCGCCGCCTGCGCCTCAGACCAACGGTGCAGGGGCGCAACCTTAAACCGCTCCGGGCTTCAACGGTTTTGTGGGAACCACCCGCACGTTTAACAGCAAGCGTTCATCTGCCGACCTGCGCCCGGCGGGCCCGGCAACCGCGCCAGCAGAAGATTTTGTGGCATCATGAAACTGACAATCATTGGCACCGGTTACGTCGGCTTGGTTACCGGCACTTGCTTCGCCGAAGTGGGGCACGAAGTGATCTGTGTCGATAGCGACGCGGCCAAAGTCCAGTTGCTCCAGGGCGGGGGCATTCCCATTTATGAACCGGGCCTGGCGGAACTGGTCCAGAAGAATGTCGCCGCCAAACGGTTGAGTTTCACCAATTCCACCACGGAAGGCGTCGAGAATTCGGACATCATTTTTATCGCTGTTCCCACGCCGCCGCAACCGGACGGTTCGGTGGACATGAGTTTCATCGAGAAAGTCGCGCGCGAAATCGCCGGGGCGATGACGAGTTACAAAATCATCGTTGATAAAAGCACCGTGCCGGTGAAGACGGGTGACAAGGTGGCCGAAACCATCAAGCGTTACTGCAAGGCCCGGGTGGAATTCGACGTGGTCAGCAATCCCGAATTCCTGCGCGAAGGTTTCGCGGTGGAAGACCTGATGAAGCCGGATCGCGTCGTGGTCGGCGTGCGCACGCCCCGCCCCGTGGCCGCGATGAAGAAAGTGTACGAACCCTTCAACGCCCCCATCATCATCACGGACATCAACTCTGCGGAACTCATCAAGCACGCGTCGAATTCCTTCCTTGCGCTCAAGATTTCCTACATCAATGCCATCTCCGTCGTGTGCGAAGCCACCGGTGCGAACGTGCAGGAAGTCGCCAATGGCATGGGCTTGGACGAACGCATTGGGCGGCGTTTCCTCAATCCCAGCCTCGGGTTTGGCGGCAGTTGCTTTCCCAAGGACCTGAGCGCCTTCATCAAAATCTCCGAACAGGTGGGCTACGATTTTCGATTGCTCAAGGAAGTGCAAAAGATCAACGCCGAGCAGATGGATCGCTTTCTGAAAAAAATCACCGACACATTGTGGGTGCTGAAAGACAAGACCATCGGCGTACTCGGGTTGACCTTCAAACAAAACACCGATGACGTGCGCTCCTCACCGGCCATTGATTTGTGCAGGCGGCTCTTGCATGAGGGCGCCACCTTGCGCGTGCATGATCCCAAAGGCATGGAAAAGGCCAAGGCTCTGCTGCCTGCCGTGACCTACGTCGCCGACATGAATGACGTGGCCGAGGGTTGTGATGCGTTGGTGGTCGCGACCGAATGGGATGAGTTCAAGCAACTCGATCTGACGCGTGCGCGCGACCTGCTGTCCGCGCCGATCATGTTTGATGGGCGTAATTTGTTCGATCCTGCCGAGATGGAAAAACTCGGCTGGATTTACAAGAGCATCGGGCGCTGATGTCCGCCAAAGTCATCGAAGTCAGCGCCGGCCTTGTTTTTCGTGCCGGACAATTGCTCATCACGCAACGCCACGCGGCGGCGCATCTCGGCGGGTTGTGGGAATTTCCCGGCGGCAAACGCGAACCGCACGAAACCTTCGAGCAATGTCTCGTCCGCGAACTTCGGGAAGAACTCGGCATCGAAGTGCGCGTTGGCGCTTTGTTCGATTCAGTCACTCACGCCTATCCCGAGCGCACTGTTTTGCTGAAGTTCTTCCGCTGCGAACTCGTCGCGGGCGAACCGCAGCCACTCGATTGCGCCGCCGTCAAATGGGTCACGGCGAACGAACTCGCCACACACGATTTTCCCGCTGCTGATGCGGGGTTGTTGCACAAGCTGCAAAGCTCTGCCGCGCTTTGGCGTTAACATGTTCGTGTTGAGTCCGCCGCGGCGCACGTCGCGCTTCCGCGTTGTTTTCGTACGGTCAGCGTCCTACCCTGCGATTGCGTTTACGCCATGACGCCAACACAACAACACGCCACGCTTTCCGCTGCGAATTGTGAGGTCCATTTCGATAACCTCACGCGCCAGCTTTATGCGACGGACGCGTCGCATTATCAAATCGAGCCCATGGCGGTGGCGTTTCCGCGCCATGCCAAAGAGGCCAGCGCGGTTATTCAGGCGGCGGCGCAGGCAGGCGTGCCGGTTACACCGCGCGGCGCGGGGACGGGACTGGTTGGCGGCGCCATCGGCGACGGACTCGTCATTGATTTCTCACGTTACAACCGGCTGATCACGGATTTTGACCGCGACACGCGCACCGTTCGCGTTGGCGCGGGCGTGGTACTGGATCAACTCAATCATTTTCTCAAAGCGGAGGGATTTGCCTTCGGTCCGGATGTGGCCACCAGTTCGCGGGCGACGATTGGTGGCATGATTGGCAATAACTCCTCCGGCGCTCGCACCGCGCTGTATGGCACGACGCTCGACCATCTCGTCGAACTGGAAATCGTGATGGCGGACGGGCGGATTCTCCAGGTCGGCCCGGACCGGGGCACGTTGCCGGTGCAGCGAGAGTTGCTGGAGAACATGGCCCTGTTGAACCGGCTGCAAATCGAGGAACGTTTCGGTCCCGGCTTGCTCAAGCGGTGGCCGGGTTATGCGCTGGACCGCATCGTGCGCGAACCGCACAACCTCATCAACGCGCTGGCGGGCAGCGAAGGCACGTTGGCGGCGATCATTTCGGCGAAAATCAAAGTTGTGCCCACGCCGGATGAAATCGGCTTGGGCCTGATTTTTTTCGATACCGCTGCGGAAGCGATGCAAGCGACGGTGGAATTGGCGGCATTGAAACCGGCGGCGATTGAATTTCTGGACCGCATGTTGTTGGATCAGACGCGCGGGCAGAAGGAGTTTCAGGCGGCGCGTGACTTGTTGGAATTGGATGCGCGTCCGGCGGAGGGCGTGCTTGCCGTGGAATTTTACGGCAACGTCGAAGACCGCTTGGCCGCGATGGAAAAGTTGCCGCTGGGGCGGCGCAAAAAAGTCATGCAGACGCTGGCCGAAATCAATCTGGTCTGGACGCTGCGCAAACAGGGGCTGTCGCTGCTGACCAGTTGCAAGGGCGCGGCCAAACCGGTGACGTGTATTGAAGACGCGGCGGTCCGTCCAAAAGATTTGCCGGCGTATTACGGGGAATTATCCGAGTTGATTCGGGAAATGGGATTGCAAGCATCGTTCTACGGCCATGCGGCGTCGGGATTGTTGCATGTGCGACCGGTGTTGGATTTGCATCATCCGGAGGACGCGCAGAAATTTCGGCAGATTACCCAGGAAGTCGCGGCGTTGGTCCGGCAATTCAAAGGGTCGTTTGCCGCCGAACACGGCGTCGGGATGGGGCGAACGGAATTTCTCAAAGACCAAGTGGGCGAGGATTTGTATCTGCTCATGCGCCAGATCAAAAAGTCCTTCGACCCGCACAATGTGTTCAATCCGGGCAAGTTGATTGACGATGGCCGCTTTCGGTTGCACAAGAATCTGCGGCCGGCGGTCGGCACGGAACGTTCCCTGCCGTTCGAACCGACGTTGGCGTTTGTGGCGCGGGACGGATCGTTCGCGGCGAACCTGGAGCAATGCAACGGTTGCGGTGGATGTCGTAAAGCCACGCCCACCATGTGTCCGACTTTTGTGGCCACGGGCGACGAAGTCATGTCCACGCGCGGGCGCGCCAACATTATTCGCGCGGTGTTGGATCATCGCGGCACGAAGTCCGGCGAAGAACTTCAGTGCGACGAATTGGATGCTGCCCTGAGCAATTGCCTCTCGTGCAAAGCGTGCACCAACGAGTGTCCGTCCAACGTGAACATGGCGTTGCTCAAGGCGGAATTGCAGTGGGCGCGGATTCGTTCGGAAGGTCGCACGTTGCGGGAACGTTTGTTCAGCTCGGTGGATTTGCTGGGACGACTGGGATGTATGTGGCCCCGCTTCACGAATGATCTGTTGTCGTCCAGCCGCATGCGCCGCTTGATCGCCCGATTCTCGGGGATTTCGCCGGAACGATTGTTACCGCGCTACGCCTCGGAACGCTTCGATCATTGGTTCGCCAAGCGGCCCAAAGATCATTGCCGATTGCGCGGGCGAGTGATTTTGTGGGACGACACGTTTGTGCGTTATCACGATCCGCAGATCGGCATCGCGGCCGTCGCCGTATTGGAAGCCGCGGGCTATGAAGTGATGTTGCCGACGCACCGCAAATGTTGCGGGCGGCCCGCCTTTAGCCAGGGAAACCTCGGCGAAGCGCGCAAGCTCGGGGCGCATAATCTGGCGTTGCTCGCGGAAACGCCGGATGACGTACCGATCATTTTTCTCGAACCGTCCTGCTTTTCGATGTTCATCGAGGATTATCGCGAGATGAGTTTGCCCGATGCGGAACGCATTGCGGCGCGGTGCTACCTGCTGGAGCAATTTCTCGACGAATTGTTGCGGGAAAATCCGGCCGCGCTGGACTTCAAGCCGCGTCCCACGACCGTCGCCATCCACGTTCACTGTCATGCCAAAGCCTTGACCAATCCCGCCTACATGCATCGCCTGGCGGCGCGTTTGCCCGGGCGCAAGGTGCATTATCTCGACAGCGGTTGCTGCGGCATGGCGGGCGCGTTTGGCATGTTGGAATCCAAATACGAACTCTCCCTGCAAATCGCCAAACCGCTCATCGACAAAATCCGCGAACTTCCCTACGGCAGTTTTGTCGTGGCCAGCGGCGCGAGTTGCCGTCATCAGATTGATCATCTGGCACCGGTGCGGGCGCGTCACATGGCCGAAGTGCTGGCTGATGCCTTGGAGTAAGGCGCGCGCGTCAGCAGGCGACGCCGAGCCGGTCGCCGACGTGCGCGTAAAGTTCGCGACATTGGCGGCTTTGTTCGACTAAATCCTCGGCCAGGCGAATGCGTTCCGGCTCGAACAACAAGAGCGTGGAGCTACCGCCAAACGCGAAGTATCCCTTCTCATCGCCTTTGGCAACGGGGCTGTCTGGGCGATACGTTTGAATCACGGAGCCAACGTTCGTGGCGCCAATCTCCATCAATAATACCGGACCGAACTGTTCGGTTCGCAGCGTGGCGAGCGTGCGCCGATTTTGCCAGAGGTAGGAAAGATTGCGGCGCAGAGCGATGGGATTGACGGAATACAGCGGACCGTTGAGCACTCGCGTGGCGGAAGCGTGGCCCGCCGCGGGAAAATGGAAGCGATGATAATCCACCGGGCAAAGCCGTGATAACACCACTGTGCCATGGGCATAGCGCGCGGCGAGTTCAGCGTCGCCCAATAATTGTTCCAGATTGAAACGCTGACCTTTGACAAAAACGCCTTTGATTTCCGACGCGACCGGAAAACCGAGATGGCGCGCGTCCGCCGGAAAGACCACCGCCTTTGCGTCCATGTCCACCGGGCGCACGGTGGGTTTCAGCCGGCGATAAAAAAACTCGTTGAAGGTGCGAAAGGACTCGGGCGGATCGGCGAATTCGTTGACGTCCACGCGATAGGTGTTGATGAACGGCAGCACTTTGCGGCGGCTGAACGGGCGGTTCATGCGCCAGCCGTACCACTGCGAAAAGATCGGGCGTTTAACGAGCGCATCGAGCGCCAGTCGGCCAAACGGATTGCAGTACGTCCAGCGCATCCAACCGGCGCCATAGACCTGCTCCTGTTCCACGTGTTGCGTGTACCGGTTGAAATAATGAATCACATCCGCGTCAGCCATAATGCGGTCGCCAGCTTAACGCGCGAGGGCGGCTGTGGCGAGTGCGGGAAGTGCCGCCAGCTTATTCATTGTGGGGAATTTGAATCGTACTGCCGCCGACGAATTCGCGAATGACCGCGTCCCCCGGAATGAGATCGTGTCGGGCCACTTCCTCGCGGCTCAAACCGGTGACGGATTCGAGCAGGGCTTTCACGCGATGGTAACGAAGTTTGGCATCCAGAAACCCGGCGTAACTCCTGAAGTCGTCTTCGCGCGGCATCAAGCTGTCCGCCCCGGAGAAGAACGGTTTGAGCGCCGGCAAATCGAACGGGAAACCGCCGTTGACGACGTGATCGGCAATGCCTTGCAGCGGAATGATGCTGAACAATTCGCCGGCGCGTACGTAATGCCAGTGCAGAATCGTTTTGAGCGGACTGTGATTGCGATACAACGCATCGCGCAACATCCGACGAATCAGCCGCACATCCGTGAATTTCGTGAGTCGCTTGGCGCTGCCGTCACCTTCGTACAGCATGTTCTGGGTTTCAATGTAGAGCCGAAACTGGGCGCTGGCGTCGATGCCTTCGGTGATCGGTGGATACAAACCATGCAGACAATCGAGCAACAGAATTTGATCGGATTCGAGTCGCACTTGCTTCGAGCCGGCGCGACGCCCCTCCTTGAAACTGTAGATCGGTTTTTCGATCGTCTGGCCTTCGAGCAGCAGTTGCAGGTGATGATTCAGTAATTGAATGTCGAGCGCCTCCGGCGTTTCGTAGTTGCGATCGTTGATCCAATCGGTGGGATGTTCGACGAGCGACCAGAAGTAATCGTCCAGATTGAGCATCAAGAACCGCAGCCCTTGTTTCTCCAATCGTTGCGTGAGTTTCACCGTCGTCGTGGTTTTGCCGGAGGAACTCGGGCCGCTCACCCACATCATGCGCAGCTTGTCGCCGTTGTTGATTCGCTCCAACACTTTGGCCGCCGCCGCGTCGAGGGATTGTTCATAGCGCGCGAGCGAATCGGCCACGATGGTTTTGATTTTTCCTGCGCGAATGGCGTCGTTGATTCCGGCGACGGTGTGAACGTTATGCGTTTTCGCCCAGGTCAGGTTCTCCTGCATGCGCTCCTGCGGAAATCCGTTGCCCATGAACGTCTCCGCGTTCAATGCGCCTTCCCGCATCCAGTGGCGGCCCCAGCGATAACATTCGTAGGCGTCTGCGGTGTTCTGGAAGCCGTAGCTGCGCAGCACGTGCAACACTTCGTCCTGAATCGTCTCAATCGTCGGCGGGAAGTTGGAGATGAGATGATGCGGATCGCCGTTCAAGCAGACGACGACGGCGTCGCTGAGGAATTCCGCCAGATGCTCGTCGGTGCCGCACATCGAGAACAATTTGTCATTGATGCCCGGCTGAAAATCCTGCTCAAAGCCGCCGATGGACGTGGCGGCGCGCAGGATGGCCTTGCCGATGCGAGCTTCATCGAAGCGAACCAACGCGCGATTACGCTTCTGGATTTTGACGATGCGATTCTGGACGGCCATGACAGCAAGACTTACTGGTCGGAATACTTGGCCAGGAGCCCGGCCAGATTTTTCGCGTTCAGATAATTAGGGTGACCTTCAAATCTTACGATGCCTTGAGGGTCCATAATGATGGCATGGGGAATTCCGCGGACTTTCATGGCTTTGGACATGGTGCCGGCGGGATCGATGCCGACGGCGTAGTCCATTTTCGGTGACTTCATTTTGCGCACTTCGGCCTCCGTTTCATTGCTCAAGCCAATCACCACCAACTGATCTTTGAACTGGGCCTGCAATCGATTCAAATGCGGAATGGACTCGCGGCACGGCCCGCACCAGGTCGCCCAAAAGTCAATCAGCACGAACTTTCCCTGCGTGTTCGGCTGCGGCGTGAGCCATTGCTTCACCACCATCGGCGGGGGAGCTTTGCCCAGAAACGATGCGGCACTGATGCGCGGCACCTTGATGTCTGCCGGTTCTGCGGCGGGCGGGGGTGGGGTCGCTTTCGCTGGAGTTGCTTTCGCCGCTTGTTTGGCGCGGGCGGATTCGGCAGCGAGGTTTTTGCGGTAATTGGCGTCGGCGTCCGCTTGTTTCTGCTGCGCCGCATTCGCTTTTGCCGGCTCGTAGCCGAAGCGTTTTTGCAATTCCGGCGATAACCGACTGAGGCGGGCGTTGCCCATGCCCCGATCATGCGTGAAGTAAATATCCGTCGCCGTCACGCTGGTGATCGTGACGTTGGTGTAGGAATCCACGCCGACTTTGAGGAAGGGCAATTTTTCTTCGGCGCGCGCTGGAGCGACCAGCAAAGTTACTCCCAGCAGGACTGGTAATAGTGTTCGCATGCCAAGGCTATGCCCGGATTCGCCTCCGATGGCAAGTCCCGATGCCGGAGTGAGAACGCTCAACCAAACTGAATCCCTTGCGCGAGCGGCAACTCCGTCCCGTAATTGATGGTGGCGGTTTGCCGGCGCATGTAGGCTTTCCAGGAATCGCTTCCGCTTTCGCGGCCGCCGCCGGTTTCCTTTTCACCGCCAAACGCGCCGCCAATCTCTGCGCCGCTCGTGCCGATGTTCACGTTGGCAATGCCGCAATCGCTGCCACAGGCGGAGACGAACAGTTCTGCCTCACGCATGTCGTTTGTAAAGATCGCGGAACTCAATCCTTGCGGCACTTCATTGTTGTAGGCGATGGCATCGGCGAAGTCGCGATAAGGAATGACATAAAGAATCGGCGCGAATGTCTCCGTGTACACCATTTTCATGTCGTGTTTCGCGGCGACGATGCACGGGCGCACATAGCAGCCGCCCGGATATTTCGCACCGGACAACGGCTCGCCGCCATACAGAATGCGGCCGCCTTCCGCTTGGACCCGTTGGAGCGCTGTTTGCATCTCGGAGACGGCATCCTGATTGATCAGCGGACCGCACAGCGTCCCAGCCGTGGCCGGATTTCCAATCTGAACTTGCTGATAGGCCGAGCGCAATCGTTTCACCAGCGTGTCGCGAATGGATTCATGCACGATGATACGGCGCGTGGTGGTGCAACGTTGACCGGCGGTGCCGACGGCGCCGAACAAAATCGCGCGCGTGGCCAGTTCCAAATCGGCGCTGGGGGCGACGATGATGGCGTTGTTGCCGCCGAGTTCGAGAATAGTTTTGCCGAAACGGCGTCCGACAGATTCGGCGACGCGCACACCCATTTTGGATGAGCCGGTGGCGGAAATCAGCGGCACGCGCGGATCGTCGAGCAGGCGTTGGCCGACGGTGGCGCCATCGCCGATGATAAGCGTGAAGATGGCGGGATCGACGTCGTTAGCACGACAAACTTTCTCCGCAATCTTGATGGTGGCAATCGCCGTGAGCGGTGTGAGACTCGAAGGTTTCCAGACGGTCGCGTCGCCGCAAACCGCGGCCAACGCAGTGTTCCAGGCCCAAACGGCGACCGGAAAATTAAAGGCCGTCACAATGCCCACGACGCCGAGCGGATGCCATTGTTCCATCATGCGATGATTTGGGCGTTCGCTCGCGATGGTGAGACCGTAAAGCTGGCGGGACAAGCCGGTCGCGAAGTCGCAAATATCAATCATCTCCTGCACTTCGCCCTGACCTTCGGCGATGATCTTGCCGGCTTCCAAGGTAACAAGCATGCCCAGGTCTTCTTTTGCGGCGCGCAATGCATCGCCCAGTTGGCGGACAAGGTCGCCGCGTTTGGGCGCGGGAATCTTCTGCCATTTGGCAAAGGCATTGGCCGCGCGTTTAACGGCGCACTCATATTCAGCGACTGACGCCGTGCGCACCGAGGCAAGGAGTTTACCGTCATTGGGGGAAAAACTTTCGAGCACTTTGCCCGAACCAGACCACGTGCCGTCAAAGACGCCGGGATTGATTGCGCCGAGTCCCAGCTTTCGCAAGGTCTGCGTCGCGTTCGAGGATTTGGATTTCGTTGCAGGTTTAGCCATGTTCTCAGGTGACAATCGCGATTAATCAGTGATTTCTCCGCCAGCTTAGATCAAAGGAGTATTGGTGGCAAAGGCCGGCACATGAATGAAGGTGTCTGTATCGATGCGTTACGCCAGTTTGTGACATTCATCATTCATGATTCTGAGCGACTGCTCGATAATGTCGTCCTTCACGTCGAGCACCGGCCGCAAACGGATCGAGCGTTCGCCGGAACGAATGACCAGCAGGCCCAATTCATAACAGCCGCGCCAGAAAGCGTCGCGGCGGGTGGTGTCCGGCAGATCGAACGCCAACATCAACCCGCGGCCCCGCGGAGCGGTGACGAGCGCATTGCGCTGGGCAAGGTCGCTCAAACCGGACAGGAATTTGTCGCCTTGAACGCGAGCGTTCTCGACGAGTTGTTCCTGTTCATAGACTCGCAGGTAATGCGTTGAACGCACGTAATCGGTGAAATTTCCGCCCCAGGTCGAACTGATGCGACTCGGCAGGCGGAAGCAATTGTCCTGGACCTCATCCAGTCGCGGCCCGGCCATGACGCCGCAAACCTGCGATTTCTTGCCGAACGAAATCAGGTCCGGCACGACGCCGTAATGTTCGCACGCCCAGCGTTTGCCGGTAATGCCCATGCCGGATTGCACTTCGTCGAAGATCAGGAGGAGATCATATTCATCCGCAATGCGCCGTAGAGCTTGCAGGAATTCCGGACGGAAATGGTTGTCGCCACCTTCGCCTTGGATCGGCTCGATAATGATGGCTGCGATATCCACGGCCTTCAGTTTCAAGACATCGTGAATTTCCTGGAGCGCAACTTTCTCCTTCGCTTTCACGTCTTCAATCCGCTGGGCGCCGTTCAACGCGAAGTTAATCATCGGCGAACTGATGCGCGGCCATGGGAACTTGGCGAAGTACGCGACCTTTTTGGGATCGGTATTGGTCAGGCTCATCGTGTAACCCGAGCGACCGTGGAAGGCATGGCGGAAATGAATGATTTCCGTGCCGCGTTCGCCGTGACCGGCGGCAATGTTCTTGCGCACCTTCCAGTCCATGGCGGCTTTGATGGCATTTTCAACTGCCAGCGCGCCACCCTCAATGAAGAAATAGCGCGGGAGCAGGGGATGCGCGATGACGCGGGCGAAGGTTTCGACAAAGGTGGCGTATTGTGGCGTATAAACGTCGGCATTGGCGACTTTTACCTTGGCGGCGCGGAGCAAGTCGGCTTGCACTTCGGGCTTACTGAAGTGCGGATGGTTGTAACCAATCGGTTGCGACGCGTAAAAACCGTAGAGGTCGATATACTCCCGACCCGAGGCAGCATCGACGAAATGTGCGCCGCGACTTTTGTCGACATCGAAGATCAGCTTGAAGCCGTCCATGAGAATATGCTGCTCCAGGGTTGGCAAAACCTGACCCGGGGGCATCGGCGCGACCGACATCTGACTGACGCGCGTGTTGTTGGATTTCGTTTCAGTGATTGTCATAGCTCCGTGTGTCATCCCGCTAGCGACAATAAGGGCGTGATTTTTTGGCTTCAAGGGAAATGCCGGTTTGAGCGGAAATCAGAACCGAAAATTATTGGGGACATCAATTGTCACCCAAGGACGATCGCGCCGCGGCGGAATCCGAGCAGGGCGGGGGCACAAACAGGTTGGGTAACCCGGCGAAAAAAGTTTTTCACACATGTTGACAAGTGTAACAAGTAGGGTTACCATTCGTTCGTTGTTATGAGAACGAGTTGCCGTTTTGCAATGGCCGTGCACGTCCTGACCGTCCTGGCTTACAAGGATGGAGATCGGGTGACGTCGGCGTTGTTGGCCAGCAGCGTTAACACGAATCCCGTGATCATTCGCCGGCTGTTACTGGCATTGCAGCGGGCCAGATTGGTGGAGACCGGCAAGGGCGCCGGGTCGGGTTCGCGACTCAGCCGGTCCCCGGCGCGCATTAATTTGGCTGAAATCTATCGCGCGGTGGAAGCAGAGGAGGCATTTGCCAAACCAAGTCGCAAACCAAATGAGGCATGTCCGGTGGGACATTGTATTCGGGCGGAACTGGAAAAAGTTTTTGCCTCGGCGCAACGCGCACTGGAGCAGGATTTGGCAAAAACGACGCTGGCCGGCTTGATCGAAGCCGTGAAGGCTTCCGGGGTGTGTAATGAGAAAAAGCAGCGGTAAGAAAATTTTTTTGAACGTAAATGTAACAAATGTTGTTACATCATGGCGAAAGGAAATGAGAATGAACGCGACAATAACGAGTGAAGTGAGAACAGGGCGAGGCAACAGATCATTGCGAGCGGTGTGTGCGTCGTCGTGCCAAAAGCTGCTTGCGAAGTTGGCGACGGTGCGGGCGAGCATTTACGACGAGGCGCGGGCGCGGTTCACGGGCCCAGAGCGGTTGGTGCGGTTGGCGTTGAACGAAGCCGAGGCGCTCGCGTGGCAAACCCAATATCCGCAGCTCGTCTTCCCGAGCCTGGCGCTGGAAAAGGTGCAATCGCTCGACGCGTGGCAAGCGGCTCAGGCAGAACGCCGACGTGCGAGCCGGGCATGGCACGAGCCGCAGCTGCTTCGAGCCCGGGTTTGAATTTAACAATCCCAAAGGAAATTGAACTATGAAACCGACAATTGAGATCAACGAAGCCAATTTTGAAACGGAAGTATTGCAATCGCGCCAGCCGGTGGTGCTGGATTTTTGGGCCGAATGGTGCGGGCCTTGCAAAATGCTCGCGCCGGTTCTGGACGAGGTTGCGGTCGAGCAGGTTGGTCGAGTCAAAGTTGCGAAAGTTAACATTGATGAGAATCCCGGGCTGGCGAGTCGTTTCGGTATTCAGTCCATTCCGACGCTGGTGTATTTCGCGAATGGGCAGGTGCGCGGCCAATCCATCGGGGTTGCTGGCAAGAAAGCGATTATCGCAAAACTGGGAACGTTAAGTATTGCCGAGTGAAGCCTGAGAATGAGTGCGGCCGGATTGCGCGGCCATAAAAGAAAAAAATTATGAAGTCTGCCTATCAAGAAACCTATCAGTCTCGCGCGAAGAACCGGAACGGAACTCGCGTGCGGATTGCCACAACAACGCAAGCCAAACGTTGTCGCCGTAGCAAAGCAGAGTCGCCGGTAGTGTCGCCCGCGGTTATTGCGCCCGTCGCGGCCGAGTCAGAACGCGCTTTGCCGGTTCGGCAAGAAGGGGCGCGGGGCGATTCATTGCAATTATATTTGCAGGAAATCGGGCGTGTGAAACTGCTCACGCCCCAGGAAGAGATTGCCCTGGCCCGGCGCGTGCAGCGCGGCGACGAAGCGGCGCGCGAACACATGATCAAGGCCAATTTGCGTTTAGTGGTGAAGATTGCGCGCGATTACGAGGGGCTGGGTTTACCGCTCCTTGATCTGATTAACGAAGGCAACATGGGTTTGATGACCGGAGTGGAACGATTCGACCCGAAACGCGGCGCGAAGTTGTCCACGTATGCCGCGTGGTGGATCAAACAGAACATCAAGCGGGCGCTGGCAAATCAATCGCGCACGATCCGGTTGCCGGTGCATGTCGTGGATCGGCTGGCGCACCTGCGCAAAGCGGAAGTTAAATTGCGCGAGACGCTGGATCGCGAACCGACGGATGAAGAGTTGGCCGACGAACTGTCGTTGGACGCCCGCCGCGTCAAACGATATCGCGATGCGTCCCGGGCGCCCGTGTCGCTTGATGCGCCGATTGAGGATGACGATTCCAATCGGATTGCTGACGTGGTGCCCGATCCTAACGCGGCTGCGCCGTTTGATCGCGTCTTGTTGGAGACGGACACCGCGTTGGTGCGGGAAGTGTTGGAGACATTGAACGAGCGGGAGAACAAGATCCTCTCGTGGCGTTTCGGATTGGCCGGCGGCAATCCGCTGACGTTGGAGCAAATCGGCGGCAAAATGAACCTGACCCGCGAGCGGATTCGTCAGATTCAAGATCTCGCCCTGAAAAAACTTCGCGCCAAGATGCAGGCGCGCGATAATCAGGCGGGTGACGATGAGCCGACTTTGGCCGTGGCGGCATAAGCTCGTTACAACAGGTTTGGTCGATCACGCGGGGAAGTGAAGCCCTTCCCCGCCTGATTTCTTTGACTGGGCAACGAGATGGATGCCGATGCCTGCATGGTGATGATGCCTTGCGCCGAGACGCGGAAAATCGCCAGGCGCTGGCTGCCGCATCGGATGCGATGGTGGTAACGTCCTGAAGCAGCGCGAAAATCTCACTGATCACCGCCTCCAGCGGCAAGCGGCGCTGCGTTTGAGGAATTTGAACGTTGCATCCCGCGTGACGGTCTGGGTATATGTCTGTCCAATTCAACGTCTGCTGCGGGTAATCAGGTTAGGGACAGCGAATGCACATGGCCTCGACACTTTTTCTGCGCCGAACGCGCGTCGCGTTCCGGAACTTCATCCTCCTCTGCTTGATATGCCTCGGGGCGGCTGCGACGCGCGCGGAAGTGCGCTTCGATGTATTTGTCGGCTACGACGGCACGGTGCGGGAAGCGAGTTGGTTTCCGATCACTTGCGAGTTGCAAAACAATGGCCCGGCCTTCACGGGTTTGATTGAAATCTCCCCGGGCAACTTCGGCAAAGGGCAGACGCAACGTTTTCCGATCGAATTGCCTACCGGCACGCTGAAGCGTGTCGTCATTCCGGCGTTTGCGCCCAGCCGCTATCAATCCGCGTGGGACGTGCGTCTCGTGGACAGTCGCGGCAAGCTGCGTGCGGAAGCCCTCGGCATGCGGTCGCAACGCGCCGTGGGCTGGGAAACGAAACTCATGGGGGCATTGCCGCGCACGGCGGCGGGAATGGTGTCGCTGCGAACGATCAAACGCAATCAGCCCGATGCCCAACCCACCGCGGCACGCTTTCAACCGGCGATGTTTCCGGACAATCCGCTCGTGCTGGAGGCGTTGGACGCGATTTATCTGAATTCGGAAGTCGCTGTGTCGCTGCGCTCCAGCCAGGCGAACGCTTTGTTGGGGTGGCTGAATGCCGGTGGGCATCTCATCGTGGGCATGGAACAGATTTCAGATGTGTCGGGCGTGCCGTGGTTGCGGAATGTGCTGCCGTGTGAACCGCAGGACACGGTGGCCGTGGCCCGACACGAGGAATTATCGGCATGGCTCAAAGCAGCCGGCACCTACACCAATTCACCCGTGCGCGCGAAGAAGGGCAGCAAATCCGCCCCAAGCGACTCGGAAGTTTCCGCGGGCGGATATGTGTTCGGGGACGCGGGGATTGATCCCGCATTTGAGGCGGCGGAAATCCGCGTCGTTACCGGCAAACTGCGCGATGGACAGCCGTTGGTTTCCGTGGATGGCAAGCCACTCATCATCACGGCGCATCGCGGGTTGGGACAACTCACCGTTTTGATGTTCAGTCCAGAACGCGAACCGTTCAAATCGTGGCGCGAATTGCCGACGTTATGGACGGTGTTGCTCGACGTGCCGCTTCATCTGTACGCCTCGAACGATTATTATTCCGGCTACGGTCAGGGAGTGGACGGGATTTTCGGTGCCATGATCGATAGTCGGCAAGTGCGCAAATTACCCGTCGGCTGGTTGTTAGTGCTGTTGTTGGTTTATCTGCTGGTGATTGGGCCGGTGGATCGTTTGTGGCTGAAGAAAATTAACAAGCCGATGCTCACTTGGGTCACGTTTCCCTGTTACGTGTTGTTCTTCTCCGGCTTGATTTATTTGATTGGCTATAAGTTGCGCGCCGGCGACTCGGAATACAACGAATTGCATGTAGTGGATGTCCTGGCGACGGGCGAGCGGGCCGAGCTGCGCGGGCGCACGTACGCTTCGATCTATTCTCCCGCCAACGCCAAATACGCTTTGGAAAGCCAACTCAAATACGCCACGTTCCGCGGCGAATATCTCGGGTCGCGCGGCGGCGACACCTCGGATCGAACCGCGCTGTTGCATACGGGCGACAATTTTGAAGCGGAAGTGCTCGTGCCAGTGTGGACCAGCCAATTGTTCCTGAGTGATTGGTGGCAATCCGGCGAAAAGCCCGTAACGGTCTCCCTACAGCGCGCCGGCAGCGACTGGCAGGTTACGGTGGTGAATCGGAGCGGTAAGCCGATTTCGGAGGCGCGTTTCGTATTGGGCCGTTTCGTTTATAATCTCGGTGAAATTCCCGTGACGGACGAAAAAGTTGTGTCTTTGCAACGCGCAGCCACTATTCCGCTGGAGGAATTCGTCAATGATCAGGCGCATCACTACGCCACGGTGGCGCAGGAACGACAATACGCGTTTGCCCGCCGCAGCAGCGGCCAGATTGATGATTTGCCCACGGCCAGTATGGTGGCGTCCTTGCTTGGGGAAGCGTCGTATTCGCAAAACAACGCGCGCGTGGTCTTGCCGCCGGGGCTGGACCTTTCTGAAGCCGTGGATGTGGATCGCGGCATCTTGTTGGCCTGGGCGCCGGGCGCGGCGCCTGTGCCCACGCTCAATCAATCCAAGTCCAAACGTTCTACGGTCAACACCCTTTGGCGTATTCCTGTTTCCATTCCCACTGCGAATTGATTTATGGCCACCGAAGCTCCTCCCGTTGCCGCCGTGCAAACCAGCGGTCTCACGCGCACGTACGGCCCGATGACCGCCCTCTCCAATCTCGACCTCACGGTGAACAAGGGCGATTTATTTGGGTTCATCGGCTCGAACGGCGCGGGTAAGACTACAACACTCCGCATCCTCGCCACCTTTCTGGCCCCTAGCGCCGGCACCGCTAAAGTGCTCGGGCACGACGTCGTCAAAGACGCGGACGCCGTGCGCCACGTCATCGGTTACATGCCGGATTTCTTCGGCGTATATAAGGACATGGAGGTAACCGAGTATCTGGATTTTTTCGGCGCGTGTTATCGCATTCCCTCCGCGCAACGCGAGAAGACGGTCAACGACGTGCTGGAGCTGGTTGGGTTGAGCGAGAAGAAAGGCGCGTTGATTGGGGCGTTGAGTCGCGGCATGCAACAACGGCTCGGTCTGGCTCGTGTGCTCATTCACGATCCGCAATTGCTGCTTTTGGATGAACCCGCTTCCGGACTCGATCCGCGGGCGCGCATCGAAATGATGGAAATCCTGCGCGAACTACGGCGCATGGGTAAAACCATCATCATCAGCTCGCACATTCTCAGCGAATTGGAAACCATCTGTAATCGCGTCTGCATCATCGAGAAAGGGAAGTTGATTTACAGCGGTCCGGTGCAGGGCGTGCGCGATCAAATGTCGTCGGGCTTAGTGGTGTGGGTGCGCGTTGGCAGCGACACCGAGCAAGCGGTGTCGCTTTTGAAAACGCGCCCCGAAGTGACGGAGGTGTTGCCGATTGATCACAAACTCAAGGTGACCCTCGCCAGTCACGAAACCGACCACAGCATCATCGCGGACACGCTTGTGCGCGGCGGGGCAAAACTGTTGGAATTGCGGGAAGACGAAATCGGTTTGGAGGAAGTTTTCCTCCGCGTCACGCGCGGGGAAACCCAATAGGGTTCGTCATGAACTTTCTGCCGATCATCGCTCGCGAATTGCGCGTGCAGGCTCGGCAACCGAGCACCAATCGCGTGCGCTGGATTGCCGCCGCGGTGGTCATGGCCCTGGCGGCCTGTTTGATGGCGGCCGGCGGACACACTGCTCCGGCGGAACGCGCAAAATTAATCTTCATTGTCATCAGTGTCGTGTGCCTGGGCTTTGCCATGCTGGCGGGTGTTTTTCAAACGGCCGATGCTCTCAGTGAAGAACGCCGCGAAGGCACGCTGGGTTTGTTGTTCCTGACGGACCTGCGCGGCTACGACGTCGTTCTCGGGAAACTGGCGTCCACGTCGTTGAATGCCGGTTACACTTTTCTAGCCATCATGCCGGTGCTGGCGTTGCCGTTGCTGATGGGCGGCACAACGGTGGGCGAATTCTGGCGCGTGTCGCTTGTCTTGCTCGTGACGCTGTATCTTTCGCTCGGCATCGGAATGGGTGTATCGGCTCTCAGCCGCGACGCGCGCAGTGCGATGGGCGCGACGCTGTTAATCATGGTATTGCTGGCGGGATTGCTGCCGTTGCTGACCTGGGTGGCGGAAGCCGGGCAGTGGGGCTTCAATTTCGATCGCCTTCTGGTGGCTTGTCCGCCCTACGCCTTTCAACGGGCTTTCCACATTTATTATTCCGGCGGACGCGGCGCTGAAATTTTTTGGTATAGCATCCTGACGATGGGAACTCTCGGAACGGCCAGTTTAATGGCGGCCAGTCTGGTGCTGCCGCGGATCTGGCAGGAAAATGGCGCGAACGCGAAGCCGCAAGCCACCAACCGCGCTGGCCAGGCCGGTTGGTCACATTCGCCAGCGGGTGCGCGCGAGTCTGGGCCGTCCAACGATCCCTTTTACTGGCTGGCCATGCGCCGCAATCGTTCCGCGCGCGCCGCCGCCTGGATTTTTGCCGTGCTGACAACAATGTGGCTTTGTTTGTTTCTGGCGATGTGGTCGGAAAACCATCGCGGCGCGGGCATGTTCTTTTCTTTGACACTGTTGATGACGTTTGGGATGCACCTTCTGTTGAAAAGTCTGATTGCGACGGAGGCAACGCGTCGCTTGAGCGAAGATCGTCACAGTGGCGCCTTGGAATTGCTCCTGGTTACGCCGCTGACGGTGCGAGAAATCATGGCGGGGCAAAGCCGCGCCATGTGGCGTTCGTTTGCCGGGCAATTGACCGCCCTGACCGTGATGAATTTAGCCCTGCTGGTTTTCCTCGCTCAATCCGGGATCTTTCGGCGCGATTCTGATGCCGCCGGCATCTTTGGTCTCGTGCTCGTGGGGGGCATCGCGATGCTTTATCTGGATATGTTCGCGTTGGTCCGCGTCGGGATGTGGACGGCGTTGACTTGCAAACGTCATGCGCGGGCGTTTCTCGCCACCGTGCTGCGGATTCTACTGCCGCCGTGGCTGGCGATCTTTTTCTTCCTCTTCCTCGGAATCATCGGCGCATTTGGCGGTGGGTCTGGCGGGCCATTGGGCATTATTTTCCTGTGGTTTTGCATCGGCGGCATGACGGACATTTTCGGCGCGTCGCCGGCACTGGCAAATCTGGAAACGAACTTCCGCGCTATCGCCGCCACCGGTCAAGCGCCGCCCTTTTTCACCCATCAACCGCTTTCCCAGGCCGCCGCGCCGGCCTCGGCAACATGAAAGTCTGGTCCGTCATCGTGCGGGAATTGCGCGCGCAGGCACGGCAATCCTTCACGTACTGGTTGCGAACGCTGGGCGTCGTGGTGTTGATCGGTGGGGCGATTTTATTCCTCGGCGACAATTACCTCGACCGCGATCTCGGCGGGGAATTGTTCGGCTTCATGCATCTCTTGTGCTACTTGAGCATCTGGATTTTCGTGCCGCTCAGTGCCGCCGATTGCATCAGTCGCGAGCGGCGCGAAGGCACACTGGGCCTGCTGTTTCTGACGCCGCTGCAACCGCCGCACATTGTCATCGCCAAAAGCATCGCGCATGGTCTGCGCGCCGGGACGTTGATCGTGGCAATTGTCCCGGCGCTGATGATTCCGTTCCTGCTGGGCGGCGTGAGTTGGTATCAAGCCGTGCTGGCGGCGGCGGCGCATTTCAATGCGGTCTGCTGGTGTCTGGCGGCGGCGGTAGTTGCTTCGGCCTTTGCGCGAACTGCGAATCGCGCCATGATTCTGGCGTGCCTGCTGGTGTTCTGCGGATTCATCCTTTTTCCATGGACCGTTGGCGCGATTCTGGGCTTGAATTCCCAGACCACTTGGACCAGCGGGTATTCTCAATCCGGTTACGATTTTTTCACGGGTTTTTCCGTCGTCGCCACTCCACCCGGGAATATTGATTACGTGATGCAATTCTTTAAGCCGGCCCAACTCGGATTCGCAATGGCCGTAGCCACATTCATCTCGGTTTCTGCTTTGGTCGTCGCAGTAATCGTGGCCGCCAACCGCACGCGCAGTTCCTGGCGCGACGAACCGCCGTCGGCTCGGGTTCGGGAAATCGAGCGCGTCTTCTGTCGTCCCGTCATCGCGGTAGGTTTTCTGCGGCGCTGGATGCAACGCAAACTGCTGCGCAATCCGATCGGCTGGCTCGAACAACGCCGCTGGAACGGGCGCATGGTGACGTGGGCGTGGTTTGCCGTAATTGTTTCCGTTTATAGTCTGGTGCTAACGGATCGAACCTTCTTCCGTACTTCCGGCGGCTTTCAAGTGCTCATGGGCTGGCTGCTCGCGCTGAGCATGGCAATCACGGCGGCGGGAAGTTTTCGGCGGGAACGCGAAACCGGCGTGCTCGAACTCCTGTTGGTTTCGCCATTGACCACCGGGCAGATCATCAGTGGGCGATTGCGCGGATTGTGGGGACAATTTCTACCATCCATTATCTTGCTGCTGGGAATCTGGATTTACTTCATCAGCATCTACCACAGCATTTATCGCCGTTCTGACGGCGAGGGCGCGCAGGTCTTCTTTTTCGCGGTCAGCTTTCTCGTCATCCCGGTAATCGGTCTATACTTTTCAGTGCGGACGCGACACTTCATCGCGGCTTTGTTACTCACGCTGGGGACGGTGTTTGTCGCACCCATGATTTTGTCTCAGCTGATTGAGCTATTGCCGGGGAGTGGGTCGGGACGTGGTGTGGCCAAATTCAACCGGATCATCTTCTTCCAACTTTTGTTCGCGGCGATTTTCTGGCGGCGCTTGCATCGCAACCTTGAAAACCGGACGTTCTCGCTGGAACGTCCGGTCGCCTGAAGCCAACGATCAACGGGAGCAGGCTTAAATCGTAAAGCCCGGCAGCTTCACAATCTTGCCGCCTTGCAGCGCCGATTCGTGCGCGCACAAACCCACGCACGTCCAGTTGGCGGATTGCTTCGCGTTCGGAAATGGATCGCGATTCTCTGCGAGCGCCATGGCGAATTCATGCGCCAGATGCGGATGACTGCCGCCATGTCCGCTGCCTTGCGTAAAGCTCAGGTGCGTTTTTTTCGACGCATCATACACGCCTTGCGTCGTGTATTTGGCGATGCTCTTGGGCAGCCGCTTGGCGAAGTCCGGACATTTCGTAAGCTTCGGAATCTTGGGTTCAGGTTTCTTCGCCGTATGAACAACCAGCGGTTCATGCTCAATCAACGGCCATTCGACGGCTTTCTTCGTGCCATACACATCAATGCTCTCGCGATATTGCCGCGCCGTATCGAACAAGCTGCGAATGATGCGCGCATTCACGTCCGTGTCTTTGAATTTGATGTGCGCCGTCTCAACCGCGAAGGGCGAGCCGTAGCACTTAACCAATTCTTTGCGAATCGTTCCCGAGCCGAAACAGGAAACATATTCCGCCGGCTTTCCGATTAAACCCGCAACCGGTCCAACGCAATGCGTCGCATACCACATCGGCGGCAAACCAGGCCAGTAATTCGGCCAGCCGTCCATGTCCTGCTGATGGCTCGACTGCACGAATTGCAATTTGCCGAGTTCGCCCTTATCGAGCAGTTCCTTCATGAAGAGATATTCGCGCGCGTAAACGACCGTCTCCATCATCATGTATTTCAGGCCGGTGCGTTTCACGAGGTCCACGATCTTTTTGCAATCTTCGATGCCGGTCGCCATCGGCACGGTGCAGGCGACGTGTTTGCCCGCCTTCAGCGCCGCGATGCTCATCCACGCGTGATCGGGAATCGGCGAATTGATATGCACCGCGTCCACGTTCGGGTCTTTGAGCAATGTAGCGAAATCCGCGTAACGCTGCTCCACGCCGAAATAATCGCCGATCGCATCAAGCTTCTTTGGATTGCGTTGGCAGATGGCGTAACAATTCGTGTGTGGATGTTTTTGCCAGAGCGGAATGAATTCCGCCCCAAAGCCGAGACCGACAATGGCGATATTGAATTTCTTGCTCATGATAAATTCGCGTTAGTTGTTCAGTTGGACGAGGCGGGATGATGAACAAACACGCGGGGCAGGGCAATACTTCCGCGTTTTGCGGCACGAGTTTTTTGGAAGCCGGATGTGGCGCGGAATATTCTACTTTGCGTCAGACTTATTTTCGCAATCTGAGTTACTCAGCGACGATTACCTCAATTCCCTTCGAGCGGAGTTGCGACACGAGGTCAGTTGGCGCTTGGCTGTCCGTCACAATCGTGTGGACCTTCGCGAGATCGCAGAGCGAAGAAACAGAGCGCCGGCCGAATTTCGTGTGGTCCAGACACATGATGACCTTTGCCGCCGCGCGCATCATGGCGAGTTGAATGTCAATGAGCAGGCCATGAGAGTTCGTCAGGCCGTCCATGGTGATTCCCCCTGTGCTCATAATCGCGACGTCCGCGTGAATTTTGGAAAACGCTTCTACCGCGAGCGGACCAACGAGCACTCCGAGTCGCGGATAAATCACGCCACCACTCAAGACGAGTTCCACTTTGCCGGCGGAGGAATAAAGATTCGCCACGGGCAGGGAATTGGTGACGATCTGCGGTGACTTGTCTTCGAGATGTTTCGCGACGTGAAAGCAAGTCGTGCCCGCATCAATGATGACGCTTTGGTTGGGGTGAATCAGCGCGGTACAGGCGCGGCCAATTGCTTCCTTGGCGTCGAGCTGGTGCGTGTCGCGGGTTGAGAAGGTGAACTCGTCTGATTTCGGGGCAATCAATCGAGCGCCGCCGTGCGTTCTTTTGATCGTGCCGCCCGCCTCCAACGAAGTGAGATCGCGCCGCACGGTGGAAACCGACGAGCCGACGTGCTTGGCTAAATCTTCAAGTGACGCAAATTCAACCTGTTGCAGGTATGTCTCCAACCGGTGTTTGCGTTCTTCCGCCGTCATGTTGTGCACGACTGTGATAGATGTTGGAAGATTTTGCAAGATATTTGTTGACTCTGGCATCTTTCTCGCGACAATTGGCCGCGAATTATGGCCATTGCTGCATCCGTTCCGCATCGCGCGGTCGTCGAGCACCTCGTGCGACAGGCGGTTTATGCGCGCCTTGGCAAACCGCTGCCGCGTGCGGCGTCCGCGCCGAATCCACTAGTGGTGAATATCAGCGCGCGGCATTGCCATCTTACACAGGACGCGGTCGAAGCTCTCTTCGGCAAGGGGCATCAACTTACGGTTCACAAATGGCTTTATCAGGAAGGGCAGTTTGCTGCGAAGGAAACCGTGACGCTCATCGGACCGCGCAGTCGCGTGATTTCCAATCTGCGCATCCTCGGTCCGTGCCGGAGTCTCAATCAGGTTGAACTCGCTTACACAGACGCCATTGCGCTCGGTTTCGATATTCCGTTGCGCGCGTCTGGCGACATCAAAGGCACGCCCGGCGCAATGCTCATGGGGCCGAATGGATTTTTCGAAATGCCCGACGGCGTGATCCGCGCGTTGCGTCATGCGCACTTGAGTCCGACTGATGCGGAATTCTACGGCGTGAGGCATGGCGACATGATGAAGCTCAGGATCGGCGGCGATTGCGGAATCACGCTCGACAAGATGCTCGCGCGCGTGGACAAGAGTTTCAAACTCGAGGTGCATATTGACACTGACGAAGGCAACGCATGCAACCTGCAATCGAACACGCCAGTCGAGTTGATCAAATAGTTTTAACCACGGATGAACACGAATCGAGATGAATGCTTTTGCGGAGCGCGGCTCTGTGAGCCGCAGTGTGCCGCATTGTTCGAACGTGCTGCGGGTCACAGACCCGCGCTCCGTTCCGGTAATTTGTCCAAGTCGCTCCGTGGTTCAATTTCCTTTTCCGTCAATTAACACCCAAACAGGAGAAAACAAATGAGTGAAGCATTAGGAATGATCGAAACCAAAGGCTACATCGGCAGCGTGGAAGCCAGTGATGCCATGGTCAAAGCGGCCAACGTGACGTTGGTCAAAACCATCCCCATCGGCGGCGGTCTTATCACCGTGCTCGCCAAGGGCGACGTCGGCAGCGTGAAAGCCGCTGTGGACGCCGGCTCGAAGGCGGCGGCCAAGGTCGGCGAGCTCGTCAGCTCGCATCTCATCGCGCGTCCGCACGAAGACTTGTTGAAAGCCTTTGTGCCCGAAGTCGCCAAAGCCGCTGCGAAGTAAAACTCTCAACTCTCAACCATCAACTAAGAACTGATTTATGGCTCAACAAGCAGTTGGAATGATTGAATGCAAAGGCTTTTGCGCGCTGATGGAAGCGTGCGACGCCGCGCTCAAGGCCGCGAATGTCACGATGACCGGCTGGGAAAAGATCGGCAGTGGCTATGTCACCGGATTCTTTCGGGGCGACGTCGCCGCCGTCAAAGCCGCGACCGACGCCGGTGCGGCTGCCGCCGCGCAAGTCGGCTCGGTGGTCGCCGTCCAGGTGATCCCGCGTCCGCACGACGATCTCAGCATCCTCGGCAAGTGGCTGCAATGATTCAGAAGCTAGGAGTTAGGAGATGGAAGTTAGAATCGCACGCAATAAATTCTAACTCTTTGTTTCTAGCTTCTAGTTCCTCGCAAATGAAAATCCTGATCGCCAACATCGGCAGCACCTCGCTCAAGTGGCGCTTGTTCGACTTCTCGAACAACGCCGAGCGCCTTTTGCACAAAGGCGGCTTCGAACGCGTGGCTGATTATCCGAAGGCGATCGAGGATTGCCTCGCGCAACTTAGAGACACTGGCGCGCTCGCCAACGAAAGCGAACTCGCCGCGGTCGGCTTCAAGACCGTGATCGCCAAGAACGTCACCGGTTGTGTGCGACTCGATGAACGCGTGCTCGGCGCGATGGAGGCTTACAACGGCCTCGCGCCCGCGCACAATCCGCCTTACATCACCGGCATCCGCCTGTTTGGGAAACGCATGCCGAGTGTGCCGCTGGTGGGATTGTTTGAGACCGCGTTCCATCGGTTCGCGCCCGAGGCGATGATGCGTTACGCCGTGCCGCAAGCCTGGCACGACATCGGTATCCAACGCTGGGGTTTTCACGGTGCAAGCCACAAGTTCATCGCCGAACGCTCGGCGGACTTACTTGGCCGCAATGACGTCGCCGAACGCGCCCGTAAGCTTTACGTGGACGGTGGTAAATCCTCTGTGAACGGCGCTCCACTTCGCGTGATCTCGTGTCATCTCGGCGGCAGTTCGAGCATCACGGGCATTCGCAACGGCGTGTCCATCGGCACGAGCATGGGCATGAGCCCTCAATCCGGTTTGCCGCAGAACAATCGGGTCGGCGACCTGGATGCCGAAGCAATTCCGTATGCGGTGAAGATGCTTGGCATCACGATTGAAGAAGCGCAGCGCCAGCTCACGAAGGAATCCGGCCTTGCAGGCATCAGCGGCGTATCGAATGACATCCGCGACGTCATCGAAGCCGGTGAGAAGGGCAATGCGAACGCCAAGCTCGCGATAGAAACGTATGTCGCCAGCGCGCGGCATTGGATTGGAAGCTACTTCTTCGAGCTGGGCGGTGCGGACGCGATTGTGTTCACCGCCGGTATCGGCGAGAACCGTGCGGACATCCGCGCTGCGATTTGCGCGAACCTCGAAGGCCTCGGCATCGAATTGGATGCCGCGCTCAACGCGAGCACCCGCGCGACTGAAGCCGTCATCAGCAAACCAAGTTCTCGCGTGAAGCTCATGGTGATTCCGCCGAACGAAGAACTGGTGGTCGCGCGCGAAACCAAGCGCTTGCTGGGAGCGCAAAAGAATTAACCACGAATGAACACGAATAGACACGAATGCTTTTGCGGAGCGCGGCTCTGTGAGCCGCAGCGTGCCGCTATGGCGTGGAGTGCTGCGGGTCACAGACCCGCGCTCCGTTTCAAAATCCGTGTCCATCCGTGGTTAAAAACGATTTTCAACTCTCAACCATCAACTAAGAACTAAAGTATATGCCTCAAGCCATTGGAATGATTGAAACGCGCGGACTCGTCGCCCTCGTCGAGGGGACGGACGCCATGCTCAAGGCCGCGAACGTGGAACTCGTCGGCCCGATGACCCAGGTCGGCAACGCCCTCGTCACCGCGGTGGTCGTCGGCGACGTCGCCGCGGTCAAAGCCGCCACCGACGCCGGCGCGCAAGCCATCAAAGCCATCAAAGGCGAAGTGGTCAGCGTGCACGTCATCGCCCGGCCGCACAGCGACGTGGAAGCGGTGTTGCCGAAGAAGAAATGATTCGTGGCTGCGCTCGTGAGAGCGCGGCTGATTCGACGTAAGAATGCGGCGCTCTCACGAGCCGCCGCCACAAAGGCAAAACTATGTTTCTGGCCAAAGTCGAAGGCGCGGTGGTCGCGACGAAGAAGGACCCGAACATGTCGGGTCGCAAACTGCTGTTGCTCCGCCCGCAGCTCGTGGATGAAAAAGATCCTACGAAGTTCCGCCCCGGCGCGAACACCATCGTGGCCGTGGACGCGCTCGGTGCGGGCCTCGGCGAGATGGTGATGTTTTGCCAGGGCAGCAGCGCCCGTCTTGCGCCCGGCATGAAGGACGCGCCCGTGGACGCCGTCATCATCGGCATCGTGGACAGCGTGGATGTCCTGGGAAAACAAATCTTCAGCGGCAAAGCGTGATGAAGCTGCGCGCCAAATCAAATGTGGCCTGGCGGCGGATGCCGTTCACGGAGGATTTCTTCGTGGCGAATGGCTTGGGCCACGGCGCGATTCAAGTTCAATGCTGCAACGGTCGCCCGCCCGCTTGGGCTGATACCGATGGCGCGAACGCCATCCCATCGGAAATGCAAGCGCCACGAGTCGTGGCGGGGATTGAACAACCGAACTTCCTTTCCGGTCTTCGGATCGCGCGCCGTCAGTCTTGCGCCTTTGCGCAACGAGCAGGATACGCAAGCCAGAGCGAGATTGCTGAGCGTCGTTTGGCCAGCAGCGGTGACGGGAATGATGTGGTCAATGTGGAAAGTGGCTTCCTGCGAGGCTTGAGCAAGGCCGCAGTATTCGCAACGACTTTGCGCCCGATGAACAACCTGACGCCTCAGTTGCGCCGGGATCGTCATGCGCTTAATGCCGACCGTTGCTCAAACGTTGGGAACGAAGACGGAGCAGCGAGAGCAGGTCATTCAAGTCAGTCAGACCCTCGGCCTCTCGCTTCTCGGCGGTTGTCAGGCGTTCGCCGCTGTCTTGCTTATCGAGCAGGTCGTGAAGCCGCTTTTGCACTCCCTTGGGCAGACGAAACTTCGCCAAGTCGCCCGGCATCTGCACTTTCAGTTGGATGGCTTGAGACATATTCGCTTTCCGTTTCTGCGGGGCAATCTATCAGACCGCAGCGGGCTTGTCCAAGGCGGGAATCAGCCAATTCGTGTTCAATGGCATCCATTTGTGATTAAAATTTTATGAGCGCAGTGAACGAAACCTTGATCCGTGACGTGGTGTCCGAGGTGTTGGGCCGCATCGGTGGGACGACAACCGTTACAGCTTCCGCTCCGGCTGCGCCCGCTCCGGCGGCGAAGAGCGAGTCCTGTGGTTGTGGTATAACGAAAGCCATGTCCGCTCCGGCATTGCGCGGCAAGTTCGGCGTGTTCGCCACAGCGGACGAGGCTTGTGCTGCTGCTCAGGAAGCGTTCTTGCAATTGCAGCAGAAAGGCGTGGCTGCGCGCCGTAAGATCGAAGAGATCGTCAAGACGA
>CAZKMR010000001.1:164168-165249 GCA_964553795.1 uncultured Bifidobacterium sp. | reverse complement strand
GGACCGCCCCACCAGCAGGCGTTTTTCCCATGAAAGTGAGGAATTGTGTCCCCCCGCGAAGTCACCGCGGGGACCGGGTTCACAGAAACGGACTGAATAAGCGGGCCGCGTTGTCGCGGAGGCGAATCGGCAGGCTGCGCGCGTCCACTTCAGCCAGGCTGATCGGGCGACTGTTCTGGCGTTGCGCGTCAAACCATTCACTCAACTCACGCGCGAGGGCGGCGTCATAACATTCCACGTTGAATTCAAAGTTCAGGCGCAGACTGCGCGCGTCCCAATTCATGGAACCAATGGAGGACCAAACGTCGTCCACGACGAAGACTTTGGAATGATCAAACGGCGGCGGCGAAAGCCAAAGGCGGCAGCCGCGTTCGAGCAATTGCCACCATAAGGCCGTCGAAGCCCAATCCACGAAGGGCAGATTGCTTTTGGCCGGCAGGAGAATATCCACGGTCACACCGCGCATGGCGGCGAGGTTGAGCGCGGAGATTATGGTGGCATCGGGCAGGAAATAGGGCGTGGCGACGCGGACGGAAGTTTTGGCGGCGGCCAGCGCGGCGAGAATCGCCCAACGCAGTTTATCGAAGTCTTCATCCGGTCCATCGGTGATGCCGCGCGCGACAATCGGTCCGGCATTTTCCTGCGCAGGAAACCAGTTGGCGCCGCGCAGAGATTCGCCGGTGGTGAAGCACCAGTCCTCGGCGAAGGCTTCCTGCAAATGCGTGACGACAGGGCCAGCGAGTTGAAAATGCAAATCGCGCACGGGGCGTTTGGGATTTTTCGCGAGCCAATGCCCGACGCGGAGGTTCATGCCGCCGGTGAAACCGATTTTGCCGTCCACGACCAGAATCTTCCGGTGATTGCGCAAATTCATTTCAAGCATCCGCCGCAGCGGGAAGGTGCGCAGAAAACGTGCGTGGGGAATGTGGCGTTGCCTGAGCTCGCCGAGAATGGAGGGCCAGGAATAACGCGTGCCGGTGGCGTCAATCAACACACGCACTTGCACGCCGCGTTGCACGGCCGCGCCGAGCGCTTCGGCAAACGCGAGCCCGGCGGCGTCGCGATCAAAGATGTAGGTGCA
>CAZKMR010000001.1:159650-164068 GCA_964553795.1 uncultured Bifidobacterium sp. | reverse complement strand
GCTCCGACCAGCGGCACGAACCAGACGAAACCGACCCACAGCGTGGCCGCGCGGGAATCGCGTTTGTGCAGGAGCGCGTGGCCGGAGGCGAGCACCGAAAGCGTGACGGTCAACGCCGCCACGAGCCAGTGCCAGATTTTCGCGAGTTCAGCGAGCAGGTCCATGTGGCAGTTTCGACCAAGCCAAGGCTTTCCCGCAAGCAGGTAGGTCAGGCGGCGGCGCTGAAACTGCCAATGCCTTCCAATCGTGTTTGCACAATGACCCTACCGGCCCCTCACTTCGGCAACATCATCCCGTTGGAGGACCATTTGAAAACCGGCCCGCATGACCCAAACCCCAAGGTGGCGGTCATCGCGAAGCTTCGGGCCGATATCCGAAAACGGAAATTGTCCTGACTACTCCGCTTCAGGCACTGTTGGTTTCAAGAACTGTTTCCCGAAAAAGATATTGGGATTCCGGGAAAATCACCGTGGACAGAAATTCCTTCGGCTGTTTTAATGTTTTCAATCAGATGAAGTAAGCGCTCGGAGTGCCTCATCTTTCCAAAGGGTCCGTGATCAAGAGATGACGGAGGTTATCCACAAATGGTCGGGCCGCCATTTGCTCAACAGACGTATTATGAATGCCTATCTCAGCGTTCAGCCTCGGTGTCACCTGCTACGCCGATCGTTCGAATGTACTCACCGGAACGAAGAGAGAACGCAATTCAAACAAACCCGATATCACTATGAGAGCATTACCACAATTCTCGCCCCCCTACTCGTGTCAAACCACTCGCCTGCTTTGGGCCGGAATCGCCGCGACCTTCCTGGTCCTCGCGAACGCGTTTCATACTCACGCCGCCACCGTCGAATTCTGGAATTTTGAAGATGGCGTCAACGGACGCTCCTTCACCACCAATGGCGCTCCGAATGGTTCCGGCGGCTCGGTCGGGATCAACGGCACGGTGATGCACGGCTACTCGGTGGCCGCCGGCCCGAGCTGGACCAACGCCACCTCGCCCAATGGCGGCAGTCTCGGCATGTATGCCAACCAGCAGGACGGCTACGTCTTCAATGCCGAGTCTCCGGGTTTCGTTCAATGGTCGGCCCCCAACTGGACGCTCGAACTGCACGTCAAAATGGATGACGCCGATGGCTGGGAAACTTTCGTGGCCAAGATGGGCAGTTCCTTCAGCAGTCCGGAATCGGACTTTTACTTCCAACGCCGGGGCGATGGCGCAAATCAACTGCGGTTCAATTACCTGCCGGCCTATTCCACGAGTGCGGCGAACCGCATCATCGTGGACGGGACGAACTCCCTGGTCGCTGGCCAATGGTATGGTATCGCGGTCGTGGCCAACAGCGGCGCCGGCACCATTACGCTCTATCTGGACACAGGCACCGGCTACGTGCAGGAAGGTCAGGCGACGGGGTTGAGCGGAGATCTGGGAGTTTACGTGTCCACGTTTGACTGGGCCTTTTTCCGCGATTACTACAACGGCGGGTTTGATCCCACGGTGGGCACCATGGACAACGTCCGCTTCAGCGACACCGCCCTGACTCCTGCCCAACTGATTCCCCTGCATCCCATCGTTGTGAACACCAACGATTCCGGCCCGGGCTCGCTCCGCCAGGTCATTGCCGACGCCGCGAGTGGTAGCACCATCACCTTCAACAATTCACTCGCCGGGAAAACCATCCTGCTGACCAGCGGCCAATTGCTGGTCACTAACAAGAACCTCACCATTGACGCCTCGGCCATCGGCGGCATCGCTCTTGATGGGAACACCAACAGCCGCCTGTTTCGATTCGCCGCCGGCATCACGAACACACTGATTGGGCTTACCCTGACCAACGGCCGCGCGTCTGACGCGGGAGCCATTTACAACCAGGGGAACACCACGCTCCAGGATTGCACCCTCGTTAGAAACACGGCCACCGGCACCTCGTGGGGCGGTGCCATTTATTCGGAATCATCGGGCCGGCTGGTATTGCGGAATTCAAGCGTGATCCACAATCAGGCGGGGGTGGCGGGCGGCATCTATTTCTTCAACGGCACTTGCCAGCTCATCAATTCCACGGTCGCTTCAAACTCCTGCACGTTTTCGGGGGGCGGGATGTTGTTTTACAGCGGGAGCATTGATGTCCGCAACTGCACCGTCGTGGGCAATGAGGCCGGCACGGGCAGCACTTCCGGCGGTGGCGGCATTTACACGACGGCTACGCTCGGCATGACCAACACCATCGTGGCGGGCAACACTGCGGATTCCTCCGTCAATGTTCAAGTGGCGGGCGGCACCTTTAACAACGTCAGCAACCTTCTGTCGGGCGATCCCATGCTCGCGCCGCTTAGCTACTACGGCGGCCCCACGCTCACCATGCCGCCGCTGCCCGGTTCTCCCGCCATCAACGCGGGTCTCACGTCGGCCACGAACAGCCTTACCGACCAGCGCGGTTACGCCCGGGTGGTGAACGGCACTGTGGACATTGGCGCGGTGGAATTTCAATATACGGCTCCGCTGGTGACTACCACAGCGGATTCAGGGATCGGATCGCTACGCGATGCTATCGCCTACGCCTCCCCGGGTATGGCTACGGTTTCCTTCACCAACACGCTCGCGGGCCAAACCATTCTGCTGACCAGCGGGGAAATCACTGTTGGCAAAAACCTCACCATTGACGCTTCACCCCTGTCCGGCCTGACTTTAAGTGGGAACAACGCCTCTCGCATCTTTCAGTTTTCCTCCGGCACCACCAACACCCTTTCCGGTCTCGCCCTGATCAATGGCCGCGTGACTGGCGATGGCGGAGCGATCCACCTGAACAGTGGCGCCGCGCTCACGCTCACCAACTGCACCCTCTCCGGAAACGCCACGGAACAAGGCCTTTCCGGAGTATCTCCCACTGGCTCGGGCCGCGGCGGGGCCATCTTCGCGGCGGGTTCCCTGGACCTGCAAAGCTGTACCGTGTCGGGCAACTTCACCGGCAACGGGGGAATCAGTTCAACCAATTTCAACTACGGCGGCGCGGGGGGCGGTGGGGGCGCAGTTTATAACAGCGGCACCCTCACCGTGCAGGATACCACTTTCGCCTCCAACTACGCCGGCAATGGCGGTAGTGCGCCAAGTGGCGGCCCGAGCTTCGGTGGAAATGGCGGCCGCGGTGGCGCGATCCACAACACCGGAACGTTGACCGTTTACCGTTCCACCTTTGCCAACAATGCGGGTGGGGTTGCGGGCAGTGGGGCAAACACGGTGAATCAGAGTGCCACGGGAGGCCATGGCGGAGGCATCTACAACTCGGGAACACTCCGCCTTGTGAACAGCACACTCACGGGCAATGAAACCGGCAGCGGCTTGGTCAACGCGGGATTTGGCGGAGGGATTTACAGCGCCAGTTCCGCCTCCAACACCCTCGTCAACACCACGTTCTCGGGCAACACTGCCCGGGGGAACGGTCCCCGCCGCGGCGGCGGCATCTACAACAGCGGCGCGCTCGCGCTCGATAACACGATCGTGGCTCTCAACATCGGAAATGGCGGCCCTGACCTCTACCAGACCTCGGGCAATGTGCTCACGGCGGGCGTGAACTTGATCGGCGACACCAACGGCTCGAGTCTCGTCGCCAGCCCGAATGTCCTGGTGGCCGCGCCCATCCTCGCGGTTCTGGGCAACTACGGCGGTCCCACGCAGACCCGACCGCCGCTGCCCGGCTCCCCGGCCATCAAGACTGGCATTGCCACGCCCAGCACCCCGGCCACCGACCAACGCGGTGTTCCGCGCGAAACCGGGGGACTCGTGGACATCGGAGCAGTGGCCTACCAGGAAGCCCCGCTGGTGAAGACGTTGCCTGCCACCGGCGTGAGCAACACCGTGGCCCAACTCAATGCCTCGGTCAGTCCCAACGGATCGGCCACGACCGCGTGGTTCGAGTGGGGCACTACCCGTTTCAGCTATTCCCAGCAAAGTGCATCCGTCTCCGTCGGGAGCACGGGCGCCACGGTGACCATTAGCAACAATACCGCAGGGCTCGCACCTGGCTTCACGTATTACTACCGCGTCGTGGCCTCGAATGCCGTCGGCACGGTCTATGGAGACAACGTGGCTTTTGGCGCGCCGGCGATCGCATTGAACGGCGCGGCGGTGGTCACCAATGAATGTCATGTTGCCTTTCCCGATCCCGGGGCGACAGCCACCGGGGCGCCACTGGCCATCGCCGGGGGAGGCTTCCATAGTCTGGCGCTGCGGAACGATGGGACGGTCGCCGCGTGGGGATACAACGCCGATGGCCAGACCAACGTCCCAGCGGGCTTGAACAACGTGGTGGCCATTGCCGGAGGAAGCGGTCACAGCCTGGCGCTGCGGAGCGACGGGACGGTTGCTGCATGGGGATACAACGCCGATGGCCAGACCAACGTGCCGGCGGGCTTGAGCAACG
>CAZKMR010000001.1:154864-159550 GCA_964553795.1 uncultured Bifidobacterium sp. | reverse complement strand
TATCACAGTCTGGCGCTGCGGAGCGATGGGACGGTCGTCGCGTGGGGAAACAATGGCGATGGCCAGGCCAACGTGCCGGCGGGCTTGAGCAACGCGGTGGCCGTTGCCGCAGGGTCGTATCACAGTCTGGCGCTGCGGAGCGATGGGACGATCGCCGCGTGGGGAAACCATATCTTTGGTCAGACGAACATCCCTGCGGGCTTGAGCAACGTGGTGGCCGTTGCCGCAGGGGCGTATCACAGTCTGGCGCTGCGGAGCGATGGGACGGTCGTCGCGTGGGGAAACAATGCCGATGGCGAGACCAACGTACCCTCCGGGATCAGCGCCCTCAACGTGCTCGTCAGCGACAGTCTGGATACGAACGCGCCGGGCAGTTACGTGCTGACCTACACCGCCAGCAACGGCCTGGGCGGCATTGCCACTATCACGCGCACCGTCGTGGTGCAGGACACCACGCCACCGGCTCTCACCCTGCTGGGTGACAACCCGATGATCCATCTGCTGAACACACCGTTCGTGGACCCCGGCGTCATCGCGCTGGACGCCTGCGACAGCGGGCCCGGATTCCAGACCAACAATACCGTAAATGTGGCTGTTCTCGGCGACTACACCGTCACCTACATCGCCACGGATGCCTCCGGCAACAGCGCCACCAACACCCGCAATGTCACCGTGATCGTGCCGCCCCCGGTGCTGGTCACCACCACCAATGACAGCGGCCCTGGCTCATTGCGTCAGGCCGTTGCTGACGCGCTCCCCGGCGCCGCCGTCAATTTCACCAACACCCTCTCCGGTCAGACCATTCTCCTGACCAGCGGCGAGATCACCGTGATTCAAGACCTCACCATCGACGCCTCGGCATTGGCCGGCGGCATCGCCATTGACGGTAACGCCACCGGGCGACTCTTTGAATTTGTTTCCGGCACCACCAGTCTACTCGCAAGCTTGACCTTGACCAATGGACTGGCTTCGGGCAGTTCGGGCGGCGCCATTTATCTGAACAACGCGACCCTGACCGTTTCCAACTGCACCCTTTCCGGCAACGTGACCCACGGTTCTGGTGGCGGCATCCACAACGAAGCCGGCACGTTGACCATCGTTAACAGCACGCTCTTTGGAAATTCTGCCAGCAATAGTTTTGGTCCCACTTCCGGAGGTGGTATCGCCAACAACTCCGGTACGCTGACGATCCTCAATTCCACTGTGTCCGGTAACATTGCTGTCCCCTACGGCGGCGGCCTCGCCAGCTTCGGGCCGCTCTACCTGACCAACACCATTGTGGCAGGCAATACCGCCAGTTTTGAGAGCGACATATTCGGTGACATCGACAACGCGGCTGGCAATTTGACCAATGGCAACCCCATGCTTGCGCCGCTGGGCAACTACGGCGGCCCCACGCAAACCATGCCGCCGCTGCCCGGTTCCCCGGCCATTAATGCGGGCAACAATGCCGCCGCCAGCGCTTTCACGTATGACCAGCGTGGTTACGCCCGGGTCATCGGTGGAACGGTGGACATTGGCGCGGTGGAAGGCGTATTCAATCCCAACTTTTCATTGATCAACCCAGTGCGCCTGGGCAATGGCACGTTCCAATTCAGCTTCGCCAATCTGAACGGCGCCAGTTTCACGGTTTTCGCCTCTACGAACGTCGCGTTGTCCTCCGCGAGCTGGAGCAATCTTGGTCCCGCGCTGGAGACGCCGCCCGGCTCGGGCCAGTTCCAATTCACCGACCCCGGCGCGACGAATTACCCACAACGCTATTACCGCGTAAAGTCGCCGTAGTCCTGATAACGGCCCGAGGTGCCTGGGTATGGAGTAGAGTTTGATGCTCTGTTCCCATGCTTTGCGGTTGCTCGGGTCATTTGCAGGGTCTGGTTCATGTATTCCGCTTGACCCTAGAGTTCAACCTCTCTTTACTTGTGCCCGTTAGGCTCAATTCATGTTAGCGCAAGTTAAAAGCCTGTTTTCCAACGACATTGGGATAGATCTCGGGACTGCAAATTCCCTCGTTTACGTACGTGACCGAGGAATCGTGCTCCGCGAACCCTCCGTCGTGGCCATTCAGGCTGGCACCACCAACGTGCTGGCAGTCGGTGAGGAAGCGAAACGAATGCTCGGCAGAACGCCCGGCAATATCGTGGCCATCCGGCCCATGAAGGACGGCGTGATTGCCGACTTCGAGATCACCGAAGCCATGTTGCGCCACTTCATTCAACGAGTGCATCATCGCAAACTGATTGCCCCACGCGTCGTGGTGGCAGTGCCCTCGGGAATCACGGAAGTGGAAAAGCGGGCGGTTAAAGATTCCGCCACACACGCGGGTGCGCGCGAAGTGTATTTGATCGAACAACCCATGGCCTCGGCCATTGGGGTCGGTCTGCCGGTGCATGAACCGGCGGGTAACATGATCGTGGATATCGGCGGGGGCACTTGCGAAATCGCAATCATCTCCCTCGCCGGGATCGTCTTCAGCCGCAGCCTGCGGGTGGGCGGAGACGAGTTTGATGATACGATCGTCGCTCACATGAAGCGGGCCTACAACTTAATGATCGGTGAACGCACTGCGGAAGAAATCAAGATTCGGATTGGCTCTGCCTTTCCGCAGGAGCAGGAATTAACGATGGAAGTCAAAGGCCGCGATCTGAGTTCGGGTCTGCCCAAAACGCTGACCATTCGCTCGGAGGAAATTCGCGAAGCCTTGCAGGAGCCGCTTTCAAGCATATTGGAGAGTATCCGCCTCACGTTGGAACGTTGTCCCCCGGAACTGGCCGCCGATCTTGTGGATCGGGGCATTGTCATGGCGGGCGGCGGCGCGTTGTTGCGCGGCATTGATCGTTTGGTGGCCGAAGAAACCGGGCTGCCCGTTCATATTGCTGACGATCCGCTCACGGCTGTGGCCGAGGGAACGGGTCGCGTGTTGCAAGAACTCCAATTTCTCAAGCGCGTCTCCACCAACTCCAAGTAGTTAATCCCGCCCGCGCGTTCGCCCTGCTCTGCCCGGACCAAACCCCGGCGCAGGACGAAGAATGTTTAAGCGGCCGTATTACATCGCCGTGGCCCTGGTGGCCCTGCTGACTTTGCTGGTACTCAACCTGCCGAGCCGGACCACCACGCGCCTCAAAACCGCGTTGGGCAGCATTTTCCTCCCGCTGTTCGGCATGGCCAACAGCACCCAACAAGCCGCCGGGCGCGCCGCCGAAACCCTGCTCCCCAAATCCGATATTATTGCCGCCAATGAAACGCTCCGCCGCCAAAATCAGGAACTGCGATTGCATCTGGCCCAGGCCGAAACGATGGCGCGGGAAAATGACCGGTTGCGCCAACTGGTCGGCTGGCAAAGGCAAAACCGGTGGAACGTCAAACTCGGACGCGTCATTTATCGCGACCCGGCCAACTGGTGGCGCACGGTGCAAATTGATTTAGGCAGCCGGAACGGCTTGAGCAACAACCTGCCGGTGCTTTCCCCCGAGGGTTATCTGATTGGCCGCATCTCCGCCGTGAGTTTGACCCGCGCCCACGTGGTGTTGATTGGCGATCCCAATTGCAAAGTGCCGGCAGTGATCGAACACGCCGAACGCAGTCAGGGCATCATCGTGGGCGGTGGACCGTTCGACGGCTCGTTCGTCAACCTGTCGCATTTGCCGAGTCACGCGAAGGTGAAACCCGGTGAACGCGTCGTGACCAGCGAACTTTCCAGCCTCTATCCCGCGGGCATTCTTATCGGGCTTCTGGTCGAGGAAGCGCGCCCGATTGAATCGGGATTGATTCAAGAAGCGGAAGTCAAACTGTCGGCGAATCTCAGCTCGCTGGAGGAAGTGTGGGTGCTGTTTCGATGAAGCGCATGAAACATTCAACGTTCAACTTTCAACACTCAACGTCCAAAGTGGCAAGTGTGACGCGCGCGGGCTTGCATCGGGGAGCGCACGCGCCTCGCGTGCGGCGGCGGACGCCTCGTCCGTCGCACCTGAGCGCGCCACCGCGCCAGTTTCAACGCGCAATGGCGCGCGTTGTTCCGGCTGCGCGGCGCAGCCGATCACACGCGAGGCGCGTGTGCTCCCCGAAGCAATGGCGATGCTCCCCGAGCGTTGAGCGTTGGACGTTGAACGTGGGATGTTGGCCGTTCCTCCATTAACCATGTTTGTGCTACCCAACATTTTGATTTTGCTCGCCGCGTTACTGGCGGTGTTCCTGCAAGGCACGTTTGACGGGGTGCGCAGTCTGCTCGGCGCGCAGGTGGATTTGTTGCCCGCGCTCATGGTTTACACCGCGCTCACCACTGGACCGGCAATGATGATCACGTTCGCAGTGACCGGCGGCTTGATGTTCGACACGCTCTCCGTAAATCCGCTCGGCGTGAGTGTGCTGCCGTTGTTGTTCATTGGCTTCGTGCTGCAATTTCGCCGCGACCTGTTGCTGCGCGAACAACCCTACGCGCAGTTCGTGCTTGGTTTGGTGGCGAGTGCGGCGGCGCCATTGCTGACGGTGCTGCTGCTCCTCACGCTGGAGCAATCGCCGCTGCTCGGTTGGGGTTCGCTTTGGCAATGGCTGGTCATGAGTGTGGGCGGCGGCATCGCCACCCCCGCGCTATTTTTGTTGTTTGATCGATTGAATCACGCGCTCGGCTATCAACCGGTGGTGGAGACGAGTTTCCGCGCCGACCGGGAAATCCGGCGCGGGAGAAACTGA
>CAZKMR010000001.1:152609-154764 GCA_964553795.1 uncultured Bifidobacterium sp. | reverse complement strand
TGCGAAAGAACGACCCGCAACTTCAGTTGCTGGCGCTCGTGCTTTCCGGTGGGTTGCTGGTCCTGCTCGCCGGACTGTGGTGGGTGCAGATCGTCAACGCCAAGCGCTTTCGCGCCATGGTGGAAACGCAACATTATCGCACCGTGCGCATTCCCTCCGCGCGCGGGGAAATTCTCGATCGCAACGGCCTGCCGCTGGCCGAGAATCGGCCCGGTTACAATATCAATCTTTACCTGGAAGAATTGAGCGCTGATTTTCGCGCGGAATACCGGCGCATTCGCCCGCGCACGGTGGTGACCAATGATTTGCCGTTCTGGAAAGAGTGGTTGGGATTCAATCCCGTCAAAACCCAATACGTCCGCGTCAAAGGCGACAGTCTCGAACGCGAGGCGCGCTTCCGTGTCGTGTCTTCCGTCGCGGGCCGCGTCGCCGAAGTTTTGCGCGCGCCGTTGGCACTGGATCCGGAACAATTCCATCGTCACTACGCGACGGCGCGATTAATGCCCTATAGTCTGGCGGAAAATCTGTCGCCGTTGCATGTGGCACGCTTCGAGGAGCAACCGACCAGTTCGCTTGGCGTAGATCTCGAAATCCAATCGCGCCGCCATTATCCGCACAGTAATGTCGCGGCGCATGTCATCGGCTACGTCCGGCCCGATGACAGTTCCGCGCTTGGCGAAGCGGCGTATTTTTCCTATCGCCTGCCCGATTACCGCGGGCTCATCGGCATTGAAGGCGGATTGGATAAAACGCTGCGCGGTCGCGCCGGCGTGAAGTCCGTGCAAGTGAACAGTCTCTTGTATCGGCAGGCGGAAACGATCTGGGAGCCGACGATTCCCGGCACAAACGTGGTGCTGACATTGGACTTCGAGGTGCAACGCGCCGCGGAAATCGCATTGCGCAAACAAATTGGTTTCAGCGGGCGCGGCGCGGTGGTGGTGATGGATGTGCGCACCGGCGATATTCTGGCGCTGGCTTCCAATCCGACCTACAGCCCGAGCCAGTTTGCCCACGGCATCTCGCGCCGCGAATATCAGCAATTGCAACAACTCACCGCGGAAAAGAATCGTGCGACGGCGGAACATTATCAGGCCGGTTCGGTATTCAAAACCATCGTGGCGCTCGCCGCGCTGGAAACCCCCGAAGCGCATTTCAATCCGCTCGCAAACTATCGTGTGGAACCCAATCCCAACAAACCCAGCGCCGGCATCATCTACGTCGGCCGCCAGGCGTTTCGCGATACTGTTCCGCCCGGCGACTACAATTTGCGGCGCGCAATTGTGCGTTCGAGCAATGCCTATTTTATCGACGCAGGATTACGTCCGGGCGTGTTTGAGAAAATCGTTGAACTCGGCGCGCGATTGCATTTAGGCGAACGTTTTGGCGCGGGCATTCTGCCGTTGCGTCAGGAAACCGGCGGCAATTTCCCCAGCGCCGCCAGGGCGCGCAACTGGTCCGCCGGCGAGAAAGCCAATGTCTGCATCGGCCAGGGCGAAATGGATGTCACCCCGGTGCAAGTTGCCGTGATGACGGCGGCGTTGGCCAACGGCGGCAACGTCTTGATGCCCCGCCTCGTCGCGCGGTTCGATCCGCAAGACGAGGCGCGCCTTGCCCCAACCATCAACTTTGCGACCGCGCAGGTGCGCGATCAACTCGGCGTCAGCAAGCGGAGTCTGGATCTTCTGCGGGACGCAATGCTGGCGGAAACGGAATCTGAAGAAGGCACGGGCCGCTACGTGCAAGGCTGCGGCTTCCGCGTTTGCGGCAAAACCGGCACGGCCGAACGCAACGAACTTCGGCCCGACGGCCAGAAGAAGAATACAACCTGGTTCGCCTCCTTCGCGCCGTATGAAGCGCCGCGGTACGCCGTCGTCGTCATGGTCGAAGACGGACAATCCGGCGGCTCAACGTGCGTGCCCATCGCAAAAGACGTTTATCTTGCGCTCAGTGAATTTGAACGACGCATGGCAAATCATCCCGTAGCCCGAGCCAACCGATGAATTTCACAGCAACATTCAACGTGCAACGCTCAACGTCCAACGTTCAGCGTAACTCGCGTTGGTTGGATTGGGGAGCGCACGCGCCCTCGCGTGCGGCGGTTGCCGCCCTCGGCAACCGCACCTCGGCGCGCCCTCGCGCCAGTTTCCAACGCGCG
>CAZKMR010000001.1:136999-152509 GCA_964553795.1 uncultured Bifidobacterium sp. | reverse complement strand
TGCCGCCCTCGGCAACCGCACCTCGGCGCGCCCTCGCGCCAGTTTCCAACGCGCGGTGACGCGCGTCGCCCCGGCTGCGAGGCGCAGCCGGTCGCACGCGAGGGCGCGTGTGCTCCCCTTGAATGTTGAGCGTTGGACGTTGAACATTGGACGTTTTCCCATTTCCCCCAGATGAGTTCCCTTGCCCTCAACGAAAGCACGCCGCGCATTGACCGCCTGCAACTGGCGGCAGTGTTCGGCTTGATGCTCGTGGGGCTGGCGTTTGTGTTTAGCGCGACGATGGTGAGCGAAACCGCGCAAGCGCAACCGCTGGTCAAGCAACTCTGGTTTCGCCAGGGCTTCTGGTACACATGCGGCATCGTCGCCGCGATCGTGCTTTGTTTGATTGATTATCACACGCTGTCGCGCTGGGCGGGCATCGCGTATTGGTTCTCCATCGTGTTGTTGATTGGCGTGATGTTTTTCGGCACGGTGCGCGGCGGCGCGCGACGGTGGTTCGATCTCGGCTTCTTCAGTTTGCAACCGTCGGAGTTTGCGAAGCTCGCGTTTGTGCTCGCGCTGGCGAACTTTCTCAGTCGTCCGCCGGATGAATTGCGGGGGCCGGCAAATTTCTGGAAAGCACTCGCCATGATGGGCATTCCGTTCGTGCTTATCATGAAAGAGCCGGATCTCGGCTCGGCGCTGGTGTTCATCCCGACGGGCTTCGCGATGATGCTGGTGGCCGGCGTGCCCCGAAAGTTTCTGTTCCGCTTGATCGGGTTTGGCGGCGTGGCCATCACCCTAATCCTGGTGGACATCCTGTTCGCGCCGCCCAGTTGGCAGATCAAATTGGAGGAATACCAGCGCCACCGACTGTTGGTTTACTTCGGACAGGATTTCGCCCCGGCCAACGCAACGCCGGAACAAAAACGCCGTGCGGCGGATTTGCAACGGGAGAAGTCCTATCAGCCGGACCAGGCGTTGCGGTCGGTGGGTTCGGGCGGGCTGTGGGGCCGCGGTTGGCGGCAGGGCGATCAGACGGCTCTGGGTTTTCTGCCGCCCGGCGCAGCGCATACGGATTTTATCTTCTCCGTGATTGCGGAGGAAAAAGGATTTGTTGGCAGCGTGATTGTCATCACGCTCTACGCGGTGGTTCTCTTCACTGGTTTGAGAATCGCCGGTCAGGCGCGCGATCGCCTGGGCAAAATACTGGCCGCGGGAGTCGTCACGCTCCTGTTCAGCCATATCTTCATCAACATCGGAATGAACATCCGGCTCATGCCCGTGACAGGCATTCCACTGCCGCTGTTGTCTTACGGCGGATCTTCAGTGCTGGCCTCATTGATCGCACTTGGCATGTTGCAAAACGTTCACATCTATCGAAAGGGATACTAACCATGAGTAACGACAAACGATTCGGCGGGAGACGCCGACGCGGGGGAATGCGGTTCAAGCCCAGCGGCGGCTTGCAGCAGAACCAGCCTCCGAAAAAAGACAAAGAAGCGGTGGAGGCCCGCGCGGAAGCGGTTGGCGAAGTCGTCGGCGGATTTGGCCAGGAGAAACTCTTCGAGCGCCGCCACCAAAATGAAATTGAACGCGCGGAGAACATCGCCGCTGGTTTACCACCCGAAGGTATTCCCGCCCCGGCGGCGGCGCCCGGCCATGAACATCAACATCCTGCCCCCGCCCCCATCGCGCCCGCGGCAGTCGAACCCGAGAAACCGTTCGAACCCGTAAGAGTGGTCGAACCCCAACGCAGTCTCGTGGAAAAAATCACGGACGTTGCCACCAATCTCGTCAAAAAAGTCCAGCGGCTGATCCGCCCCGAGAAGAAAATTCACAAGGAAGTCATCATCAACGCGGAGACGCTCGAAACGCGCGTTGCCGTCAGCGAAGACGGCAAGTTGGAAGAATTCAACATCGAACGCACCACCGAAGAACGCCTCGTCGGCAGTATTTTCAAAGGCAAGGTGCGCAATCTGGAAGACGGATTGAAAGCGGCGTTCGTGGACATCGGTTTCGAGAAGAACGCGTTTCTGCATTACTGGGACATCGTGCCGAATCAATTCGACAGCGGCGTCGAAATCGTGGATCGCCCGAACAAAAAGCGCGATCGCCCGAAGATTACGCAGAAGGATATCCCGCGCCTGTATCCGCCCGGCTCGGAAATCATCGTGCAAGTGACGAAAGGTCCGATTGGCACGAAAGGCCCGCGTATTACGACGAATCTGGTGTTGCCCGGTCGCTATCTCGTCTTGTTGCCGAATTCGGACCAAAGCGGTATTTCCCGCAAGATTGAGAACCAGCAGGAACGCCAGCGCCTGAAAAAGATTCTGCGCGAACTCAACATTCCGGACGGCATGGGCGTCATCATGCGCACCGCCGGCGAAGGCCAGCAGAAGCGTTACTTCGTGCGCGACCTCGCGTTGCTGCTCGAAGAATGGCGCGAGGTGCAGGAGAAAATGAAGAAACAGCCGATGGCCACCTGCGTCTTCCAAGAACCCGACCTCATCGAACGCACCGTGCGCGACTTCCTCACTGAAGACGTGGAACGCATTGTCGTGGACAGCCAGAAAGCGTGCGACCGCATGCAGACGATGATTTCCAAGATCTCCCGTCGTTCCGCCCGCAAGGTGAAGCTCTACAACGAGGCGCAACCGATCTTCGATCGGTTTGCCATTTCCAAGCAGTTGGAGAATGCGTTCGCCCGCCAGGTCCATCTCAAGAGCGGCGGTTACATTGTCGTGGACGAAACCGAAGCGCTCGTGGCGATTGACGTCAACACCGGTCGCCACAAAGGCGGCAAGGATCAGGAAGCGGCGATTCTGAAAGTGAACCAGGAAGCCGCCGATGAAATCTGTCGTCAACTCCGCCTGCGCAACATGGGCGGCTTGATCGTGCTCGACTTCATTGACATGAAATCGGGCCGCGACCGGCAGAATGTTTACTCCCGCATGAAGGAAGGTTTGCGCCGCGACAAAGCGAAAACGCACATCCTGCCGATTTCACAACTTGGCCTCATGGAGATGACCCGCCAGCGTCACAGCGAAAGCGTGCGCTCGGCGGTGTATGACGATTGTCCGTATTGCAAAGGGCGCGGCAAAGTGAAGAGCACTGAGACGATGAGCGTGGAGATTCAGCGCAAACTTCAGGAAATTCTGAAGAAGCGCACGCGCGACGAATCGGATTTCCAACTGCGCATCGTGGTGCATCCGACCGTGCTCGAACGGCTGCGCACCGAGGACGAAAAGCATCTCATCGAGATGGAGAAGCGTTATTTCGGCAAACTCAGCTTCCGCGCCGATCCCGGCATGCACGCGGAACAGTTCAAGATTCAAAACGTTTCGACCAACGAAGATCTTGCGAGCGTGTCCTGACCCACGACGCCATCAAAGCAAACGCCCCGGTTGCAAAGCCGGGGCGTTTTTGTCATTCGTCCGTCGGGACGAGAGAAATTGGTGCATCAGATTATTCTTTGGACTTCTTTTCCTTGGCGGCCTTCTTGGCTTCCGCCTCGGCTTTCTTCGCTTCAGCAGCAGCTTTTTTGGCTTCCGCTTTGGCCTTGGCCTCTTCGTCGCGCGCTTTGTCCGCGGGAGCGATGCTATGCCACTTAGCCAGATCGTCCGCTGTCATCTTGGCGCGCTCGTCTTTATCGAGCCGACCGCTCTTGTTGGCGTCGTATTTTTCCGTCAACTCTTTGCGCAAGGCGCGTTGCTCGGCAGTGGGTGCGGGTTTCTTGGCGGGTTTTTCGGGAGCGGTTTCCTGGGCCACGGCAGACGACACGACCAGGGAACAAACTAAACCGATGGCAATGATGATGGTTTTTTTCATAGTTTGATTTGTGTTTTGGTTGGTGCGACTTACGGGTGTGACGCCGCTTTATAGCAAGGCGTTTGAATTTGTGCAACAGGGAGAAATGAGAGGGGGTTGCGACGGGTAAAGTGGGCCGCCGGAAGCCGATTCCGCCAGCGCCCGGAATCCGCAACCGTTGCCGTTGCCACAGCGCTTTTGTGAACAAAATGTTTTTGCTTTTTCTGAACAGTCCCGGCAAAACTACGTCGAAGTTGTTCGAAACCAGCCGGTGCTTGGCGATTCGTCGGTTCCTCACGACCAAGTTTTAGCACGCGGATTCCATATGATTGTACCGTTATTGTTTGCAGTGGGGAACGCCCCGAGTTCTGCCAGTTTGGGAGGATTTAGCATTTGGAGACAGGCCACGCTTGAAGCGAAGGTCATCATCATCATCCTCATTTTCTTCTCCATTGCCGCGTGGACCGTCATGGCGTTCAAGGCGCTCCAAATGCGCCGTGCGCGCAAGTTGAACCAGTTCTTCGCGGAAGAGTTCAAAGGCCAGAAAAACGTGTTGGAGATGTTTGATCGACGCATTCACGCGGAGGGTTGTCCGCTCTTTGCCGTCTATCAAGCCGGCAGTACGGAGTTGGACGCGCGCCTCAAGGGCTCAGCGGCAGAAGCCCGAAAGAAACACATCTCGCTCAAGAGCATGGAACACGTCAAACGCCTCGTGGAAAATGCGGTGGCGCAGGAATCCTTGAAACTGGAATCCGGCCTCATCCTCTTGGCGATTGCCGTCAGTGGCGGGCCGTTTCTCGGTTTGCTGGGAACCGTTTGGGGCGTGATGGATACCTTTGCGGGCATCGCGCGCAGCGGCAACCCTTCGATGCAGGCCATGGCGCCCGGTGTCGCCGCCGCGTTGGCAACCACCGTGGCCGGCTTGCTCGTGGCCATTCCCTCAATGTTCGGTTACAACTGGCTCGTGCATAATCTGCGCGTGCGCACGGTGGAATTGGACAACTACGCGCAGGAGTTGGTGTCCAAGATGGAAACGGAATATTTGCAGGACGAATGAAACGGTTTTCCCAACGCAGTCATCTGGTGACGCTGAGTGAAATCAACATCACTCCGCTGCTGGATCTGGCGTTTGTATTGCTGATCATTTTCATCATCACCACGCCGCTGCTCGAAAAAGGTTTTGACCTCAAATTGCCGGTGGGCCGGAACGCGGTGGATCGTCCGCCCGACCCGAAGAATATTCGCGTCGTGGAAATTGACGCCAACGGTCGCTACGCCATCAACAAAAACGTTCGGCCCCTCGGCCAGATCGTGAATGGACTCGCCCAGGAGTTTCAGTCCAATCCCAACTTGATTATTTATATTCGCGCGGACGAAAACAGCCGGATGAAGGATTTCGTTGCGTTCACCGATGCCTGCACCGCGCGGGGCATCTCGCGCTATTCCATCCGCACCCAGGAGGCCACGGGACGATGAGCCGACTGCAAAAGAAATGTCTGATTGGCGCCAGCACGGTGCATGGCTTGTTGTTACTCGCCTTGCTGGTCGGTCCGGCATTCTTTAATCAGCGGGTGGTCGAAAACCCGCCGCTCATTGAGATCATTTCCATCCCAACCGACGGTCCGACACGCGGGGGCACCCCGCGCGCCGCAACGACTCCGGAACCGCCCGTAGTCCAACCCCAACCCCAACCCCAACCGACCCCGCCGCCGCCGCAACCCGAACCGCGACGCGAAGAGGTCAAACCCGTGCGCCGCGACACTCCGCCACCCGAACCGCCCAAGACCAGTTTGCGCAACCAGGATGCGCCGCCCGAAAAAAAGCCCACGCCTAAACACACCATTCAAGTCAGCGATCGGAAGGTCAATCTTTCCCAGCGCAGCACCACCACGTCGCGCACAACAACAGCATCACGAAATACATCGCAGAACAACGAGTTGGCAAAAGCCATTTCGACCACCGGCCAGCGGGTGATTTCTGGTTTGTCGCCGACCACGCGCGTGGATTTGCCGGAAGGCACGGGTGGCGGCGGCGTGAGTTACACCGAATATGGTCAGATTGTGCGCAAAGTTTATACAGATGCGTGGCGCGTGCCGGATGACATGAACGATGACGAGGCCACCATCAAGGTCAGCGTGACCGTAGCGCGCAACGGCACGGTCTTGGCGTCCCGGATTGTCCAACCTTCCGGCAGCGCGGCGGCAGATCGTTCGATTCAGTATACGCTGGATCGCATTCGCACCATTGGCCATCCCTTCCCCGCCGGCGCGAAGGAAACGGAACGCACATTCATTTTAACCTTCAACTTGAAAGCCAAACGAGCCTTCGGATGAAAAACACTCGCACGATCAAATCAATTTTTATTTCGCTCATCGCCCTTTCCCTCGGCATGCAAGCATGGGGCCAAGGCGTGACGGTGCTCCCCGAGATCACCAAAGATTTTATTCCCGGCCAGGAGAAACCGATTCCCGTCAACCTCAGCGGGTTTAGCGGTGAAGCGTTGGAAGTGATTCAGTTCGATCTCTTCATCCAGGGTTTCAGTTTTACCAATGCCAATGACGCGCAATATCTCCTCAGCGGCAGCGCCAACGGCAATCTCATTGGCCGCGCGCAGGATCGCTTGAGTAAGAGTTACCTCGTCAACAAGAGCTATTCCGGCGCGGCGTTGCGTCACCAGGCGCATGCGTTTGTGGATGATTTCGTCGCCTCACTCGGACGGAAAGGAATTGGCGGAACGAAAATCGCCTTCACACGCGATACCGGAGCCAACAGCGAGATTTACATCGCTGATTTCGACGGATACAACGTGCAGGCGGTCACGGCGGATAACTCCATTGTCGTCTCGCCCAACTGGGTGCCGAATCGGCTGGCACTGGTTTACACGTCTTATCACAAAGGCGGCCCGCATATTTTCCAACATGACCTGACTTCGGGGCGCCGCATCGACGTGGCGAAATTCCCGGGATCGAACTTGAGTCCCGCCGCGTCCTTCGACGGTCGTCGTGTGGCGATGATTCTCGGCAAATCCGGCACGGTGGACCTCTATGCGGCCGACCTGGATGGCGGGCGGTTGTTGCGGCTGACGAAATCGCGCGAGGATGAGTCGTCACCGTGCTGGTCGCCGGATGGCAATTGGATTTGTTTCGCAGGCAAGATCAACGAGCGCCGTTCGCTCTATAAAGTTCCGGCCGCGGGCGGAGAACCGGTTCGGATTTCCACCGCTGGCTCGCCGAACCCAACCGAGCCCGAATGGTCGCCCGACGGCACCTGGATCGCCTTCACACAACAACGGCGGGGCGGCTTTGATGTGTGTGTGGTCCGGGCTGGCGGCGGGTCGGCGACAGTGCTGGTTGAAGGAGAAGACCCATCGTGGGCTCCGAACTCGCGCACCGTGATTTACGCGCGACGCGACGGCCGCGGGGGCAAGGTCCTCTCCATGCTTGACGTGCCTACGAAACAAACCAAGACTATCTCCCGGATTTCGGGAAAAAACTCACAACCCAGTTGGGCCAAATAGCCCTTCCCAAAACGATCGAATAAAATGAAAGCTACGAAATTGACATCACTGCTGGTCATCGCGCTGGCACTCACGATGGTTGGCACTGGCTGCCGCAAACGCCCCACCGACGTCACTCCCATCAACAACCGCACCACGGTGGTGCGCCCTGGTGACATGACCGGCCTCGCTCCGTTGGATTCGAATGCCGGCGCGATTGGCAACGAACTCGGCATCCCGATGAATCCGAAGGACTGGATTGCCGCTGGTAATTACACCGAAAACGCGGGGGCCCTGGCCTCCTACGTGGTTCGCTTTGATTTCGACAGTTCGGTCATCAAGAGCAGCGAACGCGGCAACGTCGAAGCCGTCGCTGCCTACCTGAAGGACAATCCCGGCGTCGGCCTGCGGATTGACGGACACTGCGACGAGCGCGGCACGGAAGGTTACAACGACGCGTTGGGCGAACGCCGGGCGGCTGCCCTGCGCGAAGCCGTACTTGCTCTCGGCGTCGATGCCGACCGGGTCATCACCCAAAGCTTTGGCGAACGCAAACCCGCTGCATTGGGCAGTGATGAAGCGGCTTACGCCCAAAACCGCCGCGGTGAGTTCGTCGTCCTTCAGCCCAACTAAATCTCAATCCGAGCAAGCAATTTGGGCCGGGGAGTTTTGGCACTTTACTAGCCACTCTCCCCGGCCTAGAGTTTCAGAGTTAGGAAAGTTTTTTATGATATCGCCCATGTTCGCATTCCTCGGCTGGCCTGAGATTATTGGCATTCTGATCATCGTGCTCGTGTTGTTCGGCGCGAAACGGGTGCCGGAACTGATGAAAGGGTTGGGCAGCGGCATCAAGGAATTCAAGAAGGCCAGCCGCGAAGTTCAGGACGAAGTTCAACGGGCCATCGACGAAGAACCGGAGCGTCCGGCTCCGAAAGCCAAACCCGCCAATAGCGGCGTGGCGCAAACGACTTCGCAGGAATCCAAGTCCTAAGTCCTGATTCCCGCCCCGCGCTCCAACCATGCAGAACGCAACGGAGGATGCGGACCGCCCCGCTGCGGAGAATGACGAAGATGGCGGCGGCCCCATAAAAACCTTTCTCGAACACCTCGAGGACCTGCGCTGGGTCCTCGTCAAAAGCGTTGCGGCTATTCTCGTCGCGATGCTGGTGTGCATGGTTGCGGGCAATAAGCTTGTTGCCATTTTGACCTGGCCGCTGGAGCATGCCAGTCGCGCCATCCCGCCGTCAGCGGATCTGCCTGTTTTGTTGGGAACGAACGTTCTCGGCAATTTTTCGACGGCTGCATTTGCCACCGCCACCGGCGATACGAACCGATTTGGCTCGTTGCAACTTGCTCCTGTTTTAGTCGGAACCAACCTCGTGCTCGCGTTGCACGCGGAAACGAACACTGTCACTTCGCTTCGACGCGGCCCGATTCTGAAGAATTACACCCCGCTGGGCGGCATCATGGTCGCACTCAAACTGGCCATCTACGGCGGACTGATTCTCGCCGCGCCGTTCATCATGTATTTCGTCGGGAGTTTTGTGCTGCCGGCATTGAAAGTGAAGGAGAAACAGATTCTCTATCAGGCGGTGGGGTTCGGTTCCGTATTGTTCTTCCTCGGCGTGGCGTTTTGCTATTTCGTGCTGGCGGGAGTGGCGATTGTCGCCACGGTGGAATTCTCGCAATGGCTCGGCTTTGGCGCGGACGAATGGCGCGCGGAAGATTACATCTCCTTCATGTGCCGGTTCATGATCGGCATGGGGCTGGGCTTTGAATTGCCCGTGGTGATTCTGACCGCGGTCAAAATCGGCCTGCTTGATTACCGGAGCCTGGTCCGATTCCGCTCCTATGCTGTGATCGGGAACCTGGTTCTCGCTGCGGTTGCCACCCCATCAGGTGATCCATTCACGATGTTCTTGATGGCAATTCCATTGCAGTTTCTTTACGAGGTGAGCGTTGGCATTGCCTGGTATTGGAGTTGGCGCGACCGCAAGAACGCTGTGATTGAGGCTAGTTAAGGCTCGCAATTTCCGGCGTAACCCGGCCAAAAACGGGCAACAAATTTTATTTCCCCACCCGGGTTGAATTTGTAAGCTTAATTCTGCTGCGAGGACCCTCGTGGCGCATGATTGAATCACGAAACTTATGCCACTGACACATACCAAAGACCTGTTCGCCAAAGCCCTGAAAGGCAAATACGCCCTCGGCGCTTTCAACGTCAACAACATGGAACTGATCCAGGCGATTGTTGAGGCCTGCGAAGAGGAAAAAGCCCCGCTCATCCTCCAGATTTCCAAGGGCGCGCGTCAATACGCCAACCCGGTTTACCTCAAGAAACTTATCGAAGCCGCTGTCAGCTTGAGCAACATCCCCATCGCCATTCATCTCGACCACGGCGATACCTTCGAACTGTGCAAGGAATGTATTGATGAAGGTTTTACCAGTGTGATGATTGACGCCTCGCACGAGTCCTTTGAAAAGAACGCTGAAATCACCCGGAAAGTCGTCGAATATGCCCACAAGCATAATTGCTCCGTTGAATCCGAACTAGGACACCTGGTTGGTGCGCAATTCGACGAGGGCGAAGAAGGCGGTGCGCATTCGATGAGCGGCCACTACACCGTGCCGGATGAAGCGGTCAAATTCGTCAAAGAAACCGGCTGCGACTCGCTTGCGGTCGCCATCGGCAATAGCCACGGCGCTTACAAATTCAAAGGCGAACAACACCTCGACCTCGAACGCCTCAAACTCATCAAGAAGGCACTCATGGACGCGGGCATGGGTGATTATCCGCTCGTGTTGCACGGCGCCTCCAGCGTGCCGCAGTATCTCGTGGATGAAATCAACAAATACGGCGGCAAAATGCCCGACGCCAAAGGCGTGCCGGAAGCCGATATCGAAATCGCCCGCCGCACCGGTTGCACCAAGGTAAATATCGACACCGACCTCCGCATGGCCATGACTGCGGGGATTCGCAAGGTGTTCACGGAGAACCCGAAGGAATTTGATCCGCGCAAATACCTCGGTCCGGCCCGAAAGGCTGTCAAAGACCTCGTGCGGCACAAATTGAAGAACGTTCTCTGCTGCGCCGGTCAGGCGTTTGACTGAGCCGGAGCTTTCAACAAACCAAACCCCAAGCGTAATCGCTTGGGGTTTTCTGTTTCTGAGATCTCTCGGCTGTCGCGGCCTTGACGCCTGCCATTCGAGTTGGGCCGATGAAAAAACCGGGCGAGTTTTCACTCACCCGGTTAAACACATCTAAGGCCGATCAAGCCGCCGCCGCAGCAGCGTCTTCGCCGTCGAGGAACCCCTGCAAATGCCGCACCCGCGTCGGGTGACGCAGTTTACGCAGCGCCTTCGCTTCAATCTGCCGGATGCGTTCGCGCGTGACGTTGTACATCTTGCCAATCTCCTCAAGAGTGCGTTCGTAGCCATCCACCAGCCCGAAACGCATTTCGAGAATCTTACGCTCCCGCTCGGTCAGCGTGGTTAACACGTCTCCCAGCTTTTCTTTAAGCAACGAATAGCTGGTCACGTCCGACGGGTTCTCCGCGCTCTTGTCTTCGATGAAATCGCCGACGCTCACATCGCCATCGTCGCCCACCGGGGCGTGCAACGAAACCGGTTGTTGCGCCATCTTGAGCAGCGAATTAATGCGGCTCACCGGCATGTGCATTTCATCCGCCAACTCCTCGGGGGTAGGCTCGCGCCCCAATTCCTGGGTCAGTTGCTTCTGCGCCCGCCAAAGCTTGTTCATGATCTCAATCATGTGCACCGGAATTCGGATGGTGCGCGCCTGATCCGCAATAGAGCGGGTGATCGCCTGCCGAATCCACCAAATGGCATACGTCGAGAATTTGTAGCCGCGGCGGTATTCGAACTTCTCGACGCCTTTCATCAAGCCGATGTTGCCTTCCTGAATCAAATCGAGAAATGACTGGCCGCGATTGGTGTACTTCTTGGCCACGGAAACCACCAAACGCAAGTTGGCCTCGGCCATGTGCGTCTTGGCCCGATGCGCCCGATCTGCCGCGTCTTTCAACTTCTTGAACGCTTCATAGAAACCTTCGCGCGTCATGCGAACGAATAGCTCAAGTGTGCGAATGCGCGCTTGTTCGGCCTCAATTTGAGCGCGGCGCTCTGAAGACGTGCGCAAGCGTTCCAGTTCCTGGATGTGCCGCCAACTGGTCTGAAACTTCTCATGCACGTTGCCGGCAACCACGATCATCTCTTCGATGACTTTCTGCTTGTAGGCAAACTTCGGGAAAGTCTCCTGCAACTTGGAACTGAGCTTGGCAAATTCCTTGCCCAACTTTTCTTTGCGCCCCTTTTGCGCCGCCTTCTGCCAGGAGGCGTATTTCTCGTCCACTTTTTGATCCTGGGCGCGCACTTTCTTGATCAGCGTACGCAAGTCTTTGAGGTGGCCCTCACGATTGGCGACTTTTTTGTCGATGACAACGCGGTCAAACCGTTCTTTTGGCGGTTCGGACAACAGCTTCTCCGCAATCGCAATGTGTTCCTTGGCGGTAAAGCCAAGTCCGAACACGATTTGTTTCATCTCGATTTCCGCGTCTTCGATGCGCTTGCAAATTTCCACTTCCTGTTCCCGGGTGAGCAACGGCACTTTGCCCATCTGGTTCATGTACATGCGAACCGGGTCATCAAGAATCTCCAAGCGCGCGTCCTCTTCCGCCTCTTCCGGCTCAGCCTGCTTGGTGGTGCGTTGAACTTCCGCCTGGTCCACAATTTCGACATCCAGACTGCGCAACTTCGTGAAAAGCGTGTCGAGATCCTCCGGATTCAATCCGTCCGGCAGAATATCATTGATGTCGTCGTAAGTGATGTAGCCGTGCTCCTGGGCCAGGTGCAGCAACATTTTCACCGTTTCGGTGAGATCCACCGAACTGGCCTGAGGATTGGTCAGCGCACTGATGTGCGACGGGGCCAACGGCTTTTTGTCGTCGGTTTTGGTTGCATCAACCTTTGCCGCAGTCGCCGGTTTGGAATCGTGATTGGCGGCGGGGGGTTCGGCTTGGGCCTTGCGCTTGGCGCTGGGCAGCACAAAACGCCGGCGGGCCAAAGGAGTCTTGGCGGGACTGGCGTTCTTATTATTTCGAGGTGCTGCGACCGCCGCACGGGCAACTTTGCGTTTCAACATAGAAATTTTTGACTAAACGGCTCGCCTTTCGGTTCAGGAAAAGCGTGGTTATTTTCTCGCATCCGGCTCGGGAGACTCGACGCCCATTCAGCCGACTTGATTCATCGGCGGTAATTCTTGGGGAACTTCGAACTCCGGAAGCCTGACGCGCGCTCAGGCTAACGTAATCAGCCGAGAACTCAATCACAAAATGTAACTCGACCGGAACAATTAGTGTAACCTAAGCAGAGCAGCAGCTTGTCTGGTTGTCAAACCGTGACACAAATTATTGATTGCCAACCTATAATAGCGCGACTGACTCAAACCGTCCATTACCCGGCACGCCCCAACCTGACTGACTTGATGCCGTGAGCTAATCCAGTAGCCCCGCTTCCCGAATTGACGCCCACGTGGTAGCCGGAGACACCTGTAAAATCGTCCGCCAGCCTCTCGCCTCGCCGGCGGCGATATTCTCGGCCCGGTCATCCACGTACAACACCTCAGCACCGCGCCGACCGGAAAGTTGTTCCACCGCTTCGTAAATTCGGGCCGCAGGTTTCATCGCCCCGACTTCGTAGCTGAAAATGTAACCATCGAAGGTGGCAAAAAAAGGAAACGCACGGCGAATGTGTTCAATCGCCAGATCATTGGTGTTGGAAAAAATGTAGGCGGGAATATTCCGCGACCGCAGTTCCCGGTGCAACGCCGTCATCTCCGGCATTTCCGTGAAGATGTCCGCGAAATAGTTGCAGAATTCCTGCAAGCTCCCGCGGAAGCCGGTTTGCTCGCGCACGGTTTCATAAAACTCCTCCCGACTCATGAGACCCGTCTCAAACCGATAAAGCAACGGCGAATGGTCCAGCACCGCTTGCACCTCCGCCGGTGACCGGGAAGCATTCGTCGCAATGCGCCGCCCAGCCAGCGAATAGTCAAAATCCACCAGAACTTTGCCCAGATCGAACACCACAATCGCCGGCTTGGACACAATCGTCGAACGTAGATTTGGCATAGTCGCCTCTCACTCTAGTCATGCCGTGGGCCAGGAAACAATTTCAATCCGCGTTTGTATGGTTGCAGTAAAGCCATGAGTGCCTTGATGTTTTTACGTGACTAGGGAAAAATCTGAATTGCTGAGCGATTTTGTTCCCGCAATCATCGCGCCATGCTATTCACATTGGGAAAAATTTTTTTCCCGACCATGCTTCACCGGGAACGAGAACTTCGGGCCAAAATGCGCTGGATCGCCATTTGTTTCGGCGTGGTATTGATCGGCGGCATCGTCGCCTTGATGAGCTACGTCCACCAAACGCGACCGCAAATTGAGCGCGCCGCCAAACCGTTGCAAGTGCAGCCACGCTAACCTCTCCCCCGAAAAACTCGCGCCCCGTTCGCGAGTAGCGCTGTTGGTCAGCGCATTTCGCGCCGGCCTTCCAGAGCGCGACTCAAAGTCAACTCATCGGCAAACTCCAGCCCGCTGCCTGCCGGCAAGCCATAGGCAATTCGCGAAATCTTCAGTTCCGCTCGAGTCAAACGTTTGGCCAGATACTGACTCGTCGCGTCACCTTCCACGTCCGTACCAAGCGCGATTACCAATTCGCGAATCGGCTCGCTGCCTAATCGCTGCTCCAACTCCGCGATGCGCAAATCTTCGGGCGCTACTCCGTCCAAAGGCGCAATCTTCCCACCCAGCACGTGATACTTCCCGTGATAAGTGCCGGATTTCTCAATACTCAGAATATCCACGGCCCGCTCCACGACACAGACAATCGTGCCATCGCGGCGCGGGTCGCTGCATAAACGGCAGGGCGAAGTCTCCGTTAATGCCCCGCAAATTTCGCAAAACCGAATACGCTCCCGCGCCGCCAGAATTGTCTCAGCAAGGTGCTGCACCACAACCGTTTCTGCCTGCGCCAGGTGCAAAGCAATCCGCTCCGCCGAGCGTGGACCGATGCCGGGCAGCTTGCTCAGCGCCGCAGTCAGCGCGGTGAGAGAATCAGGGAGCATGACCTGCGAAGGAAAAACGAAAAATCAAAAATGAAGAAGCTTCAAACACGCGCGCCCCTCGCGCGCCGGCTCGCGCACCGCACTTCGGCATTCTTCATTCATACTTCTACATTCCGCTTTTACATTCCCAATCCGGGCAGACTGAAGCCTTGCGTAATCTTGCCCATCTCGGCGTTGGAAATTTCCTTCGCCTGACCGAGGGCTTGATTCGTCGCGGTGAGAATCATGTCTTCCAGCAATTGCGCATCCGACGGATTCAACGCCTGCGGATCGATTTTGATCGCCGCGAGCGTGCCGTCGCATTTGGCAGTGACCTTGACGGCGCCGCCCCCGCTGGTGGCTTCCACCGTGCGCGCCGCCAACGCGGCCTGCGTCTGTTCCATTTGCTGCTGCATCCGCGCAGCCTGTTTCATCAACTTTCCAATACTAGACATAGGTTGAAATTAGCAGGTGAAGATTTATTTGTGAACGAATTTGATTCTTAATCCGGATAATACCCAAACCCAGACTTGGTCGAATACCAATAGGTGATGCCGGGATCGTTGATAAAATAGGTAATGCGAAATCCATTCGTTTCGTCGGCGCTCAAACGGTAAATGTGAGATTTGACCCGCGATCGCTTGAATGCATATCCGTCAAGAGTAGCTGGGTACGACCCCGTAGTTTGCCTGTTTTCCTCGGCAAACTGCACAATCGCGATGATTTCCTCGTGAATCACTGCCCACTTGCGGCTTTGGTACGATTGCCAAACCAGTAAGCTGCCGCCCAGCAATGTGACCGACCAGAGCGCAATTGTGCGCCGATAGAATCCCACCAGAACAAGTCCGCCAACCAGGAAAACCAGCAAGCCAAACAACCCTTGGACAACCTCGCCCTCTGTGTAAAGCACGTTGTAGTGAAGCAACGAAAGCGAGCTCACTACAACCGCAGCCACAGTCAGAAGCAGAATCCAACTTAAATCGGAAGCCGAAGTGGTCTCTTGGTTTTTCTTTCTCACGGAGCGGTCGTTATCGCATCTGCTAAAGTTACGCCCGCACTTCGACAATTTGCCCTTTGAATACCTCCAGCGCTTTTTGAATCA
>CAZKMR010000001.1:131053-136899 GCA_964553795.1 uncultured Bifidobacterium sp. | reverse complement strand
TACGCCCGCACTTCGACAATTTGCCCTTTGAATACCTCCAGCGCTTTTTGAATCAACGGATCGTTCTTGAAATCGTCTTTATTGAACTGCATCGGCGCGGGAGCTTTTTCTTTCGCCGCGGGCGCGGCTGGTTTAGGCGGTGCGCCAGCGACTGGTTTCGCCGGCGCAGGCGTTGGGGTTGCAGCCGGAGGCGCAGGTGTCGGACGCACCCAACCCGCCGGCGCATCCGCGCGAATGAATCTAATTTGCGTCTGTGGATGACCGAGTTCGGCCAGTTTCGTTTGCAGCAAAGTGTGATTGCGCGAATTGTCCACTAAGCCGCGATGATCATCGAACTCCGGATCGAATCCGATGGTGAACAACCCTTTCTCAAACGACACCGGATGCGCTTCCAGCAGATAGGTCCGCACAAACGGGCTCGCACGCCCGGCGGCATCCACAATTTGCGCCCAAAGTGCTTCGAGATTCTCGGCGGGAACGGAAGCGGCAGACGGAGTTGGCGGTGTTGCCGCAGCAGTCGGAACCACCGGCGGCACAGGCGCTGGAGTGACAGCGGCAGGTGGCGGCGGAATAACCGTCTTCGCCTGAGCCGCTGTTGGTGGCGTCACCGGAGCGGAAGTCTTCTTCGCAACCTCCGCTGTTGGAGCAGTTGCACTTGGCGCTGGCGACGCGCCCCCGCCCTGCCCGCGCAGCACGTTCAATTGTTTCAACACCGCGTCAATGCTCACCGCATTTCGCGCTTCGATGGCGCGGAGCAGCGTGACTTCCAGCAGAATTTTCTTCGACGCCGCATCGCGCAGGCGCAGTTCTGCGTCCGCCAGCACTTCCAGAATTCGCGTCAATGCCTCGGTGTTCGCGAGTGTGACTTGTTCCTTCAGCGACGCGGCTTCGGCTTCGGAAACTTCCATCAAACTCAAGTCGCCCTTCGAGACTTGAAACAAAATCAGATTGCGGAAGTGACTCAGCAAATCGGAGAGCAAACGTCCGAGGTCTTTGCCTTTCTGCGCGAGATCGTTGAGTTGATGCAGCGTCGTGTGAATTTCGCCCGCGAGCACCGCGCGACTCAGTTCCAGAATCTGCCCCTGCGCGGCGAGACCAAACATCGTGAGCACATCGGCTTCTTCGATTTTGTCGCCGCAAAAACTGATGAGCTGATCGAGCGTGGATTCGGCATCGCGCATCCCGCCGTCCGCCCCGCGCGCAATAGCGTAAAGTGCCGCTTCATCCACGGAAACTTTTTCTTTTTTTGCGATGTCGCCAAGGTGGTTGACGATGAGCGCCGTCGGAATGCGTCGCAGATCGAAGCGTTGGCAGCGCGAAAGAATGGTCGCCAGCACCTTTTCGGGATCGGTCGTGGCGAACATGAATTTCACGTGCGCCGGCGGCTCTTCGAGCGTCTTGAGCAGCGCGTTGAACGCCGCCGTCGAGAGCATGTGCACCTCGTCGATGATGTAGATCTTGAACTTGCCGTTCGCCGGAACGTATTGGCACGTCTCGCGCAACTCCCGCACCTGCTCGACGCCGTTGTTGCTCGCGCCGTCAATTTCCAGCACATCCATCGCACGGCCTTCGGTGATTTCCTTCACGCGCGAGTCGTCGTCGTCGAAATCCACTTTCGGCCCGCCGGTGCAGTTGAGGCATTTGGCAAAAATGCGCGCAATGGTCGTTTTCCCCGTCCCGCGCGGTCCGCAAAACAGATACGCGTGCGCAATGCGGTTTTGTTTGATGGCGTTGGCGAGCGTGTCGGTGACGTGCTCCTGACCAACGACGTCCTCAAACCGTTGCGGGCGGTATTTGCGGGCGATGACCTGATAGGACATGACGATTTAGATTAAGAGACAGATTAAGATTAAGAAGCCGCGCGTCGAGTCGAAGTTTGAATTGGCAATCGGAAATCTAAAATCAAAAAGGAAAATGCTAGGGTGACCACGGCAGATACGGAGCAAACTACCGTTGCTGCCTTCCGGCCCTGGCGGGGTTCGTAAGTCCACATTCCATGGGCCCTAGCGAGGAAAATTTGGGGCACTCGGACGACCGCTTCAAGCGAAATTATCCAACGCGCCACTCAGCCGGAGTTTCCGGAGCCGACCTGATGCTTCTTGGCTTTCTCCAACACGTCGTCGTGCGGAGTCGGTTCATACTCGTAGTCATCCGGTTCGACGTAGTCCTTACGCATCGGATGATCCTTGAATCCGTCCCACATCAAAATGCGCCGCAAATCCGGATGCCCATCAAAGACGATGCCGTAAAGGTCAAAAATCTCGCGTTCCTGGAATTCGCAACTGCGCCACACAGAGGTCAGCGAAGGCAAATGATTGTGGTCGGCACGATTTTCCGTTCGCAGCCGGAGGATCACCGGCCCGTGTTTCTTCTCCATGGAATAAAGATGATACACGGCTTCAAGAAAACCGGAGCGCAACGTCTCGACGGTTTCTTCAACCTCCTGCTCCACTCCTTCCACGACCACCTTCTTCTTGACCTTCGACTTGATGACCGCTTCCGGCCAATCGATTCCAGTCACGTTGGAGCAATAATCCAAACGCAACTCTGGATCGTCTCGCAATAGTTTGGCAATCGCGAGGCCGTGGTTGGAATCCACCAGCAAAGACAACTGGCCGATCGGGCTTTCGTTCGGAATGATCTCCACCCGTGCGCCGGGCAATGCGTGCGTAATGCGCGATTTGATTTGGTCAAGCGATTGCATGCTAACGCGTCAGGGCTGGAGTTTTCCAGACCTGGGGATTGTTCGGAGGTTGCAGATCATGTTCCCCGAAGCGCGGCACAGTAAATTCACTCGGCGCATCGGGATTGAGGTGCCGCGCCCGCGCGGCGCCGGTCAGTTCTTGATCCGCAATTTTTTGCTGCAACGTCATGAACGCGTGAATCAACGCTTCGGGACGCGGCGGACAGCCCGGGATGTGCACATCCACCGGGATAAAACGGTCAATACCCTTGAGTACATTGTAACCTTGCTTAAATGGGCCACCGGAAATTGCGCACGCACCCATCGCAATGACGTATTTCGGCTCAGCCATCTGATTGTAGAGTCGCACGACTTGCGGTGCCATTTTCTTGGTGACCGTTCCCGCCACGATCATTAAATCCGCCTGGCGCGGCGACGGCCGAAACACTTCCGCGCCGAATCGCGCCAAATCATATCGCGCCATGGTTGTCGCGATCATTTCAATCGCGCAACACGCGAGACCAAACTGCAGCGGCCAGATGGAGTTTTGCCGACCCCAATTGTAAATGTCCTCAAGGGTCGAAGTGAAAACTCCCTGCTTCTGCAATTCGTTTTTTAATCCTTCATCCATCATTCAAATCTTTCCGTGTGTAACAAAATGACAACTGCTGGTAGGGCCGCGTCACTCCGTGCGCGCCGTCGTTTGACTGGCACGAAACGGCGCGCACGGAGTGACGCGCCCTACCAGCCACAGCAGTATTTTCATTTTCAATCACGCCAACGCTTGGAAACTAAATCTCAGCGCCAAAACCTAGCGCCACGTCAGCACGCCTTTCTTCCAAGCCCAGACCAGTCCTTCCACCAACAATAGCAAAAAGACCATCATCGCGATAAATGCGCCGACGCTCAAATCCGTGAACGCCACCGCAAACGGCAGCAGAAAAATGGTTTCCACGTCGAAGATCAGGAAGATGATTGCGTAAAGATAGTATTCCGATTTGAACTGCACCCACGCGTCGCCTTTGGATTCCAAGCCGCACTCGTAAGTGGCGTTTTTGTCCTGACCAGGTTTACGCGGCGAGAAGAATTTCGCCCAGAGTCGCGCCAGCACCAGCGGAGTCGCTGCGAACGCCACCGCGGCGAACATCAGCACCACGATCACCAGATAGGGACTGGTTTCGACCACCGCGAGTTGATTGGCTTCCATCGCGAGCAAACCGTACCAAGCGCGCCGGAGTGAGTCAAGGAAGTGGCGGATTACGCGGGGCTTTCCGGCGAATATCAGAAGTGGCAACAGTCAGTGTCAGCAAAACTGACGACAAAAAAGGAGAACCATCATGACAAAAAACAAGTTATGCTCCTCCATCCCAACCATGCAAAACCAACCTCTGACCTCATGTCGTAATGAAGTTTAATTGCTGTCCCACCAACAGATTTCGAACTTTTTTAGTTACCCTCAGTTTGCTCGCCAGTCCGGGCGCGGTTTTCGCCGACCAGAACATTTATACGGATTCGCTGCAAAACAGTTGGCAGAACTGGAGCTGGGCGTCAGTGAATCTGAACAACTCAACGCCGCGGCATTCCGGCACGAGGTCAATCAGCGTTACCGCCGGCGCGTGGAGCGCGCTGTCCTTCTGGCACAGCCCGCAAGACGCCAACGCGTTCAGCAGCATTTCATTTTGGATTCACGGCGGCTCGACCGGTGGACAGTCGCTCCAACTCTACGCGGAGACCGACGGAATATCGTTGCCGGGAGTTGCAATGCCTGCACCTGCGGCGGGCGTGTGGCAGCAAGTGATTATTCCACTTGCGGACCTCGGTTTGAGCGGCGCGCCGAACATGACACGTTTCAATCTTCAGAATGCCTCCGGCAATTCGCTGCCGACTTTTTATGTGGACGAGGTCAAGTTGCTTTCAGACACCACGCCGCCGGTCGTCGCTCAATTCGATCCTCCCGCCGGCACGGTAGCCGCGCTGACGAATATCTTCGTTCAGTTCTCTGAACCGGTGACCGGTGTGGGCGCTTCGGATTTGCGCATCAATGGCAATCCAGCACTCACCGTCACCGGCAGCGGTGCTGAATATTCTTTCACCTTTGCGCCACCGGCGGAGGGGACGGTCAACATCACCTGGGCAACCGGCCACGGCATCACCGATTTGAGTTCGCCCGGCAACGCCTTCAACGCCACCGGTCCGGGCGCAACCTGGCAATACACTTTGACCGACACCCTCCCGCCCGTGATTTCGATTTTGTTTCCCGGTGGCGGCGCGCAAGTGGCAACGTTGAGTCAAATCGAAGTGACGTTCAACGAAACTGTCCTCGGAGTGGATGCCGCCGATTTACTGATCAATGGAATTGCGGCCACCAACATCACGAAACTTCCCGGGCAGCCGTACGTTTTCAAATTCCCGCCGCCACCTGCCGGACCGGTCACCGTCGCGTGGAGTGCGGGACATGCCATCACCGACGACGCCGCGAATGCAAATCCATTTGCCGGCGGCTCGTGGAATTACACGCTCGATCCAAATCAGTCGCTGCCCGATCTGGTGATTAACGAAATTCTCTCTTCGAACGTTTCCAGCAACGGACTCCGCGACGAGGACGGCGCACTCGAAGATTGGATCGAAATCTACAATCGCGGTTCGCAACCGGTGAACCTCGCGAACTGGTCGTTGAGCGATGATCCGGCGTTGCCCGGGCTCTGGACCTTTCCGGTGCGCACGTTGAATCCCGGCGAATATCTCGTCGTGTTCGCGTCCGGCAAAGATCGCAAACCCGGCACGGGCCCAACCCACACCAATTTCAAGCTGGCAGCGGGCGGCGAGTCGCTGGGACTTTACTCCGCCGACTCCCCACGCCAACTCGTCAGCAGTTACGATCCGTTTCCCGAACAACGCAACGACATTTCCTATGGTTGGGATTTGCTCGGGCAATTGCGTTATTTCGCAACACCCACGCCCGGCAGCGGCAACGGCTTCAGCACCATCATCGGCGTCGTTGAGCCGGTTCATGTGAATGTCCAACGCGGCCATTTTGAAACGCCCTTCACGCTGACGGCGTCGTGTCCGACGCCCGATGTGATTTTGCGTTACACCACAAATGGCGCTGAACCGACCGCGAGCAGCACGATCTTTCCCGGCGCATTGCAGATCACCAACACAA
>CAZKMR010000001.1:0-130953 GCA_964553795.1 uncultured Bifidobacterium sp. | reverse complement strand
GAACCGACCGCGAGCAGCACGATCTTTCCCGGCGCATTGCAGATCACCAACACAACGTTGTTTCGAATCGCTGCGTTCAAAACCAATCATTTGCCGGCGAAGGCCGTCACGCACAGTTACCTCTTCCATTTGCCGGAATCACTCCGCGCGTTGCCGGTGGTTTCGCTCGTCACCGACAGCAATCATTTGTGGGGACCGACGGGCATTATGGGTTTCGGCCCCGATTATCGAAACGTCGAACAACACGGCCTCGCGTGGGAAAAACCGGTGTCGGTCGAGTGGATTAAAGCAACCGACCATTCTGGGTTTCAAATAGACTGCGGCATTCGAATTCAGGGCAGCGACTACAATCGCGAACACTCCGATGCCGAAAGCAAGTTTTCCTTCCGACTCTATTTTCGCAGCGACTACGGACCGGGCCGATTGAACTATCCGCTGTTTCCGGAAACGAGCGTAACGCGGTTCGATGGTCTTGTGTTGCGCGCAGGTTTCAACGAACAGGAAAATCCTTTTATTCGCGACGAATTACATCGTCGGCTTTTCGGCGACATGGGACAACTCACGGCGCACGGCAACATGGCGATCGTGCTCGTGAACGGAAATTATTACTACAATCCTGACAAGCCATGGCTGCTGCCGGTTTACAATCCGACGGAGCGCGTTCACGCAGAATTTTTTCAGGAACATCTCGGCGGCGGCGAGAATTGGGACGTCGTTAAACCGCCGTGGCAGGAAGGCGGCGGCGCGGTGGACGGCACGTTCGCCAACATGCAGGATCTGGTGAACTACGTTTACAACACCGCCGACGTCTCCGATCCATCCGATTACAACACCATCGCGGCGTGGCTCGATCTCACCAACTTCGTGGATTACCTCGTGTTGAATACGTACGCCGGCATGGGCGATTGGCCGAACAACAATTGGCGCGCGGGCCGCGAACAAACGGCGGGCGGCATCTGGCGTTTCGTCGTTTGGGATGCCGAATGGGGCATGGGCATTTACGGTCGTTCGCCCACCAGCATCAACAGCTTCACCGATTCCGATGCCGGTCTCGCCAACAATGGATCTGAAATCGCCCGGCTCTATCGCCGCTTGCAGGACAGCGCGGAGTTTCGACTGCTCTGGGCGGATCGCGTGCAAAAACATTTCTACAACGGCGGCGCACTCACCGGCGCGCACATCACAAATCGCTTCCAGCAACTCGAAACCGAGTTGGCCACCATCATTCCCGACATGAACGTCAGCATTCTTGAATGGGTGCGAGATCGTTGGCCCACTTATGTGAATCAGATGACTGCGGAAGGCTTACTGTCATCGGTGGCCGCGCCGAATTTCAATCAACACGGCGGTCGCGTTGCCTCCGGCTTTAATCTCACCATGTCCGCCCCCGTCGGCACGATTTATTTCACCACCGATGGCAGCGATCCGCGCGTGCCCTTCACCGGCGCAATCGCTGCCAGTGCGTTGCCTTACAGCGGTCCGATCACGCTGAACAACACCGTGAACATTCGCATGCGCGCGCGCAACGGCAGCACGTGGAGCGCGCTCACGGAAGCAACATTTACCGTCGGTTCGCTCGGCATTCCACTGCGCATCACCGAACTCATGTACAATCCCAGCGGCGGGTCGCTCTATGAATTCATTGAGTTGCAGAACGTCTCCGGCGTGCCCGTGGACCTGAGCGGCATCTACTTCGACGGCATCAATTTTATTTTCCCCGCCGGAACATTCCTCGCCGGCAACGCGCGACTCGTGCTCGGCGCGAACACCGACACCAACGCCTGGAAGCTGCTTTATCCCGGCGTCAATCCCGTCGGCTGGTTCAGCGGCAGTTTGAACAATGGCGGCGAACGCATTTCGCTCTTCGATAAATTTGGCAATCTCATCACATCGGTGGATTACTCGGACGCCAACGGCTGGCCAACTGCGGCGGATGGCGGCGGGCGCTCCTTGGAAATCATTAACCCGCTTGGCAATCCGGACGAACCCGCGAATTGGCAAGCCAGCGCCGTAAATCACGGCACGCCCGGCGCGGCCAACTCCACGCCGCCCGCTGCGCCGGTTCGTCTGAACGAACTCATGGCGGAAAATAACAGCGCGGTGAATCACGCCGGAACATTTCCCGATTGGATTGAATTGCACAATCCCGGCGCCAGCCCGGTCAACCTCACTGGCTGGAGTCTCAGCGACGATGGCGACGCGCGGAAGTTTGTGTTTCCCAGCACGACTATTCCCGCGGGTGGTTATCTCGTCGTCTGGTGCGATGCCGTCACCAACACCACGCCGGGTTTGCATACTGGCTTCAGTCTCAACAGAGCGGGCGAAACCGTTTCGCTTTATGACGCAACTACGAATCGAGTTGACGCGATTTCCTACGGTCTGCAAGTCGCCGACTTCTCGGTGGGCCGCATCAACGACTCGTGGACATTGAACAACTCGACGCCGGGAACAGCCAACGTCGCCACACCGCTCGCTACCACGAGCGCGCTCACCATCAACGAATGGTTGGCGAATCCCTTCGCCGGCGAACCCGATTGGATTGAGCTCTACAATCAATCGGGGAACTTTCCGGTGTCGCTGCAAGGCATTTACCTCAACACCAGCAATACCGTTCATCAACTCACAGCCCTTTCGTTCCTCGCACCGCTCGATTACGCCCAACTCTTCGCCACCGAAGCCACCGGGCCGGATCAACTGAAATTCAAACTCTCCGCGAGTGGCGAAACTCTCACGTTGGCCAATGCCACGGGCGAAACGATTGAAACCATCTCGTTCGGTCCGCAAACCGAAGGCGTTTCTGCCGGACGTTATCCTGACGGCGCGACCACGTTGACTGATTTCGTCGGCTCAGCCAGCCCAAGAGCTGCCAATTATCTCAACACCTACAGCGGCCCGGTGTTGAATGAAGTGCTCGCGCGCAATCAATCCGTCAGCGTGGGCGGAACGTTTGTAGATTACGTTGAAATTCATAATCCCACCGGCGTCAGTTTTGACCTCGGCGGTATGAGTTTGAGCGAAGATTCGCCTCAACCCGGCGAGTGGATTTTCCCGCCAAGTACCATCATCGCGCCAAACGGCTATTTGCTCATCAAGTGCGACGGCACTACGCCGGCGACAACCACGCCCGGAAATTTCAATCTCGGCAAATCGCTCAGCGGCGAGAGCGGCGGCGTTTATCTGTTCAACGCCAACCAGCAGCTCGTGAACTCGGTCGAATACGGTCCGCAAGTGCGCGACTTGCCGATTGGTTTGAGCGGCGGACAATGGCGCTTGCTGAGCGCGGCCACGGCCGGTGCGGCCAATGCTCCGGCGGTCGCGCTCGGCGATCATTTCGCGTTGCGAATCAACGAATGGATGCCGCTGCCCATCCTCGGCGCGGACTGGTTCGAGTTGTACAACGTGACCAATCGTCCGGTGGATTTGAGCACCATCGCGCTTTCCGATGATCCATCGCTCGCGGGTCGCAACAAATTTCGCCCGGCGGCACTGAGTTTCATTGGCGCGAATGGTTATGTGCAATGGATGGCGGACAACAATCCCGGTCAGGGCCGTCATCACGTCAACTTCGCCCTCGACGCTGAGGGCGAATCGCTCCTGCTGTACGGCGTCGTCAATGAAACGAATTTCACCTTGATTGACACGTTGGGATTCGGTGCGCAAGCCACCAACGTTTCCGGTGGTCGCCTGCCCGACGGTGAGGCGAACATTGTGATGTTTCCCAACGCGGCGACACCTGGAACGACCAACGGGAGCGTTTTGCCCGACACCGACGGCGACGGCATTCCGGATGCGGCGGAAGATTTGATGGGGCTCAATTACGATAACCCGCTGGATGCTGCTCTTGATAACGACGTGGACGGCATGACCAACTTGCAGGAATATCTCGCGGGCACGAACCACGAAGACCCCAACAGCAATTTGAAATTCAGCCAGATCATTGTCGGCGCAAACATCACGTTGAGCTTTGAAGCCGTCGCGGGAAAATCTTATTCGGTGCTCTGGAAAAGTGCGCTGACGGAGGAGGACTGGACGAAGTTGGCGGATGTTGCGGCCGATCCGACGAATGGGATGAAAACGGTGATTGATCCCTCGGGAGGAAACAGCGGTCGGTTTTACCGATTGACCACGCCCGTCTGGGAACCTTGAGGGGATGGAGCGAACGCGCGATTAATTCTGCTTTGGATCCGCACGTTTCAAACCGACGTCGTGCGCGATGTCGTCGAACTCCTCGCGGCTCACCTGTTCCAACTGTTTGCCGCGCGCCTTGAGCTTCTCGTTGATCTTGATGGCCTTCTCGGTCATCTCCTCGTGCGTTTCCTTGGAGCCGCCGACGAGGGCAAAATTCGGACCTTTGGTAATGCGCTTGTGCCCGTCGGAATCCAATCCGACGCCGAGCAACACTGCTTTTGGTTTTGCTGATTTGCCGCTTTTCGCCATAACCAAGGCTAGAGGGAGGCCGATGACCGGTCAAGCGTCGCCCCCGCAAAACATCTCCATTTCCCCGGATTTACGGGCATTTTTCGCGAGACAAAAAAGAGGCACTCTGACGAATCAGAGTGCCTCGCGAAATTTACTTCAGAATTACTTCGCGCCGAGGATGGCGTCCTTACAAGCCTTCGCGACGCGGAACTTCACGACGCGCTTGGCCGGAATCTGGATGGTTTCGCCAGTGGCGGGATTACGGCCCTGACGGGCTTTGCGGTTCACCAAAACGAGCTTGCCGATGCCCGGCAGGGTGAAGGTGTTTTTCGCGTTCTTGTAAGCGAGTTGCGCGATGATTTCGAGAATCTCAGAGGCTTGCTTCTTCTTGATGCCCGCTTTGTCAGCGATTTCGGCCGCGACCTGGGACTTGGACAGTGCTTTTGCCATAGTGTGTGATTGTAGGTTTTTTAGTTTAGTTGTGTATTAAAAGTCACTCGACTTGCCGCGAATAAACGGTTTTCGCGATTTTCGTGCAAGAACAATTTGCAAGTTTTTCTAAGGAACACGGCCATTTCCGCGCGCCGGTGGCAAGACAAATCTCCCGCGCCGCCTTACTTTGAAACGGATGATTTGCGCGATTTGACTCCGACCGCCGCCAGCAGGTTGGCGACAAGGGAACGGGCCGGGCGCCGCGATTCCTTCGTTCGGGATTTGGGGAGGCGCGTCTTAGCCGTCGTGAAGACGGAATGACGCGGACACCGTTTGGCGTTGGGACGACCGAGATAGGGTTCGAGCTTGGCCGTCAGTTTCACCACCAGCGCATCGCTCTTGTAAGTGAAAACGTCCGGCAAACCGAGGCAGATCACCGGCTTGCCTTGCACGTGGGGAGCGAAGCCTTTCTCGATGGTTTCCATGTGCGAATCATCGAAAGTAAAAACCGCCTCCGCCCAGTTCAACAACTCAGGCGTCAGTTGATTCTTGGCAAACGTCGCCGTGCCGCACGACTTCACATCGAGGTCGGGACGCACGCGATACAGGTGCTCCGCCGTCAGGCTGCGCACCTTGTTCTGGGTGCAAATGAACAGCACCCGCTTCTTTGTTTCCGACTCCGTCATCGCCTTGAGCTTAATTAATTCCGCGCAGTCAACCAAGTTAAAGTTTCGCCACGCGCACTCTGGATTTGATAATCGCCCGCGCCTCGCGTTCAATATCCCTCACCCGACCGGCCCCGGTCGCGCTCGGGCAAACCACGTGTGCATTGATTTATGAAACCAACCCTACTCGTTCTCGCAGCCGGCATGGGCAGTCGTTACGGCGGCCTCAAACAAATCGATCCCGTCGGCCCCGCCGGCGAAACGATCATTGATTATTCCATTTACGACGCGATGCGTGCCGGTTTCGGCAAACTCGTATTCGTCATCCGTAACGACATCGAAGCGCAATTTAAGGAAATCATCGGCGCGCGGTTCGCGAATCGGATTCCCGTCGAATACGTGTTTCAGGAACTCGACAAGTTGCCCGCCGGCTTCAGCGTTCCGCCCGGTCGCACCAAACCCTGGGGCACGACGCAGGCGATTCTGATGGCAGAAGACGTGATTCGCGAACCATTCGCCGCGATCAATGCCGACGATTTTTACGGCGCGGATTCGTTTCAGGTGCTGTCGAAGCAACTTCAGTCCGGCAGCAGCGATTACTCCATGGTCGGATTCGTCCTGCGCAACACGCTTTCGGAATTCGGCAGCGTTGCGCGCGGCGTGTGCGAGGTGGATGCGAACGATTATCTCAAAAACATCATTGAGTTGACCAAGATTGAAAAGGACGGCAACGGCGCGAAATACACTGACGCTGACGGCAACCTCAAAAAACTGACCGGCGATGAACCCGTGTCCATGAACATGTGGGGCTTCAATCCCGACATCTTCCCGCACTTGCGCCGCGAGTTCACCGAATTCCTCAAGCTCCAGGGCAAGGCCGAAAAATCCGAGTGTTACATCCCAATGACGGTGGGCGATCTCATCCGCCAAGACCGGGCGAAGTGCCGCGTGTTGCGTTCGACGGCATCGTGGTTTGGCGTCACGTATCGCGAAGATCGGCCACGCGTCGTGGAAAGCATTCAGGGCCTGATCAAGCAGGGGTTGTATCCGGAAAAACTCTGGAGCTGATCTCAGCAACCGTTGGCTTCCGCAGGATTCTTTTAACCGAGCGACATTTCACCGCTCGGTTAAAAGATTGATTTCTCGCCAGAAGCCGCATTCAATAACGCCCGCTTTTTCAGACATGAACATTCACGAATATCAGGCCAAACAACTGCTCGCCCAATACGGCGTCACTGTCCCCCCCGGTGAAGTCTGCGCTACTCCCGAACAAGCCAAAGCCGTCGCCGAGAAACTTTTCGGCGCGGGTAATAAGCTCGTTGTGGTGAAATCACAAATCCACGCCGGTGGTCGCGGCAAGGGGACTTTCAAAAGCGGCTTTCAGGGTGGCGTGAAATTGTGCAAGAGCGTCGAGGACGTTTACGAGAAAGCCAAGGCGATGCTCGGCCAGGTGCTCGTCACCAAGCAGACCGGCCCGGAAGGTCGGCTCGTGCAAAAGCTCCTCGTCGCTGCGGCAGAGGAGATCAAAAAGGAATTTTACCTGGCCGTCTTGCTGGATCGCGCGACCTCCCGTCCGCTGATCATGGCCAGCACCGAAGGCGGCATGGACATCGAAGAAGTTGCCGAGAAGCATCCCGAGAAGATCATCAAAGAGCACATTGATCCCGCCGTCGGCATCATGCCGTATCAAGCGCGCAAGATCGCTTCCGCGCTCGGCTTGAAAGGCGATGCTTTTAACAGCGGCGTGAAGTTGCTCATGGGCGTTTACAAAACGTGGTGGGAATGCGACGCGAGCATGGTGGAAATTAATCCGCTTTGCATTGTCGTCGGCGCCAATGGCAAAGAAACGCTTTGCGCCGTGGACGCCAAAATCGGCCTCGATGACAATGCGCTGTATCGCCACAAGGACATCATGGAGATGCGCGACCTCGGCGAAGAAGCGCCGTTGGAAATTGAAGCCAGCAAATACGCGCTGAATTATATCAAGCTCGACGGCAGCATTGCCTGTCTCGTCAACGGGGCCGGCCTCGCGATGGCGACGATGGACATCATCCAGCATTACGGCGGGATGCCCGCGAACTTCCTCGATGTCGGCGGTGGCGCGAGCAAAGACCAGGTCACTGCGGCGTTCAAGATCATTCTGCAAGACCCGAATGTGAAAGGCATTTTCGTCAATATTTTCGGCGGCATCATGGATTGCAATGTGATTGCCACTGGCATCGTCGCAGCGGTGAAGGAAACTGGATTGAAACTTCCACTCGTCGTGCGACTCGAAGGCAACAACGTCCAGGCCGGCAAGAAGACACTGGCGGAATCCGGGCTCACACTCATCACCGGCGACACCATGGCGGATGCCGCCCAAAAAGTCGTCAAGGCCGTCGGTAAATAAGAACGATGGTGTAGTTCCAGGGTGCCATGGCGCGGAGCGACGAACAGTTGGAACGGGCCAAACCGGCCGGGACCGGGCTGGAGTCGTATCGTCGCTTGATTGAGTTGCAAAAGCAGATGATCGAGCTTTCGCAACAACATGAGCAGTCGAAGCGCGAACGCGACGCCCTGCGCGAGGAAGTGGCGCGCGTGGTGGCCGGTCAGGTTCGCGCCCGTCGCAGTGTGCGCCATCGCTTACGCCGGTCCGCGCACCGCCTGTTGCAATTCCTGCGGGCAACCCCTGGGGCAACGGCACAACGCTATCCGAACCGTGTTCATCCCGTCCCTCCCGCTCAAATCTAGACGCGGCGGGTGTCCAAAATTTTGAGTGGGTGCCGCCGGCGGGGACAAAATCTGTCCTGTTTCTACGATTTTGGCCGTCTAAAGATTGGCCTGTCCTCTGCTATCCACTTCGCGACGGTAAAGGAGACAGTTAAGACGTATGAAGACTCACCCCTCCCTCGTTCCCCTCATTGGTCGGTTTCACATCAGCGCGATGCTGATGCTTGGTGCGGCTCTCCCCGGTCACGCCGCGTGTGGCAACAATTCAACCACAATCACGAGCGTGCCCCATTGGGGCGGCAGCTCCTACACGGTCACCGCGCTTAACGCGTTGGGACAACTCACCGGCTACGCATCCACCAGCGACGATTCGGAAGAGCACGCGTTCTTATTCGGCCCGACCGGCCTGACGGATCTCGGCACTCTCGGCGGAATCGGCAGTTATGGTTTGGCGTTAAATGATTCCGGCCAGGTGGTTGGCGAATCTTTCCTGGCCGAAGAATTCCAACCGCCCCACGCATTTTTTCATGATGGCAGCACCCTGATTGATCTCGGCACGCTGGGCGGCTTTTCCAGCACCGCCGTGGCCATTAACAACGCCGGCCAGGTGACGGGAAAATTTCTTACGACCGGCGGCACGGAGGAAGCGTTTTTGTACCACCAAGGTTCAATCGCCTCCATCGGCCACCTCGGGGGTTTCTACAGTCGCGCGGCTGCGATCAATCAAACGGGGGCCATCGCCGGCAACTCGCTCACCAGCGGGTTCGATCAACATGCATTTCTGTACACCAACGGAGTCATGCTGGATCTTGGCCACCTTGGCAGCGGCTACAGTGACGCTTTCGCGGTCAACGACAACAACATGGTGGTCGGCGAATCCTATCTCGATACCGGCGATCTGCATGGATTTGTCTATGCCAACGGGACCATGACCGACATTGGCACGTTAGGCGGCAATTACTCCACCGCCTACGCGCTCAATAACGCCGGACAAGTCATTGGGGTGGCCACGACCGCAGCGGGCGCGCTGCAAGGTTTCGTTTATCACAACGGAACAATCACCAGCCTCGGCGCCTTGGGTGGTTTCGCCAGCATGCCGTATGCGATCAACCACCTCGGCCAGATCGTTGGCGAAGCGGAGGATGCCACCGGCGCGATGCGTGCCTTCCTCTGGCAAGACGGAGTCATGACTGATTTGAACAGTCTATTGCCGACAACCTCAAACTGGGTGCTGGAAAGCGCCCGCTTCATCAATGACGCGGGCCGTATCGTAGGCACTGGAACGCTCGAAGGACAATCGCTCTGGTTCCTCATGGACCTTGCGACCGGGCAGAATCATCCGCCGACGGCAGCAGCCACAGCCGATCAATCGTCCAGTTGCAGTGGCATCGTCACGCTGGATGGAACGGGTTCGAGCGATCCGGACGGCGATCCGCTGATGTACACGTGGACCCTGAACGGAGTTGTCCTTGGAACCAACGCCACCTTGATCACCGCCGTCACCACAAACAGCACGATCCATTTGACCGTCACCGATCCATGCGGCGCCGTCGGCCAAGCCTCCGTAACGGTCAGTGCCGGTGATACCACTCCGCCCACGATCACTTGTCCGGGAGATGTGGCGGCGGCGGGCGCAAATGGATGTGAAGGGCGCGTGCCGGATTTACGAACTCAGGTGGATGTCAGCGACAATTGCACGCCGACCGAGAGTTTGCACATCACTCAGTCACCCGAACCTGGCACAGTGCTCAGTTCCGGCCAACACGACATCGTCGTCACCGTGACCGATGCCGCCGGCAATGCCGCCACGTGCATCACCACCATCCGGATCGGAGACAAGCAACCGCCCGTCTTCGTCTGTTTTCCGCGTCCCGCAACCATCTCCACCGGCTCGGACTGCTCGGCCAAAGTGCCGGATTTCACACGATTTGTGGTGGCCCGCGATAACTGCACTCCCGCCAGGCAACTCGTCGTGACCCAATCCCCCGCTGCGGGCACGTTGCTGGAAAAAGGTTTCCACACGGTTTTGGTGACCGTCACTGACCATGCCGGCAACACCAAGACCAAGAGCGTTCGCCTCCGGATTAAGGACCGAAAAGCGCCAACCATTCAGTCCGTGCAGGCCAGTCCGGCAGTACTTACTCCTGCTAACGGCGGAATGGTGAAAGTCACTGTTTCAGTCGCGGCAACCGATAATTGCGATACCAATCCGACCTCAAAAATCGTCGAGATTTTTTGCGATGAAATCACCTCTCGCGGCGACATCAAAATCACCGGCGCGTTAACGGCGGAACTGGCCGCAAAAGCCAGCAACCGGGGTAACGGGCGCATCTACACCATCGTGATCGCCACTCGGGATGATTCCGGCAACACCGCCTACAAATGGGTGAACGTCCATGTGCCCAAGCACAAGAAGTAACGACGGCACGAACCATTAATATTCGCGGGAACACCCCCGCTTCTCTCACCCGCCCGCGCCGGCTCAATCCGCCGCGGGCGGCTTCGTTTGTGGCGCGACCGCTCGACTGGCAATCCGTGATTATCCCCGTACTCAGGCGGAAAAGAGTTGAGTTTCACGCCGGATAAAATTAAACACTGCCGTCCGGTTATGCTCAAAGTTACCGAAATTGCGTTCAGTTGTTATCCCGTCACGGACATGGCACGGGCGCGCCAGTTCTACGAAACCGTGCTGGGGCTGAAAGCGACGGCAGTTTTCGGGCAAGCCGGCGGCATGCAATGGACGGAATACGACATTGCCAGCGGCACCCTGAGCATCGGCGCGGGTGCGCCCGGTTGGCAACCGCGCGGCGACGGCTGTTCCGTCGGCTTGGAGGTGGAAGATTTCAATGCCGCGGTAGCTCAACTCAAAGCCCACAATATTCCGTTCAAAATGGAGCCGCTGGAAACGCCGGTTTGCCACATGGCAATGATTTCCGATCCGGACGGCAATACGATTTGCATTCACAAGCGCAAACCCGGACATCACTGATTTTCCCATGGCCATCCTCGTAAAACCCAATACCAAAGTTCTCGTGCAAGGCATCACCGGCAGCTTCGGCGCGCGGCATGCCCAACTCTCCATTGACTACGGCTCGCAAATCGTTGCCGGCGTCACGCCCGGTAAAGGCGGTCAAACTTTCGAACATAACGGTGCGAAAGTTCCCATCTTCGACACCGTGGCCGAAGCCGTGAAGCAAACCGGCGCCACCGCCAGTGCCGTCTTCGTTCCCCCGCCCTTCGCCGGCGATGCCATTCTCGAAGGTGTGGACGCCGGACTCGACCTCGTGGTGGCGATCACCGAAGGCATTCCGGTCAACGACATGATCAAGGTCAAACGCGCCATGCAAGGCAGCAAAACACGGCTCATCGGCCCGAATTGTCCCGGCATCGTCACGCCCGGCGAAGGCAAGGATTCGCATGGCGGTTGCCGCATTGGCATCGCGCCCGGTTACATCCACAAGAAAGGCAACATCGGGGTCGTGTCGCGTTCCGGCACGTTGACCTACGAAGCCGTGTGGCAACTCACATCGCGCGGCGTGGGGCAATCCACCTGCGTTGGTATCGGCGGCGATCCGGTGAACGGCACCTCGCACCTCGATGTCATCAAGCTGTTCAACGAAGACCCGGAGACCACCGGCATCATCATGATCGGTGAAATCGGCGGGAGCGCCGAAGAAGAAGCCGCCGAATGGATTGCGAAGCATTGCAAGAAGCCGGTCGCCGGTTTTATCGCCGGCACCACGGCGCCGCCGGGCCGCCGCATGGGTCACGCCGGGGCGATCGTCAGCGGTGGCAAAGGCACGGCGGAAGCGAAGATTGCCGCATTTAAGGCCGCCGGCATTGGCGTTGCCGCCACTCCCAGCGACATGGCGGACACGTTATTGAAAATGATGTAGGCAATTTGCAGTGCGCGTCACACTTGTCACGGCTGGCCGGTGTGATGGCTCTCCCGGCATTGAACACGCGTGATGGGCCTGCTTGATTCCATCCTCAATCTCGTCGGGCTGCTCCTGTGGTTTAACTGGCGCGCGGCCCGATTTGATCCGCTGTCCAAATCCGTGCCCGCCACGCTGGCCGGCACCTTGCGCCGCGCAGAAAAAACCTCCTTCCGTCGCTGGCATCTGCCGTTGGCCTTGCTCGCGCTACTATTGGTTCGCGCCTGGTTGTATGCGGAGTTCGGACGCGCGCTCAATTGGACCTTCAAGTTGAACATCGGCGTCATTTCCATTCCCTTCAACGCCAACCAAACATCAATACTGCCGATGTTGCTTTACTCCATCTACAGTTTCGGCGTGTGGCTGGTAATTTTCCTTTTGTGGGTGCTATTGCTTTCCGCCTTGAAGGCAAACGCGGGCGAGCAGGACTCGTTGCGGCAACTACTCCGCCTGCATCTTGGCAGGGCCGAAAGCTGGAGCGTGCCGCTCAAACTTCTGCTGCCTTTCCTGGTCGTCACGCCGCTTTGGTATGCTGCCAGTTGGCCATTGACGCACTGGAACATTCTGCCGCACCCCGTGGCATGGCTTCAGCGCGTTGAACAGGCTTTGCTCGTCGGCGCGGGAAGCTATCTCGCCTGGAAATATCTCGTCGTCGCCCTGCTCGCACTCTACTTCATTCACGGCTACGTGTATTTCGGCCGGAATCCGTTCTGGCAACATCTCGACGTGTTGGGGCGACAACTCCTGACGCCGCTGCGCGCCCTGCCCTTGCGCCTGGGCAAGATGAATCTCGCGCCGTTGCTGGGCATCGCCCTTGTGTTGTTGGTGGCGAACATCGCCGAACACGGGATTGAATTGCCTTGGGGACACGACGCCGCGGGACGCCCTAAGCCGCGTTGGCTGGATGTGCCGGGTTTGGTGGATTTATACCGGCGCGCGTCAGGCTAATTTCGCTAGCTGGCGGCGGAAAACTTCACCTTGGCTGTGGTCCCAATGCCGGCCTCGCTTTCGAGGCTCAACGCGCCACCGTGGATTTCTGCCAGTCGCCGCGCAATCGTCAGTCCCAAACCCAGCCCTTGTTGCTCATGCGTTTTGCGATCAAACTGCATAAACGCGCCGAGTTTGGTGATTTGATCCGCTGTCATGCCACGGCCGCGATCCGTCACGCTCAGCACGGGCGCACCGGTAACGGCTTGCAAGCTTACGGTCACCGGCGTGCCGGGTTTGGAAAACTTGAAGGCGTTGTGAACCAATTCTTCCACCAGTTTGGCAAAATACTCTTCCGATACAGGCACGCTGATGGAAGCCAAGTCTAGGACCAAATCTTCAGCACGTTTCGCGTCACCGGCAATGCGCCGCGCCTCGCGCTCGACAATCTGATGCGCCGTGGCGATGGATTTGCCACGCAGCGAAGCGATTTTTTGCGGGTCTGCCCGGATGATCTCCAACTGCGAATACGCGAGAAACGTCTCGATCAAGCGCTGCAAAGCCCGGCCACTCTGGGCGATGGTCTGGCCCATGTCCGCAATTTCTTCGGGCGACAGCGAACCCGGATCGCTCGCCAACATTTCGCCGTAGGCGAGGATTCCGTTTAACGGCGTGCGCAGTTCATGCGGCAGCATCATGCTGAGATTCGTCCGCAAGTCATTGAGCGCTTCGCCGGCCTGCTCGCGCACTTTCTCCGCAATTTTCAACCGCGCTTCCACCGCCGCATAAAGTCCGTCCAGGGTGAAAGGTTTGGGCAGATAATCATTGGCGCCGAGTTCCATTCCGTGCCGCATCCCGGCGTTATCCGCCAACCCGGTCATGAGAATGAAGGGAATGGTGGCGGTGGCCGATTCATTGCGCAGCGCCGAGAGCGTCGCGTAACCGTCCATCTTCTCCATGTTCACGTCGCACAAGACAAGATCCGGCAAATGCTTGCGGGCGGCCTCCACGCCGGCGGCGCCGTTGGGCGCTTCAATGACTTCGTAGCCGCGTTGGCCGAGCGCCATGTGCACCATCTCGCGCAACCACTCCTCATCGTCAATCACCAGAATTCGTTTCATACTACAACGCCAAATCAACAAACCCGACTCCCGGGTCCAAAGTTAAGAGCGACCTCCATGCCAGTCTTCGCGAAGCGAATTATTTGCGTTGCGACATCGGCTCATACGCGTGCTGGGCGTGACCGATGTACACCTGGCGCGGCCGACAAATCCTGCTCTTCGGGTCGTCCGCGATTTCCTTGTAGTTGGCAATCCAGCCCGGCATCCGGCCAATCGCAAAAATCACCGTGAACATTTCCACCGGAATCCCCAACGCCCGCATGATGATGCCGCTATAGAAATCCACGTTGGGATATAGTTTTCGCTCCACAAAATAGGAATCGCGCAATGCGGCCTCTTCCAGTTTTTTGGCGATGTCCAGCAGAGGATCGGCGATCTTCAACGAGCCCAACACATCGTCGCAAGCTTTCTTGATGATCTTGGCGCGTGGATCGTAATTTTTATACACCCGATGGCCAAAGCCCATGAGCCGTTTCCCGCTGGTCTTGTCTTTGGCCGCGTCGATGAATTTCGAGCCGTCATCGCCGTCGCGGTGAATCTGCTGGAGCATCTCGACCACCGCCTGGTTCGCCCCCCCATGCAGCGGCCCCCACAAGGCACACACTCCCGCCGAACAACTCGCGTACAAATTGGCCTGACTCGACGCCACCATGCGAACGGTGGACGTGGAACAATTCTGCTCGTGATCCGCGTGTAACAGGAAAATCAAATCCAGCGCCCGCACGACTTCCGGTTTGATTTCGTAATCGTCATACGGTTCTGAGAACAGCATGTGCAGGAAATTCGCCGTGTACTTGTAGGCGTTCTTCGGATAAATAATGGGCTTGCCGACCGATTTGCGATACGAGAAGGCCGCAATGGTTCGCACCTGTGAAATCAACCGCGCCGCGTGCACCTGAAAATTGCCGTGATCGCCTTGCATCAACTCCGGGTAAAAGCAACTCGCCGCATTGATCATCGCTGACAAAATCGCCATCGGATGCGACGAATACGGGAAGCCCTCGAAATGGTGCTTCATGTTCTCGTGCAAAATTTGATTTGCCGCCAGCAAATCCGAGAATTTCTGCATCTCCGCGCGGGAGGGCAGATGGCCGTAAATAATCAGGTACGCCGTCTCCACGAACGACGATTTCTCGGCCAACTCCTCGATCGGGATGCCGCGATAGCGCAAAATCCCCTTCTCGCCGTCAATGAACGTAATCTTGCTCTGACACGCTCCCGTGTTGCCGTAACCCTCGTCCAACGTGATGTAACCGGTATTGGCGCGCAACGCCGAGACATCCACCGCCTTCTCGCCTTCCGAGCCGACGACGACTGGAAGCGTGTAAGATTTTCCCTCCAACTCGAGTTTAGCCTCTGTGCTCATGCGATTATTTTGCTCAATGTTAATCGCAGTCTGCGAGGAAGAAAAACCTTTGGCAAGGCGCGAAACCCGATTTGCCCGGGCTTTTTTGAAATCGCCGCCGCGCAAATTCGCCCGGAGGTCCTGGAATCCATTCGCCGCATTTCGATGCCCGCCGGATTAGCGGCACAACCCAAAACGCGCAACCACTCAAAATCCAGTCTTCCTTGAAACCGAATGCGCCGCCTTCATCCGTCTCACTTTTGCCTCATTCTGTGTCGCGGTCTGCTTGCGCGCCGAATTATCCGAAGACTCGGTTGGAATAGTTGCGCTCCCCATCCTGCCGGGAGTGAATCGCGATTGTGATTGAATTCAAATTCCAGACAGTCACCCCGCCACTGCTGAAGAAACTCGCGACTGGCGTGAACCGCCGCTGCAACCTACCACTGGTATGGCATTGCTTCGTGATGGAAACTCCTGTCTCCGCAAGCACCGCCCGGCGCCGTGCAGTCATGGCACTTTCAAAACCGTTTGGCACAAAATAGTCGTGCCACATTTGCACGGATACATTTCAACCTCCGTGAGAAACCCCTGAAAATATTGATGTTTTTGGCGTTTGGCATTTTGGCATCGGGCCAGCTTTTTAGTAGGTGTTGACGAACAACACCAAACTTTTAAGCGAAAGGAAAAACTATGAACATCGTAAAATGGCAACGACCGACACTGTCAAACTGGCCGGGCTTCGGACGCTTGTCCGACCTGCGCGACGAAATTGATCGCCTCTTCGAATCTCCATTGAATGAGTTGACGCGGAGTTCGCAACTCCTGAGCGGGTGGACCCCGGCTCTGGATGTTTATGAGGACAAAGACCAATTCACCGTGAAGGCGGAATTGCCCGGAATGAAGAAGGAAGAAATCGAAGTCTCCCTGCATAACGGCACCCTGAGCATTTCGGGCGAGCGCAAAAGCGAGCAAAAACACGAAGATGCGGAAGTGTACCGCGCCGAACGGTTCTTCGGCCGGTTCCAACGCACAGTCGCGCTGCCCACCACCGTGGCGGCGGACAAGGTCAAAGCCGCTTACAAGGACGGCATTCTGACGATTACCTTGCCAAAAACTGAAGAAGCAAAGCCGAAGCACATCGACGTGTCCGTAAACTAAAACCAAAACTCCGCCCGGCAAATCGGCTTGATTTGCCGGGCCAACCATTCAACCAAACGCACAGCTTATGAAAGCACTGTTCAAAAATGAAAACCCGGCGGTTAGCCCGGAACGCACCAATTCAGGGCAATATGCGACACCGGATGTAAACATCTACGAAACGAAAGACGGCTATGTCCTGGAAGCGGAAATGCCGGGCGTGAACAAAGACGGACTGGAAATCACGCTGGAAGGGCATGAAATCACCATCACCGGACGCCGTGCCACTGAAGTCGTGTCGGGCGACACGCTGTTTCGCGAGCGGGCAGCCGTTGATTACCGGCGCGTGTTTGCGCTGGATCCCGCGATCGACACGGCGCGGATTTCGGCCCGAATGAATCAGGGCGTGTTAAACCTCACCCTGCCCAAATCGGAAGCCGTAAAACCGCGCTTGATCAAGGTGAGCGAGTAAACCGAAGCCTTACAAGTTGGGAGCAAATTCCACCGCGTCGCGAACGGGGTGGAATTTTTTATCGGGCCAGACAACCTGCATAGGCGCGGCGGTATTTCCATCGGAAGGGCGCGAGTCATCACTGGCAACGCCACCTTGAGATTGAACCTTTGATGCGGAAGCCCCGACCCGGTCGTGCCACAACAGGGTTATTGCCAGAATCGCTCCGCAGAAAACGATCGCCGGCAGAACGGACGTCATGATTTGCCGCCAGCGCTGCGATAAAGAAGTTGGGATGGGACGTAAGCGGTCGCTGCTCATAGCTCCGACTCATCCCCGGCGCTCAAACTGGAAGCGCGCGCCACGCCGTTGAGACTCTTTAGTTCCGCCATCAACTCGTGGGCTCGAGTGGGATCGCGCAGCAAGAGCCGATAAGAAAGATCCACCCCGGTGTAACCCTCGCTTGAACGTTGGCTGGCGCACCAGACGGTGCGCGCATGGCGATTGAGCAATTGAAGCAATTCCGGCATTTCCGTCGCGGGCCGGACCCATTGCAGATTCAGAACCAGGTCGTAACGCTGGCGCGTGCCAAAACCAGTGGCCCAAAAATACATCATGATGGCCAGGATCGCGGCGCAGCCAATGATCGCCGACGTGAATTTCAGCGTGCCGCACGCCAGTCCGATGACGATGGTCGCCAATACATAAGTCGTATCCAACGTGTCCCGCAAGACGCTGCGGAATCGGACCATCGCGAAAATGGCCATCAAACCAAACGCGACGATGAGATTGTTGGCCAACACCATCATCACCAGCGCGACCAGCACCGGCAGAATAATCAGCGAGTTGACGTAGGAACGCGAGTACGAGAGGCCCGTGTGCGTGAACATGTAAGTCCAGGCCACGGCATGGCCACACACAAACGCCAACAACAGCGCAATCGCCAGTACGGAATAATCCGTTGGCACGACCCCGAAATCACCTCGTAAAAACCAGTCACTCATAATTGCTCCACTTTACCGATTCGCCGGAAACGCCGACCACGCATCTCGAGTGCGGTCGCGATCTTGGAAGAATTGTTCCCCCAAAGCCGACACCCCGCCGCAATATTTCATCGCGGCGCCCCGCATCAGATTAAACCGGCTGACCAGCGTATTAAACCAATTGGGATAGCGGCCTGTAAATTTCATTTCCAGCACGACGAACTCCCGGTAGATGCGCGTCGGGCGGCTCATCGCGATCACCGCCTCATCACCAAAATAGGGTTCGACGTGAATTTTGCGGTCCATCGTGACGCGAATTGAATTGTCATGTGGACTGACCCAGGCTTCCCGATAATAGTGATTGTGCAAGCGCGGCATGGCGTTCAGACGCGCGGACAGTTCGAGGAACCGGTGCAACGCGGTCATATGGCGCGGTTCCTGGGACAACAATTGTTCCGGCGCGGGTAATTGCCCGGCTACCACCATGGGTACGACGTCTCGCGGAATTGGGCACCGCTTCTTCAGGATGGAATTGTCGATCCGTTGCTTGATCTCACAAAACACCGGCGAACCCGGCTTGCCGTCGTAATAGCGGAAGCGAAGCTTGAAGCGGTTCTTGTCCGCATTGATGGTCGCATGATGCGTTTGGAGAGTATCAGAATCCAAATACACGCTGTGAATCTCGTAGGAGTTGTTGGGCCGCCCGGCCGAAAAGTCGTCCAATTCCAAATAGCACGCGACAAAATCTCGAATCGCCTGAGTCATCTCCTCCTTGATGAGATACTTCAGTTCAAAACGTTGGGGTTGAAGCCGGTGATCCTGCGCCATGACGACAACTCCTACGGATTCAAACTTTCGAACCGGATGCGAGGCACGGAGCCAGAATCGCTTTCACACAAAATAATGTTGCCGGCATAATCCATCGCTACCTTCGTCCCGTCACTGAACTTCAGCGCCGCCGAATCATAAAAATATTCCCCGGCACCACTGTGCATGGTGCTGCCGACGCCGTTAACAGTCAGGTGCATGGTATTTGTGATACTCATATACCACAACTGACTGCCATTATGCATTAAAAACCTGTAACCGCCTATTGGCATTTTCCAAACGCCTCACGGCCCTATCAGTCCGATCTCAAATACCGGAAATCCCTCCCCCGCGATAATTATCCGACCCGTCCCGGGCGCAACCCGATACACGTAATGCGCGCCCGGTCCATTGCACCCAAATCGCCTTCCGTTTCAACGCAGAAGTCACCGATTCAGAAAAACTGGAAATCAACGTTCGCACTCCATTGGTCGCGTTCCACCAGCCTTATTGATTTGCGGCATTCGGTGTCGCGGCCATGGTCGCCCACACCTCGGCATTCGCGGCGGTTCGACCGTAGGAGACATCCGTGGTTTGTGCGCCGAAGACAACTGTATCAAGTACCTGATTGTTTTTGACGTCACTGTCAATTAACAGAATCTGCTCCCCGTCTTTGGCCAGCTTGAAGTTGGCATGCAGCCCCGGCGTCGCCGTGCCGTTCTCATCCGCCCACACCAACAAATAACCGTTGGCCGGAATCGTCGTTCCGTTCGGGAATGGCCACTTGCGCGGATTTGCCGGGTTGTCGGTGAGGTAATGACCCGTCAAATTCACCGGCGCACTCGTGAGATTGCGCAGTTCGATCCAATCATCATAATCGCCCTGCGGATCAGCTATGGTCGTTGCATTGTCGGCCATGAATTCGTTAATCACCACGCTCGTGCCGGACGCGACCGAAAGCGCGACCTCATAATCATACGTCACGTGCTCGGCGCGAGCCGGGGAAAATCGCGCCGTTTGTGCAGCGTTGTTGGCGCGCGCTTCCACGTAGTAATGAATCTTGTTTCCGGCGGGATAATTCGTCGTCCCCGCCCCAAAAACATTATCCCCGGCCACCCCATCGTCGTGCGCGCCGTCATCGAACATCTGACGCGACGCAAATCGGCCGTATGGCTTGTCGCGAAAATACAACCACACCGAACTGATACCGGTGCCGCTGGAAGTTACATTCGCCGTGACGATCGGAACGTTCGTCGCATAGACCGGATTCGCCGGGCCTGCCACCCAGTTGATATTCGGCTGCAGCGGAATCAACTCGGCATGCAAGCGGAGAAAGTTGTAGCGATTCGTGATGAATGTCTTCAGCGCAACGAGATCATTGGTGTAGGCGAACAGCGAGATGCCTTTGCGCGGGTCGGCGATAATGGCATTGATGCTCAGCGCATGAAACGCATTGATGTTGGCAGTCAGCACCGTCGGATTGAAGTTCTCCTCCAGCACCGTTCGCATGTGAGCGAGATACCGCTGTTTGAGTTCGTTAATATTCAGAAACTTGAACAACAAGGGGCGCGTCGTATTCGCACCGGCCAGCGGCGAAAGCGCAACGTCTCCGGCGATGAACGATTCGTTGCCATCGTGTTCGACGGGATGAATTCTCCCGCTCTCGATTTCGTAATAAAATCCATAATCCGCGCCCTTGTTCCAATAGCTGTCATCATCGGCGAATACGTTCTCAATCGCCAAAAACCAGAGCCAGTTGTCCACGGCAAATACGTTTTCCACGACGTTGCGGAAATCAACGGTTGTGTTGTTGAGCACATTGATCGCATAAATGAGCCGGCCAAAAGCTTCGTTGGTCGTCGCATTATCCGTCTTCAATTCGTAGCGCGAAAGATACGTGCTGACGTTGGTGTTGCCGAGATAGCCAAACGCCGTGGAAGACGTCCCGTTTGGATTATTGGGCGCACGCCAGCGGTCGCCGTCGTTGCTCGGAAACCATTCGTTGATCAGTTCGCCATTCTCCTGCTGAATCAGCGAATACACGCTCCATAACGAGCCATTGGCGTAAAGTTGACACATCGCCCCGCGCGGACACGGCGTGTATTGGCTCATGACGTTGAAGTACAGCGGCTCGCGCATCACGGTTTCGTCGCCGGCGGCGTTGTTAAGATTCACCGTTGAAAACGTCATCAAATCGGCGTTCGTCGTAATGTGATCAAATTCGAGATTGATGGATTTGCGCTGGCCACCGATCGTGTACGAAGTGTTCCCCTTGAACCGCGCGCCCACGTGATAATTCGTCGCGCCGTTATCCAACCAGAGCTGCGGCAAATAAATGTTTGTTCCATATTGCCGGGCGAGATGCATGGCATTCGAAAAAGCCGTCGCCGTCGCTTGCGTGTAGGTGATGCTGATCGTGCGAAACAATGCCGGATCATAGAGCCCGTCGGTTTGCATGGCGCGATAGTAGGTCGGCCCGGCGCTTTTCGTTCCCGCCGACCGCCACGGCGCGTTCGTTTCGTTGCCCGATAAAATCACGCCGAAATTCGTCAGCGTCGTCCACTGGATAAGATTGGTGGAACTCTGAATCCACCAGTCGTCATCCTTGTCGCCATCCACCTTGAGCAGAACACTATTTCCCGAGAATTTCAGTTCCACGTTTCCGTCCGCGCCCCAACCACTGGTGATGCCACCGACGCTCAGAATTAGAGCGGCCGCCCGCCACAAAGTTTTTTTCATAATCAGATTCTCGGCTGTCCGAACCTTAACGCCTGATGAAGACTGACGTCCATCCTGCAAAAACGGTTACAACCAATTTGCGATCTGCGCCGCGAACCCGAGGAATCGAAACCGGACCACCGGCAATGGCTACCAAACCACCTTGAGCCGATAGAAACGTTGGAGTTGTCCGCCGACCGGGTCGTCCACGACCAACACCTCGCCAGACGCGGCCAGTGGCGCGCCCAACGGCAACCACTCCGCGTCGGTAAGGTTGTTTTTGTATTCCACCTGATAAGTCAGCCCCGGTTGCACCGCGAAGTTCAATCGCACCATGCCACCCCCGAGCCACGTCGCTGCGCCGGTCGGAGGAATAACGTTCGGCGCGCCCATCGTCGGAAGCCCGGCCCGCCAGTTTATCGGATCATTGCCGAAGTTCTCCGGCACGATGCGTTGCAATGACGCGCCACCGCCATCCGCCGCAACCGGCCACGGTGCGACATCAGAATAACTCACGCGCTCGACCAGAATCTGCGGAACAAAACCCGCATCCGGATGCGGCGGCATTTGCGGTGAATCGGGACGCCAGAGTTCCACCGTCTCCCCGGCATTGTTCAGCGTCCCAGCATACGGTCCCACCAATGACCCATTCGTCCCATACCTTGACCGGAATGCCGTTACTGCCGCCGCATCCGTCGCCGGATTGAACGGCACGATAATCAATGCTCCCAGCGCGGGAATCGTGGTGTTCGCCGGAAAATCAAAGCTCACCGCGTTGGCGAGCCGCCAGACATTCGTCGGATGCGCCGGATCGAACAACGGCACGGGCGCCGCGCTGAAGTTGAGGAGTTCGATGAATTCTTCCGCATCTGGCGCGTTCGTCCCGAAATTCGGCGGGTGATACATGATCTCATTGATCACCACCGGACCAACGAGCGGATAAGAATTAGTCTTACCTGCGCCGGTGCGGAACTCCGTCAGCGTCGCCGGATTATCCGCGCCAAAACTGCGTTGGCTCATGGCGACAAATTCCAAGCCGACGCTGCTTTGATAGCCGCCAATTGAAACACCATTCGCCGCCGCGTCGAAGGTGACGCCCGTGCGATAACCCGTGAGATTCTGTCCGGCATCTGCAGCCGAAACATAAGCCGCATCGCCACGTGCGGAATTGAAACTGAAGAACGGCGGCGCGTCGTCATCGCCAGCCCCCGGCCCGAACTGATACTGGTAGAAAACCTTGAACCCGCCCGCCGGAATGATCGTGCCGTCCGGAATGCGATAGCGTTTCAAATCGCTCTGACTGTCGCTCAGATACCAGCCGCCAATGTTGACCGCGCTCGCGGTCGGGTTGTGCAACTCAATCGCATCTTCCAACGGAGGGTCGGTATGCGAGAGGACTTCGTTGATGACGATATTGGTCAACGATAAATAATTCGCGCTCCCGGGAGATTGCGTCGAAATGAAATTTACTATCGCACCCGCGCCATCGGGCAGGCGTCCTTGCGATACCCCATCGGCCTGAATTCCAAAATCCACCGCTTCAATCAAATTGGTGGTCGCGTCGTAGAGCCGCAACATTTCGCCTTCTTTCGTGAGCGAAAACGCCACGTGATCGCCGCCCGCACTCTTGCTGCCGCTGGCTTGGAATAAAGCCCATTTGCGCGCGCCGATAAAACTCAGTGGCACAACCGGCGACTTTACCAATCCGGCGCTCGAAGGATCATCCGTCAGGAAAAGCCCGCTCAATTCCACCGGCAGCGTGCTCAAATTATAGAGCTCGAACCAATCATCGCCCGCCAGCGGAGCGGCCAGCCATTCGTTAAAGCGCAGACTCGTGGTTGAGCCGAGCGCAGCACTACCTGCATTCGCCGTGCCGGGCGTTGGCGCCGCAAGCAAACGCCATTGTCCGCCACTGCGGCCGATGGACAAATCTTCAATCTGCAAACCGTACGCGACGGAATCGACCGGTTGCGAGTTGGTGTTAAACAAATAAACCGCGCCGCTCTCCCCCGCGAGATTGAAACCAGCGTTCAGCGGACTTCCTGCACTCGTAGTTGCCGGACGCGAACCGTCGCACCAGATCACCAAATATCCACCCGCAGGAATGCCCACGCCCGGAGGAATTACCCATCGCTGATTCGCCGCACTGGATCGGCCAACTCCCAATCCGCTCAGATTCACCGTGCTGCCACTGGAATTGAACAACTCCACGAAGTCCGCGTAATTGCCCCACGGACTGACCACCGCGCGTTGATTGCGCGCCAGCACTTCGTTCAACACCGGCCCGGACCAGGTCAGTTGATAATTGCTCGCGCCCGGACTGGTGCTGCCGGGAAATGCGACGATACTCGCCGCGCCATTGGGCAGTCGCCCCTCCGAGACGCCTTGAAGTTGCGCGCCGTAAGTGACGCGCTCCAATTCCACGCCCGCGGAGTTGTAGAGTGCAATCACGCCACCGGCCGCGGGCAATTTGAACTCGAGATGATTTGCGCCGGGTAATTCATCCGCGAACAACTGCGCAAACCCGAGCGGCGGCAGGAACGAGAGCGCCCGATAATGGAACAGCGCGTTGCTCGTGCCGAAACTCAATCCCCGCAAGGCCACTGGCGCGGTCGCTGAGCGATTGTAAACCTCCACCCAATCTTCGCTGCCCGGCGGCGAATCCGCGAGCCACTCATTGATCGCGACCTGTGACGGCGCGGCCAACCCGACGGCAACATTTGCCGCGTTCGGCGTGGGTGCCGTGAGTTGCCAATCATCGCCAACGCGGCCCACCGTGTAGTCGGTGAGTTGCAATCCGAACGTGATCGCGTCCATCCGATTCGTGTTGGCATCGAACAGCGATACGGTTTCACCGTTCTTCGCCAACGCAAAACCGCTGTGTAATCCCGGCGCATTTGTGGCGCTGTCACACCAGACCACGAGATAACCTCCAGCCGGGATGATCGTGTTCGCCGGAAAAACAAACTGCCGCGCATTGCTGTCATCCGTGAGACTCCAGCCGGCGAGATTCGTCGCGCTGCCCCCGCGATTGTGCAGTTCGATCCAATCGGAAAACGTTCCGCCATTGGTCACGCTGCCGGCATTGTCGGCGGCCACTTCATTGATCACCACATTTCCCAACGTCGGCGGCACTGGCGGCAATCCCGGAGTTCCATTCACCATGAAACTCGCGCGCCAGTTCGCCGGCGCATTGGGATCGCCGCGCGGATCAATAATCTCCAGCGAATAGCCGCCGCCATCGGGCGACGTAGGCCAACCCGCTTCATCGTCATAATGCACAGCGAGGACTGTGTTCCCACTGCCATTGAGAATGGCGATGCGTTCGCCGCCGTTCGAAAGATTCCCGCCAAAATATCCAAACACGCTCACGCCCGGATACCGCGTCGCGAATAACGTCGGGTTCGCATTGTTGGCCAGGACCAACACCGCCCCCGGTGGCAAGATCGAGCCAACGGGAAATACATAGTTGATGCCTTGGAAAGTGAACCCGCTCAAATCCAATGCGGACGCCCCCACGTTTTGTAGTTCGATGAACTCATAAGCATCGCCGCCGATGGGGTTGTAATTGATTTCCGTGATGCGCAGTGGCAAGCCCAGTTCGCCCACCGTGAACGTCGCTTCATTCAACGCGCTCCACGTGCCGCCGCTCAACACGCGAGCCTTGAGGGTCACGGTCGCGTTCAATGTCAGCGGCGCGGCGTACGGCAACGCCTCGGTCGCCAGCGCACCGGAATAATACACGCGTGGGTCAGCACCGTTCGTGGTGTAATAAACCGTTCCCGCGCCCGGATTGCGCATCGCCACCACATACCCCGCACCCACGTTGCCACTGCCGATGATTTGGCCAGCGACAGAGTTTTGCCGAAACTCCGGGGCGTCGATCGCGGGATACAATCCGGCGGTGCGAAATTGATTCAGCACGATGTCGTGGCGATTCGGCAGATAGGAATTGAGCACGCGTTGATGTTCGGCGAACCACTGATTTTCCCGGGTGTAAATGGTGAACACGCCGTTCTGGTAGGGATGCACGTCGCGTCGATAATCGCCCCAGCGAACAGATTCCGCGACGATGGCGCGGTCCAGATGATTGCTCCAGAACTGCCAGCGCGCGGTATTGGCCGCCACCGTCAGCGCGCCGCCGGGAGCGATCATGTGCTTGTGAACGCGATCCGCAAAATCGAGCCGGAACTGCGGGTTATCATCGAGTTTGACGAATAAACCGCTGGGAACATCCGTGCTGCCGCCGCCGTTGGGCACGCGGTTGATCGTTTCGTTGAGCAACGTATTTTCGCTGTCCCACGGCAGATATTTGAATCGCCCGTCCGGGCCCGCCACGCGCGGACGCACGGCAAACCAGTTCTTGTTGAAGCCCCAATCCTGCGCGCCTACAAAGAAATTCAGCAGCATGTAATCCGCAAACGTGGTGACGTCGAGATACTGCTTCATCGTTTCGTAGTTGGCGTTTTGGTCCAAATTGGAAATGCCGAGCATGGTTGAATACGCCGCGCTCGTTCCACCGCCGCTCGCTTTCAATCCGCCCTGGTCATACACGTCGTAACCATTGGTGGAAGCCGGCAAATAATTTTCCGCAAACTGCTCGAACGGTTGCTCCGCGAAATCATAAACGCCCCAATACAGGCCGTTGATCATCAGATGAAAATAGCGGGTGTGATTGGCCGGCTGGCCCATATCCCGATACGTGTGTTTGACGTAAGCATCACGAAACCGGATGGCGCGCGTGCGTTGAAACGCTCCCAGGCCGTCATTGTTGTCGCTCCAATGCAGCCAGCTCACGCCGAAGTCCGGGCGCATCGCCAGATCGTCGAACTTGGATGCCGCTGAACCGGGAAACAATCCCGGCGCTTCCAACGTGGTGGGACCGTAGTCCGCTTTAAAGTTCAGTTTGAACCCGTGCTTCGGGGTTTTGAACGGGTCGCGACTGGCATTGCCCCGGATATCAATCGCCGCTGTCGTCGCGAACAACGTCGAGCCATCTGGCATCAACATTTCCAGCGAGCAGGCTTTTTCATTCGACGATTTATTCGTGGCGGTGGATTTCGGATACAGCCCGTTCGGTCCGAACATATCGTCGCGATTCAGCACCAACGACACCACCGGCAACTCGCGCAACCCTTCGCGCAACCGCTGCCATTTTTGCGGGTCGATAGCTGAACCGGAATCCAGCGGGTCTTCACGGAGCGGATCGTGGTCAATCAGGTAATACGCCGGCACAATGTTGCCCGGGAAATTTGCCGCCGTGCCCCACGTGCTCGGAAAACCGGGTGGATCGTTCGGCTGCGTGAGAATGCTATCGAGGTAAATGTAACTGTGCGTGCGCACGCGCGAAGGCAGATGATTTGCCGCCAATACGATTGCGCGCACAAACGCGGTATTGGTGATGCCAATCGGAGCGGTGTAAACCAGACCGTTCCCTCCCGTCGGCTCGCTCCCATCCAAAGTGTAACGAATCGTTGCTCCCGGTAACGGTGTGGTCAGCACCAGATTGAACGGCTGCTCGAACAATCCGCGGCCTACGCTGAAATGCGGTTCGGGCGCGATCCCGACAATCGAACTTACGCCGTTCGGGCCACCGGGCGAAGGCGCAGCGAAATAGCGCAACTGGCTGCTGTTGTCGCGACCGTAGGAATAGTTGTTTCGTTGTTCCGGAAACGCCGGCGCAAATTCGCTCTTTGCCACGCGCGGATACTCCGGGTTGAACAACGCCAGATATTCGCCGAACAATTCCAGTCTGAAGTTGGTGTGAAAACGATTCGCCCCCACTGGCGCGCGGCGATCTTTTTCCGAGGCGAACACGACCAGATATTCGCCCGGGTTGAGCACGCGACTCGGAAACGTCCATTGCCCGGGGACAGCCGCGTTGTCCGTCAACGACCAGCCCAGCAGATTCACCGCATTCGTGCCGCGATTGAAGAGTTCGATCCAATCGGAACGCTCGCCATCTTCGTCCAACAATCCCGTGGTGTTGCCCGCGACAAACTCGTTGATGATGATGTCCGCGAACGCCGCATTGGGATTCAACGTGACCGCCCAGCCACCGCCCGTAAACGCGTTCGCGGCCAAGTCAGTAATTCCATGTCCGCCCGCCCAGGAAAAATTTACCGTGCCCGCAGCAGGAGGAGCGAAAGTGAAAACGTACGGACCGGTTTCCGCGCCGGTTACGCTCGCAGCAGGCTGTCCATTGATCAACAAATCCGCCGCATTCACGCCCACCACCGGTTCGTTGAACAACACCTCGATTTGCGTCAACTGACTCACCAGCGCTCCCGCGAACGGTGCGCGTTCCAACAATTGCGGTGCGACGTTATCCACGAGCGTGTAGGTCCATGCTCCGCTGCTGTCAAAGGGCGCGCCCTGCAAATCCGTGATGTCCGGGCCATCGTTCCAGGACACATTCAACGCTCCCGGCAGTTGCGGCGCGAAGAGGAACGTGTACCGATTCGTGCCGGGATTCCCCACCACCGTTGTCGCCGGTTGTTCGTTGATCACCAGATCGGTTGCGTCCACGCCCGTCACGGGTTTATTGAACCAAACCGTTACTTCCGATAACGCGCTTAACACTGATCCGGCCACCGGCGAAATGTTGGTCACCACCGGCGGATTGAAATCGGCTTTCGTCACCCCCAGCGACATCTCAATCCGAAAATCCGAACCTGATAGCGTATTGTTGAATGCCTGCACGGCGAGGACGTTGACTCCCGGCGCCAGAAAAGTGGAAGGAGCGCCGATCACGAGCGAGTTGGTGATTGACGGTTCCAGCGATGAGTTGGCGTTGCTCAGGTAGGTGGGTTGGCCGTTGAAATTTCCGCGCGCGACTTCCGTGCCATTGATCCACGCGACGAAGCCATCGTCGTAATTGACCGTCAGATGGACCGAGGCGATTTCCGCGACATTCGTGATGACAAACGTGCGGCGGAGAAAAACCCCGCGATAGCCGTTACGCATATCGGAGAGGATTGTGCCGCCGACCAAACCATCGTCACCGGAAGCGCCAAGATTGCCATAGTGGAACGGCGCGTTATTCAACGGCCAGGCGGTGTCATTGTAACCAACCGTGCGCCACAACGTCGTGGGATTGGAGACTTCATTTGTCCCCTTGCGCCAACGCCAACTCGCGCCATTCGGGATGAGCGTCTCTTGCGCCAACACCGCCGGCACAATAATCAATCCCAGCAAAAGGCAGCAGATGGTGAGGCGAAACGACAGAAGTCGCTTCCGAGGTACAAATCGGACGGCGTTTATCACAAATGAGAATGGCTCGTGTCGCTTCAGTAAGCCACGGACCGAGTTGAAAGGCAATTTCCCCGGTCGGGTAATTATGGGTTCAGCAAAAATCCGGACCACCCCCGCGGAGTTCCCAACGGTGCTCCGGAAATCTCAACGCCAATCACGCTCGCCCAATCACAAGAGCTTCGGCTGATTGCCGCTAACAGTTCGCAGTTTCAATTTTTTGTAGCTCAATTCCGTTGCCACGCGTCCTTGCGGCGTACGGTTCAAGTAGCCTTCCATGATGAGATACGGCTCATAAACTTCTTCGATGGTGTCCGGCTCTTCGCCCACCGCGACCGCAAGGGAATTCACCCCCACCGGTCCGCCCCCGAATTTCACAATGATGGCTTCGAGAATGCGCTTGTCCATTTCGTCCAGTCCGTTCTCGTCAATTTCCAACATGGCCAAGGCTTTGTCGGCGACTTGTGCGGTGATTTTTCCATCGTGGCGGACCTGCGCGTAATCGCGCACGCGCCGCAGCAGATTGTTCGCAATGCGCGGGGTGCCACGACTGCGTCGGGCAATTTCATGCGCGCCGGCAGGCTCAATCTCCACGTTGAGCAAGTTCGCCGAACGCAAAACGATTTTGTCCAAGTCTGCTGCGCAATAGTAATCCAGCCGCTCGCGCATCCCAAACCGTGTCAACAACGGCGCACTGAGCAGGCCGCTCCGCGTCGTCGCACCGATGAGCGTGAAGCGCGGCAGATTCAGCCGCACGCTGCGCGCGTTCGGGCCTTGGTCAATGATGATGTCCAATTTGAAATCCTCCATCGCGGGATAGAGATATTCCTCGATGGTCTTTTGCAGGCGATGGATTTCGTCAATGAACAGCACGTCGCCTGCTTCCAGATTCGTCAGCAAGCCGGCGAGGTCGGCGGCTTTCTCGATGGTCGGACCGCTCGTGGCTTTTAGATTTCCGCCCATCGCTTTGGCGAGGATGTTCGCGATCGTCGTCTTGCCGAGACCGGGCGGGCCGGACAGAAGAATATGATCCAGTGCTTCGCCGCGCTTTTTGGCCGCCGCGACGGAAATTTCCAACCGCTCCTTGACCTTGGGTTGTCCGGTGAAATCGGAAAACAGCGACGGTCGCAGCGTCAGTTCGAGCGCGGCATCAGGTTTATTAAGCGTGGAAACGGGCCGTTCAGCCATGGCCGCCAAGCATGGGGAAACGCGAAATCACGGGCAAGGGGGAAACGAAGAGCTGGTAGTAATTCTCGCGCTGCGAGAATTCCGCCCGCGTAATAGCGGGCGGAACGAACAGGCCAGCCGCTCGATTGTTGAGAAGCGTTGCGCCGCTGCACGCGGCGCTGGTTTTCGCAGCGCGAAAACCACCACCACACCGCGCTCCGTCACTTCTTCTCCGTATGCCAGATGTCGCCTTCGCCGTAGCTGAACCAGCGGCTCGTCGTCACCTTCTGCTGCGTGAAGAACTGCACCCCCTCGCGACCTTGCATGTGCAGGTCGCCGAAGAATGATTCATCCCACCCGTTGAACGGAAACCAGGCCATCGAAGCAGGCACACCGATGTTGATGCCAATCATGCCCGCCTTGGCGCGATGCTTGAATTCGCGCGCTGCCTTGCCGCTGCGCGTGAAAATCGAAGCGCCATTGCCATACATGGACTTGTTCGCCAGCTCAATAGCCGCGTCCAAATCCTCCATGTGCATGACGTTCAGCACCGGACCGAAAATTTCTTCTTTGGCGACAACCATGCCATCTTGCACGTGATCGAGAATCGTCGCGCCAACGTAAAAGCCACGCGGCGCTTCACTCACCTTTACGCCGCGTCCGTCGGCGAGAACTTTTGCGCCCTGCTGTTCGCCTGCCCCGATGAGTTCCATTATCCGGTCGCGATGTTGGCGGGTAATCACCGCGCCCATGTCCGGCTGCGCTTCGCGATCAGTCGGACCAACTTTGATGCGGCGCGTGGCTTCAACGAGCGTAGGCAAAACATTCTTCTCGGCCGCACCGACGACAACTGCGGTCGAACCTGCCATACAACGTTCACCGGCGCAGCCAAACGCGGCCTCAATCACGCCGCGCGTGGAATTCTCCACATCCGCATCCGGCATGAGAATCACGTAATTCTTCGCGCCACCGTTGGATTGCACGCGTTTGCCGTGCTTCGTGCCGGTTTCGTAAATGTAGCGCGCAATCGGCGTCGAGCCGACGAATGAAATCGCCTTCACTTTCGGATGCGTCAGCAGTGCGTCCACGACGTCGCGTCCACCATGCACGATGTTGAGCACGCCCTTCGGCAGCCCCGCTTTCTCCAGCAACTTCGCGATTTTGATGGCGGTGAGTGGGACTTTCTCGCTTGGCTTCAGAACGAAGGTGTTGCCGCAGGCAATGGCGATGGGATACATCCACAGTGGCACCATCGCCGGAAAATTGAACGGCGTGATGCCAACGCAGACGCCGAGCGGCTGGCGAATCGCTTCGCAATCAATCCCTCGCGCGACGTTTTCCAGCACTTCGCCCATCAGCAACGACGGCACGCCCAACGCAAACTCGACGACTTCCATGCCGCGCTTCACGTCGCCGCGCGATTCGACCAGCGTCTTGCCGTGCTCGCGCGTGTTGCTGCGGACGATGTCCTCGAAGTTATCTTCGAGCAACATTTTGAACCGCGCGAGAATGCGGGCGCGTTCGACGGGCGGGGTTTCCATCCACGCCGGAAACGCCGCGTGCGCGGCGTCCACCGCCGCATTTACGTCCGTGATCGTGCCGATCGGACATTCGGCGATGATTTCGCCGATGGACGGGTTGAAGACGGGCGTGCCTTCCAGCTTGGATTCAATCCATTCGCCACCGATGAAAAAGGGACAAGGTTCGAGTCGTGTCGGCATAAAGTTTTTCCGGCGACGCGGGGGAAACGATTTTTTCGCGCCGCCGAGATTATGAAATCAGTAATCGTTTAGCGTGCGAGTGCGTCGGATTGTTTCACGAAATCGTCCCCGCTCCACTCGCCGTCAGCCTGGACCATCTTCTTGGCTTCCGCCGCCGCTTTTTGGGCCGCTTTGCGTTCGGCCTGCCGCTTTACGAGATCGGCATGGGTGGTGAAATACGGCAACGCCTTGCCTTTGAAATCGGCGAGCGTGTCGAACTTGTGTTTGGCCATGAACGCCAGCAATTGTTCGCACATGGGCTTGACGTGTTCGTAGCCGAATTTCATCACGCCGGTGCAAACCTGCACGGTGTCGCCGCCCAGCAGAATAAATTCCGCGGCATCGTTGCCACTTTCCACGCCGCCAATCGCGGAGAGGGAGCGACCGGGGAATTCTTTCTCAATCAACTTGGCAACTTCCATCACCATCCGGAGCGCGATCGGCTTCACGGCGCGCGAAGAGTAACCGCCCGGCGTCGTGTAGCCTTCCACGCTCGGTTCCGGACGCAGGGTTTCGAGGTTCACGCCAATGCAACTGCGAATCGTATTGATCGCGCTGATGCCCGTGGCGCCGGATTGCAATGCCGCCCGACTGGGGTCTTCGATGTGCGTGACGTTGGGCGTCATTTTCGCCCAGACCGGCTTTTTCGCCGCGCTCATCACCCAGGCAACCACTTCTTTAAGAATTTCCGGATTCTCGCCCATCGCCGCGCCCATTTTGCGCTCCGGCAAACCGTGCGGGCACGAGAAGTTCAATTCAAAGGCGTCCACCCCGCACGCCTGGCAGCGCTCGACAATTTCAATCCACGCATCCTTGCGATACTCCTCCATGATGCTTGCAATGAGCACGCCGTCGGGGTGCATGTCTTTGCACTTCTTGAATTCGTCCTCCCACAATTTGAACGGCCGGTCGCTGATGAGTTCGATGTTCTCCCAGCCGATCACTTCTTTGCCGTCGGAAGAATGCAACTTGCCGTAGCGCGGCGTGACGTTGATGACCTTGCTCGCGTCGAGCGAAACCGTTTTGGCAATCACCGCGCCCCACCCTTCTTTGAACGCGCGGGAAATGACGTTGAGATTCGTGCCGGGCGGCCCGGATCCGATCACGAAAGGATTGGGAAGTTTCAAACCGTCAACGGTCGTTGCGAGTGTCGGCATAATTTACCTTTCTTTGCGGGGTTCAGAATTCGCGAAGCATGCGCCGGGCAGTCAGACACGCGCGGAACCGGATCAACGACGCGGCTGGTGAACTGGTTCTCATGGCTCTTTCCACGCCCTGTGCGCGGTTTAATTTCTTCAATTTTCAGCCGCAGCCTAAGACGAGCCCGGACAAAATGGAAATAGAATTTACGCCGCCGAAAGGAAAAAGTTTTCGTCCCATAATCGCGCTGGCGCCATAGCTGCCCTGGGCGGCGTGGCAAAATTGCTCCCGGCTCAAATAGCGAAAGTACCGGTTCTGCTTATTGGGTGCCGACGCGGAAATAATTTTCCGGCTCCCCACCAAGTGGGAACGTCAGCATCCAGACATTGCCGTCGCCCGTGAAGTTCGTGACGTTGATCCACGGCGCGGTGGTCAGGTTGGTGCGGGACTGCACCGTGTGCGAGCGCCCGTCCTGGGTCAGGAAGGAGAAACTGAAGTCGTTGCCCGTCATTGCGGGATTGAGAATCTGCACCGGCGTCGCCGGCGCGGCGTTCCCAACGACGAACCGCCGCGTTTGCACGGATCTCAACTCCACGGAGGACGACCAGGACGACAGGTTATTGAACCCGCCATCCACCGGATCGCTGATCTCCACACCGGAAAACCCGCTCTGCAAATAGTTGATGTAAACGCCGTTTGTGCCGGGCAACAAAGCATTTGGCATCAGCGTGCTGGTGGCCGTTCCCGCCAGATTGATGAACCCGCCGCTGGCGCTACCCGTCTCAAGCACATACGAATAAAGGAAAACCGAATCGTAACCCGTCGGCCCGGTCCACGTGAACAGATGATTGGTTGCAAGACCGGTTTGCCATTCGGTCGGGGCAGTGATGTTCACCGGCGCGAGATCGGCCAGGCTCAACGTATTTACGGTCACGTCGAAGGTATAAATGATTTCGCTGGGATGCCCGCGATTGATGTAGAGCCGCCAACTTCCCGTTTCCAATTCGTCAATAGCTTCTTGCAGCGTGCTCAAGGTGGAAAAACCCGAGCCGCCCTGACTGCCGTCCGTCCACGCGCTAAACATGCCGCTGGGCGATTCCACCTCGCACGTGGTCAACGGCGTGGGATAAACATTGTTGATGCTGGGATAGGCATAAAAACCGGGATTGTTGGGATCCGTGTTCCGCTCGATCGTGAGGGTGAGGTCCACTTCGATCTCGGGTTGAAACGTGACTTCGTCCAACCACGCCGCATCCACGCCTGCCGTGAAATCGCCATCCTTGTAATACGTCCACCGCAGCGTGTGCATCCCTTCGTCCAAATACACATCATACCAATCCCAACCCCACTCGCCGGAAATTTCCGATTCATAAAATCCATCAACGGTGAATTCCAGATAGTCGTAGCCATCGAAGTCATCACTGGACACGTTCCAATAGAACGAAAACCAGCCCGGCCCTTGCACCGTTGTTTCAATCCAGGATTCTTGATTGTGATCAATCGCGCCGCTTTGCGCGGCATCGATGCCATCATTGGATTCGTCGGTTTGCGGGAACCATTCGGCATCGCCGCCCGTGGTCCAGGCCAGTTGCGGCGCTTCGACGGCTTCGCCGAGCGGACTGCCGCCGGTGTTGGGCACGGTGCTGCCGGGATTTTCATAGAGGAACAACACTTCCGCCGCGGAGAGCACGCCGGAATAGATTTGAATATCATCCATCACCCCCATGAAGCCATTGCCGTTGTTGTAGCCGATAAAGACCGTGGTCGGCGAATCGAGAAGATCGGTCGCCCCCGTGCCGGTCGCATCCAAATCGCCATTCACATAAATCTTCTTCTCGCCCGTGCTCTGATTGCGCGTCACCACGAGATGCACCAAATCACTACCATTGGTAATCGAGGCGGAGGAATTGAGCGTATCATTCGGGAAACCGCCCGTCGCAAAACCCAATTTACTGCCCGTAATCGCCATGGGCAAAACCCAATCGCTTCCCCCGTTGAAGGCGGACACGAGTCCGGCATTGGAAAAACCTGCATCGTCGTCGTCTCCGGAAACCTGCGTAGTTTGCACCCAAAGCGAGATCGTAAAACTGCCGGCTAAGGTCGGCAGTAATTCGTCGGGACCGATCAGAAATCCAGAGCCGGCGCCGCCGTTGTTATTGAAGTAGGCGGCATGATTGCCAATGGTGGGATTGTTGGTGGTATAACGTTGCCCACCCGTACCGGCGCTACCCAACGAGGTAATATCATTCCCGTTTCCGGAATAGTCCGTGGCGCGAATATCATTATCCTCAAAAGTATAATGCGCCCGAAGCGTGTGACCTTCGCCCATAGTGCCGACGAAGAAAGATTCATACGCATAAGCGGCCAAAGTCCCCTGTGCCGACCATCCCGGCACACTCATTCCCGCGCCGTTCGTGGCGGCCGTGAAACTAAATCCCGGAAAGTTGTTGGAATAATATTCGACGTAAAGATCGTTCGCACCCGCTGGCAGCGGATTCGGCGGTGTCCAATTGGTAACCGAACTGGATAGAAACGCGCCCATCAGGCCCGCCCGAACATACAATGAAGGCAGATTGCTCGGCCCGGTAAAATGGAACGTTGGCTGAGGCGGAACGGTTTGATTGTAGTTCGGATACAAGACCTCGACGTCCCCGAGCAGGTTGCTCTGCACTCCCGTCACAGAAACTTTGAATTGATACAGCGTTTCCGAAACGTCGCCCACATTGACATACAATTTCCATAGCCCGGTATTACACTCCCCCAGGATGGCACTCAGATCGTTGGTAACCCATCCAATACTGTTGTTGGTTGACCCGCGATTCATCCACGCTTTCCCCGTTGGCGATTCCACCCGGTAATACGTGATCGGCGTCGCGTTCGACACCGTCATGGTGACACTCAGGTAATAAGAAAAATCGTAAACGCGCCAGATCTTCGCTTCCACGTTCACATCCGCACGCGCGGAAGTCACCAACCCAAAAACTGACAACACGCCAATGATCCAAACACGATTGATCCGAGAAGCCAGGTTTCGCCACAAGCAAGCGATAGTACGACAATTCATATCAGTATCCTCTGAAGTAAGGGTTTCCGTTTGAACCGGCTGCAAGTTGGTCAACCGGACGGGTTTGAACTCGGTTATACGCTGGATTAGCTGTCATTCAAGGGAAAAGTTCCGGCCCTTCAGAAAAAAAACGGCGTGTCTCACGCTGCTGATCCGTTGCGGATTCAGGCTCATCACAAACGCAAATCGGATTCATCCGACAACGGGTGCGCCACAATACTCGCGCCGGGAAATGTTTTGAAAAATCAATTCCCCGCCCCATGATTCCGCCCATGAGCAGTCTGCTGAACCCCAAACGCACCATCGCCGAACTCAAAGAACTCCGCACCCTCACCGGCGACGAAAACGGCGCGCAACGTGTGGCGTTCACGCCGACCTGGCTCAAGGCTCGTGAATGGTTGCGCGAAAAGGTCAAAGCTCTGCCGCTGGAAATTCACGAAGATGCCGCCGGCAACACCTGGTTCACCCTGTGCGGTGAGTCCGAGAAAGCGTTGCTCATCGGCGGGCATATTGATTCCGTGCCCAACGGCGGCTGGCTCGACGGCTGTCTGAATGTGCTGGCCGGCATCGAAATTCTCCGGCGCATTCACGCGCAATATCAGGGCAAACCACCGGTCACGGTACGCGTCGTGGATTGGGCCGATGAAGAAGGCGCGCGCTTCGGCAAAAGTCTGTTCGGCTCGTCGGCCTGCTCCGGCAATCTCGACATGAACGAAGCCCGTGGCCTCGCGGACAAACAAGGCATAAAATTGCCCGACGCGTTGGCCGAAGTGGGAATTGATTTTGAACACGTCAAGGACAGCAACAAAGAACTCCAGAACGCCGCCGCGTATCTCGAGTTGCACATCGAACAAGGACCTGTGCTGCTCGATCTCGACCTGCCGCTCGGCGCGGTGCTCGGAACGTTTGGCGTGGAACGACACGCCATCACGTTTTCCGGCCAGGCCGCGCATTCCGGCAGCACGCCGATGAACCGCCGCAAAGATGCCTTTCTCGCTGCTGCGAAAATGAGTTCCGAAATTTACCAGATCGCCGCGCGCAGTGGCGATGGCGTTTGCACCATCGGCTCGTGCACCACGAAACCCGGCATCGTCACCAGTGTCGTCGAGGAATGCCGCATCACACTCGATCAACGTCATCTCGACGCCGCCAAGCTCGCTACCATGCTCGCTGATGCCAAAGCCGCCAGCGAACGCTTCGCCAAGGAAGGCAACGTGAAGGTGAATTGGGAACGGCTCTGGCAAATCGCGCCGCGCCCGTTCCACAACGACCTCATCAATTTCTGCGACGACGCCATTCGCGAGACGTGCGGCCAATCGCATCGTCTGCCGAGCGGTCCGTTGCACGACGCCGCGGAAGTCGCTGCCGCCGGCATTCCGACCGTGATGATGTTCGTCCAAAGCCTCCACGGCATCAGCCACAACAAAATCGAGGACACCAAAGAAGAACACCTGGAACTTTGCGTGACCGCATTCGACAAGCTGGCGGAGAAGGCGATAGGGTGGATTGCGGCAAAGTAAGTATTTGAATCCAACCTGAACCGAGTGCTATTCTCGATGCCATGAGCACGGTAATGGAAATCGAATCCGCGATTGAAAAGCTCTCGCCTCAGGAGCAGCAGCAATTGCGCGACTGGTTGCTCAACCGGACACAGGCCCAACAGCCAGTGACGCAGAAACTACGCTCCCTCGCCGGCAAAGGCCGCAACCTGCCGGACGATCTCGCCGCCAATCACGACCATTACCTCCACGGCACGCCCAAGCGTTCCTGACCATGAACGCGGTCTTCGCCGACACGTTTTATTTCCTCGCCCTGCTCAACGACCGCGACGCGGCTCATCCCAAGGCAGTTCAGTTTGATTCCAGCGCACAAGAATTGATCACTACGGCGTGGGTGCTGACCGAAGTGGGTGACGCCTTGTCCGCCCCGGAGAATCGCCCCGCCTTTCTGCAACTGCTGGAGACCCTGCAAGATTCTCCCGATGCCCGCATCATTGGCCCAACCGACGCACTCTTTCGGCGCGGGGTGGAGTTATTCCGACAACGCCTCGACAAGGAATGGTCGTTAACAGATTGCATCTCCTTTGTTGCGATGAAAGATGAACGCATCACCGATGCATTGACCGGCGACCGGCATTTCGAGCAGGCGGGCTTCCGCACGCTCCTCAAGTAAAAATGCCCACCCCACTACACCAAAGTCCAGGACACGCAGGAAGAACACCTTGAACTCTGCGTCACCGCGTTCGACAAAATGGCCGAGAAGGCGATGGGGTGGATTCACAAATGGCCTTGCTATGGATGAAATGAGATTATCTCTGAAGCACGAGAGCAGCGTCTGAACGGCTATGTGATGAAAACTTCCGAAATCTTGTTCTTCATCGCGTTTGGTGTGGTGACAACGTTCATAATTACCATGACGCTTCGCGATAAGTTCCGGAAGCGACAAATCAGACTAACACTAACAAGTCGCAATCAGAACGATGATGACCGTTTCCGGAAGCTCTTTTCTGATCCAAAGCGCGCGGATGTCGCCATCCGCGTTCGTCGAGTTTTGTCGAAGAATCTCGAATTGCCTCTGGACGGACTGATGCCGAGCGACCGATTGAACGATGATCTGAATGCCGAACTGCCGGCCAACCCGCATCTGTTCTGGGAATTGGAAATGGAATTCGCAATCAATACGGGTATTGACGATTTGGACACCTTTGAGAAAACGCTGGAACGCGTGGTCACCTTTCAAGATCTAGTCGAATTCGTAGAGGAGCGGACCTCCCAGCCCCAAACTGAACCTACCGAGGACGAAGATAGTAAATCCTCGCGCACCTATGATTTCGCGATTAGAAGCCTTCCGTTTTTGTTCATCGGTGGGGTTGTGACGGCCGTTGTTGGCATTCTGATCCAGAATCGATCGCTAATGAATCTAGGCGGGTTGATATTCATGTCCGGCGCGGCCGTTTGGGGATTGGCAAATGGTGGAGAGATGCTTAGAAATATTTTCAAATCGTCGCGCAGCTCATCGGGGAAAGAAGTTGCCGCGCGAACGTGGCCACGGATTCTGTTCACCTGCCTCGCTCTATTCTTTGTTTGGTTCGGAGGTATGCTAGTTTGGGGAATCCTGAAAAATCTCTTGTCCTCCAAATAGACCACGTGTCTTGCGCTTTCCGCCCGTTGACACTCGCTTTTTCGCCGGTATCATCATCGTCCTTTTATGAATAAGAGTCCGCATGTGGCAATTGTCGGTGCGACGGGCGCCGTCGGCATCGAGATGATCAAGACGTTGGAAAAGCGCAACTTTCCGGTCGGCAAGTTGACGCTGCTCGCTTCCGCCCGGTCCGTGGGTAAGAAGCTGAAATTCAAAGGTCAGGACATCACCGTCACCGAACTCACCAAGGATTGTTTCGCGGGCATTGACATCGCACTGTTCAGCGCCGGCGGCAGCATCTCGAAGGAATTCGCGCCAATTGCCGCCAAAGCCGGTTGCGTAGTGGTGGACAATTCCAGCGCGTTTCGGCAAGACCCGGATGTGCCGCTCGTCGTCCCGGAAATCAATGCCGCCGACGTCAAGAAGCACAAAGGCATCATCGCCAATCCGAACTGCACCACGGCCATCACGCTGATGGCGTTGTATCCGTTGCACCAGGCCTTCGGCGTGAAACGCATTTTCGCCTCCAGCTATCAGGCCGTTTCCGGCACGGGCGCGAAGGCGTTGGAAGAACTCGAACGTCAGGTCGGCCAGATCGTCAACAAACAGCCGGTCACCAAGGAAGTTTATCCGCATCAAATCGCCTTCAACGTATTGCCGCACGTAGATTCGTTTCTCCCGACGGGTTACACCAAGGAAGAAATGAAGATGGAGAACGAAGGCCGCAAGATCATGCATCACGACAAGTTCCGTGCTAGCGTCACGTGCGTGCGCGTGCCGGTCTATCGCTCGCACTCGGTCGCCGTCAGCGCGGAGTTTGAAAAACCGGTGACCGTGGACGCCGCGCGCACCGTGCTGAAGCAAGCGCCCGGACTCGACGTCGTGGACGAACCGGAAAATAAAAAGTATCCGATGCCGCTTTTCACCTCGGAGAAATACAACTGCGAAGTGGGTCGGCTGCGCCTCGATTGCGCGCTCGATAACGGCCTGTGCTTCTGGGTCAGCGGCGATCAGTTGCTCAAAGGCGCGGCCCTCAACGCTGTGCAGATTGCGGAAGAATTGGTGAAGTAACGTCCGAATCCATTTCCAGAAATCCGAAACTGCGCTTTGCGGTTTCGGATTTTTCTTTGTCCCAATCCAGCGGCTCTGCTCAACTCCTCCGCGCCATGCAAAAACTGCCCCGCGCCTTTTACGACCGCGACACCGTCACGGTCGCGCGCGAGTTGCTGGGCAAATGGTTAATCCACCGCACGCCGGTCGCAGAACTGATCGGGCGCATCGTGGAAACCGAGGCTTACATTGGCCCGCAGGATTTGGCGTCGCATTCTTCCAAGGGACTCACGGCTCGCACCAAGATCATGTTCGGTCCCCCGGGACACGCGTATGTCTATTTGATTTACGGCATGCATTGCTGCCTGAACGTCGTGACGGAACGCGAAGGCCGCGGCGCGGCCGTGTTGTTGCGGGCGATTGAACCGGTCGCGAACATTTCGTTGCGAACGAACGGCCCGGGACTGTTGACCAAAGCCCTGCAAATTGATCGGCGATTGAACGGGCAGGACTTGCTGAGCGACACACTGTTCGTTGCAACAAACGATAGTGACGTTTCCAGCCGAATTACGAAGCGCCCGCGCATTGGCGTGGATTACGCCGGACGTTGGGCGAAACGCCTGTTGCGTTTCTATATCACGGGCAATCCGTTTGTGTCGCGACGCTGACTAATCCTTGGCTTTCGGCATCAGGAACGAAATCAAGGCGGCGGGCAAAAAGAGGAACGACGCGTAGAACAACGCGAGCCGGTGATCGCCCACTTTGGAGAACAGTCCAAAGAACACCACGCCCACTGCCGAAATGGCGCGGCCGATGTTGTAGCAGAAGCCCGCGCCGGTCGTGCGCAGCAGCGTGGGAAACAGCGGCGGCAAATACATGGTGAACAATCCGAACACGCCCTGACAAAGACCAATCAACGGAAACCACCAGAGCAGCGCCTGATGATCGCGCGGCAACGCATACGCAGCAAACATCACCGCGAAATAGAGAAAGAATAGGGTCGCAATCGTGGCCCGATATCCGGCCCATCGCGCCATCCAGCCAGCGAGGAAATTTCCCAGCATCGACGTGCCGATCACGATATACATCGCAATGCTGGCGAGTTTGTTGCGTTGTTCCGCAGACATCTCCAGGACTTCGGGCAAATTCCGCAAGTGTTGCACGTGCCAGAACATGAACGCCCAGTGCGCCGTCAGCGAGATGCCACAAACCAACATGGTCCACAACGTCACGCGCCAGACCGGACCGCGAAATAACTCGCGCAAGCGCGGCTCCTGATGATCGGCACGCTTTTTCGCCGCCTGCCACTCGTCGGTTTCCGGCACCGCGCGGCGAATCCAGAAAACGAGCAGGGCCGGCAGAATTCCAACCAGAAACAGTTCCCGCGGCGGACGCGTGGCCATGAGATGATTGGCGAGCACGGCGAAGAGAATGCCGATGTTCACGCCGCATTGCAGCACGGCAGCAATCCAGGGTCGCCACCGTTTGGGCCAGGTTTCGGAAAGTAACGAAGCACCAACGGCCCATTCGCCACCGACCCCGAGTGCGGCGAGAAACCGGAAGATCATCAGATGCCACCATTCCTGCGCGAAGAACGACATGCCCGTGAACACCGCATAAGTCAGCACGGTTAAACTCAAGGCCCGCGCGCGCCCCAACCGGTCACCGATGCGCCCGAAAAACGCCCCGCCCAAAGCCCAGCCAAGCAGAAACGAACCCTGAATGATGGCCGCATGTTGCCCGACCCGGGGATCGGTCGTGGCTAAATCGCCGAGCAATTGCGCAACAAACGGCAACGCGACGAGAGTGTAGAGGTGCAGTTCCAGTCCGTCGAACATCCAACCCAGCCACGCGGCGATGCCGGACTTCCACTGTTGCGGCGAGAGCGTACGCAACGATGGCTTAGGTTCAGACGGCTCCGGGGACACGATGGGCGGAGAAGCTAGGCTCGACGGTTTCGCCCGTCGAGCCTACAGTTTGATCGGATGCTGAATGCCCGCACGGAAACCGGAATCGTCTTTTACGATGGCGAGTGTGCGTTGTGCAATCGGTGGGTGCGTTTTCTGGTGAAGCGGGATCGCGGGCGCACGTTGAAATTCGCGCCGCTTCAGGGCGAAACCGCGACGCAGCGCCACGATCTGCCAAAGAACATCAGCACCGTGGTTTTTGTGCGCCAGCCCGACACGCCGCACGAAGAAATTTTCCTGCGCTCCGAAGCCGCCTTACGTTTGCTCGACCACGTCGGCAGTGCTTGGCGCATCGTATCGTGGTTGCGCGTCGTGCCCCGGTCCTGGCGGGATGCGGTGTACAACGCGATCGCCTGCCGACGGTATCGGTGGTTTGGGAAATCCGATTCGTGCGAACGTCCACCCGCCGAATGGCGCGCCCAGTTCCTGCCGTGAACGCACCGTTTCTGCGGTTGTGCTTTGACCGAAATCGGCAAATAATTAGCAGCCATGAGTAGTGATCCCGCTCCAGCACCCGAAGCTCCCCCGCGCTATCTCTGGCCGTGGTTCATCGCGGCAGCGGTCATCGTGGGAATTGTCATCGCGGTGTTGTCCATTCGCGCGGAAGCCAACCGCATCAAGATGCAGCGCAGTCTGCAATTGCCCACCACGGAGCAACAACCTTGAGCCATCGCTCACGGTCGCGTGACGCGGAAATACTTCTGGCCGACGCCGAAGTCCCACGGCGCGCTGACGGTTTGCAGTTGGCCATCGCCCAATAGATTCGTGAGCGTTTGCCAGGTGGGCGCGAGCAAATTCGTCGTCCATTGCACGGTGTAGGTTTCGTATTTTTCTGTCGCAAGCTGGAAACGAAATTCGTTGGCTTGAACGACCGACGGCAGAATCTCCACGGACGTCAGCACAATTCGTTCGACGCGAATATTGTCGAAGACGGCAAAGCAGTTGAAACTGCCGATACTGACGAAGTTATCGCTGTGACCAATCAATATCGTGCCCGCCTCGAACCCGTACGTGTTGGTGAATTGCGCGACGGCGGTGTCGTTGAGCAAAAAGGTAATCAAGTTGTTGATCTGCCGAATCTCGCCGCGCACCCAACCCAATCCCGGGCTGCCGGCGGTCGTCGTGCCCCAACCGACGATCGTGCGCGGCGGAAACAGATTCACGAATCCCGGATTGGAACTGTCGAACTGCGACCCGAGCGGCGGCGTCGGACCGAAGGTCGCATTTCCGGTGGTCATCAGAACGGGAATGTTGCCCGGGCCCGCGCCGTGATATACGCCGTAATCGCGCAGTTCGGTCGCCGTCGCCGAAACATTTCCATCCGCGTTGATGGCCACAAAGATTCCATCACTGGTCGCCAGGCCAATGCGATTCGTCGCCTGACCGGAATGATTAATGCCGATCAACGCGTGTTCGCTCGATGAGCCGAGGCTGGTCCAATTGAGCCAGAGATCGAACTTCACAGCGTAGTTGCCGGCAAACGCAACGCCCGTGGGATAGAGATTCACCGCCGCGACCTGGCCGTTGCCGTCCTTGTTGACCTGCAAAAAGAGTCCTTTGGTGCTTCCGCCCACCGAGCGCGGGGCGGAAATCATGCTGGTAGGATAAGAAACAATCGAATAGTCGAAACCGAAGATCGCCAGAAAATCCGTCGGCCCGGCAGCCGCGTTGAAACGCACCAAGTATCCATTCGTCAGCGCGGGTTGAGTCAGAATCACCGGCGTCGTATAAGCATCGAAATCGTCGCGAAAGAGCGTGTTGAACGTCAATGTGGCCACAGCACTAGTGACGACTCCGTATGCGTTCGAGCAAACGACCGCATAACCGCCCGCCACGTTCGTTTGGGCATTCGCAATAAAGTAAGTGGAGTTCAACCCGTTGTTGGAAACCGAGCCTGACAGGTTCGTCCCGTTTCGTTGCCAATGAAAGGCCATCGGTTCGCTGCCCGTTGCAACGACTGAGAATGTCACGTCGTCACCAATCATCGCATCCATGCTCTGCGGCGGGCTCAGGACGGTGGGCGGTAACGGCACGCCAGTTACCGACAATGTGGCGATGCCACTGGTGAGTGATCCGCTGTAGTCACTGACAACGACGCTGTAATTGCCGATGTGATTAGCGCCGACGTTTGAAATAACCAACGTGCTGTTCGTCGCGGCGGGAAGATTTGTTCCATTGAACCGCCATTGATACGTCACCGGCAGCGTGCCATACGCCACGACGGTAAACATCGCGGCGTTGCCCGCCGCCACGGTTTGATTGGTCGGCGGCGCAGCGATGGCCAGCGGAATCCGAAAAACGTGTAACTTCCGGCCGGAAGCATAGCCGAAAGAATGGTTCAAAAATCGAATGCGATTGATGCTCTGCGTATTGTCGTATCCCGCCACACTCCACGTCTGTCCCCCATCGGTGGTGCGGATGAAATTGAACGGCGCGGCGACGGTGGACGAGCCGCCCATCCAGCCTTCCGTCTCACTCACAAACCCGATGCCTTGCAGGAAAAACGATGAGGCGCCGATCATGGCCAGGGGAATGCCATTGGACGACCAACTCGCACCGCCATCCACGGTTTTGTAAAACACCACCGTGTCGTGCGAACCGTTTTGTTGCAACGTCACGTAACCTACGTGGGGCGAGGGCCAGGACATTTTCCAAAAGTAACTGCACGTAATCGATGTGGTCAGCACGTTACTCCAGGTCAAGCCGCCGTCGGTTGTGCGGGAAATTGTGCCGCGATACAGAGAAGCGCAATTGCCGGCGAAACTGTTCGTGTCCATGCCCACCAGAAAGCCGTGCAACGAATCTTTGAAATACACGTCCATGATGCCGCCCATGATGCCGCCTGCTGTGAGATTCGTTACGGTCCAACTCGCGCCGCCATTGACGCTGCGCGCAAAATGCGCCGGTCCGCGCACCCGCCCCGCCCCGTAGATGTGTTGCGCATCGAGCACCTGAAGCGCGCAGAAGCCTTTCATGTCCGAAGCGTTGATGTCGGCTACCGGACTCCAGGTCAGTCCGCCATCGAACGTTTCATACAACAGATTCGTATCCGTCACGCTGCCGTCGTACGAACCGGGCCCGAGATTTCCGGCCCAACCGCGCGTGGGGGAAGCAAAATTGATGGAACGAAAATGCGCCACCAGCGTCGTGCCAGGGTAAGGAATGGCGGACGACAACACTTTCGTGAACATTGCGCCGCCGTTGGTGGTGCGATAGATGCCGTCGGTCGCCCGCGCCGCCCAACCGTGCAAGGGATCAACAAAATGGATGTCGTCGTTTCGCGGCGTCGTCCCGGCCGGCGAGTTGTCGAATTGGGACCAGATTGGGGTTTGCGCCAGCCCCGGGGCGAACGAGCACAGCAAGCTGAGCCAAAACCAATAAAAAAGCAGGTGACGCATGGCGCGAAAGCTGACGCTAACACACGCCTGCGCCCGCTCGCCACCACACAAGGATGTCAACTGTCGCGCGGGGGTTCGCCTGGCTCGGACGTAGATTCCGGAGCGTCGTGAGGTTCCACTTCCGGACGCGGCTCCCGAAAATCACGCGGCCCCCGCGGCTCGCGCTGTTCGCGCTGTTCGCGGGACGCTTCGCGATGCCGTTGCGGTTCGCGAGATTCACGATGACCGCGTTGTTCGCGCGAGCGATCGGTCAACTGCCGTAACGCGCGCCGCAGCGATTCAATTTCCCGTTCGTCGGCCAATTTCTGGCGCTCGGCAACTTCGATCAGTTCCAACACTTCCTCCATCTGATCCATCGCCCGTTTGAGCGCCTCGACAATTTCCATCACCTCGTCAATGGCCTGCTGAATCGCTGAGCCGCGATGTTCCGGCTCGGAGCGCGTCACGCGCTCGGTCAACTGCTGCACGCGCTCGACCAAGGGCCGCGGTTCGGGCGCGCGGCGCTCCGGCTCGCGCTGCACTTCCCGTTGCGGTTCCCGTTGCGGTGGCGCGGTAGATTCAGGTGCGGCCGCGCCAGTTTCCTTGGCTGTATCGGGCGCGGGGCTCGTTTCGGCTGCCGGCGCCGGTTCCGGCGCTTTCCCCTCTGGCCGCGGGGACTTGCGTCGCCCCCGACCTCCGCGTCGCCCCCGGCGGCGGCGGGCGCCACTGCCGGCGGCGGATTTCTCCTCCCCGGATTTGGAACCGCTTGAAACTGGCTCTTCGTGCTCAGACATCTGGCCGGCAGATTGGGGAGAAATCGTTTGAATGGAAAGGCAATTCGCTGGTCCATGAATTCAATGGACGCCGCCGCGTTCCTTTTCCAACATGGAATCTCACATGAATGTCACTTTGCCGAAACCAACCAGCCGCCTCGTCGCCTGGTTGCTCGTTCCGCTCTTAATTGTCGCCTGCACATCCGCGCATGCCCAAGCCACCACGAACAATTCCCCGCCGCCCGCGCCACGTCGCCCCAACATCGTGCTGATTCTTGCCGACGACCTCGGCTACGGCGACTTGGGGTGTTACGGTTCCACGCGCATCAAGACCCCCAACCTCGACAAGCTCGCGGCGGAAGGTATCCGCTTCACGGATTGTTACGCCGGCAGCACCGTTTGTTCGCCGTCGCGCGCCGCCCTGATGCTGGGCCAACACACCGGCCATCTCAACATTCGCGGCAACAAAAATCCCACCACGTTACGCACCGACGAAGTCACCGTCGCGGAGATGCTGCAGGATGCCGGTTATCGCACCGCACTGATTGGCAAATGGGGCTTGGCGGATCCCGGCCAGCCGGGCACACCGCAGAACAAAGGCTTCGACGAGTTTTTCGGTTATCTCAGCAATCGCGAGGCCCACGACTATTACGCCGAATGGCTCTGGCGTTACGATCCGCCCCGCCCCGGGCACAACGGCTTTGATGATCGCATGCATTTCCCGGAAAATGCCGGCAACAAACGCGGCCTCTACAATCCCGACCTGTTCACGCGCGCGGCGGTGAATTTCATCAAGATCAACAAACCCGATCAGTTTAATCGCCACCGGTCGTTTTTCCTGTGCGTCAATTACAACCTGCCCCACGCCAACAACGGCGAAGGCCAGCGCACCGGCAACGGCATGCAGGTGCCGAGCGACGCGCCGTATTCCGACGAACGTTGGCCGCAACCGGAGAAAAACAAAGCCGCCATGATCACGTATCTGGACACCCAGATCGGCAAGATCATGGATCAGCTCGTCGAATCCAAAATCGACACCAACACGGTTTTCATTTTCACCAGTGACAATGGCCCGCACTCGGAAGGCGGCGTCAAAGCGGAATTTCACAAGAGCAGCGGCCCGTTCCGCGGCTACAAGCGTGATCTCTACGAAGGCGGCATTCGCGTGCCGATGATCGTCCGCTGGCCTGCGGGCGTAAAACCGGGCCAAGTCAGCGACTTCGTCTGGGCGCACTGGGATTTGCTGCCCACGGCGGCAGAAATCGCGATGACCCAGCCGCCTAAAAGCATTGATGGCATTTCGGTCCTGCCGTTGCTCACCGGGCAAACCCAAACCAACAAACACGAATTTCTATATTGGGAATTCCACGAACGCGGCTTTCAACAAGCCGCGCGGTCCGGCGATTGGAAAGCCGTTCGTCCCCAGGCCGACGAGCCGCTCGAGATTTACAATCTTAAAGCTGATCCCGGCGAAAAGGAGAACGTGGCGAGGCAAAACCCGGCGATTGTGACAAAGTTCGAAACCTATTTGAAAACCGCCCGCGCCGAATCCCCTCAGTGGCCCATCAAAAAACCCGCCAGGAAAAATACGAACGCGGCTCCGGCCAATTGATGGTTTTGCCGAACTACCACCCCTGCCACGTGCGACCGGGTGGGACTTTCGCAATGATTTTATCCGCGGCAAAAACGCGGCTTTGCCCGCTCTGCCGCAGCGACACCGTTATTTACCGTTGACGATTCGGCTGACACAACCAAACTCTCCGTCGCTCGAATGAAAACTTTCTTGTTCGTTTGCACGGGTAACATCTGCCGCAGTCCCATGGCCGAGGCGCTCTTTCGCCACGCCACGCAGGGCCGCAGCGACTATCGCGCGGTGTCCGCAGGATTGGGCGCGGTGGATGGGCAGGCCCCGAGCACGTATTCCGTTCAGGCGATGCGCGAGATCGGCGTAGATATTACGCGGCAACGCAGTCGCATGCTCACCGCCGAAATGGTCAAGCAAGCCGATTACATCCTCGGCATGACGCACAGCCACGTGGACACCATTGCCCTGCTCTACCCGCAGGCGGCGGAAAAAACATTCCTGTTGCGCGAGTTCGACGACACGCTCGATCCGTTCGAGAAGGACATCAGCGATCCGATCGGCGGTTCGTACGAAGTTTATTTGCATTGCCGCGATCAAATCGAACAAGGCATTGCTTCGTTGTTGCGCTTCATCAATCAAGGCGAAACCACCCAGACCATCAAGGCCGTGGCCGCCGGGCAAACGGCGCGCGTCGCGATTGGTGCGGACCACGGCGGATTCGATCTCAAGGAAGAACTGAAAAAGTATCTGCGGGAACGGAACGTTTCCTTTCACGATTTCGGCACGCACGGCAAAGACTCAGTGGATTATCCGGATTACGCGTTGCTGGTGGCCAACAGCGTGGCCGAACATAAGGCCGAAGTCGGGTTGCTGGTTTGCACCACTGGCATCGGCATGAGCATCACGGCGAATAAAGTTCCAGGCATTCGCGCCGCGATGGTTTCGGACGCCGACTCCGCCCTGCTGACGCGCAAGCACAATGATGCGAATGTGCTGTGTCTCTCCGGGAAATTTACCCCGGCCGATCTGGCCAAACAGATTCTCGATAACTTTTTGAACACTGAATTTGAGGGCGGCCGCCACGAACGGCGCGTCCACAAGATGGAAGAAAAAGCCATGTCACCTGAACTCCGATTGAACCGCGTTGACACTGAAATCGCCAACGCCATTGAAAGCGAACGCCTGCGCCAGCAGGAAAACATCGAACTCATCGCCAGCGAAAACTTTACCAGCCCGGCGGTCATGGAAGCGCAAGGTTCCGTGCTCACCAACAAATACGCCGAAGGCTATCCCAAGAAACGCTGGTACGGCGGCTGCGAAAACGTGGACACCGTCGAGCAACTGGCGATAGATCGCGCCAAACAACTCTTCGGCGCCGAACACGCCAACGTGCAGCCGCACTCCGGCAGCGGCGCGAACATGGCCGTTTATTTCGCGTTCCTCAAACCCGGCGACCGCATGCTCACCATGGACCTGAGCCACGGCGGCCATTTGACTCATGGCAACAAAGCCAATTTTTCCGGAAAGTTTTTCGAAATCGTCCACTACGGCGTGTGCAAAGAGGACGAGCGCATTGATTACGATCAACTCGCCCGGATGGCGCGCGAACACAAGCCGAAGATGATCACGGTCGGCGCCAGCGCCTATCCGCGCATCATTGATTTCAAGCGCATGGGCGAAATCGCCCGGGAAGTCGGCGCGTATCTGCTCGCCGACATCGCGCACATCGCCGGTCTCGTTGCCGCCGGCGTGCATCCCAGTCCGATGGCGCATGCTGACTTTGTTACTACCACCACGCATAAAACCCTGCGTGGCCCGCGCGGTGGTTTGATTTTGTGCAAAGAAAAGTACGCGAAGGAAATTGATTCGCAGGTGTTCCCCGGCATTCAAGGCGGGCCGCTCATGCACGTCATCGCCGCCAAAGCCGTTTGCTTTCACGAAGCCGCGCAACCGGATTTCAAAACGTATCAGCAACAAATTGTGACCAATGCCGCCGCCTTGGCGGATGGCATGAAACGCAACGGCTTCCGCCTCATCAGCGGTGGCACGGACAACCATCTCATGCTCGTGGACGTGGGCGCGAAAGGACTGACCGGCAAAGAATGTCAGCTCGCGCTCGACGAGGCCGGCATCACCACGAACAAGAACACGATTCCGTTTGAGACCCGCTCTCCGTTCCAGGCCAGCGGCATCCGGCTCGGCACTCCAGCCTGCACCACGCGCGGCATGAACGAGACCGAAATGGCGGCCATCGCTGACATGATCAGCGAAGTGTTGATGGACATCAAAAACCTTGACGCTATCGCCAAGGTGCGTCAACGTGTCCGCGAACTGACTGCGAGATTCCCCTTGCCGTATTGATACCAACAAGTTGAAGCTCGCGCTCTCCGAACGGTAGCCATTCCATTTTGAACTTATCCGGGGCTCGCTCGTCCAAGCAGGGATTGGACGGGAAGTTGCAATTGGGTTGCTCCTGCCGCTCACGTAAAATTTAAGTACCGAGGACTATTTTATGGCAAAAGCCGTTACCAAGAAGGCCAAAGCAAAAGCACCGAAAGCCAAGCCCAGCGAAGATCTCGATTTATCCCCTCCCCCCGCGCCGCCGGAACTCGCCCCCGAAGCCGTTGACCCTTCGCCCGCGCCGGCGCCCAAAGCGTCTCCCCCGCCGCCACCCCCACCGGTGGACGAGGATGCGCCGCTGCAACCGCCCACGCGCCCGATTGAAGCTTCCGTTCCCGAGCAACCCGCCGAATCGCCGCAACAGCAGAATTACGGCCGCCGCGGTGAGCGCGACAAGATCGTTCATTCGCTCAACATCGCCAAACTTCAGGGCATGCAGATGAACGACCTGAACAACATGGCCAAGGATTTGGGCGTGGAAAACTACGGCACGATGCGCAAGCACGAGGTCATTTTCCACATCCTCCAGAAAAACGCCGAACGCGCCGGCGTGTTGTTCTCCGAAGGCGTGCTCGAAGTTTTGCCCGACGGCTACGGCTTCCTCCGCTCGCAAAGTTTCAATTACCTCTCGTGCCCGGAAGACATTTACGTGTCGCCGTCGCAGATTCGGCGCTTCGATTTGCAGACCGGCAATTTGATCGCCGGCCAGATCCGTCCGCCGAAGGATAAAGAAAAATTCTTTGCGCTGCTTAAAGTTGAAGCTGTCGATGCCGAAGAACCGGACAAGGCAAAGGACAAGACGCATTTCGAAAACCTCACGCCGCTCTTCCCGAATCGGCGCTTGCTGCTCGAAACGACGCCTGAAGAAGTGAACATGCGCGTGCTCGACCTCGTGTGCCCCATCGGCAAAGGCACCCGCGGTTTGATCGTCGCCCCGCCGCGCACGGGCAAAACGGTGTTGATGCAGAAAATCGCCAACGCGATTCTCAAGAACAACCCGGAGACGTATTTGTTCATCCTGTTGATTGACGAACGTCCCGAAGAAGTCACCGACATGGAACGCACTTGCGTGGGCGCGGAAGTGATTTCGTCCACGTTCGACGAACCGCCGGAACGTCACGTGCAGGTGGCCGAAATGGTCATCGAAAAAGCCAAGCGCATGGTCGAACACAAGCGCGACGTCGTCATCCTGCTCGACTCCATCACACGTCTGGCCCGCGCTTACAACACCGTGCAACCACACTCCGGCAAGATTCTCTCCGGTGGTGTGGACGCGAATGCGTTGCACAAACCGAAACGCTTCTTCGGCGCGGCGCGTAACATTGAGGAAGGCGGCTCGCTCACCATCATGGCGACCGCGCTCGTGGATACCGGGAGCCGCATGGATGAAGTCATCTTTGAAGAGTTCAAAGGCACGGGCAACATGGAAGTCCACCTGGACCGCTCGCTCGTGGATCGCCGCATTTTCCCTTCGATCAACATCGAACGCTCCGGCACGCGCAAAGAAGAATTGCTCTATCACCCGGATGAATACACCCGGGTCATGCTGTTGCGTCGCGCCCTCACCGGCGTGCCGCCCGTGGAATCCATGGAACTGCTGCTGGGCAAACTGAAGAAGACAAAGAGCAACATCGAATTCCTCATCGGCATGGGCGTGGGTTGACGCGTGGACAAACGCGGAGGCGCGAAGGACGCAAAGAGGCGCAGCGGTATGATTGCTTCTGCGCCGGAATCAAATTCCTTTGCCGAACATTCCCCAGCCTTTCAGAAGGATGTCACGGAGACGGCAAGTTAATGATTGGCAGAGGAATGGATCGAAGCGCGTTTATTTTGGGGGATTCAAACGATTGCCTGCGGGATCAAGGATTGTTGGCGTTACAAAGGTGAAACGCACACGTTTGAATAAACCAAGAAGAGGGGGCTTAGCTTCATAACCTCCGAATACCAACGTCTGACCATCTTTAACCGTTGTTACCGTCGTCATCTTGCGAACACGAAAAACCGGCAACGGAAGCGTTGCTGAATTGGCACCGGGAACTGGCAGTGCGTCATAATAATTGGAGTCGTAGTATGGGTTATCTCCTGATTTTGTGTACCCCCCAAACTCTGTCAGGCTTGGAATTACAGTCATTTGAACGGCAGTTCCATCGCCAGAAACCGTCGGCAACAAATCCAATACTGGTCCAAAAGGCCTGGTTTCGGTTTCATAGACGTAGTTGGTCACCCCATTTGTCACTACCGCCGTCATGCCGGTGAATATGGTTTTGATGTCTGCCATCTGGATTTGCGCCTGCCTGCCGCTCAACGTCGTGACCTGAGGAGCAGCCACGATTTCAGCGTGAAATCTCTCTCTGAGATTCTTGAGCACCTTTGCAAATTCGCTCTCCGTCAAAATGCCAAACGACTGACGTTCATTGTCACCTGCAGCTTTATTCAAATTGGAAAACAGCAAGCGGTCTATTTCTGTCGCGTCATACTTATCCGCGGGTACTTCCACAAACATTGCCTTGATGTTCACTTGCTGCGATTGTTGATTCACGACTTCAAGCAATTGCTCAATCACGCCCAGATCTTCCGCCGTCGCCCGAACAAAAAGTCCTCCCGCTCGTTCGTTATAGTACATAGACTTGGGCAGTGAAAGATCTACGCCCATCGATTTCAGAAAAGCGCGCAAGCTTTCTGCAAGATTAGTTTTCCCGTTATCCGCAGTTTCAAATCCGCTTATCGCAAGAGTTTCGGCTAAAGCCTCTGGACTGGCTTTGAAAGTTCGCGTTACTAACGCTTTCGTTGGGACTTGGTTTTGGAGCGATTCGATGGCGCGACCACCAGAATGTTCAGTTCGGGATTTGAGCGTATCGGAATTTGAAATCTCGGATTCGCGCACGGTCGCAACTGCCATCGAATGCAATATATCTTCAACCAGGTCCAGTTCTTCGCGTGTAGCTCGAACCCACAATTCACCCCGACTCAAATTGAAGTAGGTGCTCTTGCCCAACAGGGGATCTAGATTGACTCCAGCCTTGCTGAAGTAGTCGCGAACCGCATTATGCAAGTTAGTTGCACTCAAGCTGTTTGTTCCATCCAAAGCCAACCCTAAGGCGGAGTAAATCTGCCCCATATCAACTTTGAACATGCGCGTAGCCAAAGGCTCGGTGGGGGCGCTGTTGGTGGATTGCTTCGGCACATTGGTATCGCCAGACCGATACCAAAATTGCTGGTGGCTTCGTTGTTGGCTATCAACCATCAAATCATTCATGCCGAATGCATCTTTACCGTCCTCGCGTTGAACTTGCGATTCGCTGGTAAACAGGCCGCTGAGGAGTGGTAAATCACGCAGAACGGGTATGGTTGTGTTCACGTTTGAAGGAGTTCGAGGTTTCCCTTCAGCAGCAGTGATCAGTGAAACGTCTGACACCGGCGGATAATTTGTTGTCGGTTGAGCAGATGAGATCATTGCCCCCACCGTGTTTCGAGTGCCGTATGCGGAAGCAACCAGTATCACGGCACCCACGAATAATGAGCCGAGCATTGCGCGCCAAGTAAGGTGCAGAGTCGGTCGATAGCCGGGAACGAGCAATCGCTGCACCCGATCCGCCAGCGATGAGTTTTCTTGTCCGTAGCCGCCAAAAGCAGGCGCTGCGGCGGGGGCAGATTGCAAAATGTTTTCCGCCACCTGTACTAACGTTTTTGCATAATCCGTCGGCGCGCCGCTCAATTGGATCGCCAGGGCATCGCAACACGCTTCGCGCTCGCGCCGGATTTGATGACTGATCCACCACACCGCAGGATTGAAGAACAACAACGCTTCCGCAAAGAGTTGGAATAAATTGGCGAGATAATCACCGCGCCGGATGTGCGCGAGTTCGTGCAGCAAGACAAACTGAATCTGGGTCGGCGTCAATGTCGTGAAGACCGATAGCGGCAGGATTAAGGTCGGCACAATTATCCCCACTACTGCCGGAGAAGTCAGCCGTTCCGTGACTGCCACACGGATGCGTCGCGCCAGGCCTACCGCGCGACACGCCTCGGCCACCAATGCGGCCATTTGTTCGTCTGCCAGCGGCTGACAGGAACGTCGCAGTTGCTCAGCGCCCGCGACCTTGATTCCCGCCCGCAGCAACATCACCGCAGCTCCCAGCAACCAAATTCCCGCCAGCCACGCTGTCCATTGCGTTGGCGCTTCGGGGACAGTCATCCGTCCCACTACGACCACTTCATCGGCGACATCAAACGATGTCGGCGCACTGGCCGAACTCGGAAGATCGGACTCGACTATCTCAACCAGCGGTGAATTTGCCACTGGAACAGTCGGCGCGCTCAAAATCGCCCACGCCAACACTCCAGACCCCAGCAACAGTCCCAAAGCCGCCAGACTGCAAAGATAGCGGATTACGGGATTAACGGCGCGCCGCAGCACAACCGCCAAACCAACCGCCACGACTGCTCCCAGCCAAAGCGAATGCAAAAATGCGCTGATGAGTTGCGCCCATTCGGGTGACGCCAGCCAGCGCAACAGGCCATTCATGATTTCCTCCCACTTTTACCGCGACCCTTTTCGTGCGCGGCGATGAGTTGCTTGAGTTGGTCCAGTTCAGACCTGGTAATCTCCTTCGTATCGAGCAGGCATTGCACCATCGGCGTGAGCGCGCCATTGAACGCATGTTTCAACGCGTAGAGCAGCTCCCCGCGCTGCGCCTGCGCGCGCGTCACCACCGAGCGATACAACGTCACGTTCTTTTCCTTCTCCGCCGCCAGCAACCCTTTCGTCACCATGCGATCCATCAGCGTCCGCACCGTGGAATAAGTCCACGCCGTTTCGGCAAACAACTTCTCCTGAATGGCGGGCGCGGTGCAGGGTTCGCCTTCCCAAACGGCTTTGATGACAGTCCATTCGGCTTCGGTAAGTTCAATCGGCTTTTGCGGCATGTGAAAATTGGGTGATGACGGGCGCATCATCTCTACAACCGTAAAGCCGGTCAAGCGCAATCTTTACAGTTGTAAAGCCGACAGCATACAGCCATGCAAACCCTGAATGAATCCTCGCTCGCTCCGAAAAAGTCTTCCCTCAATCGGATTGGCTTTGCGCGGCCAGATCTGTTCCCAGCGGCAGGAACTGTTTCGTCTCCGGATCAAAGGCAAAGAGTTCCGCCGTCGCGATCTTGAAGAACCAGCCGTGCAAGCGCAGGGAACCGTCGTTCAACCGGCGTTGGACGCAGGCGTAACTGTGCAGGTTATCGAGCGCGAACAGGACATTCTCCTGCCCCGCCGCGGTGGTTTGCTCCGCATGACTTTTCAGGTGGGTGTATTGCGTCTGAATCGTCTGGCGCACCGGCAACGCCAGTGACAACCAATCGCGCAAATGCGGCTGGCTCTCCGGCTCTTTCAGTCCGCGCAGCAGCGCCTCCATCGCCCCGCATTGCGTGTGGCCGCACACTACGATGTCACTGACCTTCAGGGATTCGACGGCGAATTCAATGGCCGCCGCGGTCGAGTTGGTGCTGCCGGTGGATTCCGCCGGTGGGACAATGTTGCCGACATTTTTCACCACAAACAAATCCCCGGGCTTGCTCTGCGTAATCAACTCCGCCAACACGCGGGAATCCGAACAGGTGATGAATAGCGTGTGCGGATTCTGCCCTTCCTGCGACAGCTTGCGAAACAGTTTCCGGTAATTGCCGAACTCGTCGTTACGAAACTTGTGAACTCCGTCGATGAGCTTTTGCACGGTAGGGATTGAAGTGGGCGGTTAGAATTTGTTGGACCGCAACACGCGCACGTCGGATTCGAAGGCGATCATGGCAAAGCGCGCGAAGAATTCCTTCTGCAGCTGCTCCAACAATCGCTCCGCCACTTCCGGCGTGACGACGACTTCCACCTGGATGTTGGCAAACTCCTCCATATCCGCGACGCGCGAGCCTTTTGCGCCCGTGCCTTCGACGCGAAACAACGTGTAGCCGTGTGCCCCAGACTTGTCGAGAAATCGCGTGAGCGGCTCCCGCGCCAGCGCTTCACAAATGATCGTCACCAGTTTCATCGGATACATGGTCATACGCTTCCTCCAAACAGCCATTTCGCCACCGCGTAATAAATCGGAATGCCAAATGCGATGTTGAACGGGAACGTAATCGCCAACGCCGCCGTCAGGTACAGCGTGGGATTCGCTTCCGGCAACGACAACCGCATCGCCGCCGGAGCAGCTATGTACGACGCACTCGCCGTCAACACGCCAAACAACGTCGCGCCGCCCAGACTCAAGCCCACCGTTTTCCCGAGCCAGATGCCGATCATGCCGTGAATTAGCGGCATCACGACGCCGAACGCCAGCAGGAACAAACCGACCTTGCGCAAATCCTGAAAACGTCGCGCGGCGATTGTGCCCATCTCCAGAAGAAACAACGCGAGCACGCCTTGGAACGGCGTCACAAACAAGCCCGCCGTGGTTTCCGCCCCGCGTTTGCCACACAAAAATCCGATGATCAGCGCGCCGACCAGCAACACCACGCTGCGCCCCAGCATGGATTCATGCAGCGCCACTTTCATCGTTTCCTTGAAATCGGACTTCGCGTCGCGCGTCGCCATCTTGCCCAGCAGCACCGCGATGACTATCGCCGGCGATTCCATCACCGCGAGAAACGCCGACGCATAATTCTCATGCGGCTCGGAAACGGACTTGAGAAAATTTGTCGCGGCTATGAACGTCACCGCACTCACTGAGCCGTAGTGTCCGCCGATCGCCGCAGCATCTACCGGCGACAATTTTCCGACGTAGCGAAGCAACGGATACGTCCACAGTGGAATCAATGTCCCGATAATCAACGCCGCCACCGATGGCAACCAAACGGCCCGCAGGCCGGCTTCCGAAATCGCCACCCCGCCCTTGAATCCAATGGCCACCAGCAGATAGATCGTCAGCGTGATGTACAACGGCTCGGGAAACCGCAGATCGCTTTTCACCAGAGCGGCAATGCACCCGAGCGCAAAGAACAACACTGCCGGTGTCAGCAGATTCGCTTGGATGGCATCGAAGAAGCCCATGTTTAACGCGCCAGATTTTTATTCTTGGCCCGCGATTCCTTTGCCATCTGCGCTTTGTACGCCAGCAGTTTTTTCTGCAACGCCGCGTCGCTCGTGCCGAGAATCTCCACCGCCAACAGCCCTGCGTTGCGACCGTTACCAATCGCCACTGTCGCCACCGGGACGCCAGCCGGCATTTGCGCAATGGATAACAACGAGTCCATGCCCTTCAGCGCCTTGCTCTCCACCGGCACTCCGACCACCGGCAACGGCGTGTGGCTCGCAATCATTCCCGGTAAATGCGCCGCGCCACCCGCGCCTGCAATCACCACGCGCAAACCACGTTTGTGCGCCGTGCGACCATAGCGCGCCATGTCATCCGGTGTGCGATGCGCCGAAACCACGCGCACCTCGTGCGGCACGCCAAACTGCTCGCAGATATCAGCGGCCGCTTTCATCGTCGGCCAATCCGAATCGCTGCCCATGATGATGCCGACCAGTGGTTGAGTTGCTTTCGCTTTCAATTTGTTCCTCCAAAACGAATCGCTGCCGTCGCGGCCTGTGCGCTTTCCAACGCCTGTTCCATCGTCTCGCCCAACGCGGTGATGTGTCCCATCTTGCGCCCGGGCGAACTGGAAGTTTTACCGTAAACGTGAACGCTGGCACCGGCAACTCGTAACGCGGCGCTCATTCCATGCGGATTGCCCGAGCCTTTCGCCGCACCCAGCAAATTCACCATCACCGCCGCGGGCGCGCGCAGTGCCGGCGAACCCAACGGCCATCCCATCACCGCCCGAACGTGATTTTCAAACTGCGAACACGCGCACGCTTCAATGGTGTAATGACCTGAGTTGTGCACGCGCGGGGCCATTTCATTGATCAAAATGTTGCGGTCGGCGGTGAGAAACATTTCCACGCCCACGCTGCCAACGCCGTTCACCGCAGCGACCGCGCGTTGCGCAATGTCCGCCGCAATTGCGGCAATGCCCGGCGAAACTGCCGCCGGTGCTTTGACGACGTGACAAATGTGATCACGCTGAATCGTTTCCACGAGGGGATAACTCACGCTCGTGCCGTCGCGCCCGCGCGTGATCATAATGGCTAGTTCCGCCGTGAACCGGCAGAACTCCTCGACATAAAGCTCATTGCTGTCACCGCCGAGTTGCTGCCACGCGGTTTCAATGTCCGCCGTCGAGCGCACGGTAAAATTGCCTTTGCCGTCATAACCGCAACGCCGCTTCTTCAGCAGCAACGGCCAGCCAAGCTTTTCAGCGGCAGCGGCCACCTCAGCCTGATTCGCCACCGCCATGAAACGCGGCACGGGCAGACCGGCGTCCACGAACGCCTGCTTCTGCGTCAGCTTGTCCTGCACCACGCGAATGTTCGCCGCCGTGGGCCACAACGCATGCCCGGCCCGCTCCAGCGCCGCCAGACTATCTGCGGAGACAAATTCGTTTTCCAACGTCACGACATCGGAAACTTTCCCCAGCTCAATCAAGGTTTCGGGATCATCCCAATCGCCGACGATGTGATGCGTGGTGAGGTCCGCTGCCGGGCTATGAGCCTGGCGTTCGAGCACCGCAACGTCGCAGCCGAGTTGCCGCGCCGCTTGCGCAATCATCTTGGCAAGTTGTCCGCCACCGACAATGCCCAAGATTGGCAGCGAACGGGACGGAGACACGCTTGGCTCGACTAGATTGGATTGTGCTTTCGCTTCAGACACCGGCGTAGCTTACGAACCGCCATCCGATTGGAAAATACATTTCCTTGAAGACTGTTGTGGTGGGATGCAATTAAAAGTGAGTGTCGGGATCTGCTGGAGCGCGAGCGGTCCCCGCTCGCAGCGCAGGGACAGGAAAAGGTGGCTCGGACAAATTCGTTGCGGGTCGTGCTGGCGGCGCGCTGCGGACGGAGACCGTCCGCGCTCCACAATGATCTGCGCCGCGCCTCACCCACTTTTAATCACACCCGTTTACTCGCCGAGGCCTTACGGAAAAGTGTCTTTATCTACGCACGGCTCGAGCTTGGCGATCTGCCGCATGATTTCGTCCGCGACTTCCTGATAAATTTCTTTGAGCCGCGCCTTGGAACACGTTTTTGCCTCCGCGCGCAACGCCGCAAAATCCATCGGCTTCCCGTACTTGGCCGCGATTTTGTGTGGCTTGGGAAATTTCGCCTCTTTGCCAAAAGCTTCGAATGTCCCAAACACCCGCACCGGCACTACCGGCGCGTTGGACTTGATCACGGTTAAACCAATCCCGGAACGCGCGGGCTGAAGTTTGCCGTCTAACGTCCGCGTTCCTTCGGGAAACAAAATGATCCCAGCGCCTCCTAGCAAGCGATCCAGAATGATTTTCAATCCCTTCGCACCGCCACCGTCGCGGTCCACCGGCACTGCGTCCCAATTGCGCAACAACCAACCAATGCCTGGAAAGCGAAACAACGATTCCCGCGCCAGATAACTAATGCCGCGCTCCAGGCCGGTGCCCACCAGCGGCGGATCAATGATGCTGGCGTGATTAGAGGCCAGGATGACCGGACCAGATTTTGGCACGCGCTCGGCATTGAACCACTCGGCGCGACAATAAACTTTGTACGCCGTGCGAAAGAAGCGCCAGCCGCAGTAATAAACGGGGTTCATCGTCCGTCGGCTTTCAACCGTTCCTGAATATCCTTTATCAACAACCCGCTCGTCTGCTCGCTCGTCATGTTCGAGTTGTTAATCACCTTCGCCCCCAACGCGATCATCAACGGCGCGGCGGCGCGTTGACTGTCACGTTGATCGCGCGCGGCGAGATTTTCATTCACACCTTCGGCCACACGACGTTTCGTGCGCTCTTCAAGATGCGCGTCGAGGTAATATTTGTAGTCCGTCTCGGGAAAAACATTCGTGCCGATGTCGCGCCCCTCCATCACCAGATTGCCGAATTGAATGCATTCGCGCTGCGTTTTCTTCATCCACTCGCGCACCTTCGGCACGGCGGCAATCATCGACACCGCCACGCTCACTTCCGCCGTGCGAATTTCCTTTTCCGGAAAATAGCCATCCACCGTGAGGCGCACTTTGGCGTCCACGCATTCGAGTTTGGTTTTCCATTTGCGACACGCCGTCGCCACCGCTTTCGCATCGTGAAAATCAATGCGATTGGACAGGCAATGCCACGCCAGCGTGCGATACATCGCGCCGGTGTCCACGTAAACAAAACCGAGCGCCTTGGCGACCAACTTGGCGTTGGTGCTCTTGCCGCTCGCGCTCGTGCCATCAATAGCAATGACGATGGGATGCTTCTTCACAATTCAAAGTTACAAGTTGAAGGTTGCAAGTTGCAGGTGATTTACCCGCGACGTTTCTCTGCCAACTTGCAACCTTCAACTTTCAACCTGCAACCGCTTTTCAGTCCGCAAACAAATCTTCACCTTCCAATTTCCGTGTCCGTTGGGCGTCCTTAATTTCCCAAATCTCCACGCCCAATCCATTGGGTGGCGGCGCGGCGAGTTTCTGGAAAAAATTGGGGAACGTCTTCTTCACGCACGCGGGATTCTTGATTTTTATCCCCGGCACTTTCAATCCCAGAATCGCAAAACACATGGCCATGCGATGATCGTTGTAGGTCTCGATCTCCGCGCCGTGCAGATCGGAGGGGTAAACCGTCAACGTGTCGCCTTCTTCAACCACTTTTGCTCCGCACTTGGTCAACTCCGTGCGCAAAGCAACGACGCGCTCACATTCCTGCACGCGCAACCGGCCAAGTTCGGTGAATTTCATCTCCGCACGAGGCTCAAGATAACAATCAACTGCACTTTCCCGGTCTGCGACCAACACCACCGCAGTCATGATGCTGTCAGCCAACTGACCTTCACGCGAAATACTTTCCGGCCAAGGCTGGAAATCGGGAAATGCCGCATCAATTTGCCAGCCAGATTTCGGCCACGCCTTTACCCAAATCGGCGAACCCTCCGGACCTAGTTCCTCAACCGGAGCACCCAGCCACCATTTCACTGTAACCAACCAGCCCGCGCCCCAAAAATAACTGCCGCTGGATGCATCCGGCTCAATCTGAAAACGACCTCCACGTTTGGGAAACGATTCGATCAATCGTTGGGTCATTACTACATACGGCGCTTCCTCGTCATCATCACCGGCAATCTTCACTTCCCATCCACCATGCTTCGCCGCGAGCAACAGCGCCGAGGCAAATTGCGAGCTTTCCGAAATGCTGACGGTGCAACTGCGCTTCCGGAGCGCGGGTCTGCGACCCGCAGCGCTCTCGTCAGCTTTTTCACGTCCAGAATCAATGGAAGCCTCCGGCGTGGCCGAATCGCTGCGGCTCACAGAGCCGCGCTCCGGCGCTTCGCCAAAAATCACTGCCGGCAACTTTTCGTTCGGTGTCTCCACGCGATAGCCAAGTTCGCGCAACGCCTTGAACAATTCCGCCTGCGGACGTTCGTGCATCCGCGGCACGCCGCTCAACCGATACACGCCGTTGCCCAAACAAACCAGCGCCGCCAGAAACCGCGCTGCTGTACCCGCATTGCCCACAAACAGCTCCAGCGGCTTTTCCGCCGTGCCTGCTTTGGGAATCCGTCCGCCCTGCCCTTTGACCGTAATCGTCCGATTACAAAACTCCGCCGGATCATTCTCCACGCGCACGTCGAATCCGAGCGTTCGCAACGCCTCGGTCATCACCTGCGTATCCTCACTCCACAGCGCGCCCGTCAACGTCACTTCACCATCCGCCAGCGCCGCGAGAATGAGCGCGCGATTCGTGATGCTCTTCGAACCAGGCACGGTGATCTCCGCGCGCACGGGCTCGTCGAGCGGGATGATTTCGATCAAATCGGGAAGAGGCATCCGAGGCACTAAAATATTCCAAATCGTTTTTTCGCCGTATTCTTGCGCGAGACGTCCAGCAATTCGGTCACGTTGCTTTTCTCCAACAGCTCCCAAAGCGCCTCCGCACCTTTCTTCATCTTCAAATCCATCTCTTCGCGATAAAGGAAGTATAACCCGAAGAAGTTGATGGTTTTATCCTCACTGACCTTCAGTTGCCAGAACTCCTGCGGCGCTGTGGCGCAGCCGCCCAGCATCGCGCAACAGAATTCGGTGTTTCCGAATGGTTCGGGCGGGTCGCCATTCGGGACGGTGTGATCAAGGCAAAGCCAGGTATCGTATTCATGCGGAAACCGGGCGAGAAATTTCAGCGACTGGATCGGCCAGAAACTATCCTGGTCTTTCTTCCATTCTTCTTGCGTCATCGGCCAGTCAGGCGGAAGACAAATCATCAATTCGGCGTACCGCAAGTCCTCGGCTCCTTCCGGGGCATTCATCGGTTTGTCGCTCATCCCCGAGGTGATCAGCGAATAAAACGGCCGCTCCTCAGTGGGCGCTATGATATGAACGTCAATATGGACGAGATCCGAAATCAACTCGTGAAACACCGTCGCCGGAGTGCCGAGATGTTTCTCGATGTGATCCGAAATAAGTTCGATGCTTTGTTCGTCGCCGGCAGCGAACTCAAATTCCCGCTTTCGCTCCGTATGCCGATAAATCGGCTGACCGCTGTCGCTGAATTCGCTAGGTTCGCTCATAATTAGTATTTGGTGGAGTTACTCGGACGAAGATGACGCACACGCCGCGCACCAGTTGTCACGCCGCTGCTTGGCAGTCTGGAAAAAATTGGCGATGGCTTGGGCATCATTTTGCTTCAACGCTTTTTCAAACTTGCCCAAGTCACCAGCAAAGGTTTTTACCGCGCGAAGGAGATACTTGCGATTGGTCATCGCGATGTCCCGCCACATCTCCGGCGAACCGGACGCAATCCGCGTCGTGTCACGAAAACCGGTTGCACAAAGTTTGGTTTGTTCTTTGGGCAATTTCGGATTGAGCACCAGATTCGCCAGCGTCGCCGCCAGCAGATGCGGCAAGTGACTGGAGCGGCTCACAAACTCATCATGCGCTTCCGGCGTGGTGCGCAGCAATCGCGCCCCAACATCGCGCCACAGAGTTTCCACTTTGCGCAAGGCGGTTGCGTTGGTTTTCCGCGTTGGGGTGACGACGCAAATCGCGTTCTCGAACAATTCCGCCCGCGCCGCCAGCACGCCCTGTTTTTCGCCACCCGCCATCGGATGACTCCCCACAAAATGCGCGCCCGCTTTGTGAATCAGCGTTTCGACATCCTTCACGACACAGGCTTTCACACTGCCAACGTCGCTGACAATCGCGCCGCGCTTCAGCGCCGGAAGCATTTGCCGCGTCAGCGATTTCATTTGTGCTAACGGCGTGCAGAGGATGATCAAATCCGCATTTGAAACTGCGGCGAGCAAATCGGTCGTCGCGTAATCCGTTGCACCCGCTTGCTCACACTCCGCGATACTCGCCTCCCGTCGAACATAGCCGGCAATCTCTTTGGCGAGCTTACGTCGGCGCAGCGCCAGGCCAAGCGAACCGCCCAGCAAGCCGACGCCAACGAGTGTGATTTTGTTCCAACGCACGCCGCGGAGAATAGTGGAGCGCGAGCGGCGGAGAAAGATTGTTTTAGCCGATCAGAAACGAATAAAAGCCGAACCAGCAGCGGGAAACTTGAGAATTACGACTGTTCTACTTTCGCCAATTCGACTTCCGGCTCAACCCACTTGCCGTGTTCGCGAATCAAATCCACGAGCCGCTCCACCGCTTCGGCTTCGGGGATGTTGAACTTGATCGGAGTTTTGCCGACGTAGAGATTGATTTTGCCCGGCGCGCCGCCAACGTAACCGAAATCCGCATCCGCCATTTCGCCCGGACCATTTACGATGCAACCCATGATGGCGATTTTCACGCCCTTGAGATGTTCCGTGCGCGCTTTGATGCGCGCGGTGACGGTCTGGAGATTGAACAATGTGCGACCGCAACTCGGGCAAGCGACGTAATCCGTCTTGAAGCTGCGGCAACCCGCCGCCTGCAAAATATTATACGCGAGCCGCAGACTTTGGCCCGCACCCGATTCGCCCCGAACGAGAATCGCATCGCCGATGCCATCCGCCAGCAATGATCCGATGACTACCGAGGCGCGAAGCAAAGCGATCTTCGGCTCAAGAACTTCGTAGCCGCCGACGTGAGGAGGCGGATTCTTGCCAATCGAAGTGTCCGCCTCGTTACCTCGGCGGCTACCACCGAATCCCAGACAATCTTTCAGCAAAATGGGATTCTTGCGACCCAGCCGCTTCAATTTAGCGACCAACAAGCGAAACGCCGTGATGGCCGGCAAATTCACGCCGTCCTTCACGGTGACCAGTTGCGTGTCGCAGTTGATTTCGAAGTCTTGAGTCGGATCAAGCTCCGCAACGTTCAAATCCTCGTAAACCGCTTCGGGTTTTACATCGTCCTTGGGACGAATCTTCGGCGCGACTTTGTCCCAGGTCGCTCTGGTGACGACGACGCGGATAAGTTGTTCGCCGCCGCATTTGACTTGTTCGTTCAGTTCAATCTCGGGCGTCTGTCGCTTTTCGAAGTGAAAGGGATCAAAGGGAAAACTCGTTTCCGCAATGCTGGTCTTTGTATTGGCGAGCAACGGAATCTGCGCGAGCAAATCGCGGCAGACTTCAATTTCGCGCGGCGAATCTTCCGTCAGCGAAACGCGAATCGTATCGCCCAAGCCGTCGCACAATAGCGAGCCGATCCCGATGGCGCTCTTGATGCGTCCATCCTCGCCTTCGCCGGCTTCAGTGACGCCGAGGTGAATCGGATAATTCCAATCCGGTCCTTCCTGTTCCAGCCGCGCCACTAATAGGCGATAACACTCAATCATCACCTTCGGATTGCTCGACTTCATCGAGAACTTGAAGTTGTGAAAGTCGTGCTTGCGGCAGATGCGGGCGAATTCCAGCGCGCTTTCGACCATTCCCAACGGCGTGTCGCCGTAGCGATTCATGATGCGATCGCTGAGTGAACCGTGGTTCGTGCCGATGCGCATCGCGCGCTTGAGCTTCAGGCACTCGAGCACGAGCGGCGTGAACTTTTCTTCAATCCGCTTCAGCTCCGCCGCGTATTGCTCGTCGGTGTATTCCTTGATCGCGAATTTCTTGGAGTCGGCATAGTTACCGGGATTGACGCGAATGACTTCCACCCATTTCACCGCTTCCATCGCGGCTTCGGGTTTGAAGTGAATGTCCGCGACAATCGGCACGTTGCAACCGCGCTGGCGCAATTCCGCCACGATGTTCTGCAAGTTCGCCGCGTCCTTCACCGTTGGCGCGGTGATGCGCACGATCTGGCAACCGACCGCGACGAGATCAAGCGTTTGCTGCACGCTCGCCGCCGTGTCCATCGTGTCGCAGGTGATCATGGATTGTGCGACCACTGGATGATCGCCACCAATGATCACGCCCCCGTTCGCCGGATCGCCAATGACCACCTCGCGCGTCTGGCGACGTTTGAAGACGTAGGGAGAATCGCAATAACGCATAAGCCAATGCTTACTGTTGCGGGGCAAAAACAATTTTGTGCTCGCGATCCGACCGGGCGCTGCGAATCCAATCGCCCGTATCGAAGAATGCAATCCACAACATGAAGGTGATTAAGAGAATCGCGAAGCCGCTTTGAATATAATTGAGCAATCTGGGACTGACGGGGCGGCGCCGCGCCGCTTCGACCAATGCGAGCGTGATGTGTCCGCCATCCAGCACGGGCAGCGGCAACATATTCAGCATCGCGAGATTCACGTTGAGGACGACGCTGAACCAGAGCACCAAGCGCCAGCCGTCTTCGTTCTCAAACAGGTTTTTGTAAACGCGGATGATCATCACCGCGCCGCCGAGTTGTTGCACGCCGATGTCAGTTTTCGGTGAAAATACCGCGCCGATGGTCGCGAAAATCTGACCGGCGCTGTCTTCGATCTGCTCCCACGGGCTGGGATGCCGGTATTTCACGGCGACGTTCGTATTCGCTTGAAAACTCAGAATCCCAAATGAGGGCGGCATGTTGGTGGGGGAAACCGGCTTGACGGCGGCGAGCGTGCGCGTGAATTCCTCCGCGCCTCGTTTCACTGTGAATTCCACGGGGCCTGCGCTGGGATTGGTCTGGCCGGCTTGCGCATGAAACACCTCCGCGTAACTCAAAATGTCTTCGCCATTCAATTTGGTGATAATGTCCCCGGGACGAATTCCGGCCAGCGCCGCGGGACTGTTCGAAGCGACGTTGTAGATCATCGCCGTTTCGACCGGGCCCACTTTGATCATCCGCAAGGCGCGGCGTTCATACCATTTCGTCTTTGCTTTTTCGGGAGTGGCGAAAACGACATTGGTTTGCCCGTCGCGCTCATACTTGATCTTGAGTTGTTCCCCCTCGCTGGTAATGACGCGCCAGGTGATGCTATCCCGCGACGGCGGGCCAAAGGTGGTTACCGGTTTGTCGTCGATCTCGAGGATTTGATCGCCGGGGCGCAACCCCGCCTTCCACGCCGGCCCTTCGGGCACGACCCACCCCAGCACGGGTGCTTCTTCCACCACGCTCACCGGTTTGCCGACTTGCCAGACGAGCACCGCGAACATAATTGCCAGCAGAAAACTGAACAGCGGTCCGGCAAACGCCACGATGATCTTGTCCAGCGGCGAAATGTTCGGTAGTTGCTCAGCCTTTTCCTCGGTTTTGCCTTCGATGGCTTCCATCGTGGCCATTTGGGGGAGCGACACGTAACCGCCGGCGGGAATCCAGCCGAGCGCATATTCCACACCGTTGATCTTCTTGCTCCAGATCGGCTTGCCGAACCAGATGGCGAAGCGTTCGACTTTCAAACCGCGCCAGCGCGCGGCAAGGAAGTGCCCGAGTTCGTGAACGAAAATGAGCAGGTTCAGCGCGAGCAGCGCTTCCAACACCACCAGGATGACTTTTAATATGGACATGCGTAATCAGTGTGCCCCCAAGGAGCGAAAGAAGTATAACGATGAAATCCCGCGCGGCAATTCATTCAACGCCCCGCCTCCGCCCGTGCCCAGGCGTCTGCCGCGAGAATCTGGTCCAGCGACGGATGCGCCTCCACCTGATGCGCCTCCATCACACGACGCACGGTCTCAGTGATTTGCGGGAAATTGAGCTGGCGATTCACGAAGGCTTCGACCGCGACTTCATTGGCGGCGTTCAATACCGCAGGCAGCGTGCCGCCGACCTCGCCCGCGCGCCGCGCCAGATTGAGCGCGGGAAACCGCTCCAAATCCGGCTCTTCAAACGTCAGTGTGCCCACTTTCGGGAAATCCGTTTGGACACGTTCGCTCGCCACCCGCTCCGGGTAGGTCAATGCATATTGAATCGGCAAACACATGTCCGGCGTGGACAACTGCGCCAGCAACGAGCCGTCCACAAACTCCACCATCGAATGCACGATGCTTTGCGGATGAACCAAGACGCCGACGCGCGCCATCTCGATATCGAACAGCCACCGCGCCTCAATCATCTCCAGCCCCTTGTTGAACAGCGTCGCGGAATCAATCGTGATCTTCCGTCCCATCACCCACGATGGATGCTTGAGCGCGCGTTCTACGGTGATTTCAGAAAAATTCTCTTTCGGCCAAATCGTTTTATCGCGAAACGGTCCGCCGCTCGCCGTGAGCCAGAGTTTGCGCACCGATGACGCCGGCTTGTCGTCGAGACACTGGAAGATGGCTGAATGTTCACTGTCCACGGCCAGCACGCGAACGCCGTGTTTGCGCGCTTCGCTCATCACGGTTTCACCAGCCATGACGAGAATCTCCTTCGACGCCACCGCAATGTCTTTACCCGCCCGAATCGCCGCCAGCGCCGGTTGCAATCCCGCCGTGCCGACGATGGCAATCAACACGATGTCCGCCTCCGGATGCGTCGCGAGTTTGATCAGTCCTTCCGCGCCGGAATAGACCTCACAATGTGCGCCGAGCGTGCCGCGCAATTCATTGGCCTTCGCCGGGTCACTGATGGACACCGCCACCGGACGATGCTTGCGCGTCTGTTCAATCAACAGGTCAGCATTATTGCCGGCCGCCAACCCAATCAACCGCAGCCGATCCGGCAAATCTTCCGCCACTTTGACGGTGCTCGTACCGATGGAACCGGTGCAACCGAGGACAACAACGTTTTTCATGAAGGATTGAGAACGTAACGCAGATAGAGATACATGATCGGCGCGTTGAACAACAAGCTGTCCAACAGATCCAGAATGCCGCCGATGCCCGGAAAAAAGTTCCCCGAATCCTTCACGCCGGCTTCGCGCTTGAACAGCGATTCAATCAAATCTCCCACTACCGCGGTGGAACTTAGAATGACCCCCACAATCACCGCGTGTAGCGGCGTCATGCCGGGCATCTGGGCCGCGAAAAAGTGCGAGAAGGCCAAACTCGCTCCAGTCGCCACCAGAATGGCGCCCCCGAAACCTTCCCACGTTTTCGCCGGACTGATGCGCGGGATCATCTTGTGTTTACCAATCAACGACCCAATCGCATACGCGCCCGTGTCGCTGAATTTCGTCACCAGAATGAAATAAAGGACGAAGTATTTGCCGTTGTCGTTGATGCCCGGGAAATAATTGATCTTCTGAATGAAGTTCAGCAACCACGGCACGTACATCAGCCCGAACAGGGTGGTGGAAATCGCCAGGATGCCGGCGGTGTTCGACTTGGACACGAACTGCCGCACGCACAATCCCAGCACGAACAGAATGAGAATGGTGGTTTCAAAATCGTTGACCAGCGCGGGATTGTCGTGTGGTCCGAGCCGGCCGGTGCAATGCAACGAGGTGACCACCATCATCAAGACGCCGGCAATAATCCCCGAGAGCTTGAAACAAACCAGCCCGCGTTTGGCGACCAAACCGTAAAACTCCATTAACCCGACGCACGCCAGCACCACCATGAAGCCGGCGAACACGTAATCGGAAATCAGTTTGTTACCCGAGAACATCGCCACCAACACCACCGTCCACAAAACGGCGGTACTGGAGAGACGACGCACAAAGACTTTCGCCTTCGAGAGTGGTGGCGGGGCGGTGGCCGGCTCGGACATGCGGCGCGGAAGCTAACAAGCGGAACTGCGATTGCCAATTTCCAAGTTGAACTGCCAACCTTGACGCGCCGGCCAATTTCATCATTCTGCCGCCATGCGCCTCCCGGGAAAACTCAGTCTCATCACGTTCGCGGTCTTGATCAGCGCGTTGTTGCTATTAACACTCGCGCTCCGCAGTCGTGCGCCGCTTTCGTTTGCGCCCCTGCCCTCTCCCAATGGCTACGACGATTTAGTTGCCGCCGGAAATCTCGTTACTGACGAACTGATCAATGCAGACGAGATGCCGCTTGAACCGCTGCGCGCCTTCGTCGCCACCAATGCTGAAGCAGTGCGGTTGTTGGAGTTGGGCCTGAGTCGCACGTGCAATGTGCCAATGGTAGTGTTTATCACAAATCAAACACTGGCCATGACAGAATTGGCAGTTACTAAACGCATTGCCCAATTCAACCGCGCCCTCGGACGCCTCGCAGAACTTGAAGGCCGCACCAATGACGCGGTTCAAATTTACCTTCGCGGATTCACCCTCAGCGACGAACTCTCGCGCGGCGGATTTCTCATCCACGGATTAGTCGGCATCGCTTGCGAAGCCATTGCCTTCAATCGGCTCACCAACCTGACCGCAAAACTCAACGCGACCGATACTACCCAAATTATTGCCGACTTGGAAAAATTTGATGCCACCGCCGCCACTTGGGATGAATTTGAAACGGGTGAGCGACTTTTTATGAGTCACATGTCGCAACAGTCTTACAATCCAGTTGAGTGGTTTCGCAATTGGTGGACCGCGCGCGCCTCATTGGAAAAGGCAAAGCTGAAATACCAGCAACGCGTCGGGCAACGGCGGCGTTTCATCGTCGAACTGGCCCTGCACCGCTACGCCGCAGAGAAAGGAAAGCCCCCCGCGCAACTGACCGAGTTAATCCCAGATTATCTTCCCCGCATTCCCAAGAATCCAGTCGACGGGCAGTTGCCGCACTATCAGGTTCGCGACCCAAACTGGCAGTTGGATTTTAAACCCTAGAAACGTCCCGGATAAATACCAAGCCTGCCTTCAATCACCAAAGCACGTCCCGACATCTCGCGCACTGGTGACCCAAGAATGATCCGGCGGCACGAGCTTCAGTCTTCCCGCCACGGCGGTAATCGGCACGGCTCTGACTTCATCGCCGCGCGCCGCGACCATCATACCGAAGTTTTCTTTCGCGATCAGCTCCACCGCTTTCGTGCCCAGCCGCGTGGCCAACAACCGGTCCGCCGCCGACGGCGTGCCGCCGCGTTGCACGTAACCCAAAATCGTCACCCGCGCTTCCAAATGCGTCAGTTCCTCCAATTGCTTCGCCAACCGCATCGTGTGGCCCGCGTGCAATTCGCGCAAATGAATCAATTCCGCCTTCGCTTTGGCTTTCTCGCTCTTGTTGCTGGCTTCTTTTTTGTGGCGCGCGGCAATCGCAAATTGCGCCGCCTCTTTCATCGGCATCGCGCCTTCCGCCACCGCCACGATGCTGAAATTCGTGCCGTGCATTTTGCGCCGGCGAATCGCCGCGGCCACATTACGCACGTCGTAGGGAATTTCCGGAATCAAAATCACATCCGCGCCTCCCGCGATGCCGGCACCCAAGGCCAGCCAGCCGGCGCGGTGGCCCATAATTTCCGCGATGATGATGCGATGATGACTGTGGGCCGTGCTATGCAACCGATCAATCGCCACCGTCGCCACGCCGAGGGCCGTATCGAAACCAATCGTCGTATCGGTTTCCGCCAGATCGTTATCAATCGTCTTGGGTAACGTGACGATGTTCAACCCGCGCTCTATGAGTTTCAGCGCGTTCTTATGCGTGCCGCCGCCGCCGAGACACACCAGCGCGTCGAGTTTCAACCGCCGATAATTTCGCGCGATGACCTCGCGCATGTCGCGCACGTGACCGTTGACTTCCATGCGATGCGGCTTATCGCGCCCCGTTCCCAGCAGCGTGCCGCCCACCGTCAGAATCCCCGCCAGCAACCGTTTATCCAGGCGAATGGTGTGATTCTCCGCCAACCCGCGAAAACCGTCGCGAAACCCGATGATCTCCATCCCCGCGTCCAACGCCGCCTTGCCAACGCCACGGATCGCCGCGTTGAGCCCCGGGCTGTCGCCGCCCGCCGTCAGAATCCCGATGCGTTTCTTGCGTTTCACAGCGCGTTCGTTTCTGCCATGGATTACTCGGTCTCCAGCGTGCTGCGGGTTTCGGTGGTCATGGTCATCACCTGTTTTTGTCCCCCCGCATTGACGGACAGGTTCAATTCGGCGCGTTCATTGGACGTGGCTTTGACCGGCAGAATTTTCTTCAAGCTCACGGTCGAAGTCCCCGTTGCCGAACCGGTCATCTTGGTCATGTCCACTTTCAAACTGGGCATGAGTGGATTGGGGATTTTTTGGTTCGCGGCACTTTGGGTAGTGGAGCTTTTTACAATCAATGTGTCGCCTTCGATGGAAACCAGCTCATGAGTGGTGGTCTGATCAATCGTCATGCCCTGCGTCTTGGCTTTCTCCTTGACCTCCCATTTGGCGCCGACGCCGATGGCCTCCTCCGGGAGGATGAATTCCGGATTGGCAAAAGATTCCTTCATCTGCTCCATGCTGGCGCGGGTTTGTGCGTCCGTGCCCGGTGGAATTTTCGCCTCCACTTTCTTGTTCAGCAGCCGGTCAGTCACCGTACTCGCTATCACCAATCCCTTCATGCCGGCCAATGATGCCTTCATGCCTTCGACCAATGGCGCGGGCACGCTCGCCTCCGCCACCACGTCCACTTCATCCACTCGCACCTCGTAGTTTACATCCCCGCCCGTCGTGACATCTTTGATCGTGAGGGTCGCCTTCATTTTAATGGCCGGCATGTTCATCATCTCGCCCTCCATTCCCGGTGCGGACATGCCAGTGCTGATCTTGGCGGTAATATTCGCGATCTGTTTGTCTCCGGTTTCGGCTTTCAACCGATAAACTTCTTGCGGCGTCGCGCCGGCCTCAATCAATTTTATTTGCGGTCGTCCGGGAACCACCGCAGTCGGAGTCGCAGCGCCCGAAGTCGAATCGGTCGGGATTTCGACCACGGGCGGTTTGGAAAGAACGGCGATTTGTTCCGTCAAGTAGGACAATCGCGCGGCGATCAGTTTGGGATTGTAGTTCGGATAATACTGTTTGATCTCCCGCAGCCCTTTTTCCGCTTCAACATATTTAGCCACCGCCTTGTCGCGCTGTCCCGCCTTAGCCAACGCGTCGCCCTGCTCAATGATTCCGTAAATCCGATAGTAACGGTCGTCGCTGGCATTCGCAGTTGTAGCCAGCAGCAACACCCCGATAACAAGGAAGAGGGACCACAGTGAAAAACTTGACGCGCTTGTTGCGCCCGGACGGAGGATGAGACTTTTGAACATGCCCCAAAATTCTTAGAGACGTCGCCGCCACCGTCAATGGAATTGCGTGGGAAAATCGCGCCGAGCACCCCTCGATCAGCCTGCCCGCCATCACGGCAGACTGGCGACCAGCAACGTCATGGCGCTCCGCACATCCTGATGCACCAGTTGCCATTCGTTGGATAGCGGCGCCAAGACGACATTCGGCGCCGCCTGTGGCAATGCCTGCCCTTTCTCCAGCACCAGCGTCACCGACGCGAGTTGCGGCACGGGCATCTCCTTTGACACAGGCACATCATTCCACCAATCACTCGCGATGATTCCCACCAACGCTACCGTCGCGATACCGACCGCCCATCGCCAACCGTGCGTCGCAGATGTCTGCGTGCCGCGCTGCTCCGCGCGCACCGCCCGCATGATGTTCTGATGCAAGCTGGCGGGAACTTCCGGCGCATCACACCGTGATGCGCGCTCCATTTCACGCAGGGTCGCGACAAATTGCTTCGCTTCGGGGCGGGCGGAACTCAGCGGCAACTCCCGCCCGGCATCCGCCGCGTTTGAGATTCGGAATTTTTCCAACCACGCTTTCATACAACTTTTACTGGTTTCGGCGGCGTTACGGTATTCAACGGCGCAGTGGTAGGACGCTCAACCGTCTCGCCAGTCGCACTTGTCAGTTCTTGCTCCAATTTTAATCGCGCCCGAAACAACACCACCTTGACGTGGGTTTGCGTGCGCCCCAGCACCTGCGCGATTTCGGGTATGCCCATGTCCTCAGCGTAACGCAACCACACCGCTTCAAATTGGAGTTCGGACAGCGCCCCCCGCACGCGCCGCCAAAAATCGCCAGCGGACTCGCGGTGCGCCAGCATCGTCGCCGGATCGTTACCGTCCGCGTCGCCGCCAGCGTATTCTTCGGCAACCGCCAAGGGTTGCCGCCGGTGGTAATCCACGCACTTGCGCCGGGCAATGGCGAACAACCACGCGGCGAACGAGCGGCGACCATCAAATCGTTCCAATGCCCGATACGCCGCCACGAAACTATCCTGTGTCACCTCCTGCGCCGCGTCGCGACTCCCGCAGCGATTGACCACAAACCGATACAGCCGCCCTTCAAAGCGGGTGACCAACTCTTCAAAACTTCCCGCGCAACCGGCTTGAGCCCGTTGCGCGAGTTGTTCGTCCGAAATGATTTGAGGCGACGCTGACACAATTCCGGCCCGCTCAGTCCTTCTTCGACTGTTCCGCAGCTTTGTCTTTGATCATCTGCACCACGTCCGCCGCCGGTAAAGCGAATTTTATCGCCACACTCGATGCCGTCGAATCCACCGTCGCGGCCTTGGCCAACTTCACCGCTTCCGGTTTGTCGGTCTGCAACGCCATCACCGCGATCAATCCTTTCGCCACATCCACCATTTGCTGCGCGACCTCCGCCGAATCCGCGTCCAGATTCAGTTTCAATTCCGCTTTGCCCGCGCGTTCACCGAAATTCAGCCAGATCATTTTCGCCTGCTTGAACACTGCCGCGCCGGGATCGTTGCCGGGCAGATTCAACTTCCGGGCCGCCGCTTGCACGATGGTACCCGCCTCCGGTTTCGCCAGCGGCGCAAACGTCGCGCTCTTGGTCACATCCGGCTTCTTGCCGGCCAACACCTCAAGTGCTTCGACCACACGATTCTCCTTTTGGCCCACGACAATGATCTTGTCCTGGTAAATCGCGCCGTAGGTTCGCGGCTTCACGCCATTCACTTCCTTTTTCTTGTCATCAATCCAATTGTGAATCGTGTGCCCATTCCGCTTGACGCTCTCGTAACTCGGATTCGCCTGCACCAACGTGACCAACCGTTCCGCGTCGAAGTCGGCGTAAGCCAGCACCACGCCATCTGGTTCATCTTTCGTCGCGCTGTAAACTGTGACGCCGTGCAAATCCTTCCGCAGGTCCACCTTAAACACCGCCTCGAACGCCGCGAGTTTCTTCTGCGCGTCCGGTTTGTCCATTTCCGCCAGGATTTGCTTTCCCATCGCCGTCTGCCGTAGTTCATCGCAATCCAGATGCAACACCCACGCCGGATCATTCATCACGTCGGAACGTTGCAACGGCGCCGCCAGGACATTGCCCCCCGCCAACACTCCGGTTAAACCCACCAAACTCAAATACGCTTTGATTTTCATAGTCATTCTTTCTCCAGCGACCCATTCGCCGTTTTGCCAAGGAATACGAAACTCACGCGCCGCCGGTTACACCTGAACCGAAAAAACTTTGTCGGATTCGCCCCGACGGCGGCGATATACTTGCGAAAATGAGCGCGCGCGCCAATCAAACCGACCAGGAATTGCTCACCCGTTACGCCCGCCACCGCGCGGACGAGGACTTTGCGGAACTCGTCCGCCGCCACGTAAACCTCGTTTACTCCGCCGCGTTGCGCCAGGTCCGTGCAACGCAATTAGCCGAAGAAGTCAGCCAGATGGTTTTCACCGATCTCGCGCGTGTCGCCGGAAAACTTCAGGCCGACACCGTGCTCACTGCCTGGCTTTATCAAGTGACCCGCCACACTGCAATAGATGTCGTGCGCCGCGAAGCACGCCGCCAATTGCGTGAACAAATCGCCACTCAGATGAACGCCACCAACGCCCCCGACGCCAGTTGGACCGACATCGAACCACTCCTCGACGAAGCCGTATCTGCGCTCGACGAAGCCGACCGCACCGCCGTCCTGCTCCGTTTCTTCGAGAACAAATCGCTGCGGGTCGTCGGCCAACAACTCGGCATCAGCGACGATGCCGCGCAAAAACGCGTCAGCCGCGCCGTCGAACGCTTGCGCGAATTCTTCGCCAAACGAGGCGTTACCGTCGGTGCGAGCGGATGGGTCGCCGCCGTCTCCGCCAACGCGGTTCAAGCCGCGCCGATCGGCCTCGCGCTCACCATCAGTTCCACTGCCGCGCTCAGCGTCGCCAGTCTTGCCACCCCCGCCACGGCCACTACCGCAAACGCTCTCGCTATGACCACGCTTCAAAAAACAATCATCACTACCACCATCGCCGTGCTTGCCGGCGTGGGTGTTTATGAGTTCCGCCAGAACGCTCGACTGCGCGAACAGGTGCAGAATCTGCAAAAGCAATCGTTCAGCGCGAACCAGGAACTTCGCGAAGCGCACGAGAACATCACCGCTCAATTGAATGCGATGCAGCAGGAGAACGAGCAACTACGCCGCAGCGCGAATGACGTTGCCCGGTTACGAGGCGAAGTTGCGCGACTGCGTTCCAATCCCCCAACAACGCTCGCCGAACCTCCGCCCACGACCACCGCCGCCGCGTCAACCAATTCGCCCGTCGAACTACCTATTGCTTCATGGAACGACGTCGGCTTCGCCACGCCTCACGCAGCATTGCAAACGCGCGGTTGGTCCGTGCTGAATGGAAATCGCGACCGCTTCAAAGAATCCATCTTCATCACCGCCGACGCGCGCCAAACCCTTGAAGACATGTTCATCAAAATGGCCGAGGCTTCGAACGACCCGAACAAAGCGCAAATGCTCGAAGAACTGTTGAAGAATCAATTCGGTGTCGAAGAGGGAATTCTGATGCCGATGATGGCCGAACATCAGCATCGCGGCTATCAAGGTTATCGCATCCTCTCCGAACAAACGCCAGACGACGACCACGTCATTCTGCAACTGGAAACCCGATTGAACTCCGGCCCGCCGAAACACGAAACCGTCAAAATGCAACGCTTCGCCAGCGACTGGAAAATCGTCATCGATCAGGACTTCATCAAGATGGCGCGCTGATGCTGATTCGGCGATTTGAAGTCGCGCATTGTTGCCATGAACCAACGCAAATCCGCCGTCTTGGACTGCGGTGGCAAGCGCAGCGCGACACCGCTTTCGCACGCTCAAAGTTCCCCGCTAATTCGGCCCGCCGTCATCCGCCCGAAGTCGCCGTCGCCGCTGCGCTTTGCCGACGTAGTCCACAACGCACTCAATGCCGCCGCAAAATCAACCGATGATCCACGCGCCGCGTTTGGTGGTACTCCAGCCGCGGTAACTCCGTTAGCGTCGGCGATTCCGTCTCGTTCAACGTCGTCTTTGCCAACGCCTGAAACGCGCTCCAGCGCGGCCACTCCAGTTCCGGCGCATGCGAAATTTGCCGCAGTAAACTACGCCACTCGATAATCGCCCGATCAATGTCCCCCGCCCCGAGCAAATCCGTCACCCAATGATGTTTGCTCGCGGGATTTTTATGCACGCTCTGCACGACCGCTTCCGCGCCGTAACCATATTTCGGCGGCAACCCGTTTTCGAGATAGCCGGGTATGCTGAGCAATTGAAACTTCTCGTGACACGCATTCGCCAATCGGCCCGCATAACGATTCTCATCGCCGCAAAAGCGAAAACCGCCGTCTAAATTCGCGATGTCGTAAATCAATTCGTCCAACGGATACCGCTCATCCTCCAGCGCCGCAGCGATTGCCAAGCCGTCGCCCTGTTGAAAGAAACTCACCACGCGCCCGCGCAGCGTCGGCTTGCCTTCCGCATCCACGAGATTCAAACGCCGCCACGTCAACGCCGTTCCCGTCGCCGTCGGCAGCGTTTTGCACACTTCGACCAGCGAACACTGCGCGCAATCGTAGGGCAACACTTCCCGCTCGACCGGTTTCCACATCGCCACACCGTAATTATCCACCGGCACGCGCATCGTCAGGTCTGCGAGACTCACGTAAACGAGAATGCGTTGCGCCTGCTTCACGAACTTCACCACCGGCGTATGCTGACCGGCGAGTCTGTGTTCGAGCAACGGCGCAATTTTTTCGTGCCACACACTCAACTCCGCCTGCCGACCGTTCCAATTCGTCAGTCGCCGCACCCACTTGGCGATGATCACACGATCGCCGCTGAGCACGTCCGCCACGGTTGAAGCGCGACCGTAAACTTTTGTTCCGTCCTCGCGTTCCTCCAGAACCACGATCATCCCCGTCCCAACTTTTTCCAACGCCGCTTGTTCGGAGAGCACGGAGCGAAAAGTGGGCTTCGCTTCATACGAGCTGTCTGCAGAAACCGGCTCGTGGTAGTCGCCGACATGAGGAGGCGGAAGCATTTCGTTTGCAGAGCGCTCCGCCTCCTCACGTCGGCGGCTACGGTTTTGGGGTGAGTGGTCGTCCTGCAAATATTCTGTCTGCCCATTTCCGACCGGCTGCGAGTTAGCTCTATTTCCCAAAGAATGGCCATCCGCCGAGCCTTGGATGTTGGATGTTCCCCTGTGCGTTTCCTTGTCTCCCACCACAATTTCGCGCAACGGCTTTTCCGTCGTCATCGGATACGCCTGCCATTCACCGCGACTGTTCAACATCTCGCGCTGCCGTTTCCGCACGTGCCGCGCGCGCTCCGCATCCGTGTGCAATCCGCACGGCACAACCGGATGTTTCATGGATTCTTCCACGCCCAGCAAAATCGGCTTCGTCGTGAACAAGCGTTCCTGCGCGCGCACCGCTTCCGCGAACGGCGTCTTCCCCTGCTCCGCCGCCGTTTGCATCAAACCCAACAACGCGCTCCAGTCCACCGCGCCGCTCCGCGACAGATGACACGCCCGCGCATCCAGCAAACGAATCTCATTCGCCGTGATCAACACATAGCCCGTTTCGTCCAATCCGCGTCGCCCCGCGCGACCGAACATCTGCAAAATCTCATCCGCGCGCAGCGGCTGTTCCACGGCATCGCGCCGATACGATTCGCCCGCCAACGCCACACTGCGCAGCGAAAAATTGATGCCCGCCGCCAAACCCATCGTCGCCACCACCACGCGCAATTGTCCCGCCTTCGCCAGCGGTTCAATCACGCCCGCCCGCGCTGCGTAGCTCAAGCCGCTGTGATGATACGCGATGCGACTCTTGAGCATCTTCGCGAGATGTTCGCCAACAATCTGTTTTTGCTCGGTGGAAAGTTGGAGCGGATTGGGCGTGGGCAAATTGCGCGCGAGATCAGCGGCCATGCTTTCTGCGCCTTGTCGGCGCGGCGCAAAGATCAAAATCGGCCCGAGGTCTTCGGCCAACGCTTTCGCGACCAAGCGCGCCCAATAACCGCGAATCTCCGAAGGCACGTGAAAGTTCAAATTGTTCGCCCACACTTCATCTAGCGGCACCGGGCGATGTTCGTGACGTATCAACACGGCCTTGCGCCCGAGGCGATTCAGCCATTGCACCACGTGATGCGGATTGGAAACACTGCCGCTCAACAGCAGAAGTTGCGTGTGCGACGGCGCGAGCGCGAGCGCGAGTTCGTAGTTCAATCCGCGATCCGGATCGCTGATCATCTGGTATTCATCCACCACGAGCAGCGTCGGCCCTTCACCTGCGATCAACCGATTCTTCTGCGTCTCCAACGTTGCCACGATCACCGGAGCGCCGAGGTTTTCGGCGAGATCGCCCGTCGCGATGCCAACATCCCAACCGCGCGCGCGCCATTCGGCGAGTTTGTCATTGGCCAACGCGCGCGTCGGCACCGTGTAAATCGCCTGACCGCGCGGCTTGCCCTGATTGGACCACAACTCGAAAATCAGCGTCTTGCCCGAGCCGGTCGGCGCTTGCACGACCACGTCTTTGCCTTCGCGCAACGCCATCACCGCCTGCTGCTGCCACAGGTCGGGCACGGTGACCTGATTGAGCGCCGGCAATTCGGCGAGTTGGTTTTCGAGCGACTGCACGCGAGAAACATAGACGAGCTTGCGGGAAGCGTAACGAGGAAATTCAGAATGCGCGGTTACGGCGCTGGATTCGCAATGTATTCAAGCAAATCCGCCATCGCCTGCGGAGTGAGACCAGCCTCCAATTCTTCCGGCATCACCGATAAACCCTGGCTTTGCATTGCCATGATGTTGGAACGCGGAATTACGCTCTGCTTGCCGTACGGTTGCCGCAGCGTGATGCTCGCCGCGCTTTCGCTGATGACCAATCCGTGCAAACTCTGCTCATCCTTCGTTTCGATGACGTAACCGACAAATTCCGGGCGCACCTCGGCATTGGGATCAATGATGCTAGTTAACAGGTGCTCCTTGCCAGCGTTCTTGACGGTCGCAAAATCCGGTCCCAAGGCGTAGCCCTCGCCGTTGGATTGATGACAAAACGCACAACGCTCGACGTAAATCTTCTTCCCGGCCGCGGCGTCGCCGCGCAAGCTTAATGCGGGCGAATAGTCAGCAATGACCTTCTGCCGTGAGCCATTGGTTTGCCGGGCGAGAATTTTCTGCGCCAACTCGCGCACTGCGGCATGGCGATACGTGAGCAAAAGCTTGGTCTGTGTTGAGTCAAGCACGCTGGCCCGAATCGCGTCGCTCTCGATAGCCGCCAACAACGCTTTCGCGCGGTCCGGTCGCGCCAACAACAGCGCCAACGCCGCGCTTCTGATTCGCGGCGTCAACGCGGACCAACGGCGTGTCAGTTCGGCACCGATGGGCGCCGCGCCAAATTGATCCAGCGCCGTCAGCGCGGCGAGCTGCACAGTTTGCGGATGTTGCGAATCCAGCAACGCCAGCAGCAGGTCGCCACATTCTTGATAGCTCGTGACCGCGAGCAGTTCGATGGCTGCAAGACGAATAGATTCAGCGGCAGTTGGGTTAACCGATTCCATTCGGGCGCGCACCAAGACGCGTTTCAAATTGTCGTCGGTGGGATCCAACGATTTCTGAGCCCGCCGCATACCGTCCCCTAAGGCCCGGGTCAGACCAAACATTGTTGCGGGATCATCCACTTGATCGATCAACTGGATGACCAAAGCGATCTCATCAGGACGATTGTTTGCCCCGACGAACACGATCAACTGCTGAAGCAACTCCTGTCCGGCCATTGTCGTGCGGACTTCCGCGTCACCCGCTAACGCGGCAAACATTTCGCCTGCGCCTTTGGCGAGGGACGAATAAATCGCTGCGCGCATCCACTTGTCCTCCAGATCACGACGGGCAATAGCGACCAGACTTTGGATTCGTCCCGGGTAATCGAACTCGCCCAGCGTGAAAGCCAGTTGATAACGCACGTTGATGTCGGGATCATCGCTTAACTGACAAATCCGCTTCCACAGTTTGAGATTGCCGGCGGCGATCAGTTTTTCAGCCAGGCCAATCGCGTGTTCTCGAACCGACGCCTCGGAATCGTTCAAGGCGGCCAACACATCGGCCTCCGTCAGTGCCTGCAGCCCATCCAAAACGTGGAGCGCATGCAGCCGACTCAGAGCCGAAGTGGAGTCCCGCAGCATTTTTTGCAGTAGCGGAACAGCGGTTAAATCCCCGCGCTCAAACAACAAACGCGCGGCCGTGTCCCGATGCCAGCCATTCTTGTGTTCAAGCGTGGCAACCAGTTGTTGAATGGTGGCGCGGCCCAATTGCGGTGGCCGGCGCGCGCTAAAACCAGCGGGGGCAATTCGGTAAATCCGACCACGGTCATTCCCGGCGTTCAGATCGAGTAACTTCTTGATATTCTCAGGCAAGGACCAGGGATGCTCGATCACTTCACGATACATGTCGCAAAAATAGAGGCAACCATCCGGAGCGTTGGCGAGCATCGTCGGTCGAAACCACAAATCCGTGGACGTGAGAAACTCAATTTTTTGTTCGTCACCGGGTCGTTCAGCGAGGACGCCTACCCCGTCGCGACGAACTTTCTTGCGATGAATGAGGTTGCTTCCCACGTCTGCAATGAACGCGTCACCCTGAAATTCCTCGGGGAACGCGTCGCCGCGGTAAATGGTGATGCCCGTCGCCGATGTGAAATACCCCGATGAACGTCCCCCGCCCTCGATCAATCCTGACACCACGCCGCTCACGCGCCATTGGGTGCGAATCACGCGCCAGGCTTCTTCCGGGCTCGTGCGATAGACTTCCGCCGCCGGTCCGTCCACCGCAATGTCCACCAAGGCCCGCAGCAGGTCATAGAATGGATTGCGTTCTGCATAACGCGATTCGTACCGGAACGTTTGGATGTGATGCGAATTACTGCACACAAACTTCCGGCCCCGGTTATCGAAGCTCATGCCGTATTGGCCGCCGCCATTCTCCGCGCGTAAATCCAGTCGGCGTGGATCGAAACTGAAATCACGCCCGCGCAGCATGAGGGCTGTCGCATCCGGCGCACCCGGTCGCTTGAGCACGGCCCCGTTGCCAGCGGTTTGCCCGTGAATGCGGTTGTCCATTCCCCAGCGCAAACTGTTCACCAGTGCTTGCACATTGAGCTTATCCTCCCGGCCAGCCCCAAACCCGGTGAAGACCACCTGCCGCACGTCCGCCCGACCATCGCCGTCGGTGTCTTTGAAATAAATGATGTCCGGGGTCGCGGCGACGAAGATGCCGCCAGCGTAACAACACACGCCGGTTGGCCACGGCAAATCTTCCGCAAAAACCGTCGCCTTATCAAAAACGCCATCGCCGTCCGGATCGGTCAGCAAGCGGATTCTTCCCAAATGCGGTTGTTCCTCGCGGCGCTCGGAATAATCCCGCATCTCGACCACGAACATTCTCCCGTTTTCATCGAAACACATTTCGATGGGATCAACAACGAGCGGCTCGGCGGCGGCCAATTGCAGGTTGAATCCCGGTTTCAATTGAAACGTTTGAAAGACATTCGACGTCTCGACCGGCAACACCCGCGGCAGGTCGGCTCGAGTCAGTTCCGGCGGCGCCGCGTTCACGCCATCGAACCAAAGTCCGTTCAGCGCTAAAATTACACCCACATGAAACTTCATAACTAAGAATGACGCACCCGCCAGCCAACCTGCCGAGGTTCTCGATTTTCTCCGTTGAACCGCCCATCCGCCTCGCGCAAAATCCATCGATGCCACATCCAAAATCGCTCCTTGCCACTACCCAAGCGCAGCTTTCCCGGCGGGATTTTCTCACCATCACCAGCGTCACATTGGCTGGCGCGGTGTTGAATGGCTGTGTCACGACCGCCGCGCCATCAAGCGAGATCATTGATATCCATCAACACGTCAATTACTCGAACCGGTCGAACGAATTGCTCCTGGAACATCAACGGGCTATGGGAATCACGACGACGATTCTGCTGCCGGCGGGACGACCTGTAAAGAACCCGGCAACACATGAAGGTGTCTCGAACGGTTTGGCCGCAAAAGCATTCGGCAACGAGGAATGTTACCGCCTGTGCCGGGCTCATCCGAAAGAGTTTCGTTTTGCGGCGAACGAAGTTCCGACATTGGATGGCGCGACGCAGGAAATTGAAAAATACCTGAAACTCGGCGCAGTGATGATTGCGGAATTGAAGTTTGGCGTGGAATGCGATTCCCCGGCGATGCAAAAAATCTATTTGCTCGCTCAGGACTACGACGTGCCGGTGCTGATGCACTGGCAGCATCAAAAGTACAATCACGGTTTCGAGCGTTTTTATCGCATGTTGGAAAAATATCCCCGCGTCAATTTTATCGGCCACGCGCAGACCTGGTGGGCCAACGTGGATAAAAATCATCGCGACCAGGCCGTGCTGTATCCGAAAGGTCTCGTCACGCCGGGCGGTTTGACTGAAAAATATCTGGCGGATTACCCGAACATGTATGGTGATTTGTCGGCGGGATCAGGTTTGAATGCGTTGACGCGCGATGAATCGTTCACGCCCGGATTCTTCGCGCGCCACCAGGACAAACTGCTTTATGGAAGTGATTGCGATGACCCTCACGGCGCCGACGAAAAATGTCAGGGCGCCCGCACCCTTGCCGTTATCCGACGTTTGGCGCCCCATCCAACAGTTGAGCGCAAATTACTTTATGAAAACGCCAAACGATTGTTCCGGCTCTGAAATTCTGGCACAAATTGCGATCAATCACTTGTAATCTGGCGCCACTTAAATCATGAACCACAATTCAGCAACTTTTCTCACCCTCGCCGAGATGGAAGCCGGACTCACGACCATCCGCCAATCGCCTAAAGACGTGGGCGTGTTGCGAATGATCTGCCGTCGCCCCAACACCGACGAGCGCGAAGTGGTGGAGGAAGGCCACTTGGATTCCGCACAAGGTCTCGTCGGCGATAACTGGAAAGCACGCGGCAGTCGCAGCACGCCGGATGGCTCAGCCAATCCCGAGATGCAACTCAACGTCATGAACGCCCGCGTCATCGAGTTACTGGCGCAAACCAAAGAACGCTGGTCATTGGCCGGCGACCAGTTGTTTGTGGATTTTGATTTAAGCGAAACCAACATTCCACCCGGCACCCAACTCGCCATCGGCGATGCCGTCATTGAAATCACTGCCCCACCCCATCTCGGCTGCAAAAAGTTCTCTGCTCGTTTCGGTCCGGACGCGATGAAGTTCGTCAATTCGCCCGAAGGCAAACAACTGCACCTGCGCGGCGTAAACGCCAAAGTCATTCGCGCCAATCCTGTGCGCGTTGGTGATTCGGTCCGGAAACTCTCCGCCGCGATAAGCGCGTGAGAATTGTTCTCTCAATTGGTCCAAATCTCGCATGAACAAAGCAACTCTCGTTTGTCTCGCCGTGATTCTGGTGGCTGCGCTGAGCGCGCTACCGCTAATCGCTGTTGAGACTGTATCAACCGCAGCCCAATCAGAAACCCTGACTGCGTGGACGGAGCGTCTGAAATTGTTGCAACGGGAAGTGGACCATGCCGAATCAGACTATCGTAACGCCGGCAACGAAGCGGACAGTGAACGCGCCTGGAAAATTTACGCGGAGAAGAACGACACGAATCTCGTCGTGCTCCTGGAGCTGGCGAAGCAACATCCCGACACCGAACCCGCGTTCGATGCGTTCCTTTGGATTGCCAATAATCGCCGCTCCTCATCCGCCGATGTTTGGCCGCACGTCTTGCAGGCCGTCGAAATGCTTTCGCAGCATCACGCGACCCACGCGGAACTCGGTCCGTTCTGCGCCCGGGCGGCACATTACTGGGATCACCGCTGGCGCTTTGAAGTAGTCACGAATTTTTTCCAGACCGTTTCCGAACAAAATCCCGAGCGCATCGTTCGCGGACAAGCATTGCTAGCGTTGGCAAAAATGACCAAGGCCAAGGCGCAATATCTTGAAGCCTTCGAGAATAAACCTGCGTCACCCACCGACACCGAAGCCGCTCAGAAAGCGCGCGTCGAATACCTGAAATGGGCGGAATCCGACAACTCCGCCGCCGCCACCGAACGCGCCGAAAAATTGTTCGCCCGCCTTATTAACGAATACGGCGATTGCCCTTATCTGCGCTCCAACAATTCGACGCTTGCACAGACGGCGAAAGCTGAGTTGCGCGAGTTGACCTCGCTGGGCCTCGGCAAGACTGCGCCGGAAATCGTCGGTGAAGATCTCGACGGTAAAGAAATGAAGTTGAGCGATTATCGTGGCAAAGTCGTGGTGCTGAATTTCTGGGCCTCGTGGTGCGGTCCGTGCATGCAAATGGTCCCGGCGGAACGCGACCTGGCGCGCAAATTTGCCAAGCAACCCTTCGCCCTCGTTGGCGTCAATGGCGATACCTCCCGCAAGACTGCCCAACAGGCCGCAAAGAACGAGAAGATGACTTGGAAATCATTCTGGAACGGAAGCGGCGGACCGGCAGGCGGGATTGCTTCCGACTGGAATGTCAAAGGCTGGCCCACCGTTTACATTCTCGATGCCAACGGAAAAATCCGCCGCAAGTTCAGCGGCTACGGCGGCGAGTCCACTGACAAAGCGTTAAATGAAACGGTGGAACAGTTGTTGGCGGAAATTGATATGGCTAAGCACTGAAACGACGGTTGACTTAGCGCCGCTCGAGTGAGACCTGTGTTGAACAGAATCAAGTTCCGGCAGCAGATGAAGATTCCAAAGCCAGATATTCAAACGGCCTTTCTGATCGCCAGCATCATCTGGGGCATGTACTGGCTTGCATATTGGCGCACCCAGTTCTTTGGCTTCTCTCTTCGAGGGATACTCGGCTTGGTTTTACTGGCGAGCTTTTCCGTTCTTCCTCTTACGGTTTTAGGCGTGCTGGGGCTGCCCTGGCGCAAAGCACTCATTCGATTTTCCCTCGCACTTGTAGCAATGATTGGATTCGCCGAGTCATTTGCAGGAATACAAGAGGTTCTAGCTGTGAAAGAATTTGGTGAAAACCCGGGCAACTGGACAATGATCGCGCGCTGGTCGCCGTTTGGGGATCACCATATTGCTTACTCGCCTGGATACGGTTGGATTGGTGGAGATTAAACCGTCACGCCCCCACCTTCTTCTTCACTTCCTTCAACTGCTGGAACTCGGGTTTGGCCGAGTAATATTTATCCAGCGGATAGCAGCCGGAAATCATTCCGTTGCGCGGCGCGGTGGTGCAATCACTGAACGTGCGACAAATCTGCTTCGGCGTGATGCTCCCCTTCTCCACCGCCTCGGCGAGGATGTTCGGATAACTCAAAACCATGCGACCCAGGCCCACCATGTCCGTCCAGCCGTGGCGCACGACGTACTGCGCCACATGCGGCAGGTATTCCTGCAAGTAACTGTACGCTGTTCCCACCAGCACCATATTCTTCGGCGCGCGAACTTTAATCTGGCGCACCACATTGATCTGTCGCGCCACATCAATCAGCGGATCATGCGCCGGCTGATACCCGTCGCTCGGCGGATACGCCGCCGGACGTTGGATATGCGGATTGTAATAAGGTGAACCCGCGCTCAGATTCAGAATCTTCACGCCGAGTTGCGCACACAGTTCGACGAACTGATGCGTCTCCGACAAGTCGTAGTCCACGGGGTTGTCGGGATTCACACTGAAGCCGTAGCGATACGGCACGCAATGCGAGTAGTCCTCCGGAATGCCCGGACCGAGTTTGCCAGGTTGCGACAGCGCCGGATCGGGTTTGAACGGCACAAAATCAAACGCGCTGAGTCGCACGCCGAGTTCAATCGCATTTCCACTCGCGCGAATGCCCGCCACTATGTCGCGCAAGATGCGGGTGCGATTCTCAAAGCAGCCACCGAACTTGCCCGGTCGCGTGTGCGCGCCGAGAAATTCGTGCAGCAGATAGCCGTGACAATGTTTGATGTCCACGAAGTCCGCGCCCACGTCCCACGCAATCTTTGCCGCGCGAATGTAGCATTGAATCAGTTCCTCAATCTCCGCATCCGTAAACATCTGCGCATCGCTCGTCACGTTGAATTTGCGATCCAGAATCGGATGCCGAAACGCCACACGCGGCTCCATGCGTTTTTTGTCGTTCGGCTTGCAGAACCGTCCCGAGTGCGTGAGTTGAAAGCCGATCACCAAGTCATCCACCTTGCCGTACCGCTCTTGATGCGCCTTCACCAGCGTCTCGCGCAACGACGCAATGCCCGCCTTGTTTTCCTCAGTGATGATAATTTGATTCGGATTCGCGCGACCATCCGGACGCACGGCCATCGCTTCGCCGCCGTAAATCAACTTCGCGCCGCTTTCGCCAAACCGCTGCCAGCGCCGCAACATTTCCTCGGTCACGCCACCGGTCGTTGTGCCGTCCCAACCTTCCATCGGATGAATCGCCCAGCGATTGCCAATGCGTTTGCCATTGATGGTCACGCCCTCAATCGCCTGCGCGAGCGGTGAATCACCGCCGGCTACGATTTGATCTTCACAAGGCAAGTCCAGGCCCAGCGCCGCGATGTGCGCGCGAAAGTCCGCCACCGTTTTCAGCGTGGGAATGCGAGTCAGTTTGAATGGTTCAGCCATAAATTGATTTCCATTTGTAGGAGACGAGGTGACGAGTCTCGATTCAGCAAATATGCGCTCCTTGCGTCTCGACATACACCGCGTAGAGCGACTGGCTCGCCGTCATGAACAGGCGATTCCGCTTCGCGCCACCGAAGCACACGTTCGAGCAAATTTCCGGCAACAGAATCACACCAATGCGTTTGCCGTCCGGCGCAAACACATGCACGCCATCGTAACCTTCGCCCGCCCAGCCCGCGCTCGCCCAGATGTTGCCATCAACGTCCGCGCGAATTCCGTCCGCACCGCCGTTCTTGCCGTTGTAATCCATCGCGCAAAAGCGGCGACCCTTGCTGAGCTTCACGCCGTCCACCACATCAAAAACCTGAATCGGCTTCGGCGCCTCCGCACCCGTATCCGCGATGTAGAGCTTTTGGTAGTCCGGCGAAAAACAGAGTCCGTTCGGCTTGCTCAATTCATCCGTGACCAATTCCATTTTCGCAGTCTTGGGGTCAATGCGATAAACAGCTTCTTTGATTTCCAACGCGCCTTTGTTGCCTTCGTAATTCATCATGCTGCCGTAGCCGGGATCGGTGAACCAGATCCCGCCATCCGGATGCACCACCACATCGTTCGGCGCGTTGAGTGGTTTGCCGTTCCACTTTTCCGCCAACACGGTGATGCCGCCGTTGGGTTCATAGCGCACCACGCGACGATTCCCGTGCTCGCAACTGATTTGTCGTCCCTCGAAATCGAACGTGTTGCCGTTGCTGTTTCCCGCCGGATTGCGAAACGTGCTCACGTGACCATCTTCGTCCAGCCGGCGCAATTGCACGTTGTTGGGAATATCGCTCCACATCAGATAACGACCGACGCCATTCCACGCCGGACCTTCCGCCCACAACATGCCCGTATGCAGTCGTTGGATCGGCGTGTTGCCCAGCTTGTATTTGTTGAAGCGCGGATCGAGCGAAATGATGTCGGGATCGGGATAACGCACCGGTCGTTGGCCGCTCCAGTCGCGATCCGCCGCAAGACTCGGAGCGGCCAGCGCACCGGCAACCAGTGTGGTGGTCGCGCCTAGAAAATTGCGGCGGTTGATGCTTCCGGCGGATGAAGTCTTTGTTGAGTTCATGGGCTGCTTGTTGTTTTTCAATTAACGCTCGATTGTTGCCGCGCTTTTGGCAGGAGATTTTCGATTCAAATGCGCCGCCAACTCGGGAATTTTGACTTCGATCTCGATCACCGCCAGATCGCAAACCCGGCTCGCGCCGTAAGCGTTGAAATGCGTGTCGTCTTCCAGCCCATCGGGGCGAGCTGCAAATTCACCGGCGGGAATCCAATCAAACAAGCGCTTGGAACTTTCCGGCCCGAGTTGTTGCAACAGTTTCTCGGTCGCAAGGGTCAGCTCCAGCAAGGGAACTTTTTCCGCTGCCGCCACCTTTCGCACGGCTCCCGGATAAACGCCGTGTGAGTTCGTTAGCGTGCCAGTCTCGTCAAACTTCCGTCGTGCCACCGGCGTCGCCAAAATCGGCGTGGCCTGACGCTCACGCGACTCGCGAATGAAGCGCGTCAGATTTTCCGAGAACTCGCCAAAGGGCGCCGTCCCGACTTTGACGTTGTTCGTTTTCTCATCGTTGTGCCCAAATTGAATGATGACGAAATCACCCGGTTGGATTGCAGCGACAACCTTGTCCCAACGACCTTCGTTGATGAAGCTCTTCGTGCTGCGACCGTTTTGCGCGTAATTTTCCACGCGGAGCGAATCTTTGAAATACATCTGCAGCATCTGCCCCCAACCGCGTTCCGGATTCGCTGGAATGACCGGTTTATTCGCCATGGTTGAGTCCCCGATCATGTGAAGCGTCACGGGATTGCTTTGCGACAATGCTGAACCGGTAATCAGCGCGAAAACCAGAAGCGCCACACCAAGGCGGAGCGATTTAACGCAAAGACGCGTTCCCGAAAACGGAGCGCGGGTCTGTGACCCGCAGCGGCCCGATTTGCAAAGAGACGTGCTGCGGCTCATAGAGCCACGCTCCGCTCTTGCAGTGAACGCCGTTGGCGTTCCTGGATGGCAGCAAGACTTGCTGTGTCTTCGCGTCTTTGCGCCTTCGCGTTTCATTTCGTCGAATCAAAGAACGTCAGATAATGCTCACCACGCGCTTCGCGGAGAATGAGGAGAGCCAGTTCACGCAAATGATAATCGCCCCACATCGAGCTTTCGCCATTTGGCACGCTTTGCCCCGGCGCGATGTAATCCCAGCCGTTCGGCCGATGATAAACCGAGTGCAGCAACAGACCTTGATGTTTCGGATCAGTGGAAAGACAGGGCTCGCTGAACAACGTGCGCGCAATCGTAAGCCCGGCCTGTTTGTAGCGCTTTCCATCGTCCTCGTCCTTCGTTCTCGTCCTCGTCCTCGAATTGCTTCCTAAATAATTGCCCAACCGGATCAAGCCCTGCGCCGCAATCGCCGCCGCCGACCCGTCCACCGGTTCAAACTTGTTGTACGGATCGGATGCTTTCTTGAGATAATTCACGGGCAGGCGATGCAGATTCGGCGCGCCCGTGTCCCACATCGGCACGCCATCGGCACAGGAATTTTCGAGGTAGAAGTCTGCTGCAGAAATTGCGGCAGTTTGGAACGCCTTCAAAGCTTTAGCTGCGGGCTCAGTAGCCAATCTACGAATAGTAGATTCGAATTTAGGTGTGAGTTGAAGTTTTTGCTTATCGCTTAACGAGCGATAGTCTCGTAGCCACCGATTTTTCGACGAGGCTAATTCAAGCTCTTGCCAAGGAATGAAGCGGATGAACTCTAATTGCTCCGCAAAACCACAAATCGCCCACGCCAACCCGCGCGTCCAGGTGCTGAACGGCGAATAACCCTGCTGCGAGTTCGGGCACCGAAACACCCCACTCGCCGTATTGAACACCGCTTCATGCGCCGTGCGACCGCGCACATCGTAAGCGTCGCGCCCTTCGCCATAGTAAACGTTGTAGCGCGCCGTGTTCAGGGCGTGTTCGACGACTCGTTGCAGCAACGAAATCTTCGCGTCCTGCTCGCCCATCAGCACGTGGCCGAGTTGATGCGCCACCGCCAGCGCACGACACGAGCGAATCGTATCCACGAACAGCGAGTGCGGCCCGTTGAAGCTGTGAATGAACCCCGTGCCATCCGCGAGTTTCGTCCAGCGCGACGCCTGCACCGCGCCGCTGACCTTGAGCGCGATTTCGTAGAAATTCTGTTCCTCGTCGTTCTGCGGAATCTTCCCCTCGCGCATCAAGCGCAGCAAATTGCCGTACGTCGAAACATTGTTGAATCCATGATCATGCACGCCGATGTGCGACACGTGCGATGCCATGTATTTCACCGTGCCGCGCTTGCCGATTTCGAGAAACCGCTCGTCGCCCATCGCATCGAACTGCAGCAAAGCCGAACCGTATTGAAAACCCTGCGTCCACTCCGTCCAGCCGCGCGACGTGTATTTACCCTTCACTGTGAACACCGGCGTGCCCTGCGCCGGTTTCCAGGATTTTTCGATGCTCAGGATTTTTTGCCCGGACAACTCGAACACGCGTTCGATTTGCGGCAGGAGTTTTTGGGGCGTGAGTTTGGTGTCGATTTTTGTGGCCATGTTTTTTGGTAGGAGACGAGGTGACGAGTCTCAAATCAATCAGTTTTCTGCGCGATTCGGTCGAGTTAGAGACTCCTTACGTCGTCTCCTACAATCTTTTTAAATGAAATCCGCCGTCCACGTTGATGACTTCACCCGTACTAAACGGAAACGCGTCGCTCGCAATCGCTGCCACGGCGCGACCGATGTCTTCGGGCGTGCCCCAGCGTTGAATCGGCGTCATTCCTTCGGCGATGAGTTTGTCATACTTCTCCTTCACCGCGCCGGTCATGTCTGTGGCGATAACTCCCGGACGAATTTCGTAAACATTGATGCCGTACTCCGCAAGCCGCGCCGCAAACAACGGCGTCAACATCGAGAGCGCCGCTTTGCTTACACAGTAATCGCCGCGATTTGTTGAAGCGGTGTAAGCGGAAATAGAACTCACTGTCACAATTTTTGGTTTCCGCACTCCGCACTCCGCACTCCGCGTTTCTTCAACCATCCACTTCGCGGCGAGTTGCGTGAGGAAATACGGGCCTTTGACGTTGATGGCAATGAGGCGGTCGAAGCTTTCCTCGCCCGCTTCCAGGATATCTGCGCGCACGTTCGGTGCGACGCCGGCATTGTTTACCAGCAGATCAAGACGATTGAACTTCTCGCGCGTGAATGAAATCAGTTTCTGCCGGTCGGCGCTCTCCGAAATATCCGCCTGACAGATCTCGGCACGAATGGTTTTTCCTGCTTCGCTTGCAACTGTGACACAATCCCCTGCCGTCTTTTGCGCGGCTTCAGCGTTGCCGGCGTAATTGATCACGAGATCGTAGCCGAGCTTGGCCAATTCCAGCGCGATACCACGACCGATGCCACGCGACGCGCCGGTGATCAGAGCAACAGGATTCATCGCCGCGAGGATAAGTTTTCCGCGCCCCAGCAAAAGCGCAAATTCTGGCGATGCGAAGTAGCGTCAGGCGTCCGCGCCTGACGTAGAGGGCGGCATCTTGCCGCCCGGAATAGACGACCGATTGACCGATAACTTCCGCGTTCTTTGACCGCTACCGTCGTGATTTCGTTTTAACCGCCGGGCTCGAAGCCCGGCTCTACGGCAGACAAGATGCCCGCCGCTACACGCCAATCACGGCTTCCGCCGCACCCACCGCAACATTTCGAGCAACTTCGGCGGTTGCCCCGTGCGCAGAATGCCGATGCGAAAAACTTTTCCCGCCATCCACAGCGCCAGCCCAGCCGTTACGATTAACAACAGACTCGTGCCTATGATGTCCACCCACGGTGGATCAGCCATCACGCGATTCATCATGATGAACGGCGTGTAGAGCGGAATCCACGAGAGCGTCCGCGCGACCACGCCATTGGGATCTTTCGGGATAAAGGTCATCGTCATGAGCGGCACCATCATGACCATCGTGATGATCGCCATGTAACTCTGCGATTCTTTTAGAGTATTGCAGACGCTGCCGAGCGCGAGAATTGAAGCCGCGTAAATGAAGAATCCGAAGATGAAGTAAACCACGAACATCGGAACGAGATTCGACGATTGCACCACTTGAAGTAACTGTCCGGGCACCGACGACGCCGTCCCCGCTTTCCATGTCAGAATCGCGACCAGCGCGAAAATCCACGATCCCACCATCGTCAATCCCACTGCCGCGATACCAAATAATTTTCCCATCATCAACTCGCCCGGCGTCACTGATGACAACAGCACCTCGATGATGCGATTCGATTTTTCCTCGATGATGTTCGTGAGGAGCATTTGCGCGATGGCGAAAATGGAAATCCACAGCAGATAAACGAACGCACTCGGCGCCCATTGTTTGATGACGTCCACGCCTTTGACGGCTTCCTGCCCGGCCTCTTTCTTCGGATTCAAACTCGCGATCGGCGCGTAAGTCTGCTCCACCTCGCGAATCGCCTTTGCATCGAGACCGCGCAACGCATATTCACGCTGCCGAATCTCCGCATTCACCGCCTGCTCGACGTCTTCCCGCAACTTGGTGTCGGCGAGATTGCCTGACCAATACTCAATTCCGGTCGCCTCTTTATCGCGCTTTTTTCCAGGTCGCACGACCTGATCTGCAATGTCCGCCGGAATCAAAATCGCCGCCGTCAACGGCACAGATTGATCGTCCAATTTGATGCGTTTCTCGCCGCGCAAATATGGGCGCAATTGCTCGGCCACGGTTTCCAAGTCTGCTTCGGCATTCACGCCTGAAGGCAACGCCGCTTGTTGAAAATCTCGCCGCGGTGCTTTGAAGGGCGGCGAACCGGGGCGTAAATGCGTTTGTAACTTTTCGAGAAATACGGTTTCGCCACCCTCCTTATAATCCTCGAACGAAGGTGGATTGAATTTTCCCGCCTCGCCAGCGGCGGTGGAATTCTTGCGCGCGTAATCATTCAGCTCGTTATACACGCGCCGCTGATAGGCAGTTTCAATCTTCGTCTCGATGACTGATCCGAGCGACTTCGATTGATCCACCAGCACGTAATAGCGCGTTGGCGTGCCTTTCTTCTGCAACCAGATCGGCACTTGAATCGTTCCGAAAATGATGATCGGCACGACGAACAGGCCGAGCCAGAAGCCTTTGGTCTTGGCGTTCTCAACGTATTCGCGCCAGGCGACGAGAAAGGCGTATTTCATCGGAACGACGCCTCCTTCGCTTCCGGCCCGACAAGTCGCACGAACACTTCATGCAACGTGGGATCGGTTTGGTTGAAACTGCGCAAGCGGATGCCGCGCGAAAAACACGTTTGCAAAATACCCTGCGGATCGGCGCTCTCGCGCAACTCCAGTTCCCAATGCTTGCTCGCGCCCGCCGTCGCGTGACCATTGAGTGGTGGCGTTTCGTTGGTGGCCACCACCTCGCTCAACTCCCGCAACGGCGCGATGTCATCTTCAGTTTCGATGCGCACGCGGCGCGGAATCGTTTGCTTCGCTTCCCCAATCGTGCCATCAAAAATCTTGCGCCCCCGTGCGAGCAACAAAATGCGATCGCACAACCGTTCCGCGTGCTGCATGACATGCGTGGAAAACAGCACAGTGCGCCCGCGCTTCGCCATGTCGCGAATGATTTCTTCCATCACTTGTTGGTTCACTGGATCGAGACCGGAGAACGGTTCATCGAGAATCACAAACTCCGGATCATGCGCGATGGACGCCAGCACCTGCACTTTTTGGCCCATGCCTTTGGAAAGCGCTTCGGTCGGGCTGTTGGCGAAATCTTTCAGACCGTAACGCTCCAACAATTCGAAGGCGCGTCGTTTCGCCGCGCCACGGTTCATCCCTTTCAATGTCGCGAAATAGGCGATCACCGACCAACACTTCATTTTTTTGTAGAGCCCCTTTTCCTCCGGCAAGTAACCGATGCGGTGGCGCACTTTCAGCGCCGAAGATTCGCCCAACACCGTGATGCTGCCGCTCGTGGGTCGGATGATTTCGAGAATCATCCGAATCGTCGTGGTTTTGCCTGCGCCGTTGGGGCCGAGAAAACCGTAGATTGAACCTGCCGGCAGCGTGAAACTCACGTCATCCACCGCGCGAAAATCACCGAAGCGCTTGGCAACATTGCGTAATTCCAGCGGCGCGACCGTGCTCTGAGAATTGCCGTTCATTTGATGATTGAGGCGAAACTAACCAACCCGAATCCGGAACACCAGCGCAAGTCAGGCAGCCGAGGCGAGCCGCAGTTTGCGGCGCACAATCGCCATGCAGAAAAAATAACTGGCGACGCCCAACCCGAAAGCAAACGGAGCAATTGCTTCCGAAGCCAACACCCCGATGCCACAAATAGCCCCGAAAATCTGCCCGCACCAGACGGTCGTCAGCAACGGACGCCGATCTGATGTGCTCCGTTGGCCGCGAAAGCTAAGGAGCAACGGCAGCACCAGCGAAAGCAAGAGCAGCCCCGCCAAGTAACCGGTTTCCAGCAATGTCAATTCGCGCATATAGTTCCTTCTGTTACCTCTGACAGAACAACATTATTTCTCTCACGTTACACTTCCGTGCCGTTCAATTGGAACTCGGCGCCATCATCACGCGATTCATCTTGAGCGCCGTCCGCTGCGCATTCATCGCCTTTTCCCGAAACTCGCCGAATTTTTTAACTTCATCCGGTGAAAGATACGAACCCGCGTTGGCTGCCACGCGCGCATAGATTCCATCGAGTAATTGCAAATTGCTCTCGGCGGCTGTCTCCGAAGCAATATTGCGGAAGTTCAGGATGGCCAACGTCTGGTAGTTCTGCGGCAACCCGGCATTCGCCAATGCCTGCTGTGTTTCCGCGAGCATCGCTTCGTAAAGCTGTCGCGCTTTCGCCTTCTTTTCCGCGTCTTCGCCACTGAGCATTTCTTTGAACTGTTCCGCCGTGATATTGCTCGCGAGCCGACTCGTGTATTCCTGGTATTGCTCCACCGCTTCAGGTCCGAGCAACGCCTGCACCTTTTCCAGCATCGCGGCTTCCTGACCGGCGAAAATCGGCTCCATCTGTTGCAAAGTCAGTTTGTCGCGCAGAACCGCAGTGATGTGATCAATGTTCTCCATCACGTCATCCGCGAGTAATTGATTGAACTTCTCGCGCTGTTCCTCGGGCAAATTCAATTTCTTCGCGAAATCTTTGTAAATCTGTCCCATCCCCATTTTTTGCTGATCGCGAATCAATTGCCACATGGCGGGATCGGCTTTGATCCCGCTGAGCGCGCTCGGGCCGTTGGTCCGCGACTGTTCATTCGCCAGATCACCGCGCAACCGAGCGACTTCGCCACGCAGCCGCAACAATTCCAGCGACGGCGAATTGTCCACTACAGGCGCGGGCGCGGGTTTCGCCGCGAGTTTGGCGAGCCGTTCATTCTCGGCAACCAGGTCTTCGTACTGGGTTTTCTGCAAATCCAACACCGCGTTGGTGGTTTCAAGTTTACTCTGCGTGCGTTGCAACATCACACAGGGAATTGCGACTCCCGCCACCACGACGGCAGCGATCACTCCGAATTTTAATTTGGCCATACTGATGATCTCCAAGAGGGTTAATGCTGTTCCCGCACCTGCTGCCGCACTGGCCAGCGCAAAGGATGAAGCTGTTACCGCAAGTCCGACCGGCGCTGCCGCGACGGCATTCGCCGACAACGCCGTCGCCAACGCCGCGCCGGAAAGCGTGACGCCGCGCACTTTGAGCAGCCCGTGCAATTTGTCCAACGCGCGATCCACGCGTTTGCGGGCTGCTTCTTCGTTGCTGCCCAACGCCGCGCCGACCGACCGAAAATCCTGTTGCTCGAAATAGCGCAGCAGAATCGCCGCGCGATCTTCCGGACTGAGTTCGTTCACCGCTTCGTCGAGCACCGGCGTCAGCGCCGCGAGGTTCGCTTCGGAATGATCTTGAAGTTCGCTCATTGCAACCGCCTGCCTTTCTCGCGCCAACCGCCGCCGCTCACTGCGCAACGCTTTACTGGCGACAAAACACGTATGCCGATGCAACCAACCGCCCAGCATGGTTTCGCTGCGCAACGTGCGCGCCTGTCGCGCCAAATCGGCAAACACGGTTTGCGTCACGTCTTCCGCCAGATGCGAGTCGCCATTGACCAAGCGAATCGCGGCGGAATACACGAGATTCACGTAGCGACTGACGAGTTCGCGAAAGGCCGGCTCCGAACCGGAAGCGACGTAATCGGCGAGCAATTGTTGGGTCTCGGTCATCGTTTAACACCAGTAAAGACCCGCCGACCGACAAAAGCGGACAAAAAAGTGCGACTATTTTTCCAACTCGCCACGAAGAGGCACAGAAGACACAAACCAAACTGGGCCGAAAAACGCGGAGACGCGGAGAGCGCAGAGGAACGCTAGTTCGAACCGCTAGAGCGGAGCGCCGCCGTTCTCGTCGGCTTTGCGTTTCTTCAGCAGTTACGTCAGGCGGAAGCCGGGACGGGCTTTTGTCCGGGCGCGCTGGGTGGAGTCGGCGGAGGTTCGGTGGATTGAAAACTCTTCCACATGTTCAGCGGCAGCGACCCGAGCACAATCAGCGCGACCTGGCTGCCAACGAACAGCATGAGCCATTTGAACCCGGCATCCATAAAGCCGTAGCTGTGCAAACCGATGCCGAGCATGTTCGTGCCGAACCACGACCACGCGGTGATGACATTTCCAAAGATGGCGAGATTCATCAGCCCGCGCTCTTTCACCAAACCGCCCCACCGCGCATGCAGAATTAGCGCGCACCAAATGACGATCAGCAGCGCACCGTTTTCTTTCGGATCCCAACCCCAGAATCGTCCCCAGGATTGGTCCGCCCAGATGCCGCCGAGCACCGTGCCGGTGAAACTGAACAACGTCGCAAAACAAATGATGGCATACACCATCTTCGACAGCGCTTTGCTGAGATTAAAATCCTTCCGCGCGGTCAACGTTGGCGTGAACACGCCCAGTATCACATACGCCATCGCCAGCACGCCCGCGACGAAGGTCGCCGAGTAACCCAGCGTCACCACGACCACGTGCGTCGCGAGCCAGAAGTTCGTGTCTAAAACCGCGCGCATCATTTGCATGGTGTCACCGCCCAGCGCCAGATTGTGCGCGATCAATAGCGTGACAAAACCGGACAATCCGGCCATCGCGCTGCCGAGGCCGACTTTGTAAATGCGTTCCAGAATCAAGCCCAGCACGCACGTTCCCCAGCCAATAAAAATCGCGGACGAATAAAGATTCGTCACCGGCGGGCGACCCTCCAAAGCCATGCGGAAAATGAGTCCGCCCGTGTGAACAATAAACGCCAAGCCGATCAGATAATACGCCGAGCGCCGGAAGGATTCCGAAACATTCGGCCACGCACCAAACGTCAGCAGCGCCCCGCCCGCCAGCACGAATGCGGCGATGTAAATGATCGTCGCGTGCAAAAACAATTTCACGCGGTTGAAATAGTATTCCGCGCGACCTTTGCTCGCTTCCTTCGAGAAATCTTTCGCGAGCCAGTTTTTGTAGCCCGCCACGGCGGCGTTGAACTCGGCGTTGTCGCCCGCCTGATATGCGTTGGCGATGCGCGCGTAAAACGTTGCCGCCGGCGGAATCTGCTGGTCGCGAATGGCGGCGAGCAAGCTGGCGCCGACGTTCGACCACGCATCGCGGTCCTGCTCGGGATTCGGTGGCGGGACGACGCGCGGATAGGAGCGATTCGCCGCCGCTTCGATTTTCTGCGCGATCGCCATGAACTTATCCAACGCCTCGCGATTCGCCTCGCCACCCGTGCGTTGCGCGCGCATGGCAGCGACGCCTTCGGGCAACGTGGCTTCATAGTCGGCGAGCAATTGGATAAAGTTCGTCGTGCCCTCGGGCTGAAAACTATTCTTCAGCCGTTGATAAATATTGATCGCATTGGCGAGCTTCAGGACCTGTTGTTGATACGGCGTACGTTGGGCGGATTCCACCTGCGACGCCGTGCTCGCTTGCGTAAAAATCTCGCTGACGAGCGGTTCAATTTCGTCGTAGGTGTAATAGCGGAGCCCGGATTTTTCGACGCCCGTTTCGCCGAGCTTGAGTTCGCTGATAAGGTCGGGATGATGAATCAAAAACGCCGGACGCGTGTCCGCGACTTCGGGTTTGAACGCCACTTCGAGCAACCATTCGGTGGAACGCAGTTTTTTCGGATGCCGCCAGAATTGCCAACCGGGCACAATCTCCAACGGCAAATCGCCCGTGCTGCGCATTTGCAACAGCGAATTGCGCGCGACCGAGTCCAGCGGTTGCACGCGCCCTTCCAACAGCGCGGGCAGGCGACCAAATTCCGCGACGCGCATTTCGCCGTCGGACTTCGGTTTCATGACCATGACCATTTCCGTGACGAACACCGCCAGGAGCAACCAGGGAAGAATTTTTAGAATTGGTTTCATACTGTTGTTCCCTTCCGTTTCGCGGCGAAGCCGACGAGGTGAACCGTAAACTGCCACGTCATTCCCAAAGCCACGAGCACGCACGCGAAATACGGCGTCAACCAACTCGGGTTATCCACTACTTGCAGCACCGTGCCTTTTTCGTCCGCTTCATCGAAGCTGGATTGGAAAAAAGTTTTGCCTTCGTAGCGCAACGGTTCGTTCATGCGAATCGTTACTTCCCGATCTTCGCCGGTTTCGGGGCGAATGATGCGCACGCGACTGGAAAAGTTTTTCGGAATCTCCGTGCCGGGATAGCGATCAAAGCGGAAATCTTCCAAATGCAGATAAAACGGCTTGTAATAACGCTCGGGGCGCAAATCCAACTTCATGTCACGTCCTCCGACCGTGAGCGTTTGCGGTCGCGCGAGGTGACCGGACAACAAAATCTTTTGAGTTGTGCCGTTCGGCTGGATCAATTCCACGAGCACGGAAGGAATATCGCGAAAGTTCATCCGCGTTTCCTTCGGCAGCGCGCGCCACCAGATTGGCATCCCAACCGCATTTTCGGCTTCAACTGATTTGAATCCTTCGCCGGCTTGCGTCGCGAGCATGGAGTTCAAATGATACTCCAGCACTTTGACTTTGAAGGGCAACTCGGGATTCTCCAGCGTTTCGCCGTCGTCTAACAGGGCGGCCGGAATTGCGACCACTTTGTCTGATTGCTCGTCGCTCGTGTCCACGATGGCGAGTTCCCAACGCCCATTGGATTCCGAGTAATTCGACGCCGCGCCTTCGCGGATGCGCATGTAACTTTCCACCGAGAGCACGTCGGTGGCGAATTGACCGACCAACAGCAGCACGACGCCAATGTGCAACAGGGCGATGCCGAAATGTTTCCAGCCCTTGCGATAGTAACGCAGATGCGCGGCGAAAAGGTTGATCAGCAAGAGGCCGCCGACGAGGTAAGTGCCGGGAAAGATTGGCACGCGCATTTCCGTGCCGGGCAATTGCGCGTAGATGAACCAACTGCGGAAGAATTGATCCTGCGCTTGGTAGAGTCCCAGCTTCACCTGCGCCAGCGTGCCCCAGAACACCAGGATCAAGCCCAGCGCCAGCAACACGACCGCCAGTTTGACGGACGTAAAAAAATTATAGAGGCGCGTGAGCATGTCAGTATTTCACTCCTTTGACGAACGCGAGGAAGTTGTCTTTGTGCGCGGCCACCAGTTCCGGATCGCCCATCAGTTTGTAAAACCAGGTTTGCCCGTTGCGACTCACCTGCGCGCCGAGCGTCGTTGCAGCGTGGTCCGTCGCGCTATCTGTGCCGCTCAATTCCAGATACGTCGCTTTGCCGCCGGCGACTTCAATCTCCTGCGTGTTCTTCTGCAAGTCCGCGGCACTCCAACTGCCTTGGCCCAACTGCGCGCGCCACCGATTGACGTTCGGCAATAAACCGCCGCCATCACCCGCTGAAACGCTCACGTTGACCGTCGCTTGCTGCTTGTTTTCGCCTTCGATGAAAAACTTCGCGAACAGGAATTGGCCGCCATCAATTTCCTTCCAGCCGGTCGGCACGGTCCAGGTCGGACCGCCTTCGCGCGGTTTGGGCGGACGTTGCGATGTCACCGCGCCGGGCATGGACGCGCCGGGCATTGAGCCGCGCGCGATCGGCGGATGTCCCGCCGGCAATTCTCCCGCCGCCGGGGCTTCAATCTTTATGGATTTCAGAAACGCAACGAAGTTTGGCTTTTGCGCCGTCACGAGGGCGTCATCGCCTTGCAATTTATAAAACCAACTGGTGTCGCCGAGATGCGCCATCGCTGTAACGATGCGAACGGTTTGTCCCGCTGGCGACGGACCCGACATATCGAACATCTTTCCGGGTTCGCCGCCAATGTCCACCGCGATGAGTTCTTTCTCTGCTTCGCCGTCGGCCAGTTCGCTCAAGCCGACCTGTTGTCGCCACATATTAACGATCAGCGTTTCGCGCCCCGCCATGCCAGGCAGCGGCGTCACGGCGACGTGTGCCGTTTGGCCATTCGTTCCGGTAATGGTGAAACCCGCGACGCGCATTTCGCCCGCGCCAGCTTCGCGCCAACCTTCCGGCGTGGTGTAACTCACTTTGGGCATCGCGCGCATGCCATGTGGATTGCCACCGGGCGCGTGACCGTGGCCGTCGGCAGATCCGTGATCGTGACCGTCATTGGCTGAGTGGCCCGGAGGCACATTGGATTGCGGTCGTTCCTTTGGCACGGTGTACACGCGAACTTTTTCACTCGCGGCGGCGACCAGCACGGAACACCAGAGCAGCGTGGCAATCCACCCGAGGGGGCGGCGACTCAGCAGACGACTATCGAAACGCATATTTAAATATCTACTTTTTTGGGCGCGTGCGGCAAGCTGTCCTTTGCATTACATCATGCAATTCTTGCGAGTAGTTGATTAGAACAACCCGCAACGGAACTGTGCCGACCGGCGGCCCGGAACTTCCGGGCCCGCGGCGCATCGTACAATCCAGTTGAGTGAGACGCGTAGTTTCGTTAATTCTGAGCGCGAAATCACGATCCGGTTTCAACCATGATTGAATATCTTGGAAAGTTTCATCCGTTATTTGTTCATTTGCCGATTGGCTTCTTATTGCTATTAGGCGCGCTGGAATGGCTGGCGTTGCGCCCGAACTGGAAGGAGTTGGCCACCGCAAATCGCGTCATTCTCCTGCTCAGCATTCCGGCGGCGTTAGCCAGCGTGGTCTGCGGGTGGTTTCTCGCGGCCGATGGCAAATACGACGCGCAAGCACTTTTTTGGCATCGCTGGCTCGGCACGGCGGTGGCTGGCGCGGTCGGTCTGTTGTGGATTATTCGCCAACGCGGGTGGTTCACGGCCTATCGGCGCAGTTTGTTGGTCACCATCCTGTTGCTCGGCGTCGCCAGCCATTTTGGCGGATCGCTGACGCATGGCAGCGATTTTCTCGCCTGGCCGAAATCCAAAGCAAAGCCGGCTCAACCGGCAACCACCGAGCAACTCGCCGCGCAGCCGGTTTACGCGACGGTAATTCAACCGCTCTTCGACGAGTATTGCGTCAGTTGTCACGGGGCGCAGAAAAACAAAGGCGGTTTGCGACTCGACACCGCCGCGCATCTGGTCAAAGGCGGGGATTCCGGGCCGCCGCTGGATCCGCCCGGCGCTGAATACAGTTTGCTCGGAAATCGCCTGCGGCTGCCGGAGGATGACGACGACCACATGCCGCCCGCCGGCAAACCGCAATTGAGCGAAACGCAACTAGCCGTGGTGTATTGGTGGCTGGACGCCGGGGCGCGCTCAGACCAAACAACGCTCGCAGAGTTGCGTCCCTCCGCTGAGTTATTACAACAAATCCAAACCGCCATCCGTGAATTGGCCGCCCCGCCGAATGCCGAATGACTCGCGCGGTGTGATTCAAGATTACGATTTTCTGGCCTCTGACTTTATGCTTCACAGTGAATTATTGCCCGCGACTGATTCCGGGTCGAAACATCTAATGATTATGCTGCACGGCTTGGGCGACAGCATCGAAGGTTATCGCTGGCTGCCGGAGGCGATGCGGCTGCCGTGGCTGAATTATCTGCTCGTGAATGCGCCGGACGATTACTACGGCGGCTTCTCGTGGTTCGACATTGACGGCGACACCGTCGGCACTGTCAAACGCAGTCGGCAACTTCTGTTTGCACTGCTCGACGCGCAACGCGCCAAGGGTTTTCCCACCGAAACAACTACACTCGGCGGCTTCTCGCAAGGTTGCCTGATGACCATCGACGTCGGCTTGCACTATCCACATCAGTTTGCCGGACTGGTCGGCATCAGCGGGTGGATTTGCGACGCCGAGCAAGTGTTGACGGCGCTGACCCCACTCGCGAAACAGCAGCGTTTTCTGGTGACGCACGGCACTCATGATCCCCTCGTGCCGTTTGCGCGCACTCGGCAACAAGTTCAGCAGGCAAAGGGCGCGGGGCTGAATATCGAGTGGCACGAATTCATGAAGCCGCACACGATTGCCGGCGAAGAAGAAATGCGCGTCATCCGCAAGTTCGTGGCGCAGGGGCATGGCAAAAATATCTAGCGCCACAAGTTTTCGTGCTCAGTCGCTGGCGGGCGCGATCAGCACGACAAATTCGCCTTTCAAGCTGCGGGTCTTGGACTGCTCGAGAAGTTCAGCGGGTTTGCCGCGCCGAAATTCCTCGAATTTTTTCGTCAATTCCCGCGCGAGCACGACGATGCGTTCCGGATAAACTTCGCTCAATTCACCGAGGAGTTTCTCGATGCGATACGGCGATTCGTAAAGCACCAGCGTTCCGGCTACCGATTGGAGCGATTCCAGTTTATTCCGCCGTTGCCCGGATTTGTGCGGGAGAAATCCGATGAAGTGAAATTCATCCGTCGGCAATCCACTGGCTGTCAAACCCGCCACCAGAGCGCATGCGCCAGGCACGGCTTCCACCCGGAAACCCGCCGCAATGGCCGCTTTCACGATGCGCTCCCCGGGATCGCTGATGCCGGGGCTGCCCGCATCCGTGACGAGGGCGATTTTTTCGCCGCGTTGCAGTCGAGCGAGGATTTCTTCGCTCCGTTTGGCTTCGTTGAACTGAAAATAACTCAGCAGCGGTTTGGACAACCCGAAGTGTTTCAGCAGTTGGCCGGAACGGCGCGTGTCTTCCGCCGCCACCACGTCGCATTCCTTCAGGACGCGCAACGCCCGAAGCGTGATGTCTTCGAGATTGCCAATGGGCGTTGCCACCAGATAAAGCGTGGCCGGAGTCAGCGGCGGCAGTTGTTCCATGATTTCAGCGGAGAAAAGCTTCGGCGGCGGCGTCTGCAAAACGCAATCCGCGCGACGACAACTGAAACCGGTCGGCCGAGCGAATGCCCCAACCTTTTTGCACCAGCGAGTCCATGTCCGCCGCCCAATCTCGACGCAAGTCATGACCCGTCACCCGTTGAAATTCGGCGTAGGGCCAACCGGCATTCATCCGCAATCCGAAGGCCGCCGTTTCGCCGGCGCGTTTCAAAGGCGGAAATTCCTCGCGCGATTCGATGGCTCGCCGGCCTTTTTCCAGTTGCTCGCAGTAGAGTTGTGTGTTGGACCAATTCTTCGTCCGCACGCCGCGAACATAGCCTGTCGCGCTCGGACCAAGGCCATAAAAATTGCCGCCGCGCCAGTAGTTGATGTTGTGTTGGCACGCGAGTCGCGGGATTTGCGGATCGACGGTTGCCGGGCCAACCGCGGCGAAATCGTTTAATCGGACGTCCCGCGCGAAATTGGCGATTTCATATTGGTGGAATCCCGCGGCGGCAGAACGCACCACGAGTGCTTCAAACATGTCGCACGCGAGATCTTCATCTACATCGAACTCTCCCGCATTCATTTGCGCGAACAACGGCGTGTCTTCCTCATAAATGACTTCGTAACAGGAAAGGTGTTCGCTGCCTAAGGCCAGTGCTTCATCGAGTGTGGCTTGCCAGATAGCCATCGTTTGACCAGGGATCGCAAACATGAGGTCCACGTTCACATTGTCGAATCCGGCCTGACGCAAAATATCGAATGACTTGAAAACCATTTCCCGCGAATGCACGCGTCCGAGGCGTTCGAGCAACTGCTCATCCAGCGATTGCACCCCCATCGAAATCCGGTTCACGCCGAAGTCGCGCAATAATTTTGCTTTGTCGAGTGAGACCGTGGCGGGATTGCATTCGACGGAGAACTCTTCAGCGCCAAGCAAGTTCAGTCGCTCCATCATCCCCAGCACGGCTTCCCATTGGCGCAAGTTCAGCAAGGAGGGCGTACCGCCGCCAAAAAATACGGTCCGCGGGCACAAGTCTGCCGCGACCAATTCCAGTTCCCGTTGGAGGGCCCGCGTGTAGCGATTGATCAACTCGCCACTGGAAGCCTCGGAAAAAAATGCGCAGTATTCGCACTTCTGCGCGCAGAAGGGAACGTGAACATAGAGGCTGGTGACAGGTGCGACGGCAGATTCCGGCATGGGTGTAAGATACCGGAGGGCGTCGGTAAGAGCGACGCAATTTTTCCCGCTTGGCAGCAAACCCTGAAGTTCAGGCGCTATAAATTGCGCTGAACATTTTGGGCTTTGAGACCTTTGTCACTGCTGATTACCTCAAAGGTTACGACTTCACCTTCAATCAAGGTTTTGAAGCCTGAACCCATGATGGACGTGTGATGCACGAATACGTCCTGCCCGGTCTCCTGGGCGATAAAGCCAAACCCTTTCTTATTGTCGAACCACTTAACTTTACCACTAGCCATATTTCTCTCCTGAATGTCACCGAATCGTCACCCTCAAACCACAGCAAACAATAATCGCATCCGTGCGGTTTATGCGTGATTGGGTGTCTGATTACGGCAACAAATGCGACAATAGAAACAATTCTTGCGAGGTCAAGCCTTTGTTTGAGCCCCTGTGTCCCAGGGGGTCATTCCACCTGTAACGCCCGTTCAATGAACTGGTTCAGATGCGGAATGATGGCCGCGTCCGACACGACCAACGCTGCGCCAGCGGCCTTGCCGCGAGCCTGCAAATCCAACTCCGCTTCGTCCGCAAAACCGATCACGGGCACGTGTGCCGTGGCGGCATCGGTTCGTAACTTCTGAATGAGCGCACAAACATCCGTCCGTTTGGAAACCAGATCCGCAAGAATTAACATGGGCCCGGCGCTGGCTGCCACTGAAAGCAGTTCCTCCGGCGAACCGGCGACATGAACCCGGTAGCGTTGGTCCTGCAACCGATTGACGAGTTGGCTGCCGGGAATCAAATCTTCGTAGAACAGAATTGCCAGAGGCGAAGTCACGCGGGCAATTTTGTGGGGCGGCTCAGCGAATTGCAAAAACAATTCGAGTCGCAAACACGACGACTAATAACCGCACGTCAAGGCAGGACCAGCACGCGATAGAATTGCTGCGGTGTGGCATCAATTACATTCGTTTCGGTCACCAGCGCACCAGTAGCCCGAACCTCCGGCACGACCGCTGACCATTCGCCCGCCATCAGATTTGTGCTGCGTTGCAACTGATACGCTTGCCCGGGCAACGTCGTCCACGACACGCGCACCACGCTGTTGGTCACGGCAATATTGGTGATCAACGGACGACTCACGACTGCCACCAGGAAAGACTTGGCATCCGTCAACGCCGGACTGCCTGCATCACTGACCCGCACCAAGAAATGGTTGGTGGTGTTAGCGTCCTGATCGGTCGTGACCCAGGAGATCAGTCCCGAGTCGGCATCAATCGTTGCGCCGGCTGGCGGCGCGGACCCGAAACTGAAGTGCAACGCGGCAGGCGTTTCCGCATCAGTCGCGGTGTTCGTAACAAACAATGTTGCTCCGGCATGAATGACCCGATCGGCAATCGGCGCCAACCCCGGCGGCGTGTTCGTTGTTCCCACCACCAGCGGACCGCCCGCCTTGAACACGGAAACCGATGTCGTCGCGACGTTATCAACCAAGTTGGATTCCGTCGTGACACTCCCGGCGGTGGCGTTGAAGCTGAAATTTCCCGCCAACAGAAAGCGACCCTCGATGGTCAATGTGCTCATCGCACCCGCCGCCAGATTTCCGAGCGACCAAACAACAACGTTGCCGTTCGTCACAACGCTGCCGACCGTTGCCGAGAAACCGTCCACAACGAACGCCACTGGCAAGACGTTGGTGACGCTGACAAATCCCGCCGCGTCCGGACCTTCATTGGTCACAGAAATCGTCAGCCTAAAGTTACTTCCGGTGAACACGGGATTAGTAGCCGTGTGCATTGTTAGGTTCAAACTAGCCCGATTATCGACGCCGGAAACACACGCGAGATTCGACGTGGTAAGGCTCAACACCCACCCCTGCGTCAGGCTGCCACTGTCAATTGCTCCGTCGTCCTGGATGTAAAGCGACCACGCTCCGTTAGGATTAGTATTGTTGAACGTGGCTAAAGACGTGCCATATGGCGCCCCCGGCGCCGGAACGACAAAATTATCCGTCGTTGCATCGTAGTTCGTCGGCCTATACGTGCCACTGCTAATCGCCCCGCTGTCGGGCACCGAGTTCGCCGCTGCTGAATCAAACGTGACCGTAATTCCGTTGCGCGCGTTGCCACCGCCGCAATCCGACATTAGCAAAACCTTTTGGCCGCCCGGCCCAACCAAAAGCACATCTACATCGTCCGGCCATTCGTGACTGAACCCACGCAACGTCGCCGTCACTTTTTGCACCACACCGCTCAAACCGGAAACATTGATTGCGGACGGATAGACCGAAGCCGGGCCGCTATCCGGGATCGTCAGCGCCGTATTATTCGTGAAGTGCGAGGTTTCCACCGTCTGCAAGCCTAACGGCCATTCCAACGTCAACATCCCCAGATCGCCCGTGTCATCTTGAAGCTGAAATTGCGCCGTAATCGCACTCCCACAAACGCCCGATGCAGCGGTAAAAGTAAAACTGCGGCTCACCGACTGACCGTCGTTAACCAAATCGCCATACGATTGCGGTCCGCTCGCTGAATTAATTCCCCCGGCATTCAACAAACTGACCTGGAGATTGGTAGCGGTGGCCGTCCCGGTATTTCTCAAAGCCAATTGCACCACTACCATTTCACCTGGATCAATGGCGTTATTCGTCGGGAAGAAACCCTCGGCGACGATGGAACTGCCGGCACTGGCGATTCGCGGCACGGTCGTATTCGTAGCGTTGTAAACCACCAGTGCGAAATCCTGATCCAGACCACCTCCGTAATTCGGAACGCCATCGGAATTGATATTCGCCGCCAGGATGGTGATCACTAAGTCTCCGGAAGTTCCCGTCGGCAACAGTACACTTTCGACATTGTTGCGGGCGTCAGCACTGCCGCCGGGAATCGAGTAAGCTCCGCTGAACCGATTGCCGAGATAAGTGCTGCCACCAACTTCAACGATTAAATCCAGGTCATTATTAAATGCATTGCCCGTGGTGCTGCCCGGAGCATCGGTCCACGCGACAGTCACGCGCACCGGTTCATTCGTAGCGACAATTCGTCCGGTGAACACCCGCGATTGACCGGATGCCGTGAACGTGTCCGCCTCCCGCTGATCCCGCAAGATGCGCGACACGCCATCAAGCGCACGCCCCAGATTCACTGCCCCCATGCCCTGCCCCGGCGACCATAAATTGTCGTTCGCACCCGCACCGGTCAAAAACCGCGTCGAATTCATGAGAAACGCCTTGGTCATCGCCGGACTGGGCGCGTTCCAACCCTGGTTCAAGAAATACTGACGCAACAATGCGCATGCGCCCGCGACGGCGGGCGCGGCGTGACTTGTGCCCGAAGAAACCGTGTAGAACTGTTGTCCTAGCGGAAAGAAATTGTTGGTGCTACCCATCACGCCGCCACCGCTTTGCACGCAGAGACTCGATGCCGTGAAGCAGGACAATGCATTTCCCAAACCTTCGAGCGATGGCGCAGATTGAGGCGCACCACCCACGATGTGCGAGCCGGGCGCGACCAAATCGGGTTTCTGCCGCCCGTCGCTGCACGGGCCGCGACTTGAAAAGGTCGCCAAATCCGTGGCCGCATCCGCGCTCACATCCGAGTAACCGCACCCATCATTGCCCATCGCGCTTTTGCCGCCGCTGGCGGTGTTGAGCGAACGCACATTCTCCGAAGCACCAACGGTAATCACATTCTTGGCGGTGCCCGGCGCTCCGACGGTGTGGGCCGTACTGCCACGATTTCCCGCCGCGAACACAATGACCATTTCCTGATTACCCGGCGCGGACACGGCCGCTCCGTCCGGTTGCGCGTCGCGTACCAATGCATCAAACGCCTGCGCATCCACCGTGTAAGTATTGTTGGTCATGCCCCAACTGTTCGCGCTGATGCGCGCGCCGTCCGCGTAGGCGCGCGATTGCAAATCGGCATAATTCGGATAGGTGAATTGAAATGGATCGAACACCACCGACGCGCCGACGCGCACGAATGGACACACGCCCAATCCATACCGAAAACCCGCGCTGTCCGTATGCGGAAATCCACCCGTCCGATCGCTATAGCCCGCGAGAATGTGCGCGTTGAGATTGCCATGACCGTCGCATCCGGTCGTTGTGCCGCCACTGTGCGCCGTGCCTTCGATGCGATTGTAGGCCACGCGACTTGCCAACGCGGGATTGCCGTGAGTGTAGAGCCCGAAATGCCCGGGCGTCGTGGTACCATTGTCAATTCCGCTGTCCGTGACATCCACGACAAATCCCGACGCGTCGAATTGCGCCTGTGAAAAACCTTTCTGCGCGAGCCAATCGAGATAGCCAGGTCCGATGAGTGAAGTTCCCGCCAATTGCCCGGCCATGATCTGCGCCTGTCGCTCATCCTGTTTCTCGGGAGAGAGGTACGGCTGAATCGAAATCACATCCGGCTGGGCGGCGATTTCGCTGAGCACTTCCGGCGGCAAACGAACGATCAGGTTGCGAAACTGCAGCACGCGAAAGTCCCGCTTCACGGACTCAAGTTGCGCGCGCGCCAGCAACGCCAACGTTGACGCGTTCTCGTACTCATCCACCACGAGTTGAATCGCAAACAGGTCCGTGTCGAGTTTTTGCGCCTGGCCAAACTCATTCCGCACCCGCGCGCCCGGATGAATTTTGTAGGCGGAGGCAAAGTCGCCGTCCCATTGCACGGCACTCGTCACTTCCGCCCACTCCTGAAGTTTCGCCAGCGCTGGCGCGTCGCCCTGCACGAGATAGGCGTTTTGCGGCACGTAATTGATCACCTTGACGCCGCATCGTTCGAGGCGTTCGCGCCACTCGGGCAGGATGGGCCCGGCAAACTGAATCAGATGCAACTGCCGGCCAACAAAACTGCCGCGTTTTTTGCGCATCATCCGAGCCTCGGCGGATCGGGTATCAATGCGAACGGATTGCAACTCGATGGTGTCGCCCGGCAATTCCACTGTGGGACGACGCGTGGGTTGCAGCACTGCGGTGGATTCCGCAACTTCAATCAGTTGAAAACCTTCGTAGTCGGCGATGAGTTTTCCGCCGCGCGACAACAGTTCCTGCGCAGCGGCCGGGTCGGGCACTCGCACTTTGCGCGGGGCGGCCGGAGCGGCGCTCGTCAACAAACCAAAACCGCAAGCGGCCAGTAAGGCGAGCAGCCCGGGCCGACTTGCGTATGATCGTTGCTTTTGTGTCCGACGGTGTGCCGTCGATTGCTTCATTCTCCCCCTTTAGTGCGCCTACTCCACACTGTCTGTGGTGAACGGGACCAAAGAATTTGCGGCTTACGGCTCGGCCAACACCACCCGACTGGATTGCGTGTTCCCTTGCATTGAGCCATGGGCGGCATTGCGTTTTTGCAGCACCACGCCGCCGAACGTGCGGGTTTGCCCGGAGGCCGCCTCCAACACTTGGCCGCTGAAACTGCCGGAAGCCGGATTGATACTGAAAGACATGGTATTCGGACTCAGGTTAACGACCTGACTGCCCGCATTGACGCTGACCACATTGTTGAAGGACGTCGCGAGATCGCCTCCACTGAACGCGACCACGGCGCCGGAGAGATTCACCGCTTTACCCGTGGCTTCCGGCGCGACATACGCCGAACCCACCGCTTTGGTGCCGACGGTGAAGCCCGCCGGATAACTCGTGGCGCTGGCGCCCGCGGCTTTGATCCAGACCAGGTCGCCGCTCACGTCGCTGCTCGAAAGATTGGTGAAGTTCAACCAACTCATGACGATGCCCTGGCCCGCATACAGCGACACGTGCAACGGCCAATCGCCGTTTTCCGTAACGTACGCCGAGCACATGAACATCGAACCATCCGCCAACGTGCCGCTCATCGTGCCAAGGCCGTCGGCCGCCACATGCAACGTGGCATATCCGTCGCCCGCCGGCAGGGCCGCATTATTTGCCGTGCCCGGAATCATCACGGTGTATTCACCGACATACGGCGAGGTGGCGCTGGACCGACCGCCGGAGAGCGGCGCGTTCCACGTACCGTCCGTCACGCGACCCGTGATTTGTCCGAGCGTGGCGCCGGAACCGATTTGCAATTCCACCGTCAACGATGTGCCATTCCAGCGTGTGATCACGTTCGTGGCGCGCAAATTCGAGCTGAACTTGCCGGAGAGTTGATGCCGCATGTAACCCATTTGCACCCACCCGGAGTAATTGCCGCTGCCGTCCATGAACACATTGAACGCGCCCGCGCTGGTGAGGCGCACTTCGGCGTTTTCATAGAACAAACCGTTATACGTTGCCGCGGTGGCCGTGTAGGGGTTCACTGTGAAATTCGCCTGCAACGTGAAGGAGGACGTCATCGTGAAAGTAATTGTCGGCGATGAGGATTGAATGCTGCCCGTCCAGCCGGAGAACACATAACCGGCCGCCGGCGTCGCCGTCACCGTGTAGGTTTGACCCACGATCAACGTGGTCGCCGATAAATCCGGAGAGATCGAGCCCGAACCCGATTTGGTCAAGGAAAGCTGACCCGGTTCCGGCGGCGGCGTGGTCACCGTCACGCGGAACGTTGTGTTCGCCGAGGCCGCGCCGTCATTCACCGTCAGCGTAATATCGGAAATACCCGTCAAGCCCGCCACGGGCGTGATACGCACCGTGCGATTGCTGCCGTTGCCACCGAAGACGATGTTCGTCACCGGCACGAGACTGGGCACGGTCGAACTGGCGGTGAGCGCGAGTGAATTCACCGGCGATTCCACGTCACCAATCGTGAAGTTCAGCAAGCCGCTGTTGGTGCCGGAGATAATGGTCTGATTCGCGATCGCCGAAATCGTCGGCGCGCTGTTCACTTCGGTTACCGTCACCGTAAAGCTGCGTGTCACCGAGTTGTTCACGGCCTGACCGTCGTTCACGGTCACCGTAATCGTCGCCACGCCGTTGGCGTTCGTCGCGGGCGTGATGGTTAAGCTGCCCATGCTGCTCGGACTGGCGTAGCTCACGGTCGGATTCGGAATCAAACTCGGATTCGACGAGGTCGCCGTCACGGTAAGCGTTTGCGACTCATTCGCCGCGCCCGTGCCGATGCCGGTCAGGTTCACGGTTTGCAATCCGGCGTTCTCGGCAATCGTACGATTGACAATCGCATCCAACGTCGGCGCGTCGTTCTCTGCATTCACGGTCACCGTGAAAGTGCGGACCACCGTGTTATTCGCCGCCTGGCCGTCGTTCACCGTCACCGTAATGGTTGCCGTGCCGTTGGCGTTTGCCACCGGCGTGAAGTTCAAGCTGCCGGTCGCGTTCGGACTGGTGTAATTCACCGCGGGATTGGGAATCAAACCGGGATTGGATGACGTCGCCGTCACACTCAGATTCTGAGTTTCATTCGCCGCACCGGTGCTGATGCCGCTCAACGCCACGGTTTGCGCGCCAGCGTCCTCGTCCACCGTCACGTTGGCGATGCCGTTCAACGTCGGCGCGTCATTGACCGCATTGACGGTCACCGTGAATGTGCGGCTGAACGTGTTACTCACGGCGTGCCCATCGTTCACCGTCACGGTGATCGTCGCCGAGCCGTTGCCGTCATTGACTGGAGTGAACGCCAATGTACCGGTCGGATTCGGGCTGGTATAGGTCACCGTCGGATTGGGAATCAATGTCGGATTCGACGAGGTCGCCGTCACGACGAGCGTCTGATTCTCGCCGGCTGAACCCGAGGTGATTCCGGACAGGTTCACCGTTTGCGGTCCGGCGTCTTCGCTGATGGTGACATTGCCAATCGCCGCCAGGGTCGGCGGAACATTCGCCAGATTCACACTCACGGTAAACGTCCGAACGATCGTGTTGTTCGCGGCCTGACCGTCGTTGACGGTCACGGTAATCGTCGCGCTGCCACTGGTGTTCGCCGCCGGCGTGAACCCGAGACTGCCGGTGGCGCTCGGACTGGCGTAGTTCACCGTCGGATGCGGAATCAAACTCGGATTTGACGACGTCGCGGTAATCGTGAGCGTTTGCGTTTCGTTGGCGGCGCCCGTGCCGATGCCCGCGAGACTCACCGTTTGTTGAGCGGCGTTTTCCGGAATACTCAAATTCGCAATCGCGTTCAACGTCGGCGCGTCGTTCACTGAATTCACCGTCACCGTGAAGGTGCGCACCACCGTGTTGTTCGCGGCCTGGCCGTCATTCACGGTCACCGTAATCGTTGTAGTGCCGTTCGCGTTCGCCGCCGGCGTGAAGTTCAAACTGCCCGTCGCACTTGGACTGGTGTAGGCCACCGTTGGATTCGGAATCAAACCCGGATTCGACGACGTGGCGGTGATGGTCAGCGTTTGCGATTCATTCGTCGCGCCGGTGCTGATGCCGGAAAGACCGACCGTTTGCACGCCGGCATCTTCGTCCACCGTGACATCCGCGATCGCGTTCAGCGTCGGCACATCATTCACCGGCGTCACGGTTACCGTAAACGTGCGGCTCACCGTGTTGCTGAGGGCGTGACCGTCGTTCACCGTCACCGTGATGGTGGCAGAACCGTTACCATTCGCGACCGGTGTGAGAGTCAGCGTGCCGGTCGAACTCGGACTGGTGTAGTTCACCGTCGGATTGGGAATTAAACTGGGATTCGAAGACGTCGCCGTCACCGTCAGCGTCTGGGTTTCATTGACTGAACCGGACGTGATGCCCGACAGATTCACGGTTTGCGCGGCGGCATCTTCGGCAATGGACACGTTACCAATGGCTGCCAAGGTCGGCGGCGTGTTGGCCGAAGTGACCGTCACGACAAACGTGCGGATGACGGTGTTGTTTGCCGCCTGACCGTCGTTCACCGTCACCGTAATCGTCGCCGAACCGTCCACATTCGCGGCAGGAGTGAAAGCCAGGCTGCCAGTCGCATTCGGGCTGGTGTAATTCACCGTCGGATGCGGAACCAAACCGGGATTCGACGACGTCGCAGTCACGCTCAGTCCTTGAATCTCGTTGGTCGCGCCGGAACTGATCCCGGTCAAATTGATGGTTTGCGCGCCCGCGTTACCGGGAACGGTCACATTGCTCAACGCCGCCAGCGTCGGCGCGTCATTTACTGAGTTCACCGTCACAGTGAAGGTGCGGCTCACAGTGTTGTTGGTGACTTGTCCGTCATTGACCACCACGGTGATGGTGGCGTTGCCGTGCGCATTCGCCACAGGCGTAAAATTCAAACTGCCGGTCGCGCTCGGACTGGTGTAATTCGCCGTCGGGTTGGGAATCAAACCGGGATTCGACGACGTAGCAGTAATGGTGAGCACTTGCGTCTCGTTCGCGGCGCCGGTCCCGATTCCTGCCAGGCTCACTGTTTGCGCACCGGCATCTTCATTCAGCGTTACGTCCGCAATCGTATTGAGCGTCGGCGGTTTGTTCACCGGAGAAACCGTTACCGTGAACGTGCGAACCACAGTGTTGTTCGCGGCCTGACCGTCATTGACCGTCACGGTAATCGTCGCCGTTCCACTGCCGCCAGGCGCGGGGGTGAAACTCAGACTGCCTGTGGCGTTGGGACTGGTGTAGCTGACGGTCGGATTGGGGATCAACGTCGGATTCGAGGAGGTGGCGGTAACCGTCAACGTTTGCGACTCGTTGGCCGCACCGGAACTGATACCAGCGAGATTCACGGTTTGCAGTCCGGCGTCTTCGATCAAAGCCAGATTGCTCAAGGCGTTCAATGTGGGCGCGTCGTTGACCGCGTTCACCGTCACCGTAAACGTGCGCACCACCGTGTTGTTGGCGGCCTGACCGTCGTTCACCGTCACGGTAATGGTGGCCGAACCGCTGGCATTCGCGCTGGGCGCAAAACTCAAACTGCCCGTCGCGTTCGGACTGGTGTAAGTCACGACCGGATTGGGAATCAAACTTGGATCAGAGGAAACGGCCGTAACGGCGAGGGGCTGTGATTCGTTGGCGGCGCCAGAACCAATGCCGGACAAATTCACCGTCTGCGTTCCGGCGTCTTCATTGATGGTGAGATTGTTGATGGTGTTGAGGGTCGGGGCGTCATTCACCGCGTTCACAGTTACGGTGAAGGTCCGGCTGAAAGTGTTGTTCGCCGCCTGGCCATCGTTCACGGTCACCGTAATGGTGGCGGTGCCAAAACCATTGGCCACCGGGGTGAACGTCAGTGAGCCGGTCGGGTTCGGGCTGGTGTAAGAAACGGTGGGATGCGGAATCAGACTCGGATTCGACGAGGTTGCGGTCACAGTCAGCGCTTGAACCTCGGAAGCATCACCATCGCCAATTCCAGAAAGCGAAACGTTCTGCGCTGCTGCGTCTTCGTTGAGCGTCACGTTGCTGATGGCATTCAAGGTCGGCGTGCCGTTCGTGACCGCCGGCACGGTATAGCTGATTTCATTGGAAAAATCGCTTTCCACTCCCGAAGCATCGTAGGAAACCGCAGCAAAATAATAGGTCGCGCCGTCCACCAGATTGTTAAACGTCGCGGACGTCGCGTTGCCAATGGTGGCGGAATTCGTGTAGTTGCCGCTGCCCGGGCCAAAATACACGCGATACCCGACCACGGCGGCATCCGGACTGGCGTCCCACGCGAGCACGACGCTGCCGGCGGCAAACGACGAGATTTGCGACAAAACCGTGAGACTAATTGAAAGCAAAGCCCAGCGAGCTTTGAGTCCCACACGATACAACACTCCTTGACGACACATCAGGACACGCCTGATGCAAAATCGTTGCCAACTATCCTTTCCCCTGCCGCTCGGCACTTGACCGGCAACTACTTCCTTGAATCCCGCTCATCCCATTCGCAAACCGCACCTGACCACGGCATCATTTGAGGACAGTCCCCGGGAGTCTGCAAGACAACGCTTGTCCTGAAAAATAACAAGCCCCGCCCCGGGGAAAATTAGCCCGCAGCAATTCTTTTATTCCTGATTCGAATGCGGCGGCGACGCGGAACTATGCGGGCTCTTGCTCGATTGCCTCACGCCATCCCGCACATAAAGCAGACCCGAAATTCCCGTCAGTACCGCCGCGCCGATCGTCCATCCCAACAGCCATCCTTCGCCCCAGGCCGCATCCCATTTCAATAACACCCACAGCACCGAAATCATCTGTAGCACCGTCGCAATTTTGCCGATGACATGAGGTCGCGCGGTGACTTTTCCCACCGTCACGTGAATCACCACCATGCCCGCGAGAATCACGATGTCGCGCCCAATAATCGTGCCGGCCAGCCAGATCGGAAGTTGTCCCAGCAACGGTTGATGATCGAAACTCAATAACACCACCCCCGACACCAACAGAAGTTTGTCCGCCAACGGGTCGAGAATCGTGCCCAATTCACTGCGCTGGTTGTAATGCCGCGCAATGTAGCCATCCACCCCATCCAGAATCGCTGCCACCGCGAAAGTCACCAGCCCAATCAGCCGATGTAGTTCGTTTGCGGTTTTAACGTAGTAGAGAATCTCCACCACGAACACGGGGATCAGCAGGATTCTGCCAATGGTGACTTTGTTGGCCGTGGTCACATGCCGGATAAAACGTCGTCCCGCCAAAACTAACAAGCCTAAAGTCCAGCCACTTGCCGCGTGCCGCTAGCATCAGCTCAACAACTCGGCCACGCGCACAATCCTCGTCGCCCGACCACTGGCCTCGTCCACCGTGACCACCGCGCCATGCAACATCACCCGCTGCCGCGCCAACTCAAAGCGTTGTGGCAGGTTCGTGACAAAGCGCTTAATCACCGGCTCGATCTCGCGTCCCAACACACTGTCCTGCGGTCCGGTAAAACCCGCGTCGCTCAAATACGCCGTGCCGCCGGAGAAAATCTGCTCGTCCGCCGTCTGCACATGCGTGTGCGTTCCCACCACGGCGCTGACCTTTCCGTCCAGCATCCGCGCGAACGCAATTTTCTCCGATGTCGCTTCCGCATGAAAATCCACGAAAATTATTTTCGTTTCGGCGCGCAACCGCTCGACTTCCGCCGGCGCCAGCAGAAATGGATTTTCCAATGGCGGCATGAACGTGCGACCCTGTGCGTTTAACACGGCCACTTTGACGCCGTTGCGGGTCTCGAACACGCCGCTGCCGCCGCCGATTGTGCCCGGCGGATAATTGAGCGGGCGCAAAAACCGTTTCTCCTCGGCCAGCAGTTCCATCACCTCGCGTTGATCCCAGAGATGGTCGCCGCTGGTGATGACGTCAATGCCCGCCGCAAAAAGTTCCTTGGCCAGACGCGGCGTGATGCCATTGCCGCCGGCGGAGTTCTCCCCGTTCGCAATGACGAAATCCAAGCGGTGCTGCTCGCGGAGTTTCGGCAATAACTCATGCACCGCCCGCCGCCCCGGCTCGCCCACGATGTCGCCAATGAAGAGAATATTCACGTGGCGAGTTTAAGCACACGAACCGCGAACTGACACGCACAGAATCGGCGTTCGCATTTCGTGATTGCTTCTGTGGCGACGTTTCACAAACTCCGCCTCGTGTTGAAACTGGGTGTCAATATTGACCACGTCGCCACCGTCCGGGAAGCGCGCTATCGCGGTTTGCCGCACGGCGAACCGTGCCCCGTCGCCGCCGCTCATCTCAGCGAAGCTGCGGGCGCGCACGGCATCACCGCGCATTTGCGGGAAGACCGCCGCCACATCCAGGACCGCGACGTCTGGCGCTTGCGGGAAACCGTCAAGACCCGGCTCAATCTGGAAATGGCGAACGCGCCGGAGATCATTGCCATCGCCCTCAAGTTGAAACCGCACATCGTTTGTCTCGTGCCTGAACGGCGACAGGAAGTGACCACCGAGGGCGGCCTGGATGTCGCCACCAACCTGGAGGCGCTGACCGAAACGCGCCGGCGCATGAACGACGCGGGCATCGAGGTCAGTTTATTCGTCGCGCCCGACGCGGCTCAAATCGAAGCATCGGCGCGCACCGGCAGTCAATTCGTTGAGCTGCACACCGGTCAATTTGCCGAACATTTCACCGATGCCACGCGGCGAGAAACCGAATTGCAACGGCTGATTGATGCCGCCAAACAAGCGCACGCGCTCGGGCTTCAGGTCAACGCGGGGCATGGTTTGAACTACGTCAATCTCCCCACCTTGCATCGCGTGCCGCATCTGGTGGAATTGAACATCGGTCACGCCATTGTCAGTCGCGCCATTACGACCGGCTTCGAGGCCGCGGTGAAAGAAATGCTCGCCCTGATGCAAGACTATCGCGGTTGATTCAACCGGCAGCCACGTGCCGCTGTAGTTCGGGGAAAAACTCGTCAAAGTCCGCGCCGAAACCGGCGTAATGCCGTTCCAACTCAGCCACGCCACCGACCAGATCCACCGGTCGCCGAAACCGCCGGCTCATCCGTTCCAACGTCAACCGCACCCCTGCGACATCGCCGTACGATTCGAGCCAGTTTTCCTCGCGCATTCGCAGCAACGCCGTTTGCACCGGTTCCGGCAGATGGTCGCGTTGTTCGTCGAAAGAAGCGTAAACGTCGCGGACAAATTCCCGCAGCGGCATGGACGCATAGTTGTGCCAGCGCACCGAAAGGAAATGATCGTAGAACACGTCCACCAGAATGGGCGCGAGCCGGCGATGCGCCGGTCCAACGCGTTGCACGCTGCGGCGCACGAGCGGATGCGCATCGGTAAAGGCGTCAATTCGCCAGTGACATTCCATGCCGCGCCGAAACGCGTCCGGAATCCGAACCGCCGTCGCAGTATTGATCAAGTCGGGCAACAGATTGCCAATCCGAAAGGCGGAAGTCGGTTCGGACAGATACAAATGCGCGAGCCAATTCACTCGCTCGACCTAAACGGAGTTTGCTTGCCCGTCAAGGCCGCTCGCGCACAATGCCCGCGAAACATGATTCTCGGCATCGGCACAGACATCACGGAAGTCGCGCGCATCAAATCGTCCCTCGAACGGTTTGGCGACAGTTTCCTGCAACGCATTCTGCGTCCGAGTGAAATTGATTATTGCCGCGCCTTTCAACAGCCGGCGCAATATGTCGCCGCGCGCTTTGCAGCGAAGGAAGCCATCTCCAAAGCGTTCGGCACGGGCATCGGCGCGCAACTCGCCTGGCACGACATGGAAATCTGCCGCCGCGAATCCGGTGAACCGTTCGTCATTCTGCACGCCGGCGGAAAAGTGTTGTTCACCAGTCGCAACGCCAAACAACTCCTGATCAGTCTCAGTCACACGCACAATTACGCGACCGCGATGGCCGTGTTGGAAGGATGATTGCTCCCGCCCCTCAAGCGCGCGGGTGCGCTTGTTCGTAAGCTTTCTTCAATCGCTCCGTGGAAACGTGCGTGTACACCTGCGTCGTGACCAGGTGCGCGTGTCCCAACAACTCCTGCACGCTGCGCAAGTCTGCGCCATTATCCAGCAAATGCGTCGCATAGCTGTGTCGCAGCTTGTGCGGCGTGATGCTCGGATCAAGCCCCGCGCGCCCGAGATAGGTTTTCAAACGCCGCTGGAGCATGGCCGGATTCATCGGCGACCGCGCTTTCGTCTCGGATAAAAACACCGGCATCGCGTCGGCGGGTCGCTCGGGCAAATGCGCCCAGTAATGCTCGATCGCGCGCAAGGCCGTGCGACTGATCGGCAGCAACCGCTCTTTCTTTCCTTTGCCGCGCACGCGGACAATTTCCTCGTTCCAATCAATGTCTTCCGCGCGCAGCCCGACCATTTCACTGATGCGCAACCCGCAGGAATAGATGGTTTCCAGAATTGCCACGTCGCGATAACACGCCGCGACGGAAATGGGGCGACCGGCGGCCTTTGCCTTCGGCGCTTTCAGTCCGGCTAAAGGCGCCACGAGCAAATCCTCCATTTGCTTCACGGTCAAAAACTGCGGCAGTCGCTTCGGCAGCTTGGGCAGCGCCACGCTTTTGATCGGGGAAACCTCCACGACGCCATGGCGAATGAGAAACTTGTAGAAGGTTCGCAGCGCCGAGAAGCGCAAGGCGATGGCGGCGCGACCGAGATTCTGGCGGCCCAGAAAACGCAGGTAAGCGCGAAAGTCGTCGCGTTGTAATTTGGCCCAGGCCGGCGGCGACTTCCGCTCGTTTTTATGCCAGAGGTAAAACTCGCTCAATGCCTGCTGGTAATTGCGCTGCGTATAAACGGACGCGCCGCGATCCGTGGCCAGATGCGTGGCGAATTTTTCCAGCCACTCATCGGCCGACGGTGCTTGCCGCTGTGTTGCCTCGTCCATTTCGGCTGCCAGAGAAAGCGTTTGCCCGATTGAAATCAACCCGGAAAACTTCGACTCGCGTCAGTGCTGCTTTTTCCCCAAGCTGAAGCCGGATGAAGAAATCTGAATTGAAACAGGCATTGGCGGCGACGACAAAAGCCGCGCAAGCCGCCGGGAAATTGATGCGCCAGAATTTGCGCGCGCCCAAGAAGGTCAACGCCGCCACCTCGCACGACATCAAACTGGAACTGGATGTTCGCTGCCAGCAACTCATTGAGAAACAATTGCGGCGCGCCTTCCCGAACATTTCCCTGCTGGGTGAAGAAGGCGATTCCGGCTCGACGCAGGAAGCGTTGCGCTGGGTGGTGGACCCGATTGATGGCACGGTGAATTTTGCGTACGGCATTCCGCACGCCTGCGTGTCCATCGCCCTGCAACGACGCAAATCGAACGGCGATTACGAAACGGTTGTTGGCGTCGTTCACGATCCGTTCACCGACGAAACCTGGTCAGCGATTCGCGGTGAACCGGCGCGACTCAACGGCCACATTATCCACGTCAGTTCGCGCAAGGAACTCAAGGAGACCATCGTGTGCGTCGGCTTTGCGAAAAGTCGGAAGAGTTTAGAAAGCGCCCTGCCCCACTTTATCTGGATGGCGCGACGCGTTCGGAAAATGCGTATGATGGGCGCGGCGGCATTGGGTCTCGCGTATGTGGCGTGCGGGCGATTTGATGCCTACATTGAACGCGGCGTGAGTTTGTGGGACGTGGCCGCCGGTGGATTGATCATTGAATGTGCGGGCGGAAAGTTTTGGACCGAACCCGTGCCGAAGGAAGACAAAATCCGCATGGTGGCGAGCAACGGATTGATCCATCGGAAACTACCCCTCCCGCGGTGAACGACGGACTACGGCGAAAGCGTAATTGTTCCCGCCACTTCTGCAACCGGACTGTAAGGATAGTAAAGCGGCCAGCCGTATTCGGTGCCGGTCATCGTCCCACTGGTCGCATTGGTGAAATTCAGTTTCATCGTAATGTCCCGATCAATCGGTCCGACGAATCCAATCGGCCAGAGCTGACCATTGTAGGGCGCCTGATTCCAATTGTAACCCAGCACGCTTCCCGGTGATCCGTTGTGTAGATAGGTCCCGCCGCCGGTGGAATTGAATTGAATCGCCAAAGTACCCGACCGACCTGCGGTAAAATTAATGGTCAACGTGCGTCCGTGAAGATTCTTTGGCGCGAAAGTGGAACTCGGATACTGAATTTGGGCCGCCCGGAAGAACCGGCGCCCAGGCGGCGCGCTGGCCTGCGTCCCGTTCGCTGGCGTGCCACCAAGCTCGATCCCCAGCTTGGTTTCCGTCCAATTGTGCAGGTTGGTGGACGTGAACAGCCGATTATCCGCATAGAGCCGATTGCTGAAGCCGAGACTGGCTGTGCTTCCCGTCACATTAAGTTTCAAGTTCAGATTCGTCACCACCGGCAAACCCTGCGCCTGAATGTTGAACGCCTGCGCCGCGGGGCCGATACGGCGAATGACCACGGTCTGGAGCACGACATTGGTCAACGGTTTGTCGTTAGCTCCGGTCGCCACGCGATTGATGGCATAGACCACGTTTGATCCGCCGTAGAGTTTGCCAAAAACCGAATGGACATCGTTCAACCACGGCGTCGCTCCCGCGGTGACAAAGAATTGCCCGCCATTGGAATCCGGACCGGAATTGGCACTCGAAAGAGTTCCGAACGTGTCGTGCCGCAAGCTCGGGGAAAATTCATCCTCGAACGCGTAGCCGGGATTATCCGTTCCCTGCCCGTTGGGCGAGCCACCTTGATTCATGAACCCGGCAATGACGCGATGGAACGTCGTGCCGTTGAAAAATGGATTCGTTTTTACCGTCCCGCTCGGCAAATCCAGCCAGGCGCGTTCGCCAGTGGCCAAGCCGATGAAATTCGCGACAGTCTTTGGCGCCAGCACCTGATCCAACCGACAGGTAAAGCTGCCCATGCTGGTGTTGAACTCGGCAAAAATTCCGTTCGTTCCGGCATATTGCGCCAAACCGGAAGAGGTCGAGGCGAGCAACAGCAAACTTAGGTATTGTTTCAATCCCTGGAACCAAAGATGACAACGCATGATAACTACAAATTCCGTTCTGAGAGCCGGAAACATTCCGTCAATCGGGCGAGACAATTACACAGGGAACTGCGCCGAACAACTGGATTTTCACGCCGTCAGAACCGCTTGCAATTGGGCCAGCGCCCGGGCGCGATGACTCAGCCGGTTCTTCACCGCTTCACCCAATTCGGCAAATGTCTGGTCAAAACCCGTCGGCGTGAACAACGGATCATACCCAAATCCGCCCGGTCCAGTTGGCTGCGTTCCAATGCGACCCTCGCAAACGCCGTCGCAAAGATGAACTTCCCGCGCGGCGGGTTGCGACACCGAAACCGGCACGAGTGCCATCACGCACCGAAACCGCGCGGTCCGTTGTTCCGCCGGCACGTTCCGCAGCAACCGCAATAACTTGGCGTTGTTATCCGCATCGCTGGAATTGCCGGGCGCACCGGTATCCAATGCGGCAAATCGCGCGGAATGAACGCCCGGCGCTCCCGCCAACGCATCCACTTCCAAACCTGAATCATCCGCCAGCACAAAATCCGGCTGTGCGCCGGACTGCTCTGCCAACCATCTCGCCACCGTTTCCGCCTTTTTTCTCGCATTGCCAGCGAACGTGTCAGCATCTTCGACCACTGGCGGCATATCCGGAAAATCGTCCAGCGTCAGGAATTCGAATCCGGCCCCAAGAATGGCCCGGATTTCGCCGACTTTATGGCGATTTCGCGTCGCAATGAGCAACTTGATCATCAGAGAATTGAATCGAAACCCAAACTTGAACTCAATCCCGTAGCGGCCGTTAAACATCTCGGCCCGCACCTCGGGTGACACCCCCGTTGACAGGGTCAAGCCGTTGGTGCTAAATGTGACTCAGAACTCAAAGCAACCTGACCTGAACTCATGATTCTGGGGCATCAGAACAAAGCCAGCGCGTTGGGCGGATCGATGGGACGCGTAGTGGCCTTTACGTTGATCGAGTTGCTGGTGGTCATCGCACTGGTTGCCGTTCTGGCCGCCATGCTGCTCCCGGTCTTGAATCAGGCCCGCGCCCGCACGCAAGGTTTTCAATCGGTCAACAACACCCGCCAACTGACGCTCGCCTGGTTTCTTTATTCCGACGATCACAACGGACGACTGCCCTACAATCTTGGCGGCGCCAGTGGCGGAAAATCTCCCGCCCTCAAAACCAATGTCAACTGGGTGAACAACAACCTGACCTGGGATTTGGATTCCGATAACACGAATACCGCCGGATTGACCGAAGCCAGCCTCGGGCCTTATGCGAATCGGACCGCGCAAATCTACCGCTGCCCGGGCGACCGTGTGTTGAGCAAGGTTCAGCGCGAGGCTGGCTGGTCGCATCGCGTTCGCAGTTATTCCATGAATGCCATGATTGGCGACGCCGGGGATTTGTCCCGCACCGGAGAAAATCTCAACAACCCGTCCTACGCGCAGTTTTTCCGGATCACGGACATTCCGCGGCCCTCGGACATTTTTGTGTTCGTAGAGGAACATCCGGACAGTATCAACGACGGCTACTTCCTGAATAAATTCTATTTGCGCCACTGGATTGATTTGCCCGCGTCCGAACATGTCGGCGCGGCGCCGTTCTCTTTTGCCGACGGGCACGCGTTGATTCATCGCTGGGCCAGCAAGAGCACCCAACAACCGCACCAGCCTGACTCGGTCGCTTATCCGCTCTACGTCAGCGCCAATGACACCACGGATTTGAACTGGGTTTTGACTCACACCAGTTTTAAGCCCAAAAAGTAGTCGGCTGCCTTCCGCTACAAACGCTGGCGCACGTCCTCCTCGGTGAATCCGGCAAGCAGATAGATTTTTCCACCTTCCCGCCAACTGGCAGTCACCAACTCGCTCACTTGGGCGAAGACTTTTTCTTGCGGCACACCGCCGGCATCGACGTCCTCCGCGGCAACGACAAAAAGAAACAGATCACTCTTGCTGCCCGGCGGCAGCGGTTTGCCGGTCCGAAAACACACCATCGTCACCGGCTGCCCTTGCCACCGCAACACCCCGCAGCCGACCGTCGGCGTCGCCGTCAATCCCGGCGTCAAGGCGAAGTCCGCCAACCCACGGTTGGCGCCGAGAAAGGCGCGGACTTGCGTCATTTCATTGGTTTCAAAATCCATGCCGTAAGCGCGCAACACCGTCTTCACCATCCGTTGGCGATAACCGTTAAAACTCAAATCCTCGCTGCTCACCGGCCGCAGCGTTTGAACGATGAATGCCAGCGCCACCACCATGACCCCGCAAGCCAGCGCGCCAATGGCCACGCGGCGGCGGCGCGGCGCAGCATCCGGCTGCACCCGCCGCTCGGACAGGATTTGTTGCAACAAACCCTCCGGCGCTTGAATCGCGCGGAACTTGTCGCGTAACGCCAGTTGTCGCTCGCAATGCGCCTCCAACCACCGCTGGAGTTCGGGTTGCGACTGCATCACGGTCAGCGCCGCCGCAATCTCTGGATCTTGGGCGTCATCGGTCCAGGGCCGGTAGGCCAACAGAATTTCTTTGGCTTGTTCAGTCGTCACGTTAGGAACGGTTTCGGGTCGGAGGTAAATCTTTGGCCAACATGCGCTGCATTTGTCCGATGCCCCGGGAAATGCGTGACTTCACGGTGCCCATCGGCAGATTCAACACTTCAGCGATTTCTTTGTAGGAACAGTCTTGCAGGTAGAACAACGCTACCGGCGCTTGATAGGTTTCGTCCACCCGGCTCAACGCGGCCAGCACTTGCGCCGTGTCCAGGCGGCTGATGTCCCGCGGTGGAATGGTCGGCAACTCGGGTTCGGCGGCATCCAACGCCTGATGGGGAAAACGCGTTTGGCGACGGCGCGACTCAAGGAACAATCGGTGCAAGGTGGTAAACAGCCACGTCTTCACTTTGGCGAAATCGCGCAATTGATGGCCCTTGGTCGCCCAAACATAGAAAGTCTGCTGCGTCAGGTCGCAGGCATCCGCTTCCGCGCGGGTCAGACTGAACGCAAACTGGTACAGCGGTTCGTAATACCGCTGGACCAATCCTTCAAAATCCCGGGCCGATGCCATAGCGCCACATCAATGATAGGAGGGTTGCCTCGTCATTAGGTTCCCGCCCAACTTCGCCCCGCGTCCCATCGCTTGGCCAGTCGAAAATCTCCCGCGCGTCAAGACACATAAAATGCCCGCGCATTTCTTTTTGGCGCGCGTTGCCGGTCCCTGTTACTTTGGCCTGCGTCATGAAGAAAGCTTTCCTCGCCCTTGGCTTGCTCACGCTGTTCTTCTCAGCCTCCGGCGCCAGCTACGATCTTGTCATCCGCAACGGCCGTCTCGTTGATGGCACCGGCAACCCCGCTTTTTTTGCCGACGTCGGCATCAAAGGTGGAAAAATTGTTCGCCTTGGCAAATTCTCCGGCTCCGCCGCCAAAGAAATTGATGCCGCGGGCATGATCGTCGCCCCGGGCTTCATCGACGTTCATACCCATGCCGACGAAATCGTGGAACAGCCCGAAGCGGAAAATTTCCTGCGCATGGGCGTCACGACCCTCGTGGTGGGTAATTGCGGTGGTTCTGAAACCAACCTCGGCAAGCTCTTCGCCGCCATCAAACGCGTGAAAGTTTCGCCGAACATCGCCTCGCTCATCGGACACAACACCGTGCGCCGCCGCGCCATGGGCGGTAATTTTGATCGCCCGCCCACCGCCGCGGAATTGGAGCAGATGAAGGCGTACGTGGACGAAGCCATGCGCGACGGCGCCGTCGGTTTGTCCACCGGCCTGATTTATCTGCCGGGCGTGTTCTCCAAAACCGACGAAATTGCCGCCCTCGCCAAAGTCGCGGCGCGCTACGACGGCATTTACGCCAGCCACATGCGCCACGAAGATTCGCAAATTTTCGAGGCCCTCGACGAAGTCTTCCGTATCGCGCGCGAAGCCAACATTCGCGCCGAGGTTTCGCATCTCAAACTCAGTGGCGAACGCGCCTGGGGCAAGGCCGACGAAGTGCTCGCCTATTTCGAGAAAGCCCGCGCTGCAGGCCTCGACATCACCCACGATCAATACGCTTACACCGCTTCCAGCACCACGATGCGACAACTCATTCCCGATGACGCGTTCGACGGCGGCAAGGAGACGTTTCTGAAACTGATCAGTAATCCGGAAACCAAAGCCGGTCTGGTTCAGCGGATGAAGGAAAAACTCAAGGCCCGTGGTCGGGACGATTACGCCTACGCGGTCATCGCTTCCTATCGCCACGATCCTTCACTCAACGGCTTGAACATTGTGCAAGCCGCCAAAAAAGTGCGCGGCAACGATTCACTCGAAGATCAAATCGAAATGGTGCTCGACCTCGAAATTAACGGCAGCGCCAGCGGCGTTTTCCACGGCATGAATGAAGCCGATCTCCAGAAATTCATGCAACATCCCAACACCATGATCGCCTGCGACAGCGGACTGCGGGAATTTGGCAAAGGCGTGCCGCACCCGCGCGGTTATGGCAACAACGCCCGCGTGCTGGGCCGTTACGTGCGCGACCTGAAAGTGCTCCGGCTCGAAGACGCCATTCGCAAAATGACGAGTTTGCCCGCCAACACGTTTCGCCTCAAAAACCGGGGCTTGATCAAAGAAGGATTTTGGGCCGACGTCGTCATCTTCGATCCGGAAAAAGTTTCCGACCCGGCTGCGTTTAACGATCCGCATCATTACGCGGTTGGCATTCCTCATGTTCTGGTGAACGGCGTTCCCGTCATTGCGGACAGCAAGCACACCGGCGCCCGTCCGGGTCGCGGCCTGAAGCACAACGCGCCCTAAGCTGTCGGCGCAATAAGTCGAGTTGGTTGTTGCCACTTTCCGCTTCCCACTGGATTCGTCGGATTGACCCAGCATCGTGAGCCAGCGACACTTCGCTCATGGCTAAACCTGAATTGCAGATGGAGAAACTGGTCAGCGGCACCGGCGCTGCCCCACAGCAAGGTGACACCGTTACTGTGCATTACACCGGACGCTTTACCAACGGCGAGAAGTTCGACAGTTCCGTCGATCGAAACGAACCCTTCGCCTTTGTGCTGGGTCAAGGCATGGTCATCGCCGGCTGGGATCTTGGCGTGGCCCAAATGAAAGTCGGGGACAAAGTGAAACTCACGATCCCGCCCGAACTCGCTTATGGCCGTGATGGCTACCCCGGCGCAATACCGCCGAACGCAACCTTGGTGTTCGAAGTCGAGTTGCTTGGGATTAACTGAAATCAGGAATTGAGCATGCGTAGCGCCGCCTAGGCAGCGCTACGCGCAATTCACCGCGGCGGCAATTTACGCCCCCATGCCTTCTTCAAACGAGCCCGCCGCCAGCGGGAAACACAAATTGTCGCGCACGTATTGAATGCCGTTGGCGCTCGTCGCATCGAGATCGCGATACGCGCTCTCCGCTTCGACGACGAGCGGCGCGGTCTTTGTGCCCATCACCTGACAATAGCGTTGCGGATAACCGATGTTGATCATCAGTTCGGCGTAGCGAAGCATGTTCAAGTCGCCGCTGGGAATATCCACGAACTGCATCGCACGATCCGGCCAATTCGGCGCCATCATGCGCACCGGCATGCCGCGGCGAATGACGAAATTCTTCACGTGACACGCCATCACGCGTGACCCGACTTTGCGAAAGCGCGTTTCAAAATCTTCACCTTCCCAACAATGCGACGGATCGGCGTTCACTGTAAGAACTTTGTCGCCGTCGCAAACGTCCACCAGCATGTTGAAGTCGTCCGCCGTCATGACTGCGGTGCCACCGTGGATTTCATGCGCGAGGTAAAGGCCGAGTTTGCGGGCATGATCGCGAAGTTTTTTGGTCTTCTTCACGAAGCGCTCTTTGCCTTCTTCCAGCAAATCAAAATCCGCACCTTTCCAGAAACCCCACGGATAACCAGTCGCCATTTCCCAACCAAACGCCACGCCCCAGAACATCGGAATAATTTTCACGCCGAGTTCCGCGCAGAGATCCATCAGACGCAGGCAATAATCTTCCGCCCATTTCTCGATCTCCGCGGCGGACTTTTTCGCAACATCACCCGGAATGAAAGGACGAATCGTGGGACTGCCAGTCCACGCGGTCGTATGCACCCAGAACGGGCAATGGCCGGAAACGCCGTCCAGCTTGAGTTTGGCTTTGGCGAATGCGTTTTTAATTTCCTTCGCCGTCTGAAAACCGCCCTTGCTGTTTTGCAGCATGAAATTGGACGGTTGCGCGCCGGCCGCCCCGGATTTTTTCGCGTAAGCAAGGAATTGAGCGAGGGTTTTCGCGCCATGTTGCGCGCCTTCGATGCTGGAATGGAAGCAAGGTGTTGCCATAAATGTAAATGCGTTGGCGCGCAGCTTAACCAGAGAAAGCGGTGGATTGCAACCCCGCCCCGTAGTTTGCCTCCCTGAATCGAAATCAATCGCGCGCCGCCCACGCCAATCCATCCGCGCCCGGCCCGGCTTCAATCAACTTGGTCACACGCCATTCCTTCACATCAATCACCGCCACTTTGCCGCTCGCGTCACACGACACATAGGCCTCCGCACCGTCCGGTCGTACGACCACCATTTGCGGCGCGGCCGGAACATCCACCGTGCGCTCGATGCTCATCGTCGCCAGATTCAGCAATCCGACTTGATTCTTCCGGATCAGCGTCACAATCAAATACCGCCCATCCGGCGTGGCCGCCGTGCCATAAGCGATACCCGGCAACTCCACCCACCGCGCAACCGTATTCTTGCGCGTGTCAATCACCGCCAAGCGCGGCTTCCGTTGGTCCGCCGTGAACGCCCATTTATCGTCCCGCGAAATCGCAATGCGCTGCCCCACCGTTCCCAGTTCAATCACCGTCTTCAACTGACGCTGCTCCAAATCCAGCACCGACACCGTGCCTGGCCCGACATTCGAAACGTATCCGCGTTTGCCGTCGCTCGTGATGGCGAGCATGTGCGACTCCGGTTGCCCGGTCGGAATGCTGTAAAGAATTCTGCGCTCGCGCGGATCAATCACTGTCACAGAGTTCTCCAGCTCCGTGGTCACATAGAGCAATCCATTCTTCGGCCCGATCATCGCACAGTGCGGCCGCACGCCACGCCCGAAATCAATCGTGTCCACAATCCTTCGTTGCCCAATATCAATCACCCGAATCACACTGCCATCCGTGCCCGGCCGACCCACGCCGGAATTTCCGAAGATCGGCACGAACGCCAGTTTCCCATCCGGTGACGCAATGACCTCATGCCCCGTCACGCCTTCTTCGTCCACCGTCGCAATTTGTTTTCCCGCCACCAGATCAATGATGCCCAGCGTGTGATCGCCCTTGTTGCATACCAGAATTAATCCACGTGAAGACTGACTCCCGGTCGTGGCGGATGAAAGTTTACAGCCAACCAACCATACGACAGTTGGCGCGAGACAGAAATAGACGAGAAAGCGGCGCAGTGGAATCATGTGCGGACGAACGATTTCTTGCCCGTCGGCGAAAGTCAATTTTCGTTTTTGCTCCGCCCGTTGCCAACCCACGCTGCCGCGGCGCAACTCAAAAACAAGTGTTACCCGAATCCCTCCTCCAATTGGAAATAAACGAAGCCGAGGCACGGTGGCTGTCTGCTCTCCCTCGCTCCCGTTTTCCGGGGTGCAAAACTTTTCCTTCATTCCGTCGCGCGGATCAAGCTTGCGGGGCGCGCGAGGTCGCCTCCATCACCCTGAATTGCCGGTCCTCTTCCCGCCGCAACGCAAGCGGATTGGCTCCGCGGCGCGGCGATCATGCCGCGCCGATATGTGGAGGTTGGCGCCGCGCCAAGCCGCCCCGGGATATTCCACTCGTAATTTGCGGGCCATGCCGCCGAAGGTCAGAAACCCACCAACAGTTGTCAATACCAAGAACCAACCCCTTTACGGCTCGCGCTGTTGCGAAAGAAAATCAAATCGGCGGCGTGTAGAACACGTAACAACCCGGAATCCACTCAAGATAATGCCGGATGTTGTCCGATGGCCGGAAGGTGGGTTTCCCTATTAGAATGCCATACCAACCAAACGCTCCACCTCCCCCCGCATTGACAGAGATGTAACGCTCTTGATTTGGCCCCATCCGCAAATACCCGACCAGCCTGGACCGGTTTTCGGATTGTCCAGGTTTGCTGTGAAGCGGAATGTTCGCGAGATCAACTCGCACCGGTTCTTCAGCACGAGGCAGGGTGCTGATTAATTCAATAGCCCAACGTTGCAAATCGTGCGGGTTGTTGGAATTTCCCAGTTCCTGCCTGTAGTTCGTCAAAAATTGCGTATTTGCTGGGGTCGGCGATGGCCGGCCAAATAATTGGTGCTGCGTAGTAGGATTTCGATTCGATTTGGGCTGACAACCTGCAAATGCAAGCGCGAGGCACGAATAAACTCCGAATGTAAAGAAACTATTCAGCGGCGTTCTCTTCATGGCTCGTAAAGGGGTCGGTTCTTGGTATTGTCATATTGGCCCTTCTTTTGGCGTCGAACCCGGCGTCATAATTATTGAGGAGTCAGCTCACGCGCAATCCGTTTCAAGGTCACCGCCGTCTTGGTCCGCAGCCATTGCTGCCTTCCCGCCTTTTCGCCCGTCACCCTTGGCGCGTTTTGCCAACCCCGCTTCGGTCCAGTTCGGCTTGTCTGGCATCTCGTGAGAAATGCGTTCCTTCTTTGCTTCAGCCGTTTTGTGATCAGAGATCAGTGGGACAAACAAACCAGCGAAATGGGACAACCTCGGAAATCAGAGTGGCGATGAAGACGGGTTCCTGCTAAATCAGGTTTTGTGTTTGGTTTGTTTAACAAAACGAGTGCGACATCGCCGTCGGGTCCG